>JBELHA010000017.1:0-49022 GCA_042091695.1 Flavicella sp.
AAAGTGGACCCACTTGGGCTCGAACCAAGGACCACCTGATTATGAGTCAGGTGCTCTAACCAACTGAGCTATGGGTCCGAAACGGATTGCAAAATTAACAATATTTTGCAATTGACAATACTTTTCTAGAAAAAAATCTAAAAAATTTGCACTAGACCGTACGCGTCATCAAGCTTTCACCAAACAAACGCAAGGCAAGCTTCTTATCTTCAGCTATTTCCATACTTTCCAGTACCGAAAAAGCTTTTTCTGTATAGGATTTTATTTCTTTTTGTGTCAATACATCACTACCAATAGCGACAAACAATTCTTTGACACGTGTAACTTTAGCATCCGTATCTGAATCACTTCCAGAAAACAAAACTGCCAGTTCCTCTTTTTGTGCCGCATCTGCATGAGACATAGCCTGTAAATACAAAAAGGTCTTTTTATTTTCTATAATATCCCCTCCTATTTGTTTTCCAAATGTTTCAGGATCACCAAAAGCGTCCAAATAGTCATCTTGCAACTGGAAGGCCAAACCTAAATTCAATCCAAAGTCATAAATGTTTTGAGATTCTTTTTCTGAGGCACCCGCAATAATAGCCCCCATTTTTAAAGCTGCTGCAACCAAAACAGATGTTTTCAAACGAATCATCTCAATATAATCTGGAATCGTTACATCACTACGCGTCTCAAAATCCATGTCATATTGCTGTCCTTCACAAACCTCCAAAGATGTCTTACTAAATAATTGAAGCAATTGTTTGAACTCAGCCCCATCATAGGACTCCAATAACTGATACGCCATAATCATCATGGCATCTCCAGATAAAATTGCTGTATTCACATCCCATTTCTCATGAACGGTAGCTTTTTTTCTACGCAAAGGGGCCGCATCCATAATATCGTCGTGCAACAAGGTGAAATTGTGAAATACCTCTACTGCCAAAGCAGCGTCCAACCCTTCTTTATAGGAAGTTCCAAAAGCATCTACTCCCATCAAAACCAATATAGGGCGTAAACGTTTTCCTCCCAATTCCAATATATAATCTATAGGAGCATATAAGTTCTCAGGCTCCTTAGCTACAATGCGCTCTTTTAAGTAGGCAAGAAATTCTTCTTTGTAATCCGTTATATTCAAAATCTAAAATATTTTTTGTAAAAGTAAAAGAAAGGAATGAAACGAACTCGCTTTTGTAAAAAATAATAACAAGGGATACAAAACCAAGTATTTAATCTTTTGTTAACAAAAAAAACTACGGAAACTTTTTTTGTTTTTAAAGTTTCCTACGTAGATTTGCATTGAATTTTATGAGTATGAAAGAAAATGTATTGCAAACGGCGACTGAAATGTTTTTGAACCTTGGGTTCAAAAGCGTTACGATGGACGATATCGCCCAAAAACTAGGAATTTCTAAAAAGACGATTTACACCCACTTCCCTAACAAAAACAAATTGGTAGAAGCGACAACATTCAATTTATTTGACACCATTTGTGAAGGGATTGACAAAATCATTGATGAGCAACACAACCCAATTGAAGAAGTTTTTCGTATCAAACGGTTTATCATACAGAAAGTAAAAGACGAGCGATCCCCTAGCATCTACCAACTCAAAAAATACTATACTAAAGTACACAACGCCTTAATGCAAAAACAATTTGAGATGATGCAGACCTGCGTTGCTGACAATATCAATAAGGGAATCGCAGAAGGCTATTTTAGGAAAGACTTAGACGTGGACTTAATGACCCGTATCTATTTCGTGGGGATATCTGGAATCAAAGACGGAGACACTTTTCCAACCGAACAATTCGATATGAATTATCTATTTGAAAACTATATAGAATACCACATTCGAGGTATCGCAACAAAAAAAGGAATCGAAATATTAGAACAAACAAAACAACAACAAAAATAAAATGAAGAAAACAACCATTAGCCTACTACTAGTGCTGCTAGCACAATTTAGCTACGCACAAAACGGCACCACAAAAACCTCTTTTAGCCTGCAGGAAGCCACAGAGTATGCACTGCAACACAATAGGAGCATTCAAAATGCGAGCTTGAACATTCAAGCCGCTGAAGAAAAGAGATGGGAAACCATCACAATGGGACTCCCGCAAATCAATGGAAAGATTGATTACAAAAGTAACATTGTACGTCCCATAGAAAACGGAGATCCTATCATAGATTTCTTTATTCCTAAACACAGCTTAAGTCCCTCTGTAACCCTGTCGCAACTGATATTTGACGGGTCTTATATCGTTGGATTGAGAGCTTCAAAGGTCTTTTTAGAAATCTCAAAAAACTACAAGGAAAAGACGGAAAATGAGATTGAAATAGCCGTTGTAAATGCCTATACCACAGCGCAAATCACCAAAGAAAATATTGCGATTATGGATCGAAATATTGCAAGTGTGCAAGAAAACCTCAACGACACAAAAGCAATTTATGAAAACGGATTGACCGAAGAAGAAAGTGTAGAACAACTCTCTTTGACTTTGGCAGACCTTGAAAATACTCGTAAAAACCTTAGCAATGCCAATGAAGTAGCTCAAGGAATGGTGCAATTACTACTTGGTATACCAGCAACAACTCAAATTGACCTCTACGAAAGTTTGGAAACATTAATTGCCAATCACAGCACGCTTGAAGGAACAAAAACAAAACACAGTGTCTTTAATAACATCGACTATAAAATCGCACTCAACGATGTACAGAGTAAAGAATTGCTCTACCAAAGCGAACGCGCTAAATACCTTCCAAGTATCGCAGGATTTGTAAGCGGAAATTACCAAGGTATCAACAGTAGTTTTGGTGATTTGTTCGACAACCAACAAGATTGGCTATCTACCGTAGTCGCTGGGGTAAGTATCAACTTTCCCATCTTTACTTCATTTAAGATAAGATCTCAAAAACGTCAGGCAAAAATAAAATGGGATGCTTCCATCAACAGTCTAAAAGATACTGAACAAAAATTAAGCTTAGATATCAAAAACGCACAAAGCAATTACATACTTGCTTTAGAGACCTTCGAGAATAGAAGAAAAAACCTATCGCTGGCAGAAAAAATAGAACGCAAAAACACGGTAAAATTCAAAGAAGGATTGACGAGTAGTATTGCTTTACGCCAAGTGCAAATGCAATTGTACAGCAGCCAGCAAGAATACCTAAAAGCCATCTCAGAGGTCATCAATAAAAAAGTAGTTTTAAAAAACACCATCAACCTAAACAAATAAAAAGTCATGAAATATATCTATAGCATCCTTGCAAGTGCAGTTCTGTTAACTGCTTGTGGAGAGGAAAAAAAACAAAGCATTCAAAACGTAATTGAAACCGGAGATATCAAAGAAATCCGTGCAAAGAAAAAGGAAATAGAAGCAAACCAAAAAGCGATTCAAATTCAATTGGATTCTCTTTCTACTGCTATTGCACGACTGGACACAAGCAAAAAACTACCATTAGTTACGACACTTTTAGTCCAACCTACAACATTCAACCACTATGTTGAAGTGCAAGGAAATGTTAGTACTAAAAAAAATATATTGATATATCCTGAAATGCCAGGAATCCTTAAAAAAGTATATGTAACAGAAGGACAATATGTACAAAAAGGTGCTGTATTAGCACTATTAAGTGACAACGGAATAAGCGATCAAATCGCACAATTGGAAACCCAATCCAAATTGGCAAAGACTGTCTTTGAAAGACAAGCGCGTTTGTGGCAACAGCAAATAGGATCTGAAATAGAATACCTACAAGCTGAAACCAACTACCAAACTACTCTAAATGGACTGGCTCAAGCCAAAGAACAATTAGAAAAATCAAAAATCAGAGCCCCTTTTAGCGGAACGATTGACGAAATATTCAAAGAAGAAGGAACTGTGGTTGCACCTGGAATGGGAGCAGAAATTTTTCGTGTCATCAACCTCAGTAAAATGTATGTAGACGCTGACATCCCTGAAAGCCATATCAAGAACATTCAAAAAGGGAAAAAAGTAAAGGTACATTTGCCTGTACTCGGAAAAGTTGTAGACGCTACTGTACAACAAGTAGGGAATTTTATCAATCCTAACAATAGAACATTTAACGTTGAAATTGGAATAGAAAACCCTTCAAAAACTATCAAGCCCAACATGACTGCTAAATTGCAAATCAATGATTACAGCAATGAAACAGCAATATTGATCCCTCAAAGTATCATCTCAGAAAATGCAGCGGGAGAACAGTATATCTATACCATTGGAGCAAAAAATAAAATCGGGGAAGCAACTGCCAAAAGAACCATCATTCGTACGGGGAAAACCCAAGGGGACGTGATTGAAATACTGAATGATTTTAGCAAAGGTATTGAAATTATTGACGAAGGTGCAAGAAGCGTAACAAATGGACAAACGGTTAAAGTGCTTAAAAGCCTTTAATCATAATTGACCTATTGTGTTAAAAATATAGCAACGAAAAACATTTACAATGACCGATAAAAAAGTTGACAAAGAATTTGGATTGTCCTCATGGGCAATCAACAACAAAACGACCATTTATGTATTGATGGCCTTGATATTCTTTATGGGAATCTCCGCTTACTTTAGCATGCCGAGAGAAAATTTCCCTGAAATCAAGGAAACTAAAATATACATCAGCTCTGTCTACCCAGGTAACACAGCCGAAGACATCGAAAAATTAATTACAAACCCGGTTGAAGACCGTTTGAAAACAGTGAGTAATGTCGTTGATATCACCTCTACATCTCAAGAAGATTACTCTATTGTGATTGTCGAGTTTGACGAAAGTATCACCGTGGAACAAGCTAAACAAAAGGTAAAAGACCAAATAGACAGTGAAACTTCAAGTGAAGACTGGCCTACTTTTAACAATGCCAAAGTAGCACCCAACGTATTTGAATTGAGCATGTCTGAGGAATTGCCAATTCTAAATATCAATATCTCAGGTGACTACCCTGTTTACAAACTAAAGGAGTTTGCAGAATATTTACAGGAAGAAATAGAAGACTTGCCTGAAATCAAAAAGGCAGACATTCGCGGGGCACAGGACAAAGAAGTAGAAATCGCAGTGGACATCTACAAGATGATGGCTGCAAAGATCAGTTTTAACGACATCGTTGGAGCTATCGGAAACGGGAACACTACTTTATCTGCAGGTAATCTGATTACGAGTGGACAAAGGCGTACCATACGAATTGTGGGAGAAATTAAGGACCCGAAAGACTTGAATAATTTTGTCATCAAAAACGAACGTCACAACCCTATCTATTTAGAGGATATTGCAACGGTACAATTTAAAGACAAAGACAAGACTACTTATGCCCGTGAAAATGGACACAGCGTTGTGATGCTAGATGTAAAGAAACGCTCTGGAAAAAACATGGTGGCTGCAGCAGATCAAATTCAAATCATCGTAGCCGATGCCATTGAAAATGTATTTCCAAAAGATTTACAAGTTACTATCGCAAACGACCAATCTTCGAAGACAATTGGACAGGTAGACGACCTGGTCAACAATATCATATTCGGTATCATCTTGGTAGTGACAGTATTGATGTTTTTCCTTGGTTTCAAAAACGCCTTGTTTGTTGGTTTTGCAATCCCCATGTCTATGTTTATGTCTTTGATGATCTTAAACGCATTGGGATACACGATGAATACCATGATCCTTTTTGGTCTAATTATGGGACTTGGAATGTTGGTAGACAACGGAATTGTAGTGGTAGAAAATGTCTACCGTTTGATGGAAGAAGAAGGAATGAGCCGTGTAGCAGCAGCAAAAAAAGGAATCAGTGAAATCGCTTATCCTATTATTATTTCTACAGCAACAACAGTTGCTGCATTTATTCCTTTGGGAATGTGGCCAGGGGTCATGGGACAATTTATGGTTTATTTCCCAATCACACTCTCCGTAGTTTTAGGTTCTTCTTTGTTTGTAGCTATCTTTTTCAACTCTGTGATGGTCTCGCAATTTATGACCACAGAGGACAAAAACATGCCGCTACAACAAATTATCAAAACATCTCTAATCCTAGTTGCTTTCGGAGCTGTTATCTTTTTCTTTGGTGGCAAATACAATGCACTAGGTTCAGTACTTGTGTTTACAGCCATTTTATTGTGGGCATACCGTTTGTTTATAAGATCATGGGCAAATGCATTTCAAAACAAAGTATTGCCTCGTCTAGAGCAGTGGTACGAAAGAGTATTACGCAAAGCAATGACAGGATGGAAAGCAGTTGCTTTGGTAATTGCCACCTTCCTACTCTTGATTTTTGCCTTTGGAGCTTTTGGTGGCTCTGTTGCAAGTCAACGTACGAAAATTGAATTTTTCCCTGACAACAAGCCCAACCAAATTATCGTATATATTGAATATCCTGAAGGTACCGATATTGTAAAAACCAATCTGATCACCCAGCAAATTGAGGAAAAAGTATACGCTGTTTTAAATGGTGAAGAATATGTGGATGGTGGCTATAATTTCTTGGTAGAAAGTACAATTTCTCAAGTAGGAGAAGGTGCTGGAAACCCACAAACAGATGGAGGATCTGCTGCTGAAATGCCACACAAAGGGAAGATCACAGCTTCCATGCGTGAATACAAATACAGACGTGGTGCTGATAGTGAATTGTTACGTCAGAAAGTACAAACCGCATTGGTAGGTATTTTTCCTGGAGTGTTGATCTCTGTTGAAAAAGATGCCAACGGACCTCCAGCAGGTGCACCTATTAGTATCGAAATAGAAGGAAAAGATTATGCTGAATTAATTGCGACCGCAGAAAAAATGCGTGAGTTCATCAACTCAAAAAATATAGCTGGTATCGACGAATTAAAAATCGATGTCAACCGTGACAAACCTGGAATGCAAGTAGTTGTCGACCGTAAAAAAGCTGGTGAGCTTGGCGTGAGTACTGGACAGGTTGGAATGCAATTGAGAAACTCCATCTTTGGAAGTAAGGCCGGAATCTACAAAGAAGATGGTGAAGACTATGATATCTATGTACGATTCAATGAAGAAAACCGTTACAACAAAAGTGCATTGTTCAACCAGAAGATTACTTTTAGAGACATGTCTGACGGTCAAATTAAAGAAGTACCTGTGTCAGCCGTTGCCAAACAAAAAAACAACTCTGGATTTAGTGCCATCAAGCACAAAAGCACCAAGCGTGTGGTAACTGTTTACTCTGCTTTATCACCTGGATATACAGATGCAGGAAGTATCGTCAAACAAATTCAAGAGGAAATGAGTTCTTTTACAGAACTTTCTAAGGGTATTAAAATTGACTTTACAGGACAGATTGAAGAACAAAACAAACAAATGAACTTCTTGATGGGAGCATTCTTTACTGGATTGGCATTGATCTTCTTTATTTTGATTTTCCAATTCAACTCTGTATCCAAACCAGGAATCATCATGATCGCTATCTTTTTGAGTTTGATCGGAGTGTTTGGAGGATTGGTAATTACAGGAGCTCCTTTTGTGATTATGATGACCATGATGGGAATCATCTCCTTGGCAGGTATTGTGGTGAATAACGGAGTGGTGTTGCTAGATTATGCACAGTTACTAATGGACAGAAGAAAAATTGTCCTCAACTTAAAGCCCGACGCTTACCTTCACAAAGAGGACTTGTTTGAAAGTATCGTAAAAGCAGGAAGTGCACGTTTGCGTCCTGTATTACTAACTGCTATTACAACCATTTTAGGTTTGATACCGCTTGCAATTGGACTGAACATTGATTTCTTTGGTCTTTTTGGTGAATTTGATGCACATGTCTACTTCGGTGGAGACAATGTAATCTTCTGGGGACCATTGGCATGGACGGTAATCTACGGATTGTTCGTGGCCACATTCCTTACACTAGTGATTGTACCAATCCTGTTCTTCTTGACCATGCGTTTTAAAATGTGGTTGAAAGTTCGTAAAATCGGCTAATTTTAATTTTAAATCAAGTACAAACGGCTGCCTTTCAAAGGGCAGCCGTTTTTTTTACTCAGAAAAGCTATACACTTTTATAAAAAACATTGCTAAGCTCTATCTTAAAAAGATCTACACAAATATCTATAGGAAATATCACAGTGTTTTTTTGTATTTTCACGAAGTCAAAAAAATAAAATGCAAAGCAATAAAACCTATACAGTAATTGAAGCCACACGCGCATTGGAGCATTTCTGTGCGTACCAAGAGCGCTGCCATAAGGAGGTGGTAGACAAACTATACAAGCTAAAAATGATTGCTGAAGCCCAAGAACAAATCATCGGACATTTGATTACAGAGGGCTTTTTAAATGAGAGTAGGTTTGCTCAAAGTTTTGCCCGTGGAAAATTTCGCATTAAAAAATGGGGAAAAATACGAATCACCCAAGAACTCAAACGCAAGGATATTTCTGCCTATAACATCAAGCTCGGACTGAAAGAAATCGATGATGAAATGTATATATTGACATTACAAGATTTGATACAAAAGAAACAAAACAGCATCAAGGAAACAGATGCTTTCAAAAAGAAAAAAAAGATGGTAGACTATCTTTTAAGGCAAGGTTACGAAGCAACATTGATCTTTGAAACCCTTACAACAGTTTCATAGGATAAAAATCTCAACGTTCAAAACTTCTTCTTTTCTGTTTGCGTTTACGAATAGGATATTCCTCTGGAACAATACTATCAAAATTAAATATAGATTCATCAAAATCTAAATCTGAATTCAAAGCATCCTGCTCAAACACCGCATTTATTTTAGCATTCAAAGAGCTGATAACATTGGCTATCTTTCCCGTTTGACGCTGTACCTCCTCTGCTTTGATAGAGCTGATAAAGGACATATCGTGCAATCTTAGCACCTCAGATTCTAACGTGTTTATCCTGGCATAAACACCACGTGACTTCAATAATGAAATATTGAGAGAGTCCCCCAAAACCTCAGCAAAATCGAGAAGTTCTTTGGAGTGTTCCAAAGCATCACTTGGAGAAACCGAACTATACTGTTCTGAAAACAAGAGGACCAACTCATTATAGGTTGTCCAAGAAGCAGTTTTTTTTAGAGAATTGGAAGAAAGTAGCGCTTCTATTTTAAAAGAAGAAGTGGTTTCTAAATTCGAAATAGTAGTATCCCTAAATTTAGGTATTTCTGTATTTTCATTATTATTAGTAACACATGAAGCAAATAATGTGATAAAAATTATTGTATATTTGACCACTGAAAAGAAATATTTAGTTATATTCAAATATACTAGAAAATAACAAATAGACATTTACATATTTACACAAAAAAATACCCCTAAAAAGATATGACAACTACTTTAATTACATCTACAGTTGCACTAGTTGCTTTTGTTTATTTTTCAAAGGCAAAACGCCTAAAAAAACTAAGAAACAACATATACGAAATTGGGTCATATCTCGAGAATGGCAACATGCGATACTATATTGTTATGGAGCGATCTCATGGTAAATTTGTTGATTCAAGAAAACTTCCTAAGTCATACAAGCGCATAATGCCTGAGGATGCAAGGGACATCATTGAAAAATCCTACGAAGACGAAAACGAAGTGATTGCCGCATTGGAAGCCTACAAAAAGAAAATTCAATAGAGTTCTACTCAAACAACTAGATCTAAAAAAACAGAGCTAGATCTAAAAAACCATAGCTACAGTTTATGCTAAAAGATTACGCTTTACTTGAAGAAAATGCCAAAGTATGGATCTATCCTTCAAGTAAAAAAATATATCCGAATCAGCTAGAAGAATTTCAAACCAAGGTAGCAGCGTTTTTAGAAAACTGGCAACAAGATACACAAGATATCCCTTGTGCCTACGAACTAAAATACAACCGTATCTTAGTGATATTCACAAGTCCTGATATATCCATAAAAACTCCTGCAATCAACTCCTTAAATTTATTTATAGCCGAGTTAGAAGCAACATTCGACACAGTACTTATGGACAAAATGAATCCTTGCTTCAAACAAGGACCATATGTACAATACAAAGACCTAAAAAGCTTTAAAAAACTCATAAAAGACAAGGCTGTAAACAAAAAAACAGTTGTATTTGACAATATGGTACACACAAAAGGTGACTACGAAACCTATTGGGAAATCCCAGCAGAAGATAGCTGGTATGGACATTTGTTTAAATAGAAATCAGTGCACTTTTATTCGTTTTGAATAGCTGTGATATAGTCTTCCAAAGAAAGAGCGTCTTCTACAGAAAAGTCACCTATCTTTGTTCGTCTCAATGCCGACAAATGAGCTCCTGATTCCAAAGCTTTTCCGAAATCGTAGGCTAATGAACGGATATAAGTACCCTTGCTACACACCACTCTAAATTCAATTTCTGGTAAATTAATATTTGTGATTTCAAAGTCACTAATAGATATCTTTCGCGCTGGAACCTCAACAGATTCTCCTGCTCGTGCCATTTCATACAAACGTTTACCATCCTTTTTCAAAGCAGAAAAAATAGGTGGTTTTTGTAAAACCTCTCCTATAAACTGCTTTGTAGTGTCGTGAATAGTAGCTACTGTCAAGTGGTCAAAAGGAAAGGTAGCATCTACCTCAGATTCGAGATCATAACTCGGTGTTGTAGCACCTACAGTAATAGTACCCGTATACTCTTTCACTTGCGCTTGGTAGGAATCTATATTCTTGGTGAATTTACCAGTACACAATATCAACAAGCCTGAAGCTAGAGGGTCTAAAGTACCAGCATGCCCTACTTTTATTTTTTTAAAACCAAACCGTTGTCTAATTTCCCAACGAAGTTTGTTGACTACTTGAAATGACGTCCATGTTAGTGGTTTGTCGACTAACAAAACCTTGCCATCCTTATAATGCTGTCCTTCTTCTGTCATTTTAGCAATGAATAAGTTACCGCAACGACACCAACAAGTGCGCAGTAAATTGAAAAATAATACAATTTAGACTTTTTAACCAAGGCAAGCATCCATTTACAAGCTAACAATCCAGACACAAAAGCCGCTATAAAACCGGCCAACATAGGCAATAGTTGCCCTTGTTCAAAAGCTATATGACCTCCCAGAACATCCTTCGCTATTTTTCCAAAAATTAAGGGTACTACCATCAAAAAGGAAAAACGTGCCGCTTTCATACGGTCAATTTTCAACAAAACTGAAGTCGCAATCGTAGCTCCTGATCTTGAGATACCTGGCAACATTGCAACTGCTTGTGCGATTCCTATCAAAGCAGCGGAAATAAAAGAAGTATCTTTTTGAGTGGTTTCAGTCCTATCGGCCAACAACAGTAATAAAGCAGTCACCAACAACATCAAACCCACAAAAAACACTTGTCCGTTGAAAAAAGTCTCTAATTGGGATTCAAATAGTAAACCTATAGCAACAGCCGGAAGCATTGATATGATGATCTTTAATGAAAAAATAGAGGATTCATTTACTTTAAATTGAAATAGGCCTCTGAAAATCTCTGCAATTTCTTTTCTAAAAATCAATACGGTACTCAGGGCCGTAGCGAAATGTAATACAACAGTAAATGTCATACTTTCTTTAGCTATAGTCTCACTGCCAAAAAGTGTTTTTGCCAACTCTAAATGACCGCTAGACGAAACGGGTAGAAATTCAGTAATCCCTTGGATAATACCTAAAATAATAGCTTCTAAATAACGCATATAATCTTACTAATTTAATCTGTAATTATTTCTGATTCGGTGTTGCCAATATTGCATACACTTCAATAATAAAACCTATGAGAACCAGTGTGGGTGCTAAACGTATTCTTCTAAAGTTATAAATAGCCTCATTAAAGACAGCAGGATCTTTACTTCCTCCTCCACTCATCAAAACGAAACCAACTACCACAAATAAAATACCGATGAGCATCCATGTGTAATTGTTTTTAGCGAATAAAAATTCTTTGTTGTTGTTATCATTCATCATAATTGTATCTAAAAATATGTTATGAGTATAATTGATCTGTTTTTAAATTTAAAAAACGCTGTGTCGCCAAAAAAGTACTGAACCAAGAAACGAAAATTCCAATTAGAAAAACACCTGCAAAAACAAGGGCTAACTCTTTATAATCTGTCAGTAATTCCAATGCAGGAATCTCTTCTGAGATATAATAAATAACAGCTGCTAAAGCAAAACTTGACAGAAAGGCACCCGCAATTCCTAATTTGACGCTCGTCCAAATAAACGGAATTCGTATGAATCTTTTTGTCGCGCCCACCATTTGCATCGTCTTTATCGTAAATCTTTTTGAATATACTGACAGTCGAATAGAACTGTTGATAAGTATCACTGCTATTATGGTAAAAAAACCAGCGACAACCAATACCCAAAAACTTATTCTTTTGACATTGTCAGTTAATAATTCAATCAAAGGAGCGTCGTAAACTACCTCATCTACATAAGCATTTTGTATTAGTTTTTTTTGAATTTCAGCTAGTTTTTGTGGCGTAACAAATGCAGGTTGTAAAGAAATATCCAATGCGTTCTTTAGTGGATTCTCACCTAAAAAATCCAGGAAGTCTTCTCCTATATCTTTACTAAATTGTTCAGCAGCTACCTCCTTTGAAGTAAATGATATGGCACGAGTATATTTTTTTGTTTCTAAGCTTTTTTGCAAGTTTGCAATCTGCTTACTCGTAACACGATCTTTTAAAAACAGTGTAATTTCTATTTGAGATTTAAAGTGATTGGCAATTTTAGTGGACTTTACCACAACAAGACCCAATGCTCCTAAAACAAACAACACCAAAGCAATACTCAACACTACAGAAAAATAGGAGGAGTGCAAACGTCTTTTTTGATATCGTTCATAGGAATTAGACATACATAGCAGATTGAAGCCGCAAGTTACTAAAATAGATCTAAGCTCCAAAGATTCTTTTCTAAAGGATTTGAAAGGTCAAAACAATAAAAACAAACACAATTAATAAGGTGATTTGCAATTCAAAAGATAATCCCTGTGAAATCCTAAATAATAGTTTAAATTTGCAGTATGGAAGAAACAAATAGACAAAAGAAGATAGGAGGAGTTATCCAAAAAGATTTGGTAGATGTATTACAAAGTGCAGCGCAAGAAGGTATGAAAGGAGTAATCATTTCTGTATCTAAGGTCTCTGTAACAACCGACCTGAGTCAAGCAAAAGTATACCTTAGTATTTTTCCATCTGAAAAAAGAAGTGCATTGGTTTCTGGAATTCAATCAAATAGCAAATCCATTCGTCACGAACTTGCCAAAAGAACAAAAAACCAGCTCCGAAGAGTTCCTAATTTGACTTTTTACGGAGATGATTCTTTGGACTATATAGAAAATATAGATGCTTCGCTAAGAGGAGAAGATCAAGACCCTATAAAAAACCCTGAAATTTTACCGACAAGAAAAAAATCTTAGATTGAACTTCTCTTTCTACATAGCAAAACGCTATTTATTTTCAAAAAGCGGTAACAATGCCATCAACATCATCACTAAAATTTCTAGTGTTGGTGTGGTTGTTGGAGCCTTGGCACTTTTTATAGTGCTTTCAGGTTTTTCCGGATTGAAATCTTATGTAAGTTCCTCTTTTATAGATAAAACAGAACCCAACATTCGTATCAGTGCTAAAAAAGGAAAATCCTTTGAATTTACCTCCCTCTTAAGCAGTGCGTTATTAGGGGAAAAAAATATCATTGCGTACTCTAAAGTTATTGAAGAGCGGGCTTTTTTCAAACATAAAAAGAAAGAGCAAATAGCCTATATAAAAGGTGTAGACGAAAATTTCATACACATAAGTCCAATGGATTCACTTGTTTACACTGGCAAATGGATCGGAGTAGAAAAAAACACAGCTGTAGTAGGCAATGGAATAGCTAACAAACTAGCATTAGGTATTTTAAATTACGGGAGCCCCTTAACTATTTTAGTCCCCAAACCCGGAAAAAACTATATTACCAACCCGAGTAAAGCCTTTAAAAAAATAAACACAAATGTTACAGGTATTTTCTCTATCTCAGAGCAGATGGACAATAAATTTGTGTTTACATCCTTAGAGTCCTCTCAAAAACTACTAGGCTATTCAAAGGATCAGATTACAGCAGTTGACATTAAATGCAATGAAACTTCACAAGTCATTCAATCCCTAAAAAAGAAGTTAGGACCTGAATTTAACATTGCTAGTAGAGAAGAACTAAATTCTTTTTATAAAATATTAAATACCGAAAAACTTGTCGCCTATCTTATTTTTACCCTTGTACTAGTCATTGCACTTTTCAATGTTATTGGTTCCATCATCATGATGGTCATAGACAAAAAAGAAAATCTAAAGACATTGTATAAAATAGGCGCTTCTATCCGAGAAATCAAAAGAATATTCATACTTCAAGGCTTCCTAATGACATTGACAGGTTTGTGTATCGGACTGATGCTTGGGTGTTTTTTAATATGGGTGCAAAACAAGTTTCACCTATTTATGATTGCCCCCACCATTCCATATCCAATCGAATTCAAGTGGAACAATCTCTTTGTGGTAGCTCTTACTTTGAGTCTACTTGGATACCTAGCTTCCTTGGTGGCAAGTATTAGGATTTCCAAAAGCTTACTTTCAAACTAAAAAACACCTTAAAAAAGGTGTTTTTATATCTTGCATACATTGCAACTATTCTGCAAAAACGTGATTCCCAAACCTATCTAACACTTCGTCAAAAGTAGCAAACATCTCTTCAGCAGTATTCGAAGTCACCATTTTCATTCTATATTCTTTAAACCCAGGAATCCCTTTGAAATAAGTTCCGTAATGTCTACGTGTTTCGAGGACAGCAAGGATTTCTTTTTCCTTCCAAGCAATTTCCATTTCTAAATGGCGTCTCGCAATAGCAACTCTTTCTGCCATGGTAACAGGAGTCATATGCTCACCTGTTTCAAAAAAATGCTTTACTTGTTTGAAAAACCATGGATTTCCAATACTTGCTCTTCCAATCATCGCGCCGTCCAACCCGTATTCGTCACGCATCTTTACGGCAGCTTCAGGAGTATTGACATCTCCGTTCCCAAATACAGGAATGTGCATTCTTGGATTATTTTTCACCTCAGCAATTGGTCCCCAATTGGCATCCCCTTTGTACATCTGAGCACGCGTTCTTCCATGAATTGAAATAGCTTTGCAACCAACATCTTGTATCCGCTCAGCAACCTCTACAATCTTTATAGAATCCTCATCCCAACCCAAACGTGTCTTTACTGTAATAGGTAAATCTGTATGTTTGACCATAGCCTCCGTTAAAGAAACCATCAAATCAATATCTTTTAGTATTCCAGCACCAGCCCCTTTACTTACGACCTTTTTAACGGGACATCCGAAATTGATATCGATAATATCTGGCTTTGATTTCTCAACAATCTCAACAGTTCTGAGCATGGATTCCAAATTCGCACCGAATATCTGAATCCCTACTGGGCGTTCTTTTTCATAAATATCTAATTTCTTGACACTCTTAGCCGCATCTCTTATCAATCCTTCAGAAGAAATAAACTCTGTATATACCACATCTGCTCCTTGCTCTTTACACAAAGCTCTAAATGGAGGATCACTTACATCTTCCATAGGAGCCAACAACAAAGGAAAGTCATTCAATTCTATATCGCCAATTTTCACCAAAACAGTCTATTTTTAAAAATGCAAAGATACATTATTCTGAGCCGAAAAAAAAGAACCTCAAAAACACTTAAAAATTGCTTTCAATAAAAAAATCAAGCATCATTCTCAAAAAAACTAAGACTTCATTCTCCTCGCTTGGGTTTAATTTGTAAAATCCACATTTCTTTGCTTCAAAAAAGGTATCTTTGCCTCTCTATTAGAAGAAAGAATACAAGGAATGAAAAACATACGTAATTTTTGCATCATTGCACATATTGACCATGGTAAAAGTACTTTGGCAGACAGACTTTTAGATTATACCGGTGCTGTAACAGACCGAGAAAAGAAAGATCAATTGTTAGATAATATGGATTTGGAACGTGAGCGTGGTATCACGATTAAGAGTCACGCCATTCAAATGGAGTATTCGTTTAAAGGAGAGGAATACGTATTAAACTTAATCGATACTCCTGGACATGTTGATTTTTCGTATGAAGTATCTAGGTCAATTGCTGCTTGTGAGGGAGCGCTACTTATAGTAGATGCCGCTCAAAGTATCCAAGCACAAACCATTTCAAACTTGTACCTGGCTTTGGAAAACGATTTGGAAATCATCCCTATACTTAATAAAGTGGATTTACCAAGTGCAAACCCTGAAGAGGTAACAGATGATATTGTTGATCTTTTGGGCTGTGATCCAGAAGAAGTGATTCACGCAAGTGGAAAAACTGGTTTTGGTGTCGACAATATATTGGAAGCTATTATAGACAGAATTCCTGCACCAGAAGGAGACCCAGAAGCGCCATTACAAGCGCTTATATTTGACTCCGTATACAATTCATACCGAGGTATTGAAACCTATTTCCGTGTTTTAAACGGTTCTATCAACAAAGGTCAACGTATCAAATTCTTAGCGACAGACAACGAATACTTTGCAGATGAAGTAGGAACCCTAAAATTAAGTCAAGTAGTAAAAAAATCTATCAAAACTGGAGATGTTGGCTATTTGATTACCGGTATTAAAACAGCAAAAGAAGTAAAAGTTGGAGATACTATTACAGACGCTGCCAACCCAACAACTGATATCATAGATGGTTTTGAAGATGTAAAACCAATGGTATTTGCAGGGATTTACCCTGTAGATACAGAAGACTATGAAGAATTGCGTTACTCTATGGAGAAATTACAATTGAACGATGCTTCTCTAGTATTTGCTCCTGAAAGTTCTGCTGCTCTAGGTTTTGGTTTTCGATGTGGATTCCTAGGTATGTTACACATGGAAATCATCCAAGAACGCTTGGAGAGAGAATTCAATATGACAGTAATTACAACGGTTCCCAACGTATCTTACCATGCATACACCAAAAAAGACCCAGATACGATCATCCAACTAAACAACCCTACAGACTTACCTGACCCTTCTCGATTGGATCGTGTAGAAGAGCCTTTTATAAAAGCTTCTATCATTACAAAATCTGATTTTGTAGGACAAGTGATGAGCCTCTGTATTGAAAAAAGGGGAATTGTCATCAATCAATCTTATTTGACTACGCAACGTGTAGAATTGATTTTTGAAATGCCATTGGCAGAAATCGTTTTTGATTTCTACGACCGTCTAAAAACTGTATCCAAAGGATATGCTTCTTTTGACTACCACCCAATCGGTATGAAGGAATCAAAATTGGTACGCGTAGATATTTTATTAAATGCACAACCTGTAGATGCCTTGTCTGCTTTACTACACGCTGACAATGCCTATACTATCGGTAAAAAAATGTGTGAAAAATTGAAGGAGCTCATTCCACGCCAACAATTCGACATCCCTATTCAGGCTGCTATCGGTGCAAAAATCATCTCTAGAGAAACAACTAAAGCATTGCGTAAAGATGTAACAGCAAAATGTTATGGTGGTGATATTTCTAGGAAAAGAAAGCTACTTGAAAAACAGAAAAAAGGAAAGAAAAGAATGCGACAAGTAGGAAGTGTAGAGATTCCACAAGAAGCGTTTATGGCTGTCCTAAAACTTAACGACTAGAATACTATCAAATTAACACAAAAAAACCTACTGTTCTTCAGTAGGTTTTCTCTTATATAATAGTTTTAAAAAAGACAAAAAAAAAATGTTGTTTTCAGTGCTTGAAAAACAATAGAAAATAAGTCTAATTATTTGTATTTCAGTAATTTAAATACTTCTAAAAGAACAGGATGATAAAAAATCAGTTCTGTAACATAAAAACCACACTACTCCATTAACATTGTTAAATATTTTGCTTAGTTTTATTATTCAAAAAAAAGTGAAATGGACATCTTACATATTAGTGCTGAATGTTACCCTGTTGCCAAAGTTGGCGGGTTGGCAGATGTGGTCGGCGCACTTCCCAAATACCAAAATAAAATAGGCAAAAAAAGCTCAGTTGTAATGCCTTTTTACGATACTAAATTTTCTAAAAACACAAACTACAAAGTAGATTTTACACATCGAGTGCAATTAGGTGATTTAAATTATGACTTCGAGGTATTAGAAGCCGAGATAAAAGATGCTGAATTTCCATTATATCAAATTAAAATTCCAGGACTTTTAGATCGAGAAAATGTATATGGTTACGAAGACGATACAGAACGGTTTGTCGCTTTTCAAAAAGCAGTATTGATATGGGTACTTCAATTTGAAAACAAACCTGAAATTTTACACTGTCACGATTATCATACCGGATTGATTCCTTTTATGGCATCACAAGCACATGAATTTGATGCTTTGAAATACATTCCTTCTGTTTTGACTATTCACAATGCACAGTACCAAGGACAATTTTCTTTTGACAAACTACACTACTTCCCTGCATATGACCTCTCAAACTCCGGTTTATTGGAATGGGATGATGTCATTAATCCTTTGGCTGCCGCAGTAAAAAATAGTTGGGCAATTACTACCGTTTCCCCGAGTTATTTATTAGAACTACGCTCAGCTGCTGGTGGTTTAGAATGGTTGTTAGACAACGAGAAAAAGAAATCTGTAGGGATTCTAAACGGAATCGATACTGACGTATGGAATCCAGAGTCAGATCCAATGATCTCCAAAAACTTTAGTGCTAAAACTGTGATCTCTGGAAAAAAGAAAAATAAAACAGAACTCTGCAAAAGATTTGATTTAGACCCTAAAAAACCACTTTTCGTATTTATAGGACGTTTGGTGGGTGAAAAAGGTGCTGAATTGCTTCCTGATATTTTTGAAACCGTTCTGCAAAACCCTTCTATAGATGCCTCTATATTAGTACTTGGATCAGGAAATTCAGAAACTGAAACTGCTCTTGAAGCACTAACTTCCAAATACAAAGGAGACTACAATGCTTATATAGGATACGACGAAAAATTATCACACAATATCTATGCCGGTGCAGACTTCTTGTTGATGCCATCGCGCGTAGAGCCTTGTGGCTTGAATCAAATGTACTCCTTGCGATATGGGACTATACCAATTGTAAGAAGTATTGGCGGACTAAAAGATACCATTATTGATATCTCAGAAAAAGACGGTTTTGGTATCTGTCATGAAAATACAGTAGTACATGAAGCTGTAATAGCAATGGAAAGAGCTTATGCGCTCTTTCAAAACACAAAAAAGTTCAAACAAATACGAACACAGATAATGCAAATAGACCATTCTTGGGATGGCGCTGCTACTAACTATATAGATTTATACGAAACATTAAAAAACTAAAAAACGATGAAAAAGAAAGTACTTGGTATCATTTTAGGAGGAGGACAAGGTTCTAGACTTCAACCCCTGACATCGAATCGCTCAAAGCCAGCTGTTCCAATTGCAGGAAAATACAGATTGGTGGATATTCCAATTTCAAACTGTATCAACTCAGGAATTGAAAGAATGTTTGTATTGACTCAGTTCAACTCTGCGTCTCTAAACAGACATATAAAAAACACCTATAACTTTAGTTTTTTTAACGATAGCTTTGTAGATGTTCTCGCTGCCGAACAAACTCCTGAAAGTGCTAATTGGTTCCAAGGAACTGCAGATGCAGTGAGACAATCCATGCACCACTGCTTGAACCACGAATGGGACTACGCATTGATTTTATCTGGAGACCAGTTGTACCAGATGGACTTTACAGACATGATAGAACAACATGAAAAAAGTCAAGCTAAAGTAACCATTGCTACACTTCCTGTAACAGAAGAAGACGCAACTGGATTTGGGATCTTAAAAACAGACGATAACAATCTTATCACTTCTTTTGTTGAAAAACCAAGCGTAGAAGAATTACCTAATTGGACTTCAGAGGTCACGGATGAAATGAAACGCCAAAATAAAAACCATTTGGCTTCTATGGGAATCTATATTTTTAATCGAGAATTTTTGAGTGAAGTGTTAGAGAACACAGAAACGATGGATTTTGGAAAAGAAATAATTCCACAAGCTATAGAAAATAACAAAGTTTTGAGCTACCCTTACGAAGGATACTGGACAGATATTGGGACAATTGCTTCTTTCTTTGAAGCAAACCTTGGATTGACTGATGACATACCTGCATTTGATTTATTTAATACTTCAAAAAGTGTCTTAACTAGAGCGAGAATTTTACCTCCATCTAAGATTACAGGTACTACTCTTGAAAAAACATTGGTTGCCGCAGGGTCTATTATCAATGCGAGTAGAATTGAACACTCTATTATCGGTATACGAAGTAGAATTGGGGTGGGAACTAATATTTCCAACACCTATGTAATGGGTTCTGATTCTTATCAGAGTATAGAAGAAATAGAAGCTTGTAAAATTCAAAACAAACCTTATGTAGGTATTGGAGAACGTTGTTATATCAACAACTGTATCATTGACAAAAATGCCTGTATTGGGAATGATGTCCGTATCAATGGAGGAACTCATTTAGATGATATTGACACTCCTACATACACAGTAAGAGACGGAATTGTTGTTATCAAAAGTAAAGCAGTTATTCCTAGTGGTACCGTAATCATTGGTTCAAAAAAAAAAGTAGCTGAACAAGTACTATAAAAATCAGAAAAATTGACAAAACTTAAACAAACTCCAACAGTGGCCCACGTAAAACAGCACAGTTTTTTTTCTGAATTTGACATCGACCTTTTCAAAGCTGGAAAACATTTTCGGCTTTATGAAAAATTCGGTGCACATCCTGCCACTGTAGATGGTATAGAAGGTATTTATTTTGCCGTATGGGCACCTGCTGCAAACCATGTATATGTGATAGGAGAATTTAACTACTGGAATTCAGAAGAACATCTACTTAACGTAAGGTGGGACGGTTCGGGAATTTGGGAAGGTTTTATACCTGGTTTAAAAATGGGCGTACAATACAAGTACAAAATCCACTCTAACAATAGTGGAATTGTTACTGAAAAAGCAGATCCATATGCTTTCGCCTGTGAACAACCTCCAAGAACTGCCTCTGTTGCTTACGATATAGAGAACTACGACTGGAAAGATAGCAATTGGATGTCCTACCGAAAAGACAAGAACGGGCTTGACAAACCCTATGCTGTACTAGAGGTACATCTAGGGTCTTGGATGTGGAATGTTGAGGAAAATAGGGCATTGACCTATGTAGAATTGGCAGATAAACTAGTTGCATACCTCAAAGAAATGGCATACACCCACGTGGAATTCATGCCTGTTATGGAATTTCCGTACGACCCATCTTGGGGGTATCAATTGGTTGGTTATTTTGCACCGACATCGCGATTTGGAAGCCCTAAAGACTTCATGTTTCTCGTCGATCAGCTGCATCAAAATGATATTGGTGTCATACTGGATTGGGTTCCTTCTCACTTTCCATCAGATGATCATGGATTAGGATTTTTCGACGGTTCACACCTGTACGAACACCCTGACAGGAAAAAAGGATATCACCAAGACTGGAAAAGTTTGATTTTTAATTACGGGAGGAATGAAGTACGTTCTTTCCTAATCAGCAATGCTATCTTTTGGTTAGACAAATACCATATTGATGGATTACGTGTGGATGCAGTAGCATCTATGTTATACCTTGATTATTCTAGAGAAGATGGAGAATGGGAACCAAATAGATACGGTGGACGTGAAAACTTAGATGCGATTTCATTTCTTAAAGATTTCAACACCGAGGTATATGCTAGTTTTGAAGGAGTACAAACCATCGCTGAAGAATCTACTGCCTTTCCTATGGTCACAAAACCTGAAAACTTAGGAGGACTTGGTTTTGGGATGAAATGGATGATGGGATGGATGCACGATACTTTAGAGTACTTCCAAGAAGACAGTATCAATAGAAAATACCACCACAACAAGATTACGTTTAGTTTGGCCTATGCCTTTACTGAAAACTTTATGTTGCCACTATCACACGATGAAGTGGTCTATGGCAAGCATTCTATTTTAGGTCGTATGCCAGGAGATAAGTGGCAACGCTTAGCAAACCTAAGATTGCTATATGGATACATGTATGCGCACCCAGGAGCAAACCTAATGTTTATGGGAAGTGAATTTGGTCAAGAAAATGAATGGGATTTTTCAAAAAGCTTGGATTGGAACCTACTCGAAGACCCAATGCACCAAAAAATGAAAAACTTCGTAAAAGACCTAAATGTTTTTTATAAAAACACACCGTCACTTTACGAAAAAGCATTTGGAATCGAAGGATTTGAATGGATAACCTATGAAAAAAGTGAAGATTCTATCATTGCTTTTATTCGCAAGGGACATGATTCAGAAAATGACGTACTCATTGTATGTAATTTCACACCTGTCGTAAGAGAAAACTACTTAATAGGAGTGCCTAAAAGTGGGTATCTACGTGAAGTTCTAAACAGTGATGATGCACTTTATGGTGGTGGAAATATCAAAAACACAAAAAAGATTAAAATCACATCTAAACCATGGGACTTCAAATCAAATTCTGCCGAAATTACAATACCACCACTGGCCATAACTGTTTTTAAAATAATTAGCTAAACTATCAAGGCTCTTTGGATTTTCAAAGAGAGCGCTTACAGTTATTTGTAACAAATTTTATAAAAGTAATAACCGATGATACTAAGTACAGAACTAGAACAAAAAGGGAATATTTTTCCAAGTCAAGTTACAGAATACAAGAAAGATGTAGATGTACTTCATTTTTCGACATCTAACAATGTGATTTTACAAGTTACTATATTGAGAGACAGCATTTTTCGTTTCCGTTATACGACTGTAGGTAAATTTGAAAATGATTTCTCGTATGCAATCTCAAGTACATCAAACAGAGGTTACAATCATTTAAAAATTGAAGAAGAAGATGAAAGTTATAAAATTATTACATCTAAATTGATCTGTGTGATTCACAAAAAAGATTTGAGAAAATCTATCTATGATATACAAGACAATACGCTGATTTGTGAAGATGAATTAGGTTTTCATTGGGAAGAGAGTTATGAATTTGGAGGTGATATCGTAAAAATGAGCAAGACCTCTCAAAACGGAGAGAGTTTTTATGGTTTAGGCGACAAACCACAACATACAAATTTGAAAGGAAGAAGGTTTGAGAATTGGGCAACCGATTCCTATGCTTTTGGAAAAGATACTGATCCTATCTATAAAGCGATTCCTTTTTATACAGCACTACACCATGGAAAGGCCTACGGTGTTTTCTTTGACAATACCTTTAGAACCTATTTTGACTTTTGTCATGAAAGAAGAAATGTAACGAGCTTTTGGGCCCAAGGGGGTGAAATGAACTACTATTTTTTCTACGGTCCAAAAATGCAAGATGTTGTCACTAGTTATACAGATTTGACAGGTACTCCTGAACTACCTCCTTTATGGGCCCTAGGTTACCATCAATGTAAATGGAGTTATTATCCAGAATCAAATGTCAAAGAAGTAACCCAAAAATTTAGGGACTTGAAAATTCCTTGTGATGCTATTTACTTGGATATCGATTATATGGAAGGTTTTCGATGTTTTACATGGAGTGAAGACTTTTTTCCTGATCCAAAAAGAATGGTAAAAGAGTTGGAAGAAGACGGTTTTAAAACAGTTGTGATTATAGATCCTGGAATAAAAATAGACAACGGATACAGCGTGTTTAAAGAAGCGCTTGACAAGGACTATTTTTGTAAAAGAGCAGACGGACCATATATGAAAGGTAAGGTATGGCCAGGAGAATGTTATTTTCCCGACTTTACCAGAGCTGAAGTAAGAGAATGGTGGGCTGGATTGTTCAAAGAACTCATTGAAGACATTGGAGTAAAAGGAGTTTGGAATGACATGAATGAACCTGCAGTAATGGATGTTCCTGGTAAAACATTTCCAGACGATGTACGTCACGATTATGATGGAAACCCTTGCAGTCATAGAAAAGCACATAATATCTATGGTATGCAAATGGCGAGAGCTACGTACCAGGGACTAAAAAAATTCAATTACCCAAAAAGACCGTTTGTAATTACAAGATCAGCTTATAGTGGAACTCAAAGGTATACTTCTACTTGGATGGGCGACAATATCGCAACCTGGGAGCACCTTCAAATTGCAAACATACAGGCACAGCGTCTTGCCATGTCTGGATTCTCCTTTGCGGGTTCTGATATCGGTGGTTTTGCAGAACAACCCAACGGAGAATTGTATGCTAGATGGATACAATTAGGTGCTTTTCATCCTTTCTGTAGAACACATTCTTCTGGGGATCACGGGGATCAAGAACCCTGGGCTTTTGACGAAGAAATCACAAATGTAGTTCGAAAATTTATAGAGATACGATATGAGTTATTACCTTATTTGTACACTTCTTTCTATAAGTATTCTGAAGAAAAAGAGCCGATGATAAAATCTTTGGTTTTATTCGATCAAGAAGATACTCAAACACACTACAGAGTAGATGAATTTATCTGTGGAGATAAAATATTAATCTGTCCTGTAAATGAGCCTAATGCAAAAGGAAGACGTATGTACCTTCCGAGAGGAAAATGGTTCAATTTTTGGACAAAAGAAGCACAATGTGGAGGAAGAGAAACCTGGGTTGATGCTGAACTTGACAGCATGCCTATCTTTATCAAAGCAGGTGCTATTATTCCTAAATATCCTGTACAACAATATGTAGGTGAAAAAGTCATAAAACAAGTGAATTTAGACACCTATTACCTCGAAGGTACAGAGACTTCAGAATTGTATGAAGATGCAAATGATGGCTATGATTATACCAAAGGAAGGTTTAGTTTGCGCAATTTTAAATTGGAAGGATCTAAAAATAAATTGACTATTAGACATCACAAACAAGGAAAATATGAAACTTCCTATAATACGTTTAAAATCAATTTATTTGGATTGCCTTTTGAAGTTAAGAAAATCAAACTAAACAATGAATATGTTGACTTATCGGATGTAAATTATGAAAACAGAACACTAGTTGTACCTGCTGAATTTACGAACATCCAAATCAAAGGTTAGGGAATTTATACAATACTAAAAGCCCTCAAATCTAATGTTTGAGGGCTTTTTATATTGTAATCTACAAGTAAATTTATGCACGAAAGTACATGGCGATTAAATCTCGTGTAATAACTTTTGGGACAATTCGGTAGCGATAATATATTTGGACAAAACCGCATCCACAATCTGTACCGTAGTATCTGGATAATCAACTTCGGTAGTCACTTCTTTAGCAATCCATTTATTTATTTTAGGTAGGTGCTTCTTTTTGAATGATTTTAAAGTTGGCACACCACAATCTCGTAAACCTGCTGCATTGAAATGTTGTTCAAATTGACCTTTCATAGGGATGACTAGTAATTTCTTTTTAAGAAACAGCGCCTCAGCTGGCGTTTCAAAACCTGCTCCACAAATGACACCTGTACACGAGGCAATACTCTTTTCAAAACCTTCGGAGTTGATCGGAAATAACGTTACATTATTTTGTTGACGTACTGACGTACATTTTTTTGAAAAAACTTGCCATTCAATCTGTGGTATTTGATTTAAAACTGCACAAATTTTACTGTCTGTATATGCTGGTAAATACACTGTATAGTGGTTTTCAACTGTAACAGGTAAACGGCGGATAGCTTGACGAATAATTGGTAAATATATACTAGAATCGTAGCGTTTAAAATGAAATCCAAAATTTTGTATACTAGGTGCATAATACTTTAAAACCAAACGGCTGAAAATATTTTTCACCTTTGGTTGTGGAACTTTTTTAGACAACAAAGCACTTTGATGACTCAAAGAAATACAATTCACTCCCCTTAGTTTACATGCCCAAGCAGAAATAGGTTCAAAATCGTTAATGACTAAATCATAATCAGAAACGGGGCAACTTTTTACTTCACTAATAACTCTTGCTATGTTTGCGTTTTTCAAAGTTTTGATAAAATCTACCCCCCCTTTATTTCCGAAAACAAAACTAAAACCTTTAAAACTATATTTAATATCAAAAGGTAAAGTTATATCTGCCTGAGTACCCGATATAAGAATGTCTACTTGAACTCTATTGGCTAGCACAGGGATGATTTCTTTAGCGCGGCTTAAATGACCATTTCCTGTAGCTTGAATAGCATATAATATTTTCATAAAATTTAAAGGTTAAAATCGTGTAACATGGATTGAAATATTTCTTTCGGAGACTGGTCTATTGTATCTAAATCATTAGAATCTGAAATATCAGTATCAGGCGACACTAGTTCTTTTGGATGTTTATATAGGTTCCAAGTGCCTTGATTGTATTCTAAAGAAGTAAGATTTTCTACCCAATCCCCTGAGTTTAAATATACAGTACTGCCCTTAGAAGAAGTAAATTCTGTAATCTGAGCTTGGTGTATATGACCACAGAAAACTTGATCATAGCCTTTAGCAATCGCAGTATCAGTAACTGTTTTTTCGAAATTATTCATAAAGGATACTGCTCCTTTAACATTGTCTTTAATTTGTTTGGATAAAGAGACACGTTTTCTTCCTAGCAAACGGCAAAAGAAATTGATTACAGCGTTTAATAAAATTAAAAAATCATAGCCAATAGCGCCTACTTTTGTAAGCCAACGTGCGTGTTGCATGGTAACATCAAATACGTCTCCATGAAAAAACCAGGAGGATTTCCCATTGAGTTCAACAGAATACTGGTTGTGAATTTTAAAAGTTCCTAATTGGAAACCTTCAAATTTCCTTAGCATTTCATCATGATTACCTGTAATATAATGTACAGGGATTCCTTTGGAAACCCAACCGATGATATACTTGATGATTTTCATATGAGATTTGGGGAAATAGCGCTTTTTAAACTGCCAAATATCGATAATATCGCCATTGAGAATAACTTTCTTAGGCACGATAGTTTTTAGATAATCTAATAACTCTTTTGCATGACATCCATAAGTACCTAAATGAACGTCAGATAACACTAGTATTTCAACAGATCGCTTTTTGCTATTCTCCATAATAGATATTGAAAAAATTGTATGGAAACAAAATTAAAAAGATAACTTAAGTTACATGTTTTAAAATAATCAACCTTATATTAAAAAAACCCGATACGCTAACGTATCGGGTTTTAATTTTACAATTAGATAAAGAGGTATTAACCTCCAAAATCATCAAATCTTACATTCTCTGGTGGGACACCAAAATCATCACACATTTTCACAACTGCTTGATTCATCATAGGTGGTCCACAGAAATAGAATTCAATATCTTCTGGTGCCTCATGCTTTTCTAGATAATTATCTATCAAAGCCTGGTGAACAAATCCAACGAAACCATCACCTGTATCTTCCATATTCTCTTTTACATCCCAATTGTCTTCTTCTAAGGGTTCAGACAATACCAAATGCATTTTAAAGTTAGGGAATTCTTTCTCTAAAGCTTCAAAATAATGCAAGTAGAACAATTCTCTTTTAGATCGTCCTCCGTACCAATAAGAGACTTTACGTCCTGTTTTCATGGTATGGAACAATTCATACAAGTGAGATCGCATAGGCGCCATTCCAGCTCCACCACCAACGTATACCATTTCAGCATCAGATTCGTTGATAAAGAACTCACCATAAGGTCCCGAGATAGTTACCTCGTCTCCTGGTTTTTTTGAAAATATATAAGAAGAAGCGATCCCTGGATTTACATCCATCCATCCACCTTTCACTCTATCAAAGGGTGGACAAGCGATACGTACGTTCAACATAATATTTCTACCTTCTGCAGGGTAAGAAGCCATAGAATAGGCTCTCTCAACTGTATCAGGGTTTTTCATAACCATTGGCCACAGTCCAAATTTATCCCATTCTTCTTGGAATTTTTTAGGTTCTCCTGGGTGATCTTGAGGATGGGCAGTAATGTCCATGTCCGTAAAATTCACCTCTGTTTTAGGAATTTCAATTTGGATGTACCCACCCGCTTTGTAATCCATATCTTCAGGAATTTCAACTACAAACTCCTTGATAAAAGAAGCTACGTTGTAGTTAGAAACAACTTTGGCTTGCCATTTCTTGATTCCAAAAATCTCTTCTGGAATTGAAATTTCCATATCGTTTTTAACTTTTACCTGACATCCTAAACGAGCACCTGCTGCTAATTCTTTACGTGTAAAGTGAGGTGTTTCAGTTGGCAAAGCATCACCTCCACCATCGTGTACGTGACATTCACATTGGATACAAGTACCTCCACCTCCACAGGCAGATGGTAAGAATATTTTTTCGCTTCCTAAAGTTCCCAACAAAGTTCCTCCTGATTCTACTTCGATGGTCTTTTCTCCGTTGATTGTAATCTTTACTTTACCTGAAGGCAATAATTTTGCTTTGGCTCCTAACAAAATAGCAGTCAAAATTAAAATTATGATTAAGAATACAACAATACTTACTATTATAGTCATCTCTATATTGTTTATTGTTTATAATTTGATTCCTGAAAAACTCATGAATCCGATAGCCATCAATCCTGTAATGATAAATGTAATCCCCAATCCTTTCAATGGAGCAGGTATGTTTGAATAGGCTATTTTCTCACGGATAGCAGCAATTGCTAATATCGCTAGAAACCATCCAATTCCAGATCCCAAACCGTACACAGCAGATTCTCCTACATTGGCAAAATCCTTTTGTTGCATAAATAACGACCCTCCTAAAATGGCACAGTTTACAGCAATCAATGGTAAGAAGATACCTAGTGCACCATACAAGGCAGGTGCAAAACGTTCTACGATCATTTCTACCAGTTGTACCATAGAAGCGATTACCGCTATAAACATGATAAAACTCAAAAAGCTAAGATCAATCTCGTTGGCTCCTCCAACTCCATAACTAGCGTCTAGCCATGACAAAGCACCTGCTTTCAACAAGTAAGAGTCTAACAAAAAGTTTACAGGTACCGTTACTACCAATACAAAGATAACGGCAGCTCCTAAACCTACGGCTGTTTTTACTGTTTTAGAAACGGCAAGGTAAGAACACATTCCAAGGAAATATGCGAATACCATATTGTCTATAAAAATACTTTTTACGAAAATGTTGATATAATCCATTTTGTATATTTTTTAGTTTTCAATTAAAATTCTATTCTTAGATCTTTGGATCCAGATAATGATTCCAACGGTGATTAAAGCCATAGGTGACAACAACATAAATCCATTGTTTTCGTAGCCCATTGCATACAACCCTGTAGAATCTGCAATCGTTTTTGCTTTGTGTCCTAAAACCTCAAATCCAAACAATTTTCCTGACCCTAACAACTCTCTAAAGAAAGCAACTAAAACCAAAATTAATGCATATCCTGCTCCGTTTCCAACACCGTCTAAAAATGACTTCCAAGGTCCATTTGCCAAGGCAAAAGCTTCAAGTCGTCCCATTACGATACAGTTGGTGATAATCAATCCAACGAATACAGATAATTCTTTACTTACATCATATGCGTATGCCTTCAATATCTGATCTACTAAAATTACCAAAGAGGCTACAATCAACAATTGAACGATGATACGGATACGTCCTGGTATCAAATTACGAATCAACGATACTATTACATTACTCGCAATAATTACAAATAATACCGCAATGGACATTACAAAAGCGGGTTTTAATTGTACTGTAATCGCCAAGGCAGAACAAATACCGAGTACCTGAACTGAAATGGGGTTGTTATCGTTTAAAGGATCTGATAGTAAGGCTTGGTTCTTTTTAGAAAACAATGCTTCTTTTTCTTCTGCCATGATTAGTTGTTTTTAAAATAAGGTAAATAACGTGCCAATCTCTCTTGTACCATATCAGATACACCGTCTGATGTAATGGTTCCTCCAGAAATAGCATCTACGCCGTGCATGTCTCCAGTAGGAGCTCCTCCTTTGATTGCTTTTACAGATACAAAGTTATCTGCAATAAATCCTGCAGAGATATCTTTCAATAAAGACTTCCCTTGGAACTGCGCTTGGAACCAGTCTGTTGTAATTTCAGCACCCAATCCAGGAGTCTCACCTTTGTGGTCAAAGTTGGCACCAATAATTGTGTTCTTGTCACCGTCCAATGCGATATAACCCCAAATGGCATCCCAAAGACCAGCTCCATATAAAGGCACTACGTAAAAGGTCTTACCATCTTTGTCCGCTACATATAAAGGAAATCGCTGTGCAGCATCTCCTTTTTTAACTTCTTTCTTCAAGCTTAAGTTAAATGCAGATACTTCAGTATCTACAGAACCGTCTTCTTTTAAAGCCAATTGCGCTTTGATATAAGTATCAAAACTCGCTTGTGCCTCATCTCTAGAAACCTCAACACCTATCGTTGAAAGAATCTTTTGCATTTTTTCTGCTTTTACATTTTTATCTTGGAGTGGTTTCAAGCTGGTAGCTGTAAAAGCCAACAAACCTGCAATCAATGTCACCATGATAATTGCAAAAATAAACGTATATGAATTGCTATTTTTATCCATTTCTTAAGCTGTTTTTAAACGTTTTTTACGTCGGTTAATATTTCCTTCTACTACGTAATGATCAATAGTAGGAGCAAAAACGTTCATTAATAAGATGGCCATCATAAATCCTTCTGGGTAGGCACCGTTAAATACACGGATCATAATTCCTAAGAATCCAATCAAGAATCCATAAATCCACTTTCCTTTGTCTGTCTGTGCCGCAGATACTGGATCTGTAGCCATAAATACCATTGCAAAAGCAAAACTACCAACCAACATATGTTGGTACCATGGGAAAGCCATCAAAGAGTTCAATGAAAGTGCGTTAAAAATTAAACCCATAACAGCAGCTCCAACAACACCACCTAACATGATTCTCCAACTTGCAATACCTGTAAACAATAAGAAAGCTGCACCGATCAAAATCATCAATACGGAAGTCTCTCCAACAGATCCTGGAATGTATCCCATAAACATATCGAACACACTATAACTCACATCATTATTTGCAGCAAGTGATCCCAAGATAGTTTCTCCTGAAATAGCATCTACTGTTGCAGCATCTGCAACCCATACTTTATCTCCAGACATTTGGGGCGCATACGAAAAGAATGCAAATGCTCTTGCTACTAAGGCTGGATTTAATATATTCATCCCTGTACCTCCAAAAGCTTCTTTACCAATCAATACTGCAAAAGCAACAGAAATTGCTAACATCCACAATGGGAAGTCAATTGGCATAATCAACGGAATCAACATTCCTGAGACTAAGTAACCTTCGTTGATTTCATGTCCTCTAAATATTCCAAAGGCAAATTCAATTCCTAAACCTACACCATAAGATACAGCGACCATAGGCAAGAATTTAAAAGAACCGTATATTAAATAGTCTAAAAACGTCCCTGGCTCCCCTAATTGTGTGAAATGTTGGAATCCAACGTTCCACATTCCAAAGATCAAGGCAGGTAGCATGGCAAAAATTACAGTTACCATCACACGCTTTAAATCAACTCCATCTCTAATATGTGCTCCTTGGTGTGTCGTGTGATTTGGCACAAAAACCAATGTATCAAACGCGTTAAAACCAGGTGCAAATTTCTCAAACTTCCCTCCTTTGTCAAAGAGCGGCTTGAATTTGTCGAATGTATTTCTAATTGCTTTCATTATCCTACTTCGTTTATCATTAAGTCTAACCCATTTCTGATGATCGCCTGTGCTTCAATCTTAGAAGAACTAGTATAATCGATCAAAGCGAAATCTTCAGGAGCCACTTCGTAGATCCCTAGGTTTTCCATTTTTTCAATATCATTGGCCATTACAGCTTTTAACAATTGCATTGGAAAAATATCAATAGGCATTACCTTTTCCATTTCACCAGTTACAACCATAGCACGCTCTTCACCGTTTATATTGGTATTTAACGTGTATTCTTTGTTTGGACTCAACCAAGAAAAAGAAGTTCTTGATGCGCTGTGGATATTGCGTCCTACGAAAGGAATCCATCCAAACATTCTGTATTCATTTCCTTCTGGGATCACACTCACTACATTGTCATAGAAACCTAAAAAGGAACCTTCAGCAGCAGCTTTATCTCCCGTAAGTACATTACCAGAAATTACTCTTGTATTGTCTGTATTGATTTTACCAGCAAGTATAGAAGTCAAATCTTGACCTAAAGTTGCTTGGTAATATTGGGGTGCGGCCACTTCAGAACCTGCCAAGGCAATAGTTCTACTTGGTCTGAACTCTCCAGTTAAAAACAACTTACCGATGATAGCAACATCTTGAGCGTTTACTGTCCAAACTCGCTCACCTGAATTGATTGGTGATAGTTTAGAAATCTGAACACCAACATTTCCTGCAGGATGTTTTCCAGCTACTTGAACCAAAGTTGCATCCTCTACCTTTGTGAAAAATGAAGAAGCATCATTTGTAGACAAGTAAGTTTTTCCTGAAGTCAATTTTGAAAGGGCAGTCACACCTGCTTGGAAAGCAGCTTGATCTTCTCTTAAAACAAAATCGTAATTCGGAGCCAAAGGGGCTGTATCAAAAGAAGAGATAAAAATAGCTTTCGCTTCCTCGTCTGGATTCGCTATCACGTCATATGGACGTTGATTTACGAATGGCCAACAACCACTCTCTAAAACCTTAGAAAGCACTTGCTCTTTTGAAAGACTTTTTGGGTCTTCCTTTCCGAAATTTACAAATTCATCTGAATCTTTAGCAGTAATTTCAACGGCTAAAATTCTTCTCTTTGCTCCTCTTTTTATCTCAGTTACAGTACCGCTTACAGGGGATGTAAATTTGATTTTATCGTTCGATTTTGAATAAAACAAAACAGATCCAACAGCAACTTCATCACCAACTTTTACAGTCAATTTAGGAGTAATACCGTGAAAATCTTTTGGTTGTATTGCAAAAATCCCCGAACGAGGAACTGCAGAAATCTTTTCTTCTGCTTTACCTTTTAGCTTGATATTCAAGCCTTTTTTTATTCGAATGTCTTCTGACATATTTAGAATTTAAGTTAATCTGTTTTAAAACATTGCAAATTTAAAATTTTTGTGTTTTATAACCTCGTAATAGCGCCATTAAATCTGAGTAATATCTTATTTATAACTATTCTAAACTAGTCTTGCGTTTTTTTTAACATCTTAAAAATCAACTGAAATATTATCACGAAAAGTTTTCTAATTTTACGATATCATCAACCGCATTTACTTATGTTTATATGTAACTACTACTTGAGAAGGCTGTTTTTAAGCCTAAAAAGTCAAGAAAGTGTTAAAAAATATGTGCTTTTAAACAAAAAGATGCAAAATAAGTAACTTTACATCATTAAAACCCGAAAATGAAACCTAAAACTCAATATACCAACACCTTAGCTCTCTTGCTTTTTTTAAACATAACAGCTCAGAATTTTACAGCTGATTTTATAAAGAGTGTGGTTTTTAGTAATGGTGTCAATCAAAACCCGATACTTGAATTGGGAAAATCTTTTAGGGTGTCTTTTGATGACCTAGAAGCAGACCAAAAGGACTACAAATATTTGATTGAACATTGCGATTACAATTGGAACAAAACCGACTTGCAAATCACTAATTTCTTAGACGGCTATAACTCTTTTGAAATCAATAATTTCGAAAACTCCTTCAATACCTATCAGAACTACACGCATTACTCGTTTGACATGCCAAATCAATTCAGTCGCATCAAAACAAGTGGTAACTATTTATTGACTGTTCTAAACTCCTATGATGAAATTTGTTTGCAAAGACGCTTTGTAATCTATGAACCACTCGTAACTGTTAGAGCTAGCGTAAAAAGAGATCGAAATATTAAAAATATCCAGAAAAAACAAGTCGTAAACTTTTCAGTAGTACATCCTGATATACGAATCAATAATCCTAAACAAGAATTAAAAATAAGCATCCTGCAAAACAACGATTGGAACCTTGAAAGGAAAAATCTCGTGCCTTTGTTTTACAGAAACAATGAAATTGTATACAATTATAATGAAGAAAGTAGTTTTTACGGTAACAATGAGTTTTTAAATTTTGACACTAAAAACGTAAGAGGCTCAAACATATTTATCGCTAGAACCGTTATAGAGAATCAGCAATTTCATAGTTATCTCTATGCGACAATTGCCAGAAGATTCATGCCCTACACATATTTTCCAGACATCAACGGAGGTTTCACAATCCGCACGTTAAACGGAAGTAATGCTGCAATTGAAAGCGAGTACAATAACGTTCATTTTGCCCTTGAATCGAAAGGAATAGACCCTAGTAAAGATAACATTTACGTCTATGGGGCTTTTAATAACTATGCCTTTACTGAAGAAAACAGAATGAAATACAATGACATATCCGGTGATTTTGAAACTGTTATCAACTTAAAACAAGGTTTCTACAACTACACTTACGTTACAAAAAAAGAAACAGCACCTGTTGCACTTCACAAAGTTTCAGGTAGCTTTCAAGAAACCGAAAACGATTATACAATTGTTGTTTATTACAAGCCATATGGTGCTGTGCTTGGTAAAGTGATCGGAATAACAACGGTGAATAGCAAGTCCTAAAAAGACTAAAAAAAAACAAAAATTCAATAAGCTACATAACATTTAAATAACTATATTTATTCTATAAAACAATATTAAGTGGTAGATAAAATAACAAAAGGCATAAAGATTTCTGTTGCAACAAACTACGAAGGCATTCATTTAAACGATCAAAAAAAACTATTTGCTTTTAGCTATTTGATCACTATTGAAAACCAAAGTACAGATATTGTACAGCTACTTTCACGAAAATGGGAAATTCATGATTCACTATTTTCTACGGAAACCGTAATTGGGGATGGAGTAGTCGGTCAAATTCCTATTTTAGAACCAAATGAAAGTTATAGCTACACATCTCACTGCTTATTAAAATCAACTGTTGGCTCCATGAGGGGCCACTATAACATGGTGAATTTTTCCACTAAAAAAGAATTCAAAGTTGAAATACCAACCTTCCAATTGATCGTAAAAGGTGTATTGAATTAAAGAACGCTTACAAAGGTTTCAAAGCTATAAGACTTGTTTTTTTGAGAAACAAACAAAACCGCATCTGTAGTGCCATGCAAAATAGTATAGGGCTGTCGGATACAAAAATCAGCATCTGAAGTTGAAACAAAGGTTCGAGATTGTAACGCTCCGTACAAATTCAAACGATTCAACTGCAACACATAAGAATCCTTCGTTTCCTCCAATACAAACCAAGCACCACTCCCTATCCCTCCGAGCCATTGACCTTTTGAAGGTGCAAATATAGAAGTGTCAGGTAGAACAGTTCCATCAAAACGCAACACTTGAGACACCTTGGAAGTGAGACATTTAAAATGTTCTTTTTGAACAAATCGATTGGCATACAAAGTGATGCGTTGCTGAAAAACCTCATACACTGTAGACTCACTCTTTCCTTTGAGTACATTACTAACTGGACTAGGTGTGATACGTTGGGACAAGGACAAAGCGTGTCTTATTGCTGAATCACTAGTACTGTATTTTAAAACATCGCAAACAAAACGAGCACAATTACTACCGCCTTTTACAAAAGCACCATAAGGAACTTCCCCTCTATTTTGAAATGCAGTGATAAAAGAAACCGCTTTATCGAAGTCAATAACTGTGTTTGTAGAAACCAACATGCGCCCTGTTCCATGTGTATTATGTGATTGAGATTCTAAAAACAATAGCAACTGTGGTATGTTAATCATTCTCCCTTTTGAAAAAACAGCTTTAAAAGGAATGCTCAATTCTACATCTGTTTTACTACTGCGTACCCTTCCAAAATCTTGAGAGGTAACATACCTTCCAAAATCAAAATAAGAAATTGAGGCGTCCTTTTCAGAAACCAACACTAAGGCAGCATGTCCTGCTTTTACAGCATTTCTACCTCCTATTCCAAACAAAGGCCAAACATACCTAGAAAATTCTCTCGTTGCTGTTCGCACAACCGTATCTGGATATGCAATAATAAACGCTAAAGCAATTGGTTTTTTAAACAATGGCGGCATCTAACTCTTTTTCGAAGGAAGCCTTAGTTTGTTCTGAAGTCAACAAATCAAAATATTCCATAGACACACCTGCTGTCTGTTTTTCAATACAAGTAATACTTACCGTCTCAACCTTTGATCGCTTCATGCGAATTGCAGTTGCAGAGTTTCCTTTTGTAATATTGTCATGAAAAGAAAGTACCGATATTTCTGTAGCCATATATTGCTCTGACAACCAAGTTTGAAACCATAGCTCTCGTTCTTTACGAACAGCCTTTGAATACAATGACGTAGAAGACCAAATACGAGGAGTAGTACCGAGCTCTTGTTGCTGAAGCACGCTCCCATCCCAAACAATTTCTAAACCAAAACTGGCCGAACTCCAATCCAAAACGATACAAGTAAATGGGGCAAAATCTGAAAAATCAATATGATTTAAATCCTCACAAACGTCTTGTGATGTGGCCAAATCCTTTACCAATACACCACGACTCTTAGCATAACTACTAGACGGATTTGAATCCATTCCATTCATAAGACAGACCAAACGCTCCTTTTCAGAAAGTAAAATCCAAGACCCACCTGCAACTACATCTTTGGGGTACAAAAGGAAAACACCTTTTTCTTCATACTTTTTTGGAACAAGTGTTTTACGCAATGGACTTTCATCTCTGCTTGACGTAAATACAAAATTTCCTTTACCATCAGGTATATAAGTAACGGTACACATACATAATAAATATACTGCAAGATACTTAAAAATAATAGCACACAATAAACAAACTCGCTTTGATTCTAGCATACTTTTACAACATAATATAAACTAGAGGCTAAGAAAAATAAAATGATTCCAAAAAAAATGACAAAAGCTGAGTATCTTTGCAGTACAAATAGAACTTCACAACGACAACAATACCAAGTGAATTAAATGAACAGATCTACTCGTGTTTTCCCACTTAAAGACCCCACTCTTTTTAAAAACAAAGCGTTGCATTGGGCACAAAACAACGAGACTTCTTTGTGGCTAGACTCCAATGAAAGTGACGACAAATACGGGAAATTTGAAGCTGTTTTAGCTATCGGAGCACATACTGAACTCAGTACTACCGCTAAAGATAGCTTCCAAAAATTAAAGAAATTTCGAGCGACTACCGATGATTTTATTTTCGGTTATTTGAGTTATGACTTAAAAAACGACGTAGAAGACCTACAATCTGACAACGACGACCGACTCTTATTTCCTGATCTTTATTTTTTTCAACCCAAAAAGATACTTTTTTTCACAAAAGACAAAGTAAGATTCGAATACATAAACAGTTTAGAAACAGCTATCGATTCAGACTTTGAATCCATTGCTCAATTTTCTAAAGCACCTTCTGAAAAAAAAGAAACAAGCCTACACATAAAATCCAAAATAGAAAAAAATGAGTACTTAAATAAGGTACAGCAGCTGCTCACACACATTCAAAAAGGAACCTTATACGAAGCTAACTTTTGTCAAGAATTTTATGCTGAAAATGTGAACATCGCTCCTTTGGATGTGTATGAAAAACTCAATACAATTTCAAAACCTCCATTTGCTTGTTTTGGAAAAATAAAGGACAGTTATATTGTATCAGCATCTCCTGAAAGGTACCTTCAAAAAACAGAAAACACCCTTCGCTCTCAGCCTATCAAAGGTACTGCAAAACGTTCAAAAAACCCTAAAGTGGACATCGCTCTTAAAAAAGCATTGGAAGAAGACCCTAAAGAAAGAGCTGAAAACATCATGATAGTAGACTTGGTACGAAACGATCTTTCACGGTTGTCAGAAAAAGGAAGCGTTCAAGTAGAGGAGCTATGTGAGATATATAGCTTTATACAAGTACACCAAATGATCTCTACAATATCGTCTCGTGTAGACCAAGAAATGGATGTGGTCGATTTGATTCAAAACACCTTTCCCATGGGAAGCATGACAGGAGCCCCTAAAGTCTCAGCAATGCAAATCATTGAACAATTAGAAGAAACAAAACGAGGTGTATATTCTGGAGCTGTTGGCTATATTAGTAAAGAAGGAAACTTTGATTTCAATGTTGTCATTCGAAGTATTTTGTACAATGCTGCTCAAGAATACCTCTCTTTTTCAGTAGGAAGTGCTATAACAGCGTTGTCTGTTCCTGAAAATGAATACGAAGAATGTCTTTTAAAAGCAAAAGCAATGAGAGAGGTGTTGACAAAAAACTCCTAAGAACCCTTGCTACAGATTTTATAATTCAAATTAAGTATCTTTGAATATCATCTTATTTAAATAACAGCACGTGTTAGACAAATTAGAAAAAAACTTACAAAATAACTTCCCAAAACTCTTAAAGAGTAATATCCTGATTGCGATATCAGGTGGTATTGACAGTGTAGTTTTGACACACTTGTTACACTCATTAGGCTGTACAATAGGTTTAGCCCACTGTAATTTTCAATTACGAGGCTCAGAAAGTGATGCAGACGCATTATTTGTTAAAAAATTGGCAGACACTTTATCCGCTACTGCTTTTATCAAAAAAATGGATACCGAAAACTACTCCAAAAATAAAGGGGTATCAATTCAGATGGCTGCTCGAGAACTTAGATATGATTGGTTTGAAGAAATTGCAACCACACATGCCTACGATTACATCCTCACTGCTCACCACAAAGAAGATGTCTTAGAAACTTTCCTTATCAATCTTACGCGTGGAACAGGTCTTGACGGACTCATAGGGATTCCTAAAAAAAACGGTAAAATAAGACGCCCTCTTCTCTGTTTTAGCAGGGAAGAAATCACAGATTACGCAGAACAAAATAAAATTGCTTGGCGTGAAGACAAAAGCAATGCCAGTACCAAGTACTTGCGCAACAAAATCAGGCACGATATCGTCCCAATACTCAAAGATATAAATCCAAAATTACTTGATAATTTTGACAAAACACTCAAGCATTTAAACGAGAGTAACGCGATCATCAAAGACAGAATAGAGAGTCTTAAAAGACACGTAGTTTCTATAGATGAAGAAGGTGTTTTAAATATCTCCGTTCGTAAAATTAAAGAACTAAAGAACCCTAAAGCCAATCTATACGAACTGCTAAAGCCTTATGGTTTTATGAACTCAAAAGATGTCTCACAGCTTTTAAAAGCCCAATCAGGAAAACAAGTATTCTCAAAAACGCATCGGTTGATCAAAAACAGAGAGACGCTATTGCTCACTGAACTGAAAAACGAGGACCAAAACTACCTTATAATCCCCGAAAACTCGACTGAAATAAAAACACCTTTACATTTAGAATTCGCAACGGTCAAACAACAAGGAACAAACAACACGAAAACCGCTTATATCGATAAAAATTTGTTAAATGACAGATTGATTGTAAGGAAACACCAAAAAGGAGACTACTTTTACCCCATTGGTATGCAAGGGAAGAAAAAAATAAGTAAATATTTTAAAGATGAAAAATTATCTCTTTTAGAAAAGGAAAAAACTTGGTTGCTTTGTAACGGAAATGAAATTGTTTGGGTCATTGGAAGAAGACTTGACAATCGCTATAAGGTGACAAATGGCACCCAAGCTATCTTTGAAATAAAACAGCACTAAATCAGATTCAGTACAGCTGATAAACACCACAATTCATGAAAAAAATTCTTTTTACCCTACTCTTAGCAGCAGGAACCTTATTCACTAGTTACAGTCAAACAGAAACCATACAATGGGAAACAGCTGTTAAAAAAAACAATAACAATGAATATACACTTACTTTTACCGCAATTTTAAAGGAGGGCTGGCATTTGTATTCTCAGCAGCTACCTAAAGGAGGACCAATAGCTACTGAATTCACTTTTGAAGACAGTGGGAAAAATTACACATTGCTTGGATCAACTGAAGAAAGCGAAACACACACATCCTACGAAGCTATTTTTGAGATGGAAACTGCCTACTTTGAAAAAGAGGCTGTATTTACTCAAAAAATAAAAAGCTTGACAGAGGATTTTCAACCTATTACAATGACGGCCATGTACCAAACATGCGACGATCAGTCTTGTACGTTTGAACCGGGAGAAACACTCGTTTTTACACTTGCAAACACAGCGGTTGCTGCGATTAAAACTACGGTAGACGCTTCTAGTAAGGAAATGGCCGCAGCCCTAGATTTAAATATCTCAAACAAGGAGGAGTTCCTTAAAACTGAAAATTCAGAGAAAAGTAAAAAAGGTTTGTCTAGCATCTTTATTTTAGGATTCTTAGGAGGTCTCGTTGCTTTATTGACACCATGTGTATTCCCAATGATTCCTTTGACTGTATCCTTTTTTACCAAACAAGGTAACAACAAAAAGAAGGGAGTTTCGAATGCAATTCTATACGGTGCTTTTATTATAATCATCTACCTATTATTGAGTTTACCATTTCATTTTCTAGACTCTTTAGACCCTGAAATACTAAATAGTATATCCACGAATGTAGCTTTGAATGTAAGTTTCTTTGTTATTTTCATCGTTTTTGCAATTTCATTTTTTGGTTATTTTGAAATCACCTTACCGCATTCATGGTCAGATAAAATGGACTCTGCTTCTAGTATTGGAGGATTGATTGGTATTTTCTTTATGGCTTTGACACTAGCAATTGTATCTTTCTCATGTACAGGTCCCATACTTGGATCCTTACTGGTAGGAGCGCTTTCATCAGATGGAGGTGCCATACAGTTGACCTTCGGTATGGTTGGGTTTGGAGCAGCATTGGCATTGCCATTTACACTTTTTGCCTTGTTTCCAAATTGGCTGCAAAACTTACCCCGTTCAGGAGGATGGCTCAACACCGTAAAGGTAGTTTTAGGTTTTTTAGAAGTGGCGCTTGCCCTGAAATTCTTATCCAATGCAGATATGGTACAACACTGGGGATTGTTAAAACGTGAGACTTTTATCGCTATCTGGATTGTAGTCTTTGTAGGTTTGTCCTTGTACTTATTTGGAAAAATAAAATTCCCACACGACGGTCCTTTGCAAAAATTGAGCAAAGGGAGAATCATCACAGGATTGGCAGCAGGATTCTTTGCGATATACCTAGCAGCTGGGTTGTTTTTAAACACCTCTTTAAATGCCTTGAGTGGATTCGCTCCTCCAAAATTTTACAGCCTTTTTGAAACTAAGACAGCATGTCCTCTTGATCTCAATTGTTTTAAAGACTTCGAAGAAGGCTTGCAATATGCAAAAGAAAACGACAAACCAATATTGCTTGACTTTACAGGTTGGGCTTGTGTAAATTGTCGAAAAATGGAAGAGAATGTATGGAGTGATCCTAAAGTCTATAAAGAATTAGAAAAATTTGTATTGATATCTCTATATGTAGACGATCGAAAAGAATTGCCTGAAGAAGCACAGTTTGAGTATAAAAAAGCCAATGGAAAAATCAAACAAATAAAAACGGTTGGATCTAAATGGGCTACACTGCAAGCGATCAATTTTGCAACTACTTCACAACCTTTTTATGTGCAGCTTTCTAATGACTTAAAGCTACTACAAAGACCCGAAAAATACACAGACAAACAAACCTATCTTACATGGTTAAAAGAAGGACTGAAAAATAACAAGTAAAAAACAGCCCATAAAAACCGCACTATTTTCAAAACAGTGCGGTTTTTTTATGTGTAAATTATTACATCAGACAACTAAAGACCCCTAAAAAGAGAAACTAATTAGTAGTCTAAATACCAATTGAATAAATCCACCTTAACTCCTAATGAAAGCCAAATCGTTTCAGATTTTTCAAAACTCTCTGTTGGAATTTCGGGACTCAATTGTCGGTACATACACCTTGCGAACAATTTCATATCAGTAACGGGATTGAGCAAGTAATTTAGTTGAAAATCTACGTGATTTAAGGTTGCTTTTGCTCCTTGCCCAATTTCTATTCCATAATCTGCTATACGGTCGTCATATGATTTAAAAATATCTCCTCCGTAATTCAAACCGTCTTCATCGTAGCCTTTGCTTCCGAAAATCCACTTAAGATGTGTCGAAAAGCGACCTTTGCTATATCTTGAAATTAAAATAGACTCTCTAAAATTGGCACCCCAAGGATGCCCGATTGCCTGCCCATAATTTCCATAATTCAAAGTCTGATGCCTATGGGAAAAAGTATAAGGTCTTACTTGATTGTATTCCATTTGTAGGAATAGATTTGGGATACCGAAAACATCGAAATATTTAAAGCCAAGTTGGGCAGCAAATTTATTGGCCCAATAGCCATTGCTAGCCTTTACTTCTGCTAAAGTAAATTCATCGATTACAAACTGACCATAAAGAAAAAAGCGATCTGAAAATTTGTATTTGGCATCCATCCCTACAATAGCACTCCCAGCGTCTTCTCCTCTTGCATACTCTGCAGGTTTTAAAAAAATGATAGGATTGAAAAAATCCATGTCCAAACTCCCTGTTCGTGAATTGTCCGTCATGATAGATTCAAAAATACCTATATTCAATTTATTAGTAATATTGATCCCTAGATGATGCAGAGAAACATATTTTCTAGGGTGTGTTCGCCCTACATTTTCGTGTGTCATCTGTGCTTCTCTTCGAATGTCTGACATCCACATCCATAAATTTGTGTATTGGAATTTCCACAAACGCGTATTGAACTTTAAATAAGGATAGGTAACACCTATATCAGAGAGAATCAAAGAACGATACCCGTCTCCTATAAAATTTTTCCCCTGACCGAACTGTGCTTCAAAATATTGACTCGGTCTATAATTCAGGTAACTTTCCGCTACTTGGTAATCAAAAGCATCGGTGAGGTAGCGTTTTGCTTTGGCCCTACCAAATACCAAACCGTCTGAATCAAAAGTCTGACGTTCAACGATCGCCATAGACTCATTGATATAGTTCGCAAAACGACTTTGCGCTTCATAAATTCTAGTAGAAAAGGACAATTTAGAACCTACCGCTCCTTGTATTTGTAAAATCCGTGTGTTGTTAAAAGTATTGACAGTTTGTGAAATATCTTTTCCTAGCTCTAAATCCAACAATAAGTCTGTCGTAAACCAATAGTCTTTTCCCTTGACAGTAGCTAGGTGTTCGTTCCACAATTTTCGCCCAACCCAAGTATGTTTTTTCTTCAGAAATTGGCGTTGTTGCCTGTTCAGATCTACATAGGGTGTAACAGATGCAAAAGAATAGGGTTTTACTGAAGTATGCACATTATCTGCTTTGTTCAATGCCCTTTCAAGAGGGGCATACCGAGCATGGTGGAAAGGAATTTGAAGATTACTCTCCAACTCAAGTTGCGTTGAAAAAGATAACGGATCCTTTGACTGACCGAAAGAGAAAATAGAAAACAGCAGAAACCAGTAGCAGTAATATGTATAAGTGTTCATAGGAGTAGAATTTTATAGTCTTGAAACTAGCTTATTTTGCAACTGATATTTCTGATTGGTTTCAGGACATATAGCAAGTCCACGGTCATCAAAATTCAAACGATGCCCATATTCGCTCACCCAACCTATTTGCCGAGATGGGTTGCCAACAACCAATGCATAGGGCAATACTTCTTTGGTTACAACGGCTCCTGCACCTATCATAGCGTATGCACCTATAGTATTCCCACAAATGATGGTAGCATTGGCACCAATACTAGCTCCTTTACACACCTTTGTTTGTCGGTATTCGTCTTTACGAACTACAGCGCTTCGGGGATTGATTACATTCGTAAAAACCATAGAAGGCCCCAAAAAAACATCATCCTCACAGACAACACCTGTATAGATAGAAACATTGTTTTGCACTTTTACATTGTCACCTAATACAACTTGTGGAGACACCACTACATTTTGACCAATATTACAACATTCTCCAAGAATAGCAGTATCCATTATATGGCTAAAATGCCAAATTTTAGAACCTATACCAACTTTCGCAGAAGTAGCAACTATGGAAGATTCGTGTACAAAATAGGAAGGGTCTTTTTTCATATAGCTCAATAAGTATACAGCTAAAATACAAAAAAAACAAAGGTAACTGCCTTCTAGTAAAGATATCTAGAAGACAGTGAAAATTAATATAGATATTATAATACTTCAAAGGAAATCGGCAAGGAATAGCGAACTCCAACGTTTCGAGAACCTTGTCTTCCAGGCTTCATTGTTGGTAGTAACTTTGTAAGACGTTTTGCTTCCGATTCCAATCGTGGATGTGGTGCACCAACAACAATATCAGAAATCTCTCCTTTGGCATCTATGGTAAACTGTACATGAATTCTTTTTAGACCAGAAGTCAATCCCAAATCACTAGCCAAGTAGGCATTGAAGTGTTTTTGAACATGTCTTCGTATGCGAGATTCAAAGCACTCTTTTTGTGTTGTTTCATCTCCAACACAACCCGGAAAAACGGGCGCGTGTTCTACAGCTATAAAAGGTACGTCCTCTACAATATCTTCGGGTACTTCGATTTCGGTAATGTTAATTAAACTTAAAGTTGTCTCCTGTTTTGGAATTTCATTCTCTGTTTCAGGTTCTGTAACACTTTTGGTAAAAACTTCCAAAAAAGGAACTTTCATTTTTTTGGGAGCAACTTTCTTTTGGGGAACAACCTTTTCGATAATTTTAACGATTGGTTGTTCCTTTTTAAAAACATTTGATAGAACGAGTGTATCGTCTTCATAATACATTTCAATAGATAGGGCTTTAGGGTTTACTTTCTCGATACTGTGATTTATAACTACATGTACGATAAATAAAGAAAGTACAAGACCCAATAAGGAAAACAACCGAGAACTTTTTTCTAATTTCTCATTGAAATTTTTGTTACTGTAATGTGATGGGTTAACATTTTTAGGCATAAGCATTTGTTTTAAAGTTAGCATTAGTTGTCAACACTAAAACAAGAAACGTGCCTAAATATATTGCATAAAAAAAAGCGGTTGTCTTAAAGACAACCGCTTCTATATATTTTCTGAAAATCCCTTACTCTACTAAGAAAGCAATTGGCAAAGAATAACGTACACTTACAGGACGCCCTCTTTGTTTTCCAGGTTGCATTTTTGGAAGTGTTCTTACAACTCTTTCCGCTTCTTTTTGCAATCTAGGGTGTGGTGCTCTTGCACGGATTTCTGTAACAGTACCCGTTTGATCAATCTTAAACATCACAAAAATTCTTTTCTTACCTGAAGACAATCCTAAATCAGAAGCCAATCCTGAATTAAATTTTCTGTTGATATGCTTGCTAATTTTCTTAGAAAAACAAGCCTTCTTATCTGCTTTTGAACCTTTTTCACAACCAGGAAATACAGGGACGTCTTCGATAATAGCAAAAGGTACATCTTCTACGATTTCCTCACCTTCATCAATCTCAACAATTTCTTCTACGACAACCTCTTCATCTTCATCTGTTTCAGTTGTTTCGATAACAGTTTCCTCAACCTCTTTTTCGTCTTCAACAATTTCAATTACTTCAGGAGCTGGTGGTGGTGGTGGTGGTGGTGGTTTTGTCGGTTCAGGACGAGAAGTAATCACCATTTCTTCTTCTTCTTCACCTGTCAAGGAAGCAATTCCTAATTCATCGACTACTCTGTCGTATGTTTTATGTTCGATAGCAACATATACTATAAAAAGTGCCAATACCAACCCTAACTGCATAAACAGTTTGGTAAAGTTTTCCATATTGGACTTTGGATTTTTCTTTATCTCCATTTGTTGAAATAATTAATGAGTTCGCTAATTTACTAATTTTAGACTCACTTATGCAAACCTAATCTAATAAAAATAGGGATTTGTTTAAATTTGTTTATGCTTTTACAAAATCATAATCTATGCCTTACTACTTTCTAGAAGGCGCCTCGCCAACTTCAGTAAACTCTCATAACATAAAAAAGCTACTAAAACTCCAGTTGTATTGGCCAAAGCATCTAAAAAATCGGCTTGTCTGTAATCTGTTAGGAACTGCTGTAACAACTCCATTACAACTCCATAAAAGCAGATTAAAACAAAGAGTAGATATCTAATTTTGTACTTTTTTGCGCCCGTATTCTCCACAGCAAAAAACCAAAGCAATGTAAGTGTAAAATACGCAAGACAATGCTTTAACTTATCTTCGTTAGAAAAATTAAAAGAGGGCACCTTACCATTGAGTTTCGCCAAGCTTAAAAAAGCAATACTCAAAGTCGCGAATACCGCAATTATATAGGCTTTATCCCGCAATAATTTCTTTGTAGCCTTCAGCATCTAATAATGTTTCAAATAATGTTACATCACTCACCTTTACCTTAATCATCCAACCAGCTCCATAAGGATCGTCATTGACAGTTTCTGGTGCATCTTCTAATGCTTCGTTGAATTCTATAACTTCACCTGTAAGTGGCATGAATAAGTCTGATACTGTTTTAACAGCTTCTACTGAACCAAAAACTTCGTTGGCTTCTATGACCTCATCCAAGGTATCTACATCAACATAAACAATGTCCCCCAACTCACTTTGAGCAAAGTCTGTAATTCCAATGGTCAAAATATCTCCGTCTAATTTTACCCATTCGTGATCTTTTGTGTATTTTAATTCTGCTGGTGTGTTCATTTATGTATTTATCTTTAGTGTGTTGTTATTCTCCTTTGTATATACTAAACGTGCTACAAAAGTAAAAAAAAACACCTACTAAATGAAGTAAGTGTTTTGATTTATATAGCATCAGTTCCCGATATTGTACGTCAAGCTAAATCCTGCGCTTACAGATTGCCTCGGAAAAGAAGTCGAGATAGCATAACGCGATGCCGACTGATCGTAATAAAATGTTGCTATCAGATTTTTGTTAAGGTTGTAGTTGGCAGAAAATTTCAAAGCAAATATATTTTGACCTCCTGTAATCTGTGTATCGTTTGTATCTACTGTTCGAATAGTAGTGAGGTTTTGCCTATAAGATATATCTGCTTTCATATTCAAATCTCCTTTCAACGTTTTCTTTCGAGGGCCTCCGATTCTCATTTTTAAATCCTTGATGCGATACCCTAAACCAAAAATATACTCCGTTCCTCGAATGTCTGACAAACTGTTGTTGTTAAAACTCATTGCCAAAGCTCTGTCTTTAGAAATTTCACCTCGGAATGATAGCGAGTTTTTCAACTTCATATCTACTTTTATTAAAGGTGAAAAGGCATCGTTTAACACTATAGAAGATACAATTACTTTTGAAGTATAATTGTCATTCATATCCAAGGACGGAACCCCTAATGCATCTTCAGAATATTGAGCATTATTGGTCATATTTCCAATCGTGTAGGAGGATTTATAAGCATGTGTTATCACAAAACTTGAAAAGTTTTTCTTGAACAATGGAATTTTCATAAACCCTTTGTAAGTAACTCTCCAGTTTGGAATTGGAATTTTTCTAAAAGGAGATAATTTTTCACTAGAGGCATTGGTACCAGAATAGGCTGCTGTAAAAGCAGGTAGCAATACATCTTGGCTATTTAAACCGTACTTGTCGGAATCCAAACCGTTTTCATTCGCCAATCTACTTTGAATAATATTTCTATTGTCTATGAATTTTTTAAAAGTAGCATCTCCATTGCCGTCAAAAGCAGTTTTAAACATACTGTAACTCATACTGAAATTACTGACCTCTAAAAGCTGTGTAGGTTCAAACTGCAATGAGTAATCACCACCTGCTAAAGAAGTTGCCCCGTAATCTTTTACAGGATCGATTTGCTGCGAACTATTCTTTGCACGAAGACGATTGGCATTGATCGCAATATCTAAATCTTTGATAGGTTTTACAGACACCGTAATATCTAGTTTATTGTTATGTGTATTGGTATACAACTTAGAATAATAAGGGTCAGAAAGCACCGTATCTTGAGCCTGGTCATAGAAGTTAGTATTTCTAGTCGTTAACCAATTATTCTCTAAGGCCATCTGACGAATGTCCGTCTGTGAACCGAATACGAAACCTAAAGTTGGAGCCAAGCCACCACCTACGTTATCACGGCCTAAAAAACCAACCGATTGTTTGTATCCTGGTAAGAAAGTACCGTTGTTTTCTGAATAACTGAAACGCACATTCTTTACTGCGGTAACCAAATCATAAGCAGTATTCAAAATACGTTCTTGGGTAGTTTTCTTCTTTTTTGACCCTACTTTTCTAGTTGCTGAAGATGCAAATTTAGGCTTTCCATCTTTTGATGTCGCTTTAGGTCGTTTCTTTTTAGGTGTAAACAATCGCTTCAAACCAATTTCACTATACAACTTCTGCATGTTTAAATTGTTTGAAAAACTATGGGTGTTTGCATTTTGAATGGCATTACCCATTTCATTGATAAAGGACTGAGATCCTGCAGACCAATCAAAATTCGCTGTATAATTATAGTCTGAAGACACAAACTTCATAAAAGGCAGTTTGTCAATAGGCAACTTATAACTCGCTTCTAGCTTTTGACTGTAATTATTTACCCTTCCAAAATTGAAAAAGTTACTATACAAAGTAATGTCTTCTGCCTCACTATCATCCAAACGTTCGAAAGAATCGTAAATATGTTTGTTGGCAGCTCTAAAATTAAGTTTTAGAGATTTTGACAGGTTATACCCAATATTGTAATCCCAATCAAACAAGAAGTTACGCTGTTCCAAAGTAGGCAATGCACCTCCTGTAATTAAATTTCTAGAAGCTTGTTGGTTGAAATTCCTAGTAATATTACTATTGACACCAATCGTTTGAGGTAAAGGATTGAAATTAAAATCCTTGATAATTTTAAAATACTTGCTCTGGAACCATTTCATTCTCTTAAAAGGCTCTATCGGTTTTGCAGGTATATTGTAGGTGTAATTCGCAGATGTCTTTACATCTTGTACTTGATGTTTTTCTACATTATAATCACTGTGAAACTGTTCGTTGTAGCTATAAGAAACTGCAAAGTTTTCAATATCGTAAGGCATCGGTATTTTCTTAATTTTACCTACGCGGTCTTTACGAACGTTGATAAAACTAATACTTTTTCTACGTGTGTAATCTGTAGCGTTGCTACTATTATC
>JBELHA010000018.1:0-47503 GCA_042091695.1 Flavicella sp.
CTTAGACACGTCTATAGATTGTGTATCTTTGCAAAAAACAATCCAATTTGAAAGACATATTTCTAGTCACGCCACCTTTTACACAACTCAATACGCCTTATCCAGCTACTGCCTATTTAAAAGGTTTTTTGAATACAAAAGAAATAACCGCCTTTCAAATGGACTTGGGGATAGAAACACTACTGAAACTGTTTTCAAAAAATAGCTTACAACAGATATTCAAAACTGCAGAAGAGAAAAATAGTATTGTATCAGAAAACTCAAAACGCATCTTCGCTTTGCGGGCTGCCTATCTAAAAAATATCGATGTAGTACTTCGATTTTTACAAGGAAAAAACCCTACACTTGCGCGTTTAATATGTACAGACAACTACCTACCTGAAGCGAGTCGTTTCGAACAAATAGACGATATGGAATGGGCTTTTGGCGCCATGGGTATGCAAGACAAGGCAAAGCATCTAGCAACCTTATTTTTAGAGGATCTTTCAGACTTCATCATCGAGTGTATCGATTCTAATTTTGGCTTTAGTCGCTATGCTGAGAGCATCGGACAAAGCGCCAATAGTTTTGACGAACTTTACAACGCATTGCAGGGTGAATTGAGTTATATCGACACAATATCTCTAAAGATATTTCGAGACAGTATCCTCGAAAAACAACCCAAGTTGGTCTGTATCTCTGTTCCTTTTCCTGGCAACTTATACAGTGCATTTCGATGTGCACAAATGCTAAAAAAAGAATTTCCAAATATCAAAATTGCCATGGGTGGCGGTTTTGCAAACACTGAATTGAGAGACCTTACAGATACAAGAGTTTTTGATTTTTTTGACTTTATAACATTAGACGATGGCGAAAGACCTATTGAGCTGCTGATTGAAAATTTAGAAATAGCACCTGACAAACGCCACTACAAACGCACCTTATTACGAAAAGACAACAAGGTCGTTTACGACAACAGTTCCCTGCAACCCGACTACAAACAAATGCATGTAGGAACCCCTGATTACAGTGATTTGTTATTAGACAGTTATATATCGGTCATTGAAATTGCCAATCCAATGCACAGTCTTTGGAGTGATGGACGCTGGAATAAATTGACCATGGCGCACGGTTGTTATTGGGGAAAATGTTCTTTTTGTGATGTATCGCTAGACTATATCAAAATCTACGAGCCAGTCGCAGCAAAACTACTGGTAGATCGTATGGAACAAATGATCTCACAAACCGGAGAAACCGGGTTTCATTTTGTCGATGAAGCGGCACCACCTGCCCTTATGAAAGCAGTAGCTATAGAAATCATTCAGCGCAATATGAATGTCACCTGGTGGACCAATATTAGATTTGAAAAAAGTTTCACAAAAGACCTTTGCCTCTTGCTAAAAGAATCAGGATGTATTGCCGTATCTGGAGGTCTAGAAGTAGCTTCTGACAGGCTACTCAAATTGATTGAAAAAGGAGTTTCTGTGGCGCAAGTAGCGCAAGTAACTGATTATTTCACCAACGCAGGTATTTTGGTACATGCCTATTTAATGTACGGCTACCCTACCCAAACCATTCAAGAAACAGTAGACAGTTTGGAAATGGTGCGTCAGTTGTTTGAGCAAGGCATACTTCAATCCGGATTTTGGCATCAGTTTTCATTGACAACCCACAGCCCAATTGGAAAAGCCCCACAAGATTATGGTATCACTCCCCAATACAATAAAATTTCTTTTGCCAATAACGATGTTCTTTTCAAAGACAAAACAGGTATCAATCACGACAAATTTAGTGCAGGACTAAAAAAATCAATTTTTAACTTTATGCACGGTATCGGTTTTGACATTCCTTTGAAAGACTGGTTTGAATTCCAAATTCCAAAAACAAAAATAGATTCAAATTTCATTCAAAGCTGTATCGATACACCGCCAAATTTCAAAACCAAACCTAGAGCCAAAGTTATTTGGCTAGGCAGTGAACCCATTGGAACTATATTTACAAAAAAGAAACGCAATCAAACTTGGGAGCAACTCAAAATAGAAGTACACAGTAGCAATGACTATACAGAAAGCATATTTGAACTCAAGCAAGGAGAATGGTTGGTAGACACACTTCAAAAAATCAGTATCCAAGAAAAAAAACAATATAGTTTTCAAGAATTACAAGAAGACTTTGAAGCCCAATTTGAGGATTTTGAACTGTTTTGGTACTCTAAACCTATGCGAAAGATAAAAGCACAAGGACTACTGCTATTGTAATCCCAAGTACCTACGCTCTGACCAAAAACACAAAACAACAAATAGCACAAAAAATCCTACCAAATAAATGATAGGATTTTCTATAATAATGAAAGAACAGAAGCTTACTTCTTGAACTTTGCGTATTTTGTCTTAAACTTATCGATACGTCCTGCTGTATCAACCAATTTAGATTTCCCTGTGTAGAAAGGGTGTGATGTTCTTGAAATTTCCAATTTGATCAATGGGTACTCAACACCATCAACATCAAGAGTTTCTTTTGTATTAGCAGTAGAACGAGTTAAAAACACATCGTTGTTTGACATATCTTTAAAAGCTACCATTCTGTAGTTTTCTGGGTGTATACCTTTTTTCATCTTATTATAATTTAATGACTTTAATTCTTATTTTTGAGAATGCAAATTTAACGATATTTTTTAGATTTCAAACAAATAAATTGTTTTATTTGCTTCTTTGAGTCTATAACTGCAAATTTTAACAAATGTCATCTAAAATCACAACCTTATTTTCAGCAATCGTATTACTAATTGTTAGTTGTAACAAAGATATTGAATTCAAACTGAACAGTCCACAAAAAATCAATATCGACCAAGCTTTGACATTTTCTGTCAGCGAAAAGAACGACTACCCTATTGATTCTGTTTATTTTTTTCTAGATGGAAAGAAAATAAGCACCCAACTCAATAACACGATAGACATCAAAGAAATGGTTTTGGGAAAACATACCCTGAGTTCTTTGATCTTTTCACATGGGAATTCCAAGAAAATAAACAATAGTATTTATTTTTTAGCAGATAGAAAACCTCAAATTTACACTTATAAAATCCTAAATACCTATCCCCACGACCCGAATGCCTTTACACAAGGGTTGGAGTACAAAGACGGTTTCCTCTACGAAAGCACGGGACAAAATGGAACATCTTCTATCAGAAAAACAGAACTTACTTCTGGAAAAGTATTACAAATTAAAGCACTGGATAAAAAATACTTCGGAGAAGGGATGACAATTTTCAATGACAAAGTCTACCAATTGACCTGGCAAGCAGGTATTGGATTTGTCTATGACTTAGCAAGCTTTCAACAAGAAAAAACCTTCCAATATGGACAGAGTAAAGAAGGGTGGGGACTTTCACACAACGACAAAGAATTGATAAAATCTGACGGTACAGAACGTCTTTGGTTTTTAGATCCTGAAACGCTTCAAGAAAAACATTATATAGAAGCTTATACCAACAAAAGAAAAGCAGAACGCCTCAACGAGATTGAATATATTAACGGAAAAATATACGCAAACATTTGGCAAAAAAACACCCTGGTTATTATCGATGCTACTAATGGAACTATCGAAGGGGTTGTCAACCTCAACAGTCTGAAAAAGGAAATTGACGGTAGCAACACAAATGAAGACCACGTATTGAATGGTATTGCTTATGACGCAGACAATGACAGGCTTTTCGTTACCGGTAAAAATTGGAATAAAACATTTGAAATAAAATTACTAGAAAAGTAATAGCACACAGTTCAGCATTGCAATAAATCAATAAATCCCCCGTTAGGAATACGTATCTTTACAAAAACAATTATACATGAAACGCTACAGTGCTTTTGGTACCATCTTTTTTATTTTATTATTGAGTTTTTCGTGTCGAAAAGACTTTTCAACACTTCCAAGCAATGGCAACTTGCGCTTTTCTAGAGATACTGTTTTTCTTGATACTGTTTTTACAAATACTAGTAGTAGCACCTATGCCTTAAAAGTATACAACGACGGATCTAAAGATATACATATCCCCAGTATTCAATTAGGGAGAACCAATTCTTTTTACCGTATGAATGTAGATGGAGTACCTGGAAAGAAGTTTGAAGATGTTTTATTACGCTCTGATGACAGCCTGTATATATTTTTAGAAACCACCATAGACTATTCTAAGGTAGAGAGTCCATTATACACCGACTCTATTGTATTCGATGCAGGGTCCAAATTACAGGATGTAAAACTAGTTACCTTAGTACAGGACGCTCATTTCATCTACCAATCTAGCAGTAATACAGATACGATCACACCAAAATACTTTCAAGATAAAACCCCGAAATTTGTACGCTATCTCAACGATAACGAATTAAATTTCACTGCAGATAAGCCATATGTGATTTACGGTTATTGTGTCGTTCCCGAGGGAAAAACCCTGAATATTGAGGCAGGTTCACAACTAAATTTTCATAAAAACTCCGCGTTGGTTGTCGGTAAAGATGCAAGCCTAGAAGTAGCTGGAACTCTCGAGAATAAGGTAATCTTTGAAGGGGATCGTTTGGAGTTTTCCTACGAGAATGTAGCTGGGCAATGGGATGGTATATGGCTACAAGGCAACAGTGCAAACCACAGTATCAATCATGCCTATATAAAAAATGCATCTATTGGAATCGTGTGTGATTCCATACTCACGACTTCAGAAACTCCTTCGGTACTTCTAAAAAACACGGAAATATACAACAACTCGCAGTACGGCATACTCGCAAGAGCAACTCATATCAAGGGAGAAAACTTAATTTTAGGCAATAGTAGAATTTCTGCTTTGGCCATCGAACAAGGGGGAACATACGACTTCAACCACTCAAATATTGTCAATTATTGGTCACAAAGCATACGACGTAGTACTGCTCTTCAAGTAAAAAACAGCATCGCCATAGAGAGTGCTACTCCAAACAGCTTAGAACTTCGATTTGCAAACAGCATTATTGCAGGTTCACGTACACAAGAAATTTATTTTGAAACTCAAGAAGATACTGCTTTTGATTGTTTGTTTACCCACTGTTTTGTATCCGCAAATACAGAAGATACAACTCCTTTGTATGACACTTCAGACACCAGCATATACACTAATTGTATTTTTAGCGGATCGCTCGATTTTAAAGACACTTATGATAATGATTTCCGCATTGGAGAGGAAAGTGTACTCATTGAACAAGGAGCTCCTGAAGAAGCCTTAAAAACCCCACTAGACCTCATTGAGACAGATAGGGTCGACTTACCAGACATCGGAGCTTACCAACATATTGTGTTTGAAACCCCTGAAGAGGAGGAAGAAGCATAACGATTACTATATATTATACAACATGAAAAACATCATCATTACAGGTACTAGTAGAGGTATCGGCTTTGAATTGGCACAGTATTTTGCAAACAACAACTGCAACGTATTAGCGCTGTCTAGGAATTCCGAACCACTAGAGACTATTGCGCACAAAAACATCACGCCACTTTCAGTAGACATTACGGAAGATAATGGACTCCAAGTCATTGAAAACTATATAAAAACCAACTGGAAGCAAGTGCACATACTCATCAATAATGCAGGTGCTTTGGTAAACAAACCCTTTGCAGAAATCCGTACAGAGGATTTTCTAGAAGTCTATAAAGTAAATGTTTTTGCAGTCGCTGAACTCACGCGTCGCACACTTCCATTTATGGAATCGAAAAGTCATGTAGTCAATATTAGCAGTATTGGTGGAGTGCAAGGCAGTGTTAAATTCCCTGGATTAGCAGCTTACAGCTCTTCAAAGGGCGCGTTGATCACCTTGACGGAGCTTCTAGCAGAAGAATACCGTGAAAAAGGAATCGCTTTTAATGTATTGGCATTAGGTGCCGTACAAACTGAAATGCTAGAAGAAGCTTTCCCTGGCTACCAAGCCCCAATCACTCCGAGTGAAATGGCTGCTTATATTTTTGATTTTGCCAATACAGGTCACAAATTTTACAACGGAAAAGTACTGCAAGTTTCAAGTACAACACCATAGACTACAACCAATTCAAACCCTCAAAAAGAGTGTCAGCAGTCTTCAACTACATCCCTACAGCAGCAATTCCAAAAATAAAGGAATACATAACGCAAGGGGAATTTTCAATTAAAATAAGCAAAAGACGCTTGAGTAAACACGGTGATTTTCGAAGGTACCCTGACGGTAGTAGTAGTATTTCTATAAATGAAAACCTAAACCCACAGCAGTTCCTTCTTACATTGGTACATGAAATTGCACATTATGCTGCCTACAAGAAATATGGGCCACGCATAAAACCCCATGGCAAAGAATGGAAATCTGCCTTTAGAAATCTCATGCTCCCTTTTGTAAACCCGAACATATATGAAGAAGCACAACTTCCCTATCTCGCGAATTATCTAAGAAACCCTAAAGCCAGTACAGATAGTGATAGCCGTCTCTCATTGGCACTACAACAAAAGCAAGTCGATTCCGATAAAAATCATATATTTGAAATAGGCATTGGCAACAACTTCTCTTTGAAAGGTAAAAATTTCAAATTACTGGAAAGAAAACGTACCCGCTATGTCTGTGAAGAACAGCTGACAAAAAAGAAATACCTCATCCATCAAAACGCTGAAGTAATAGCTATAGATGTGTAATAATCGAACAACACCTTTTAAGGGATATGGAAAACAAACCGTTAGAAACAGAAAACCTCAATGGTCAAAAAGAAGCTGTTAAAAAAAGTTACATCGTCTTTTTAGCAAATATCAAAAGATTTTTAATAGATCTGTTAGACATTCGAGAAGGTACCGACCAGAAAGAAACCATTCAAACTATCAAAGATGGTATCCAAGTAAAAAGCCATACAGCTTGGATTTTGATTTTTTCAATACTAGTAGCCTCAATAGGTTTGAACACAAGCTCAACCGCAGTTGTGATTGGAGCCATGCTTATATCTCCCCTAATGGGCCCAATTTTAGGAATAGGACTATCGATAGGAATCAATGATATTGACACGCTAAAACGCTCCTTAGTAAACTTAGGAGTGATGGTAGGTTTGAGTTTACTCTCTTCTTTTTTATTTTTTAGCATCCCGCTGTTTAAAGAGGCAACACCAGAGCTGATTTCTAGGACCCAACCCGATGTAAGAGATGTACTGATTGCCATCACAGGTGGATTGGCGCTTATCATTGCACTGAGTCGTCGCAAAGAGATGACCAATACCATTGCTGGAGTCGCTATCGCTACAGCATTGATGCCTCCGTTGTGTACTGCAGGATATGGGCTTGCCACATTCAATCTAAAGTTTTTTGGAGGTGCGATGTTTTTATTTACTATCAATACTATTTTTATTGCCTTGACAACTTTTATGATTGTCAAGTTTCTAAAATTCCCAATGGTTCGCTATATCAATTCTTTAAAAAGAAGGAGAATTGCACAAATAGCTTCTGTATTGGCTTTATTGATTTTCAGTAATAGTATTTATCTGTTTGTCGGATTGATTCAAAAGAAACAATACCACAAAAACGCCCATGAATTCATTGCTTTACTGACTGAAAAAACTGGAGCCGGTATCATAAAAACTGAAGTTGACTATGAGAAAAAACTCGTAATTTTAAGCATTCTTGGTCAAACCATAAAAAAGAATGAATTGACAATTTGGCAAGACAAACTCCAACAATTCAATTTAACAACCACCACACTTCAAATCCAACAGGATGAAGAAACATCAAAACTTCTAGAGGAGATCAACACCATCAAAAGCTCCTATGTAAAAAACCAAGAATTGATTGCCTCCAAAGAAGAATCTATCCAGGAAAAAGAAACACGCATACAGGCATTGACAAAAGAGCTTGAAGCGATGAAAAACAAAAACATACCCTTTGTAAATATCAGTCAAGAAGCGAAAATAAACCACGATGGTATCAAAGAAATTAGTTTCTCAAACCTTATTTCCACTGATTTTGAAAAAGTAGATACAATCCCTGTATTCTATATCGAATGGAAAGACAGTATTCCAAACACAATACAACAAGAAGCGCAATTGAAAAAATGGTTGCAAATAAGACTTCAAAGAAATAATATTGAAATACACCAAGAGATCACAAAATCAATCTCCAACAACTAGAGTTAGCGGTTATACTTAATGAAAAAAATACTCTTACTTTCTGACACGCACAGCCACCTAGACGCTAAAATCCTAAAATATGTTTCACTTGCAGATGAAGTATGGCATGCTGGAGATATCGGTGCTATCGATGTTGCGGACCAATTAAAATCGTTAAAACCATTCAGAGCGGTTTATGGCAATATTGACGACAAAGAAGTACGTGCTGAATATCCATTAGATCAAGAGTTTACAATTGAGGGAGTTGCGGTTTGGATGACTCATATTGGGGGGTATCCAAACAAGTACAACCAACGTATTCGTGAAAAGATTCAAGAAAACCCTCCCAAACTTTTCATCAGTGGACATTCACATATTCTTAAAGTACAATACGATCAAAAGCTACACTTACTTCACATGAATCCTGGTGCAGTTGGAAAACACGGGTTTCACAAGGTAAGAACTATGCTGCGTTTTGAATTGGAAAAAGGAGAAATTAAAAACCTAGAGGTGGTAGAATTAGAAACAAGACATTAAAGTAAAGGATACTAGAGTATACGATTTAGTTTTTCAAAAAGTTTCTTTTTAAGACCTGTGTAATTCATCACCGACTCAAGGATAGTATCCCTACTTCCTCCTTCAGTCATTTCTTGTATCAAGTCTTTAATTTTGCGTTCTATCAAGACACGTCTCATGTTTAGAATGGCATCTGTCACAAGTTTAGGTAGCACTTCTAACTTTGGAGTAACATTTATTTCTTGTGCTTCCCAATCGCTCAATACATGTTTTTCGTCGTCCATTAGAATATCAGTCACCGCCTGCGAAACTTCAACATCGCTATTACTCGTCAATTGCTCAATGGATATTTTTTCTTCCCTATTTAATTTATCTATAATCTCTAAATATATTTTCTTGAATACCTTATGTGAAAACTCAATTTCATCGTCTTGCAGCTGTAAATAGAGTTCCTGAGATACCAAGCTAGTATACTCATCTTTTACCATGACCACTTTTCCTGTAGCATCAACCTCTTCAAGCCAATCTACAAAATCTACTTCTTGGTTTCCATAAATCAACAAAATCATGATGATTTGTTTTTCAAAGAGTTCTAAAGGGTTTATTTCCTGTATTTTAAGTCCTCCCCTCACAGGTGTTTCTATACCTGCTCTTTGCGCCACACGCAAGTGCTGTGCTCCTTGTGCATTCGACGGGTTTGGCTTTTCAGAAGACGAAGTACCTACCTCTCCTCTATTTCGTTGCGCTTGTCTTTGTTGGTTTTGTGCTTTTTGATAGCTATCTCTTTCTGATTTTGTACGGATTTGTGCCAGCTCATTGAACAGTACCTTTTCGGAGATTTCCATGACACGCGCACATTCTTGCACATATACCTCTCGTTGTATATTGTCAGGAATTTTAGAGATACTCGTCACAATATCACGAATCAAATTGGCTTTTTTGACTGGGTCGTTTTGAGCATCTTCCATCAGTAAAGACACTTTAAAATTGATGAAATCTTTGGAGTTTTCTTCCAAATAGCTCTTCAGCTCCTCTTTTGATTTAGACTTTGAAAAACTATCAGGATCTTCTCCATCAGGAAAAATAAGAACTTTAACATTCATACCCTGCTCTAGGATCAAATCAATACCGCGAATCGAAGCACGTATTCCGGCAGCATCTCCATCAAACAAAACCGTTATGTTTGGTGTCAAACGACGTACCAATCGAATTTGATCAGGAGTCAAAGCAGTACCTGAAGAAGCTACGACATTTTCTACCCCAGCTTGATGCATAGAAATCACATCGGTATACCCTTCTACCAAATAACACATATCTTCTTTGGCAATAGCCTGTTTGGCTTGGTAAATACCATACAACACTTTACTCTTGTGGTAGATATCACTCTCCGGAGAATTGAGATACTTGGCTGCTTTTTTATCAGCCTTTAAGATCCTTCCTCCAAATCCTAATACACGACCACTCATACTGTGTATTGGAAACAAAACACGGCCTTTGAAGCGGTCAAACTGCCTTTGACTGTCTTTGACTATGGTAAGCCCAGTACGCTCTAAATACTTTATTTCAAACCCTTTGCGAATTGCTGTATCCGTAAAAGAAGACCATTCATCAAGGTTGTATCCCAACTCAAATTTGGCAATCGTAGCATCGGAAAACCCTCTTTCCTTAAAATAAGAAAGACCTATGGCTTTTCCTTTGGAGTTTTTCAGTAAAATATCATGGTAATATTCCTTGGCGAAATTAGAAACTAAGTACATGCTTTCACGCTCATCTGTCGCCTCTTTTTGTGCGTCAGTTTGTGCTTCTTCTTCAATTTCAATATTGTATTTATTGGCCAAATACTTTATGGCTTCTGGATATGAAAAATGTTCGTGTTCCATTAAAAATGTCACAGCATTTCCACCTTTTCCCGTACTAAAATCCTTCCATATTTGTTTTACTGGAGACACCATAAAAGAAGGCGATTTTTCATCCGTAAAAGGACTCAAACCTTTGAAGTTACTTCCCGCTTTTTTTAAAGAGACAAATTCACCTATTACCTCTTCAACGCGAGCGGTTTCAAAAACACGATCTATGGTACTTCTTAAAATCATTTAGCAAATACTATTAAATTGTAGGGCTTTACTAATATAGAAATAGTTGTTGTGTTTGACAACACAACAACTACTTATTAAACTGAAAACACATAAAAGCTGCTTAGGAGGCGGCCTTTAACTTCTTCATTGTTGTTTTTGACAATTTCTTTGTCGCATAGGCTTTTGTCAAAGAAAATTCTTTCTTATCTGCACTTGGTAATTCAAACATGGCGTCTGTCAAGATGGTTTCACACAAGGATCGTAATCCTCTTGCCCCTAGCTTGTATTCCAATGCCTTACCTACAATAAAGTTTAAGGCATCTTCTTTTACCTTAAATTTTATACCGTCCATTTCAAACAATTTTGTGTATTGTTTGATCAATGAATTTTTAGGTTCTGTCAAAATTGAACGCAGTGTTTTTGCGTCCAAAGGATTCATATAACTCAATACAGGTAACCTTCCAATAATTTCCGGAATCAATCCATAAGTTTTCAAATCACTCGGAATCACATATTGCAATAAGTTAGATTCATCGATATTATCTTCAGACATCGCTGCTGAATATCCAACTGCTTGGCGGTTCAATCTATTACTGATATTGCGTTCAATACCTGCAAAAGCACCTCCCGCGATAAATAAAATATCTTTGGTATTGACTTCTACAAATTTTTGATCTGGATGTTTTCTACCTCCTTTTGGTGCTACATTGACAACCGTTCCTTCTAGTAGTTTTAAAAGTGCTTGCTGTACTCCTTCGCCAGACACATCTCGTGTGATAGATGGATTATCTCCTTTACGGGCAATCTTATCAATCTCATCGATAAAAACAATACCTCTTTCTGCTTTTTCAACATCGTAGTCTGCAGCTTGTAAAAGACGACTCAAAATACTTTCTACATCTTCTCCAACATAACCTGCTTGAGTCAGTACTGTTGCATCAACAATAGCGAAAGGCACATTGAGCATTTTGGCAATTGTTTTTGCGATCAACGTCTTTCCGGTTCCAGTCTCTCCTACAAGAACCATATTACTCTTTTCTATTTCTACCTCATCAGCAGTGTTTTTGGTTTGCATCAATCTTTTGTAATGATTGTATACAGCAACCGCCATGGTCTTTTTAGTTTGGTCTTGTCCTATGATATATTGCTCTAAAAAGGCTTTAATCTCTAAAGGCTTCTTTATTTCAAAAGTAGGTGCAACACTTGTATCCCCAGTTGAGTTTTCTTCTAAAACAATTCCGTAGGCTTGCTCGATACATTTATCACAAATATGGGCTCCCATTCCTGCTATCAACAAATTAGTCTCTGCCTTACTTCGCCCACAAAATGAACATTCTAAACTTTCTTCTTTCGACATATATTCTTTAATTTCTAACTTTCTTCTTATTAAAACAAGGAACTATTTTAACTCCGGTCAAAGAATTTTATTATTTATTCCTAGTTAATATTTCATCAACCATCCCATATGCTTTCGCTTCATCGGCTTTCATCCAATAATCTCTATCAGAATCATTATGTACTTTTTCAATAGACTGTCCTGAATGCTTTGAAATTATCTGGTACAATTCGTCTTTTAATTTCAATATTTCACGTGCAGTAATTTCAATATCACTCGCTTGTCCCTGAGCTCCCCCTAAAGGTTGGTGAATCATGACACGTGAATGAGGCAAAGCAGAACGTTTTCCTTTTTCACCTGCACACATTAGAACTGCTCCCATAGAAGCTGCCATTCCTGTACAAATAGTAGCTACATCTGGCTTTATAAACTGCATAGTATCGTAAATACCCAATCCAGCATAGACACCTCCTCCTGGCGAATTTATGTATATTGAAATATCTTTATTGGCATCTACACTTTCTAAAAACAATAATTGCGCTTGAATAATATTGGCTACTTGATCATTAATACCAGTACCTAAAAATATAATACGATCCATCATCAAACGAGAGAACACATCCATTTGTGTGATATTCATTTGACGTTCCTCCATAATATATGGAGTTACAGAACTTCTCAACTTATCGTAATGCATGCTATTGATTCCATGATGTTTTGTTGCGTACTTTTCAAATTCTTTTCCGTAATCCATTTGGTTTGTTTTTATTTAAGGGTGTAAAGATAGGGAGATATTACTAGATTCTTACTGTTAACAGCTCTCATTTTATTGTTCATATTAGCTCAAAAAAGGTCTAAAAAATAAAGAGTAGATCTTATTTTTACAAGGTTTGCAGATAGCAAAATATGAATTTTTAAGTAAATTCACAACAAAACAACAACTTCTAATTTTTTTATTCAAAATTGGCGCATACAATTAAAAAAAAACATAATTTTACAATTATCAAAAACAAAATCCCCGCAACGCTATGAAGAATTTACGTTACATTTCACTATTGACACTAGCCTGTGTTTTCATAAGCAATATTTGTATTGCACAACAAAGTGCTGTAGAGGAAAATCCTTTTAAAAGCGATGGGACTATTGAAAGTCTTTTTAACTATACTTTTGAAAAAGCTAGTAACTACAAATCATATAAAGTGATTGACAAAGCTCAATTTTTGCTATTGCAACAAAATGCGCTGGACAGTCTTTCATTGTACAAGAAAGAAATAAAGAAACAAGAGATTGCTGTTCATAAATTGACTGATGCTTTAGCAACAGCCTCTAACAACATAAAGATGACTTCTGAAAAACTGGAAAAAGTCATCAACTCTAAAGATTCAATCACTGTTTTTGATATTGAACTAGAAAAAAACACCTACCATAGCATTGTAATGAGCACATTGCTATTACTGCTACTTCTTGTTGCGTTTTACATCTATAAATTCTTCAAAAGTAACATCCTAACGAAAGAAGCAAAAACACAAGTAGACGAACTACAATCAGAGCTTGAAAACGCTCAAAAATCAGCACTTAATAGGTATCAGGTTCTCAACAGAAAATACCAAGACGAAGTGATGAAAAACAGAAAAGAGTAAACAAGAATAAAACAAAGTCTATCAGTGATCTATCTTCACTTAAAAACTAAAAATGCAATGAACATTTACTAGTTTTTACATTTTAGGCTCTTGTTTTTAACGAATTCTTAAATCTTAAGGTTACCTTTGTAGTCTAATTAATTTGACACTACATGAGGTTTTCTGATTTAAATCTAAACACCCCCTTACTAAACGCATTAGACGCCCTAGGCTACGACTATGCAACCCCAATTCAGGCTGCAGCATTTTCAGTTATTTCATCTGGAAAAGACGTGGTGGGAATTGCACAAACAGGAACAGGTAAAACCTTTGCATATTTACTCCCACTTTTAAAACAATTGAAATATTCAGAACAGAAACACCCACGTGTTTTAATTGTTGTTCCCACAAGAGAATTGGTTTTACAAGTTGTAGAGGCACTAGAAGAATTGACGAAATTTATCAATACACGTATTGGAGGTGTCTATGGCGGAGCCAATATCAACACACAAAAACAATTAATTTTTGAAGGTTTGGACATATTGGTAGCAACTCCAGGAAGATTGATTGATCTTGGCGCTACAAAAGTACTGAATCTCAAAAAGATTCAAAAGCTGGTATTGGACGAGGTAGATGAAGTATTGAACCTTGGTTTTAGACACCAACTTGAAGTCGTTTTAGACATGCTATCTCCAAAGAAACAAAGTGTCTTGTTTTCTGCTACCATGACAGAAGATGTCAAAGGAATCATCGAGACTTTCTTTAAATCTCCTGAATATGTAGAAATCGAACGTTCAGGAACTCCTTTAGAGAAAATAAACCAACAACTCTACACGGTAAAAAACTTTTATACCAAAGTTAATTTGACCCAACATCTTTTGAGTGACACTGAAAACTATACGAAAGTATTGCTTTTTACAAAAAACAAAAGAGTCGCTGACAAGTTGTATGCTGAATTTGAAAATAGTGGAAACGCAACTGGAATATCTGTAATCCACTCTAACAAGTCTCAGAATTTCAGAATACAAGCCATCAAAGGTTTTCAAGAGGGGCTTCATAGAATATTGATTGCCACAGATGTATTAGCAAGAGGTATTGACATTGAAGGAATATCTCATGTTATCAATTTTGACATTCCTAAAGACGCAGAAAACTACATCCACAGGATAGGAAGAACGGGGCGTGCTAAAAACGAGGGAAATGCATTTACGTTTGTCACAGCAGAAGACGAAGAAATACTGAATGAAATTGAAGGCTTGATGGATCTAAAAGTACCCGTCAATGAATTGCCAGAAGGCGTTGTGGTATCCAACAAAATGACAGAGGATGAAATCCCTAAAGAAGTCATCAAACCCTATCAAAAAAAGCGTTCGAAAGAATTTGCTCCCGGTCCAGCTTTTCACGAGAAAAAGGAAAAAAATAAAAAAACGAACCAAGGAGGGTCTTACCGTCGTGAATTGGCAAAAAAATATAAAAAACCACGAACTAGAGGGCAAAAAAGAAAGTAATCTACTATTAAGTTAATAGAGTACTCCTCGAAGTTGTGTAACAAAAAAAATCCTTAATTTTCATTAAGGATTTTTTTATGTATTTGAAAAACTTCTTACTTATATACTTCTTTTACAAAAGCTTCATAAGTAACTTCTTTCTCTTTAAATGTAATTGCCTCTTTGAAGAAATCTAACATTTTTTTGCTAGTCAATTGCTGCTGCAAACGCTTCGCTTCATCTTGGTTGCTCAAAACTCTGTTAGCAATATCTTCCAATTCTTTTTCTTCTGGGTTCATATTACCATACTGCGCCATTTGAGCTTTGATAAACTCAATAGCATAGGCTTTCAACTCTGCATAGTCTAATGCAATATTATTTGCAGTCATGATCTTGCTTTCGATCAATTGGTAACGCAATCCTTTTTCAGACTTTTCAAACTCTTCTGCAGCTTGTTCTTCAGAAATTGGATTTTCACCTGCAGTAGCCAACCATTTCTTTAAGAAAGTTTCTGGCAAATCAAATTTTGTGTTTTCAATCAAGTATTCAGTTACACTGTTCAGCAATTGTTGTTCTGCTTGATTTTTAAACTGACCTTCAGCGTCTTCTTTGATTTTTTCTCTAACCTCTTCAATAGAAGAAACATTTCCTTCACCAAACAACTTGTCAAATAACTCTTGGTTCAACTCAGCCAATTCCACTTGAGTAATTTCTTCAACAGTAAATGTCAATGGAATTTCAAGACCTTCAACTTCTTCTTTAGCCAATCCTAAAGCACCCATTAATTTGTCGTTGTCTACAAACAAAGATTTAGTTTTTAAAGCAAGAACATCTCCAACTTTAGATCCTAAAAACTTCTTAGCATTTAGCTTTCCTTTGATATCTTCAAGAGCAAAAGTTGCTTTGTTTTCGATTCCTTTCTCTTCGTTTGCAAAAGTACCCGTGATATTATTTCCTTCTGCAACTTCTTCTTGTGCTTGCATTTTACCGTAACGACTTTGTAAGTTTTCAACTTCTTTATCGATCAAGCTATCTTCAGCAACAATAGTGTAGTTTGTAATTTTTTTCTTCGCTGACAAGTCAACCTCAAACTGAGGTGCCAATCCTAACTCAAATTCGAAAGAAAAATCTTCTGTATCCCAAGAAAATGATTCATCTACCTTTGGCAATGGGTTTCCTAAAATCTCAAGTTTCTCTTCATTTAAGTAAGTATTCAAAGACTCTTGTAACATTTTGTTGATCTCATCAATCATGATTGATTTTCCGTATTGCTTTTTGATCATCCCCATTGGCACGTGTCCTTTTCTAAATCCTGGGATATCTGCTTTTTTACGGTAATCTTGTAAAATTGAAGCAACTTTATCTGTATAATCAGCAGCTACAATATCAACTTTAACAACAGCGTTTAATTCGTCTATACTTTGTCTTGTAATATTCATCTTGATTTTTTGGTATTTAATTTCCTTAAAATTGGGTGCAAAAATAGTAATTTTTTATGAAATGAGCAATCTTTAATGAGTTCTCCCTCAAACACTTTCTCAATCTTCGATAAAAAACGAAAAGAGAAATGAGCGAACTACCCATAAAAGTAAACTGAAGAAAAAAGCAGCAAAAAAACCACTGACATAAAAGCCATCTACCAAGCTACCAGCTAATATAATGATACAAGCATTGATACACAGTACAAAAAAACCCATACTTACAAGTGTAACTGGTAAGGTAAGCAGTAATAAAAGAGGCCTGATAAAGGTATTCAAAAAAGCCAAAGCAATAGCAACCCATATAGCGTTGCCATAACTAGTAATACTCACTCCTGGCAAAAGGCTCGCAATTAACACAACCGCTACCGCCGTTAATAGTAATTTTACAAATGTTTTCATATGGTTTATTTTGACTTTACCAAAACCAAAACAGTGCCAAATAAAAAGCACTGTCAATATGTCACTGATTTAACTAAAAGAGTGCCTCCTAAGTCAAACAACCAAAACCTTAACGCTCTAAAAATTGCTGTAAGGCTGCTAAAAAATCTTTAGGGTTTTCAGCATGCAACCAGTGTCCTGCGTTATGAATAGTAGTAATCGTAGCATTTGAAAAATGGGCCATTATCAAAGCAGCATCCTCTTCTAAAATATAGTCAGACTTCGCACCCTTTAAGAAAAGTGTCATCCCATCAAATGAAGTAAACGCTGGCAAAGAAACACCTACTTCACTATTGTTATCTGTAAGACTTTCCAAATTGAAACGAAAATCAAGTGTTTCCTTTGTTTTTCTGTAGATGTTTTTGAGTAAAAATTGTCGCACTCCCTCCTCTTTGATTGTTTTTTGAAGCACTAAATCTATTTCAGAACGCAAGGTTATTTTTGAAAAATCTACAGCATTCAGGGCTTGTAAGATGGTATCGTGATGCGGTGCATAATACTTGGGTGCTATATCGGCTACAATCAATTTTTTGACATACTCAGGGTAAGTCACTGCAAACAACATGGCAGTTTTACCTCCCATAGAATGGCCTAGCAAATAGACCTGTTCCAAATCGTGAAATGACAAATAGGCCTTTAAGTCTGCAACTAACAACTCATAATCAAAATCATCAGAATGAAAACTTCTTCCATGATTTCGTTGGTCTATGAGGTGTACTTGATAGTTCTTAGCCAATACATTGGCATGAGACTTCCAATTGTCTCCCATCCCAAAATAACCGTGTAAAATCAGTAAAGGAATCCCCTCTCCTTGAATTTTTGAATGTAAAATTTCGTCCATAAATCAATAGTTACAATTAAAAATCTATCGTTTCAATTTATCCAAATACATATTTACCACATTTTCCAAACCTAAATACAAAGATTCTGAGATGAGCGCATGCCCAATAGACACTTCGGCTAGATGTGGTATATTTTGTGCAAAAAAGGCAATATTATCGAGACTTAAATCGTGTCCAGCATTGACTCCCATACCCAAATCGTGTGCCAATTGAGCTGCTGCTGCATAAGGTTTTATTGCGTCCAAGTCTCCCTCAGCATATGCGTCTGCAAAAGCCTCAGTATACAATTCAATACGATCTGTACCGGTAGTTGCCGCTGCTTCGATCATTTTTGGATCTGTATCTATAAAAATTGAAGTTCGAATTCCCTTGCTTTTAAACTCAGCGATTACCTCCTTTAGAAAAGCTTGATGCGCAATTGTATCCCAACCAGCATTAGAAGTAAGATTGTCAATAGCATCCGGCACCAAAGTAACCTGAGTTGGCTGTAATTCCAATACCATCGCTTTAAATTTAGGGATTGGATTTCCTTCAATATTGTATTCTGTTTTCACTATAGATGAAAGATTGTAGGCATCTTTGTATTTGATATGTCTCTCATCAGGCCTTGGATGAATTGTAATTCCTTCTGCGCCGAAGGATTCAATATCCTGAGCTACTTTTAAGAGATTTGGAGTATCTCCACCTCTAGAATTTCGAAGAGTTGCAATTTTGTTGATGTTTACACTTAATTTAGCCATTCCGTATTTAGTTTATTTCGTTCGTCGAAGCTTCCTTGTTTTTAAAAGCAAAAGTACATCATTTTATATGAAATTTTAGTACTTTGCATCAATTACAGATAGCTATGCAACTAAAGGAATATATTTTAAACAACCTTGAATATTCTGACCTTTCGACAAAAATTCAAGATGCAAAAGAAAGTACTGAAAAACAACGCTTCAGTCATCTTCCTATTGTCAAGAACAACAAACTTGTAGGTGCAATTGCAGAAAGCGACCTTGCTACGATTGACGAAGTCAACACCTCATTATCAAGCTACGCTTATTTATTTTCATATTTCTTTGCAAAAGAAGAAGACAACCTGATCGAGTTGATCACATTATTTTCAATTCACGAATCCAACATTCTTCCCGTGATCGATGCTGAAAAAAACTTTATTGGCTACTATGATCTCAGTGATATGTTGGCAATATACGCTGAAACCCCTTATATCAGAGAAGAGGGTATTGTATTACTCATTGAAAAAGACAACACATCCTATACGATGAGTGAAATAGCTCAAATAACAGAGAGTAATGGTGGAAAACTACTAGGGGCTATTGTCGCAAGCACCTCTGAAAAGAAAACACAAATTTTGGTTAAACTAAAGGCAGAAAACAGCAACGAAATTATCCAATCTTTCCGAAGGTATGATTACAATGTACTCTCAAAACACAAAGAAGATAGTTATTTAGAAGATTTAAAAAAACGTTCAGAATACCTCCAAAAATACTTAAACATGTAGTATTTTTACACCTTGTTTCTACAAAACATGTATCCATGAAAAAAATAGCCATATTTGGTCAAGCCTACAAAAACACAGACAGACAGTATTTTGAACTGTTGATTGAAAGTCTTGAAAAATACCAAATTGACATTTCTATAGAGAAAGAATTCACAGGAATCCTAAAAGAGCTTGGGGTACACAATATCAAATATCCAACTTTCTCAAAAACAGAAAAACTGGATACTTCTATTGATTTACTTTTTACACTCGGAGGAGACGGAACCATACTAAATGCAGCAACGCTTGTAAAAGATCTTGGAATTCCTATTTTAGGAATCAATACAGGTCGACTAGGTTTTTTAGCGACTGTACAAAAGAAAGAAATCGAAAATACCGTAAAAGCTCTTGTAGAAAAAAATTACACCCTACAAGAAAGAGCTGTGCTACAGATAGAGTCTAACAGTGGTAATTACACTTTTGACAACATAAATTTCGCTTTAAACGAAATAACTATCGCAAGAAAAAACTCAACTTCTATGATTGGTGTAGAAGCCTATTTAAACGATGAATACCTAACCACTTACTGGTCAGATGGCCTAGTCATAGCAACACCAACAGGGTCAACAGGTTACTCTTTAAGTTGTCATGGTCCTATCATTATGCCTGAATCGAACAACTTTGTATTGACTCCTATTGCACCTCACAATCTGAGTGCTAGACCCCTGGTAATACCAGACAACACAAAAATACGTCTAAAAGTAACTGGAAGAGAAAAAGAATTTTTCCTCTCTTTAGACTCTCGTGTTTCCAATGTACTATTTGAAACAGAACTTACACTCAGCAAAGCAGATTTTCATGTTAAAATTGTGCAAGTAAACGACCAAACATTTATAAAGACACTTAGAAACAAGTTGTTATGGGGAGAGGACAAGAGAAACTACACCTAAATACCTCTCTCAAACGAATAGAAATACTAAGTGTATGCAACAATAAACCACCTCTTTTTTAGTTTAATAAAAAAGACGTTCAATTGCTCGTCAAAACTAAGAGAATTAATTATATTTGCAGCCTATTTTTGATTATGAAAAATATACTTTTCCTATTAGTAACTATTTGTTTTACACATATTTCATCAGCACAACTTTTTGAAATTGGTGCCTTTGTTGGAGGAAGTAATTATGTGGGAGAAGTAGGCCCAACAACATTCCTAAGACCAAACAAAATAGCTTATGGAGGAGTTTTTAAATACAACTACACCACTAGAATAGCATTTAGAACAACAGTGACTAAACTCCCAATTTACGCAGAAGACGCTGCTTCTAAAAACCCGATAAGACGTGCTAATGGCAGCAGTATTAAGAACAATCTTACAGAATTCAGTCTGGGACTAGAGTTTAACTTTTTTGATTACAATGTAGCAGACTGGAGGATAGATCACACCCCTTACTTTGTTTTTGAAACTGCTATATTTAGCTACAGTAAAGCTTTAAGTATTAGTGACACGAACGAAATAAACTACGCAAATGGAATAGGAGTAGCAATACCGTTTGGTATAGGATACAAAGCAAAACTAGTTGACAAACTTGCATTTGCTTTAGAAACAAGAGTTCGCTACACCCTGACAGACCACATAGACAATGGAGATGTAAGCACTAACATTTACGATAACAATAAAACAAATGATTGGTATTTCTTTACCGGATTTTCGCTTGTATACACATTTGGAAGACCTCCTTGTTACCACCCTAATAATAGATAAATGAATTACATCTCAGAAATAAACCTAGAAAAAGTCCCCAGACACGTTGCCATCATTATGGATGGAAATGGACGTTGGGCAAAAAAGCAAGGGATGAACCGAGTATTCGGACATAGAAACGCACTAAATTCAATCAGAGACACTATTGAAGCGGCCTCTGACATTGGTACAGAAGCAGTCACATTGTATGCTTTTTCAACAGAAAATTGGAACCGTCCAAAGCTAGAAGTAGATGCTTTAATGAGTCTATTAATCACTACTCTAAAAAAAGAACTTCCAGTATTTCAAAAGAAAAACGTACAGGTAAGAGCGATCGGAAACATCGATAGCTTGCCCAATAAGGCACGGAAAGTACTTGAAAGCGTTATAGAACAAACAAAAACAAACAGCAAAGTAACCTTGACATTTGCTTTGAGCTACGGTTCGAGAGAAGAAATTGTAAATGCTGTAAAAGAAATTTCAAAAAAAATTGTTAATAATGAACTTTCTGTAAAAGAAATAGATGAAAATATTATAAATAATCATTTATATACATTTTCTTTGCCCGAAGTAGATTTGGTGATCCGAACAAGCGGTGAGCAAAGAATAAGTAATTTCTTGTTGTGGCAAATTGCCTATGCAGAGTTTTATTTTACTGAGATTCTTTGGCCAGACTTTAGAAGAGACGACTTTTTAAAAGCCGTTATTGAATATCAAAGCCGTGAACGTCGCTTCGGAAAAACAAGCGAACAAATTAAGAAGTAAATGCAAAGAATTAAAATTATTGTTCTTTTTGTAGTTGTATTATTTTCTAGAAATGCATTGATTGCACAAGAAATTACAGAAAACAACTCAGAGAAAACTAGTTTATTTGAGGAGGGAAAAAAATATACACTTGGTGGTATTAGCGTTGTTGGAGTACAACAATTCAGTGAAAAATCTGTAAAAGTATACTCAGGTTTGAAAACTGGAATGGAAATTAAAATTCCTGGTGACAAACTATCTTCTGCTATTAAAAAATTGTACGGAACCAAAAGGTTTAGTACCGTTGAAGTTTATATAGACAAGTTAGATGGTGCATCTATTTACTTAGAAATAAAAGTTACAGAACTCCCTCAATTAAACAATGTTGATATCAAAGGAGTGAAAAAATCGAAGGCAAAAACATTAATGACAGACACCTCTCTTAAAAAAGGTGAAATGTTGACTGATAACTTGCTAGTTACCACTAAAAACTACATCACTAAAACATATACTGACAAGGGGTACCTCAAAACAAAAGTAAGTCTTAGCTCCAAAAAGGACACGACACAGGTGAACGCTGAAAATTTAATGATTTTTGTAGATAAAGGAGACAAGGTAAAAATCAAAGAAATTGATTTTGAAGGAAATAAAGACCTTACAGATGCAAAACTTAGAAAGTTTTTAAAAGACACTAAACGTAAATTCTGGGGACGCTTTTGGAAAACTTCTAAATTTGTAAAAGACAAATACGAAGCCGATCTAGAAAACCTTATAGAAGAGTATCGATCAATTGGATATCGAGATGCTCGTATCATCTCTGACACCGTAATTTGGTCTGCAGACAAGAAAACAATTGACCTGAAAATAAAATTAGAAGAAGGGAAGCAATATTATTTTGGATCTATTGATTTTTTAGGTAACAGCTCCTACACAACTCCTCAATTAGAGAAATTCCTTAGAATTCAAGAAGGAGATGTATACAATGCTAAATTGTTAAACGAACGTATCAAGGGAGACAATACTCCCGACTCAGAAGATATTAGTTCTTTATATCAAAACAGTGGGTATTTATTTTCTCAAGTAAACCCAGTCGAGACAAAAGTAGAAGATGATCAAATAAGTGTAGAAATTAGAATTCACGAAGACGATCCTGCCACGATTAAAAAGGTAAGTGTGAAAGGAAACGAAGTAACCAATGATTTTGTCGTTTATAGAGAATTAAAAACAAGACCAGGTAACCTTTATTCAAAAGAAAATATCATACGTTCTATTCGTGAAATATCACAATTAGGATTTTTTGATCCTGAGAATGTAACTCCAGACCTTAAGCCTAACTATGCTGACAAAACGGTAGACATTGACTATTCAGTAGTCAAAAAAGGATCGAGTCAGATTGAATTGCAAGGAGGTTATGGTGGAGGATCTTTTATTGGAACACTGGGGCTCTCCTTTAATAACTTCTCCATAAGAAACTTATTGAAAAAAGAGGAATACAAACCACTTCCTATGGGAGATGCTCAGGCTTTATCATTGCGTTTGCAAGTGAGTCGATTCTATAGCACCCACAGTTTCTCATTCTCTGAACCTTGGTTGGGAGGAAAAAAACCGAAGTCGTTTTCATTCTCTGTATACAATTCAAGACAATACCAAGTAAATTACCAAACCTACGATGTTGACAAAAGTAGACGATTGAATATATTAGGAGCTACAATTGGTTTGGGACAACGTTTGACATGGCCTGATGACTATTTCACCTTGAGCCAAGCAATTAGTTTCAAGCAATATGATATCAACCAATATAATATCGGACTGTTGAATTTTGAGGATGGTACAGGAGTTTCTTCAAACCTATCTTACAGTGTCACATTGGGAAGAAACTCATCAGGACCAAGTAGGATATTCCCAACGACTGGATCAGATTTCAGTTTTGGAGTAAAACTTACTTTACCACATTCTTTGTTTAGTGACAGAGATTTTAGTACCATTGAAGAGGACCCTGAATTTCAAGACCCTCAATATGAAAATGGTGTATATGTTGGACAAACGCCAAATCAAGGACGTATCAATGAGGAGAAGTTTCGTTGGTTAGAATATTATAAACTGAGCTACAAATCCAAATGGTATACTCCATTGGTAGACAAATTTGTATTGATGACAGGGGTAGAATTAGGATATTTAGGGCACTATAACAAACATCTAAAAGAAATTCCTTTTGAACGTTACTATGTTGGAGGAGATGGATTGCAACAAAATCAGTTTGACGGTAGAGAGGTTGTAGGTTTACGTGGATATGAAAACTCCAGTCTTTCACAAAATGTAGGGGATAAAGTATACAACAAGTTTACAATGGAGGTCAGATATCCTGTCACATTAAAACCATCAGCTTCTATCTATGTTCTCGGTTTTGCAGAATCAGGAAATGGTTTTAAGGATTTAGATAGCTTTAATGTATTTGATGTAAAGAAATCTGCAGGATTGGGAATTCGTATATTTATGCCAGCATTTGGATTGTTGGGTATTGATTTTGCACATGGATTCGACCCAATACCTGGACAAATTGAAAAATCTGGATGGCAAACACATTTTATCATTGGGCAACAATTCTAAATGGTATCATTTTTGCAATTCAATTAAATAATGAAAACGATGTATAGAATATTCTTAATTGCCTTACTGTTTATGTCAGCTTCAATTGCTGCACAAAAAGCACAGAAAATTGCTTTTGTAGATATGGAATATATTTTACAAAATGTTCCTGAATATGTCGATGCTCAAAAAAAACTAGATGGCAAGGCTACTGAATGGAAAAAAAGAATCTTGCGTTCTGAAAAGGAAATCCAAAAGATGGAAACCGATCTGAACAATGAAAAGATATTACTTACAGAAAACTTAATCTCTGAAAGAAAAGAAGACATTGCACTGAAGCAGATAGAATTGGACAATTTAGAAGCGAGTTTTTTTGGCGTAAATGGGAAGCTATTTGAAATGCGTAAAAAGTTTGTACAACCTGTACAAGATGAAATTTTCAACGCAATCCAAGAAGTGGTAAAAAAGAGCAAATACGATTTCGTTTTTGAGCGTTCTAGTGATTTACTGCTACTACACGCAAATCCAAGGTACGACATCAGTAAACAAATCATCGCTTATCTTACAAAGACAAAAAAACAAAGAGATGCTGAAGCTGCAAAAGAAAAGAAAAAAGCAGCTAAAGAAGCGCTGAACAAAAGAATAGAAGCACAAAAGAAACGAAGAGAAGAAAGTAGAAAAAAAACAATTCAAAGATAATAATTAACTAAAATCACATTAAACATAAAACACATGAAAAAATTTAAAAATTTAGTAGCAGCAGTAGTAGTAACATTAGGAATGAGTACTGTAGCTCAAGCACAAAAAGTAGCGCATATCAATTTTGAAGAGATTGTTGCAAACATGCCAGAAACACTTAAGTTGAAAGCTGATTTAGAAAAATTAGGAAAAACTTATGGTGAAGAAATCACAAATGCTCAAAAAGCATTGAAAGCAAAGATTGATAAGTATACTGCTGAAGAAGTATCTCAAACATCTGCTCAAAATGAGGCTCGTATCAAAGAGGTACAAGTAGATCAATCAAAGATTCAACAATTGCAACAGGTAGCACAACAAGAATTACAACAAAAAGAAAAAGCTGCTTTGGAACCAATCATTAAGAAAGCGCAAGAAGCTATCAAGAAAGCGGCTAGCGCAAAAGGATTTGCTTATGTTTTAGATGCAAAAGCGTTGATCGTATCAGAAGGAGAAGATTTAGCTCCTGTTGTAAAAACAAGCTTGGGTATCAAATAAGACCCCATACACAAACATTACAGCTCGTTGTTCTATATTTTAGAACAACGAGTTTTTTTTTCCCTAAAAAATTATAGTAATTTGCTTAAAATATGATTCTATGTCTAAACAACCTATTGGTATTTTTGATTCTGGTGTCGGTGGTCTTTCTATTTGGAAAGAAATCACAACGCTACTTCCCCACGAAGACACAATCTATTTGGCTGACAGTGCACATGCGCCCTATGGTAAAAAATCCGCAGATGAGATTGTAAGACTTTGTAAAAAAAACACAGAGCTATTACTTGAAAAAGGTTGTAAATTAATTGTCGTTGCTTGTAATACGGCTACAACGAATGCTATAGATATCCTGAGAAAATCCTATCCTGTATCGTTTATAGGTATTGAACCTGCCATAAAACCTGCTAGTTTGCAAACCAAAACAAACACAATTGGTGTACTTGCTACTAAAGGAACATTGAACAGCAATCTTTTCGCAAAAACTTCTAGTTTACACAATAAGAATATACAGGTCATAGAGCAAGACGGTGAAGGGCTTGTGCCTTTGATTGAAAAAGGAGCAATTAATAGCCCTGCCATGAAGGAATTATTAGAAAAATACCTAAATCCAATGCTCGATAAAAATGTAGACTGTCTTGTATTGGGCTGCTCACATTATCCTTTTTTGATTCCTCAAATTGAAAAAATAACGAATGGGAACATACAAATTATTGATTCAGGAAAAGCAGTTGCCAAACAAACTAATGCGATTTTAGCGAAACAAAAAATACTTAATAACGATACTACTTTATCTAGCAAACACTATATAAATACCAATGCTGATAAAGAAACTGTTTCCTATTTTACAAAAGATATCAGCCGTAATATCTCGATTGAGCATCTTGATTTTTAACGAAAAAAAGACCTGAATATTTCTATTCAGGTCTTTTTGTATAATGTATGAATAGATACCTATCCATTCATTGAAATTAAAAACTCTTCGTTATTTTTTGAGTATTTTACACGTTCTCTAATAAACTCCATAGCTTCCACAGGATTCATATCTGCTAAATACTTACGCATTACCCACATTCTTTGTACAGACTTGGCATCGAGTAATAAATCGTCGCGACGTGTACTTGACTTAATAAGGTCAATTGCAGGATAAATTCTTCTGTTAGCAATATTTCTATCCAACTGTAATTCCATGTTTCCTGTACCCTTGAATTCTTCAAAAATAACCTCATCCATCTTAGAACCAGTATCTGTCAATGCTGTAGCAATAATTGAAAGTGAACCTCCATTTTCAATATTACGAGCAGCTCCAAAGAAACGTTTTGGCTTGTGCAAAGCGTTGGCATCAATACCTCCAGATAATATCTTACCAGAAGCAGGAGCCACTGTATTATAAGCTCTTGCCAAACGCGTGATAGAATCTAAAAGGATCACAACATCGTGTCCACATTCTACCAATCTTTTGGCTTTTTCCAATACTATGTTGGCAACACGAACATGTTTTTCAGCCGGCTCATCAAAAGTAGAAGCAACCACCTCTCCTTTGACACTTCGCTGCATGTCTGTAACTTCTTCCGGGCGTTCGTCTATCAATAAAACTAATTGGTATACTTCAGGATGATTTTCAGCAATAGATTTCGCTATGTCTTTCAACAACATCGTCTTACCTGTCTTAGGTTGCGCAACAATCATACCTCTCTGTCCTTTCCCTATAGGTGCAAACATATCCATAATACGTGTTGACATAGTATTGCTACGATCGATAAGATTGAACTTTTCATCAGGAAACAAAGGTGTTAAATGCTCAAACGAAACTCTATCTCTTACAACATTAGGCTTCAATCCATTGATCTTTGATACACGAATCAAAGGAAAGTATTTCTCGCCTTCTTTGGGAGGGCGCACGTTTCCTAATACAGTATCCCCTGTCTTGAGGCCAAATAACTTTATCTGTGATTGGCTCACATAAATATCATCTGGAGAAGAGAGGTAGTTATAATCGGATGATCTCAAGAAACCATAGCCATCAGGCATCATTTCTAATACTCCTTCACTTTCGATGATTCCATCAAATTCGTAATCAGGATCTCTATATTTTGCCGTACTCTTATTGTGATTTTTTTCTTTAGAGTTTTGGTTTTTATGATGAGGATTTTTGTTCTGGTTATTCCCTTGACGATTCTTGTTTGAATCGTTGTTTTTTTGATTGTTATGTTGGTTTTTTCCAGACTGTTGCTGCCCTAAATTTCGAACTTCTTTAGTATGCTCTCTACTAACCTCCTTATTGGTGTGTAATGCATCTTTTTCACTGTGTTTAGAACCCTGTATATTCGTCTTTCTATCAAGTGGCTGCACTATTTTTTTCCTTGGACGCTTGGTCTTTGTTTTTTCAATATCTGATGGTACTTCCTGTTTAACTTCAGTCTTAACTTCGGTCTTAGCTTTTGGAATTACTTCTGATTTGACTTCTGTATTAAGCTCGGATTTTGATGGTTCCTTTTGAGTAGTTTCAGGTTTCACCTGAGTTACGTGTTCTGAGGTATCCAAGCTATCAGATACCTTGGAAGCAGTAACTGATTTTTTCTCTCGAACAGTAACTCTCTTTTTAACTACTCTAGGTTTAGAAGTTTCGGAAGCATCACCTTGTTCTGCTTGGGCATCTAAAATCGCAAACATCAATTCTTTTTTATTCAATTGACTGATTTTTTTCAAGCCTTTTTCTTTGGCTAAAGCTTTTAATTGTGCAATATTCATTGCATCAAGCGCTTCTTTATCTAACATGTAAATGAATTTTAATATAAATATAACTACTTGAAAAAGTAGCAATTGTATGTGTGAGTGTGAAAATTAAGTGATGTGAGGGCAAAATTTCTTTGTGTGTGAAATTTATAGATTAATCCCTATTGTAATACAAATATATATGATTTTTTTTTACCACCAAAAAAACTTTAAAATTAATATCCTCTAAATAAAACTAATAGCTAGTTTAAAAACAGATAATAGGTTTTAAAAAACAGACCCTATTTTTTTCATAAAAAAAGTGGTAGTAAGAATTAAAAAACATATTTTTGTCAATATCTATTTAAATTAAATGATACAACGAATACAATCAATTTATTTATTACTTGCTGTTATCGTTTCCTTTGCATCTTTATTTTACTGCAAGGTGACAATAGCAGAAAGTGGAACGATGATTCAGATCATAGATACATTTAAAATTGATCGACTTCTTATAAAATCCATAGGTATTTCATTCGTAATTTCCACTCTATTATCTCTTGTTACTATTTTTCTTTATAAGAGAAGGCAACAACAGTTTGTATTAGGTCGAATGAACATACTCATTAACTTCTATATTTTAGGCGTATTGCTATTTGAATCTCTAAATTTACCTGGAGAAACTGCTGTTTCTGAGAAAGGTATTGGGGTTTTCATTCCTATTGTTATCATTGTTTTGCTTGCCATGGCAAACAAATCAATCAAAAAGGATGAAGAACTTGTAAAATCTGTAGATCGATTGCGATAAACCTAACATCTTAGTTTATTTATGCGACTGAACCCGAAAGTGAAAACTTTCGGGTTTTTTTATGAAACCTATAGAACGAGAATTTATATAGGTATTACAACCTAAATGTCGCTATATTTACCATGTATTCCCTAATATTAGGGATAAATTAAAATCACGAAATAGAGGTATTGTTAGCACAATATCTTTAGTTTAAATTTGAAATATAAAATGGTCACAAAAGAAAAAATTAAAGTTCACATAGCCGACGATCATCAAATTCTAATAGATGGAATTATTGCAGTTCTGAAGAGTGAAAATGATATAGAAGTTGTCGGATATTCGTTAGATGGAGTTCAAGTACTAGAATGGTTTCAAAACAACAAAGCTGATGTTTTAGTACTGGATGTAAATATGCCAAAATTGGATGGGATAGAAGTTCTTAAAGAGCTTAATAAACAAAGTATTGAACAAAACACAATTGTGCTCTCAAGCTATGATGATGTGAAACTTGTAAAAGAAGTTTTGAAGATTGGAGCTATGGGCTTTTTAGCAAAAAAATGTGCAGGAGAAAATATCGTTGAAGCCATCAAAGCAATACACAACGACAATCAATATTTCAGCAAAGATGTACACAAAGATTTAGTGGCGTCCTTGGTGGGAAACAAAATAAAAAATAAGGTGCCACAAGATGGAGTGTTTTCTGTATCACTTACAGAAAGAGAATTACAAGTGTTACGCCTTATTAGCAAAGAATTGAATACAAAAGAAATAGCTGAACAATTATTTATTAGTACGAGTACAGTTGACACATATAGAAAAAATTTATTGACAAAGACAAAAGCAAAAAATTCTGTTGGTCTTATCATGTATGCTGTTAAAAACAAACTACTCTAACGAAACAAATACCCCCTCTCAATTGTCAGCCACTTTAATTTTTTAAAGTGGCTTTTTTTTTAATGTAACCAATAAAAACAAATATCATGAAAACAACAATCAAAGTATTTATTATGGCATTTTTAATGTCAAATTTACAATCTTGCTCAAATGGGGAAAGCAACACTCTAAACGAAAATGAAAATCCCTTAAAATCGTATACTCTATCTAGAGACTCAAATGGGAGTTATTCATTAGAACAACATTTGAATAGTGGAATTATTTCAACGATAGTTCCAAACGAGAAAGGAAATGTGATTATTTTCAGTCAAGGGGAAGATGCAACCTTTACTAAAAACAAGATAACATCATTGGATAACAATGATGTGAAAATTGAGTTTCTTACCGAGAATCATATTCAAATTCCAGGAATTACGATTGTGAACGAAAATAGACTCACCACGTTTAATAAAAGCAATGAGGATATTGAATATGTCAAAAATTATAAAATAAAAATGTCAGAAGATGGATCCTACCTCTTACATTATACCTTGGAAAATGGATACTACCCAACTTATGAATACAACGAAGAAAAAGAAAGACATCAAATAAGATTGAACCTAGGTGAAATCAAAGAAAATCAAACAAGTTTTTCAAAAAAATACACTAAATTTGAAGGTGAAAAATTAAACATAATTTTTGTCAGAAAAGCATTCGTAAACACTTCTTCAAAGATGAATAGAAGACAAATGGATTTTCCTGAACCACCAGAATTTTATATAATAGACTAATACCTATGTTACAATTCATATTAACTCTTGTAATTTATACAACTACTTTTACAAGAGACCTCTCTTATAAAGAGGATCACAAAGCCAGTTTAGAGAAATCTAAACTGGCTTTCTATTTTTCTTCAGAACAAGAAAAAGAAACAACAAAGGACTTGAAGAAATGGTTCTTAAATTTGAAAAAAAATGCAAATATAGACCAAACAGAAAATGTTCTTGTTGAATATTTTAAAATCCTAGAAATTGCAAAACAGCAAAAGAACTATGAAATACTCTTTATAGTAAACACTGAGATATCTGAGATACTATCAAGTATAAATAGTTTTGAAAAAAGCTTAAATTACGCAAAAGATGCATTGAAATATGCTGTCATTGTGAATGACACCTCAGCCATTATTGATAAAAATATCAAAATTGGTAAAATCCATTATAAAATGTTTGAGAAAGACAAAAAAACATTCTCAGACAGGATAGACAGTCTATATTATTACAACAATATCGCTGATCAAATTATTGGAGATAATCCAAAATACCTCAAGCAAAAAGCTAAAATTTACAGTAGCTACTCAGTAGTAAGCCTTCTGAAAAAAGACTACAAAGCCGCGCAACAGATCAATCTCAAAGCACTAGCAATAAACATAAAAAACAAAGACACACTTTCGCAAATTATCAATCTAAACACACTTGCTGGAAACTTTATTCAACAAAAAGACTATAAAAATGCAGTATTTTACTATGAAGAGTCACTTCGATTGATCGGAAAAGAAAAAAACAAAAAAGAGAGTGAACTCAAAAGAATGGTATCCTCAAACATTGCATGGGCCTACTACAACCTTGAGAATCACATAAGCTATGAATACCTCTATAAGTCATTCAAAATTGAAGACAGCCTTAGAAACCAAGAGTTCAAAGCTATTATTACTGAAATTGAAGCCAAACATAACGTAGATATCATCCAACAAAATGCAGATAAAAAAAGAATCATAGAGGTTCAAAAAAAGGAGAAATTTCAGTTGTGGACCCTTATCTTAACTATTTCTATAGTTCTTATCATTTACTTTTTTCTGATTTTCACTAAAAACAGTAAACTCAAAAACGAGAATAAAGATTTGATGTTGGTAAAGGCAGGCTTAGAAAAACAGAAGGAAATCGAGCTGCTAAAGTTAGAGCACCAAACAAAAGTATTGAATGCAACTTTAGATGGGAAAGAAACTGAAAGAAAAGAGATCGCCGAAACATTACACAACAACGTAAGTGCCCTCTTGTCTGCTGCTAATTTACACTTACAGGCAAGTATTGTCAAAACTAAAGAAACACCTGATGAAATCTATAAAACTCAAAAAATAATTGACGAAGCAGCGAGTAAGATTAGAAACCTTTCTCATGAACTGATTTCATCAGTACTCTTAAAATTTGGACTTAGTTATGCCATACATGATTTTTGCGAAAAACTTTCTAATTCACAACTCGAGATTACTTGTAAAACCAAATCCATTCAGCGATACCCACAAAATTTTGAAATTAAAATCAATAGTATCATAGAAGAACTCATCAACAATATGATAAAACACAGTGATGCTAAAAATGGATACATCGCAATTCAAGAAAAAGACAAGCACCTGAGTGTTGAAGTATATGATGATGGTATTGGATTTGACACTCAAATTAACAGGTATAAAAAGGGTATTGGAATCCAACAAATAGAAGCAAGAATCAAAATAATGGAAGGAAATTTCAAAATGAATTCAGCTATAAATGAAGGGACAAAAATTGAATTTAAAGTACCTATCCCTATCAAAACTTAATAAAAAAAAATAAAATCACATTTTTTTGTAACATTTGAATGACTATTTGCGTATATGTATATGTAACATTAGCTGAGACTCAACTCTTCTTCTAGTTACATCTTCAAAAATATGAGACAACTTAAAATTACCAAGCAGGTAACGAACAGAGAAACTGCATCTCTAGACAAGTATTTACAAGAAATAGGAAAAGTTGATTTGATTACAGCTGATATGGAAGTTGAATTGGCACAACGTATCAAAGCTGGAGACCAAGTAGCTCTAGAAAAACTTACCAAAGCAAATTTACGTTTTGTTGTTTCCGTAGCAAAACAATACCAAAACCAAGGACTGACCTTACCAGATCTTATCAACGAAGGAAACCTTGGGCTTATAAAAGCTGCCAAACGTTTTGATGAAACTCGTGGATTTAAATTTATCTCCTATGCTGTATGGTGGATTCGTCAATCTATATTACAAGCACTAGCGGAGCAATCTAGAATTGTACGTTTGCCACTTAACAAGATTGGATCGATCAATAAAATAAATAAAATGTACGCTTTCTTAGAACAAGAAAACGAAAGACCTCCTTCAGCAGAGGAAATCGCTAAGAAATTGGACATGACAGTAAACGACGTAAAAGAGTCTATGAAAAACTCTGGACGTCACGTATCGATGGATGCACCATTGATTGAAGGAGAAGACTCTAATCTATACGATGTATTGAATTCAGGAGAATCTCCAAATCCAGACAAAAACTTGTTGCACGAATCATTACGTGTGGAAATAGAAAGAGCTCTGGAAACACTAACACCTAGAGAAGCTGACGTCGTAAAACTATACTTTGGATTGGGAGAACACCAACCAATGACGTTGGAAGAAATTGGGGAAACTTTTGATTTGACACGTGAACGTGTAAGACAAATCAAAGAAAAAGCTATCAGAAGACTCAAACACACTTCAAGATCAAAAATATTGATGACTTACCTAGGATAGGTACCTATTCTTAAAACACTCGATTGACTTCGGGTGTTTTTTTTTATTCCCAACAAACAAAAGTTTCTATTAATTTTTCAATAAACAAGAAATGAGCAAACTAATTGCCCCTTCAATACTTGCAGCTGACTTTGCAAACCTACAAAGAGATATCGAAATGGTAAATAACAGTGACGCCGACTGGTTTCACATCGATGTTATGGACGGTGTTTTTGTACCGAATATTTCTTTTGGAATGCCCGTAATAAGCGCCATTAAAAAACATGCCAAAAAAACAATGGATGTACACCTAATGATTGTCAATCCTGACCAATACATTGAAACATTTAAAAATGTAGGGGCTGATATCTTGACGGTACACTACGAAGCATGTACACATTTACACAGAACATTGCAAGCTATCAAAGCAGCAGGTATGAAAGCCGGAGTAGCACTGAATCCTCATACACCAATTGCTGTATTGGAAGATGTTATCAACGATATTGATATGGTATGTATTATGAGTGTAAATCCTGGTTTTGGTGGACAGTCATTTATTGAAAATACGTACAAAAAAGTACAACAGTTAAAACACTTGATCGAATACAACAATGCTGAAACACTGATTGAAATTGATGGAGGTGTTACGGATAAAAACGCCAATCAATTGATCGAAGCAGGAGCTGATGTGCTAGTTGCAGGTAGTTATGTTTTTGGAAGCGAAGACCCTACAACTACTATTGCTGATTTGAAGACTATCATCTCTTAAGTACTTCATGTACCTTTAAAAAAAACAACAATCAAAAAGGGAATTCTTTACAAGAATTCCCTTTTTTCATCGTATTACAATCGGGGGATTAGTCTTCTTCCGCAGGGAAAGAAGTGGTGTATTGCGCTTGGCAGCTATCAATGATATATTGTCCATTTTGAGAGGTGACTCCACCTCCGATATACCAAACTAACTTTAATTCATTTCCTGTTATAAGTGTCATATCTAACAGTACATTGCTCACTGTATTCGGAACCCTGGTCGCCCAAGCAGAACGTGTTGGCCATCGTGCATCGTCATTGTCCATAACTACATTCCAATTAGAAGCATCAAAACTACCTGCTTCTAAATCTGTCGTATTGGTACCGGTATAAAAACCTCGCATATACGTCGTACCTACAAAGGCATCGTTGTAACCAAAAGCCTCTTCAAAGCTAATGCGCAATCCTTTAACTGCAGATATATCAATAGTTCTTACCAAATAATAATCTTTTAGTCCAGGATTGACAACTCGAATACCTTCTATCGTCGGTAAATTCGCTTTGTTAACAACAGCCTTTGACCATCCTCCTGCTCCATCTCCTATTGCATAACCGGCATATAGTGGATACGTAGTATTTCCAGGAAGGATTTGCCCTGTCTGTGCATCGTCAAAAGTATCGTCAAATAAATTTTCAGAAGCCCATCTTTCTTCCACATTCAGTTCTAACTTATCTGTAAAAGTAAATGAAGTACCGCCTGCATTGGTCGCCTTGAAACCTATCATATGACTCCCTTCAGGTAAATTTGCATCTGCTGTAATGGTCATACGTCCTTGGGTATCCACACTAAATGATGTGGCATTTGCACTAAGTGCTGTTGGTAAAACCAACTCCCAACCACCACTCGCTTCCATATCTGTCAAGCTAGGTGTAGCTGAAGTATACGCTGTGTAAGGTGATAGCGTGACCGCAGTCAAAGGAGTAGTTCCATCTTGTTGTAACAAGTCTAAAGTTGGCGGCAAACCAACCGTTACTGTCACTATATTATCAAACGAAATAGTACCTAAATTGGTAGTCGCAATCACTGAGATTTTATTTTCACCGGATACTGCATCTGTATTCTTACTAATCGCTCCTGTCGAAGCATTGATAGAAAAGCCCAAAGGAGCTTCTTGAAGACTATAGGTAATCGTATTGATCAAATTTTCTTCTGAACTATCTATTGCAGTTACCGTAGCAACAACCCCTTCTTCAAATACCCCTGCCTCCACAACTGCATTGTCTACAGTCATTGCAACGGGTACAGGTAAAATGGTAAAACGCAGTGCTTGATCGTGTACCGCTATCCCATTGGAATTGAACATGCGAACACTGATATCATAAACCCCATCTGACAAAGACCCAAATTGATTATTGTAATACACCACTCCTGTTATCTTGTCAATACCAAAACTCAATGGAGCATAGGTACTTCCATCAGAAGCTAGAATGGTATCCTTATCAAAACCATAAAGCCCTGAAACCTCAAAACTAGGTGCCTCACTAAAAATAGTATCTTTCAAAGGATATGAAACGACATCTTGGTACACTAATGAACCGTCATTGCCTTGCAAAACAACTTGCTCATACCTTTGGTAATCCAGTACTACACGCTCCTCACAGGCGCTTACTAAAAGTCCTAAAAAGAATAGACATGCTAAGTATTTGATAGCTTTTGTTTTCATAATTAGTCGCTAATTTCTTGGTTCGTATTAATTTCAGACGCCGGGAAAGGCAATTTCATAATGGTCGCTTCATCGGTCTCTAACGTTACATCTACCGAGGTATTAAATTTTGAATAATTGTTGTGAGGAAGGACTACTTCATCTAAAAAGTACATATAACCCCTTCTTCTATTGTTAAACCAATCTTGACCTTCCATCAACAATTCAAATTGGTATTCTTTCATAATAGCAGTTCGAAACTCATCTTGTGTTCCTAAGTATCCTTGATGCGGAAACAAGCCATTGCGTTGCAATACTTCGTTGACATATTGCAAAGCATCTCCATTTTGCAATTCGTTGGTGATTTCCGATAACATGATTAGCAGGTCGGCATAACGGTACAAAATGATATTTCTATTCCCTTCCGATATGGTATTTTCAGGATATTTAGACCCTAATTTTCTCAAATAAGGAAAACCAGCTCTAAAGTTTTTCCGTTGTGGATTAGAAGGATAGGAACGAAATAGTGAGTTGTTGTGTTGTTGTGTATATTCTGAAATATAGGTTGTTGCAAGTCTTGGGTCACCAGGATAGGTGGTCTCATGCAAATCGTAGACATCTGCATTTACTTTTAAAAATCCAAATGTGGCTGCCTTTGTATAGTTGGAGGGCGTATAGGCTCTTTTGAAATCACTAGAAGCTCCTAATGTATATTGCAATTCAAAAATAGATTCGGATGTATTATCTCCAGTAGCCTCATCAAACAAGTCTGCGTAATCTGAAACTAACTCGTATTTTTGATACAGTTGTATAGCCGCATCATGGGCCATTTGCCAATAGTTAAGTCCAGCATCTTGAAATTCTACAGGCGCTGTCGCTAAAGTCATATACACCTTTGCAAGTAACATATATCCTGCATCCCCTTTCGGGTATCCAAGTCCTAGAGCGCCACTCATCAATTCAGTGGCCCTTTTTGTGTCTGTAATAATTTGATTGTATATTATTTTTTCTGAAGTTTTAGTTATGTGCACCGTTGCAGCATCCATTGGTGCTAGACGCAATGGCACATCTCCCCAGAAACGCACTAAATTAAAATAGGTAAATGCTCTCAAAAAGAGAGCTTGCCCCACTATTTCATTACTTTTTATTTGTTCGTCATTCACGGGATTGAGATAGGTTTCCCCATAAGTAATAATCGTATTTGCCCTTTCAATAACAGTGTACATTCCATACCAAGTATTTTCAACATAGGTAGCTGCACTTGTTGGTTTTAGAGCACACAATGTGGTGTTGTCTGCATTCGTATTTCTATCTCCTCCTCTTTTCGTAACACCAAAACCCGAGCCCATTGTATTCAGGTAAAAGAATTGACTTCCTGCATAATTGTACCCTGCCATACCTTCATACACACCATCCAAAGCAGCTTCCATATTCGAAGCGGATGAAAAAACAGTCTCATTGCCTAAAAAAGGAGACTCTTCATTTAAATCGCAACGACTCGTAAATAAAGCGAGAAAAGATAAAAGTAGTATTCTGTAATTTTTCATCTCTATATTTTTTTTAAAAATTAACATTTACTCCAAATAGAAAAGTACGTGTATTCGGAAAACCATTCCAATCGACTCCTATAATATTTCCATTACTCAGAAAATTAGTTACTTCAGGGTTGTAACCGCTATAGCCTGTAAAAGTCCATAAATTCATACCTGACATGTAGACATTTAATTTGCTAACAGCTCCTGAAACAGGCACATCATAGCCTAGGGTGATATTACTAATTCTAAAATAGCTTCCATCTTCAATAATCCTGTCTGTAATCGCAATAGCATTCTGTTCCTTGGTGTATCCTATTCTTGGATAGCTGTTTGAAGGCCTGTCTTCACGCCAAGCGTTGTGGTATGCCGTTGCTAAAACATTTCCAGCATTCCCCTCAGGTGAGGTGATTCGCAATAGATTTCCATTGGCAATTTCGTTTCCTGCAACACCGTTCATCAATACATTTAAATTAAAACGTTTGTAAGTCATATCCACGGTCAAACCATAGATATAATCTGGGTTCGGATTTCCGATAATTGTTCGATCTTTAGCATTGATAACTCCATCCGAAGCATCAGCAACACCGTCATTATTTGTATCTTCTGTCAGTTGATCAATTATTCTTATGTCTCCTACTTGAGTATCAGCAACCTCGATAGCGTCTCCCTCTTGGTAGATACCATCAGTCTCATAACCGTAAAACAGTCCTACCTCTTCTCCTTTTATAAATATGTTCGCAGGAGATTTAAAATAAGTTCCTGTAGAAATATTATCCCCTAGGTAGAAGGATTTGTTTTGCAAACGTCCGTCCAATAAAATTTCAGAATCTGGAATCCCTAAAGAGGTAATATTACTTTGGTTGAAAGCGATATTACCACCAATATCCAAACGGAAAGTGTCCGTATTGGCTACCACACCATTCAGAGATACTTCCAATCCCTTATTGGTCAAATTCCCTCTATTGATCAGCATCGTTCTATACCCTGTAGATTTAGGCAAGCTAATTGCCTGAAGTAAGTCTTTTGTATCCTTATAATAAGCATCGATTGTTCCACGCAAACGGTTGTTTAAAAAACCAAAATCAACACCAATATTTACCTGCTCTGTCGTTTCCCATTTCAAATTTTCATTGGGTATATTTAAAGACGAAAATGAAACTGCTGTAGCCTCGTTGGCTGTAGCATAAATCCCTGCACCGTAATTTTGAGTGGTTTGATAGGCAGGAATCGACTGGTTTCCAATACGCCCCCAACCTGTTCTCAATTTCAACTCATTTACAAAAGAACTATTTTGCAAAAAGTTTTCTTTGTGCATCTTCCAAGCAAAAGATCCAGATGGAAAAAAGCCATATTTATTATCTCCCTGAAATTTAGAAGAACCATCCACTCTAAAACTCGTGGTGAATATATATTTATTTTGCAAAGTATAATTGACCCTTCCTAAATAGGATAACAATTTTGTTTTGGAAATCAAAGCCTGTGTGGGTCTAGTTACCAACTGCGCAAAAACCGGTTGTACATTACCAAAATCTACCGTTGCAAATTTTGCCATTTCATAGACCTCATTATTGTTATTTCGAACATCATAAGTGATCCCTAAGACAGCATTGAATCGGTGTTTTCTATTGAAAGTCTTATTGTATTGTAACAAGTTATTGACCTGATAAGAAATGGCATTTAGATCTGAGACTGCAAGCAAACCAAGATTTGATACTCCTTGGTAAGTAGTCAATCCGTAAAAACGTCTTCTCTCTTTGTTTCTCATATTACCTCCTGCTTGCAATTTGTATTTCAAACCTTCAACAGGAAGGGAATAGGTCAATGCTATATTTCCAAAAAAACGACTTTCCTTTGAAACATCTTCAAAATCATCTATCCATGAGTAAGGATTAGAAATACGTAAATCATCTGTCAAACCGTCATCGGTTCTTCCTACTACAGGGTCGTACCGCAATATATTTGAAATAAAACTTCGTTGTCCACTTGTTCTTTCTCCATCTTGGGCAAATTCACCTTCTGCATAAAAGCCGCTGACACGCATGTTTAATTTTAACTTCTCGGTAAGTTGTTCCGATAAATTTATTCGAACATCTCCACTTTGGAATAAAGAATTTTCAACAACACCTCCTTGGCTATTATAGCCTGTAGAAATATAAAAGTTTCCTGTTTCAGACCCACCACTAAATGACATTCCCACATTTGAGCTGATTCCCAATTTGTATATTCTATCTTGCCAATTTACTTGTTCTAAAGGTTCTGGATCATTGACTCCATCGGAAACAGCGTATATCTGTCCAGCTTCAATATGATACATCGGACTATTTCCATTAATTAAATTACTTTCATTTCTGTATCGTGCATAATCCATAGCATTCAACATATCAAAACTTTTGGTCAATTCAGAAACTGAAGTTGTAGCATAGGTATTGATATTCATCTTTCCTCGAATACCTTTTTTGGTAGTGATTAATACGACTCCGTTGGCACCTCGAGATCCATAAATAGCAGTTGCAGATGCATCTTTTAAGACCTCCATACTTTCAATATCTCGGGGATTGATTCCATTCAAGCCATTTTGACTTTCCTGATAGGAATTTCCATCATTGGAACCTCGTGCGGCATCTTCTCCTGCAGAAGATATAATAATTCCATCTACAACGTATAGCGGCTCATTATTTCCCCTCAAACTATTAGCTCCACGTATTCGAACGCTAATACCTGCTCCTGGCTGCCCATTTTGAAGTACCTGAACTCCTGCAGCACGTCCTTGTAATAGTTGGTCTACCGTTGCAGACTGCCTCGATACGTTTTCTTCAACCTGCACAGAAGAAACTGCACCTGTAACATCACTTTTTAGAACAGTACCATAACCAATAACAACTACCTCTTCCAATAAATTCCCATCAACGAGCATTGACACATTATAAGTAGTGGCATTTGTCAAAGGAAATTCTTGAGTGGTATAACCGGTATAAGAAAAGACGATTGTTTTTGCACCTTCCGGTATTTTCAATAAAAAGTTACCATCAAAATCACTTGAGGTACCGACTGACATATCTTTGATTGTTATGTTTACTCCGGGAAGTGGTGCATTGTTTTCATCCAATACAATTCCAGAAATTTCTTTTGATTGTGAAAACAATAAAAAAGGGAGGATAAAAAGAAAAGAAACTATGTCACTTTTTTTCATAATTAGTTAGTTTTAATTGAATCGTAGATTATAATTATTCGCTTAATCTAAAATGTAAAAAGGGCAGTATAAAGTTGCTTTCTAAACCAACAAAAACGACATAATATTGTCTATTTTATTTGAAATAACAGTGTCTATTCTGTTTATTTTTGCAACATCTCTAACAAATATATTGTTACTACACATGCATTGTGTAACACATTTGAGGAAAAACATATGATTAATGAAGCAAAATACTCCTTTAATATTTCATCTATTTTTAAATATAATTTTATCGAAGTATACTGTCGTTTGAACTATGTTTACAGTGCAACAACAGGCTTTAAAAAACTATATTTTCAAAAATCACTTAGCGCTAAGAAACACGAAAATCGATGCATTCTTATTGCTTTACAAAATTTTGAGAACGTTTCTTACCATCGATTACATATAAAATAAAATACATTCCTTTCTTCAAATGTACTAACTCAACAAAAGTACTGTATGACTTTTCACAAACGAGAATCCCTTGCGCATTGTATATCTTAATGTATTGCACAGGTTTTTTCGAATTAATGGTAAGCAAGTGTTGTACGGGATTCGGATATATATAGATACCATCAGGTATTGTTTCTTTTTTAGGTTTTGGGTTCATCCTACCCTCACTGTTATAGGACTGAGCAAATATATGCAGTGGAAAAAAAAACAACGATATGATTATACCTATTCTCATACAAACGGATTTGTATAGAAAATACAAAAGCCTAGAAAATAAATACTACTACAAGAGATAGGATGCCATTTAAAAACGACAAAACAAGTTATAGTGTCGACTAGTTTAAAACTATCACTTAAAAAAAACCTCAACAGTTTCCTTTCCTTCTAAAAAGTCAAGAGAAACTAAAAAATCATCCATTTTTAAAACTGTATCCTTAAAGAAAGTACCTCTATTAAAGAAAGAGTGTTGCTGTCCTTCGTATAGATGTAAGTCGATCCTACTTCCGACATCTATCATTTTTTCTTCAAAAGCAATGGTAGATTCTAAGGGAGTGGTATGGTCTTCTGTACCAAAAAACACGAGTGTAGGTGGAACCCCTTCGCGGATATTATGCAAAGGTGATATTTCATTGACACGACCTGAAATAGCCCTGTAGCCATATCCATTTTTACTATTATCATATACAGGATTGAAGAGAATCAATGCAGTTGGAACTGCACTTATAGCCATGTTGTCTGTAGCTTCATTAATTCCTGCAATAGTACCACAAACGGCTGCCAAATGTCCTCCTGCAGATCCACCTCCTGCTGCAAGCTTGTTGGGGTCTATTGAAAGCTCTTTTGCATTTTCACGGATATAACGGATGGCAGACTTTGCATCTTTTACGGCCTCAAATGGAGATGTTCCATGTTTTTTCTTTAATCTATAGGTAGCAGAAATAGCAATAATTCCTCTGGATGCTAAGTATTGAGATTGCCTCTCAAAAGCTTTATATGAGCCCCCATTCCAACCACCTCCGTGAAAAAACACAACACAAGGGTACTGCTTGGCAGTAACGAACACTTTGGGTTTGTATACATAAAGTCGTAAAGAAATTGTATCTATTTTTTTATACGTTATAATCTCTGGTTGTACTCTTTCTCTTTTCTTTTGTGCTTTTAAGGAGGTAGAAAGCATACTGATACTCACAACAAATAGGGATAAAAATAGACGCATAGGAACGGTTTTATATACTAGGTTTCAGAATAAAAATAAGTGGTGTTTTTTGCTAACTCCATTAAATTAAATAGAACAACAAGAAAACTACCTTTTTGAAAACATTAATATCTTAAAAAAATATGATATTACAATGACGTTTTATTCATTATATACTCTTTTTATGACTATATCCGTCATCGCACGCATTTCCTCCAAAGTCATTGTATCGTCAAACGTTACTTGAAGCTCTTTGATACGTTGCTTTAAAGAGTTCGTGATGGAATCGTATTCTGTTTTACCATAGAGGTTATGCATTTCGTGCTTGTCATTTTCTAAATCAAACAACTCCCACTCGTCCATATTGTAATAAAAATGAATCAGTTTATAACGGTCTGTTCGCACTCCATAGTGAGGTTGTACACGATGCCATTTTGGAAATTCGTAATAATGGTAATAGACAGCATCTCTACCTACTACTTCAACACTGGGTTTGAGTTGGTTTTTAAAACTACTACCCTGCATGTCCTCAGGAATTTTGGCTCCTGCCAAATCTAACAATGTCGGTGCAAAATCAATATTCAACAATAAGTTATCGTTGGTTGTGTTTTTAGGAATTAGCTTGGGATAACTCATTAAAAATGGCATTTTAAATGATTCCTCGTACATAAAACGCTTGTCAAACCAACCGTGTTCTCCCAAGTAAAAACCTTGGTCGGAAGTGTAGACGACAACGGTATTCTCCATCAAATTATTGTTCTCTAAATAATCCAACATTTGCCCTACTGCCTTGTCAACCCCTGCTACACAACGCAAGTAATCTTTAATATAAGTTTGGTATTTCCAGTTTTTCAAAGCTTTCCCTTGTAAACTGTCATTGGGAGTCCAAAATTGACCACGATTTCCATATTCATAGTAGCGTCCTAGTTCTCTCGGCGATAGTTTCTCTTTGGGAGGTACTTTTAGATCTCTACGATTCATATGGTTCTCGATTTCCATCCATTGCTGACTGGCTGCTTTTCTCCCTTCGTAGGCATCGTTAAAATTGGGTGGATGTGGCAAATCACCCTCAGTAAATAGCTTTTCAAAAGCAGTATCTGGTTGCCAAGGTCTGTGTGGTGCTTTGAATTGGTACATCAATAAAAAAGGTTTGTCTGGATCTCTACCTTTGTCTAACCAAGACAGTGCATCGTGTGCTACTTGAGCAGAGGAATGCCTACTAGTTTCTGTAATCGTATCTTTCCCATTTTCAAGAAAAACGGTATTAAAGTAGGTACCTTGTCCTCCCCAATTGACCATTACTTTTGAATAATCAAATCCTGTGGGTGCTGTCCCTAAATGCCATTTACCTACCACCGCTGTCTGGTAGCCATTTGCTTGTAATAGCTTCGGTAAGGTTTGCTGACTGCCATCAAAATCTCCTCCTTTTTCATTCTTAAAAAACCCACTTTTATGACCATATTTACCTGTAAGAATAGCCGCACGACTTGGTCCACAAATAGAGTTGGTATTAAAGGTACGTGTCATCAACATACCGTTTTGAGCAATTCGATCAATATTAGGAGTCGGTGCTATTTCAGACAACCAATCTTTGTAGGCACTGATCGCTGCGACTGCATGGTCGTCTGCCATGATGAAAACAATATTTGGTTTTTCTAGCTTTTCAACAGATGGCTTTTGTGAACAAGATACTACTGCTAAAATAGAAAGCAGTGACAAGTAGTTTGTTACATGTAATTTAAATTTCATAAAGTCTGATTTTATAATTGTAATTCTAATCTATGCTCCACCGCTATAGTAGTTTGTTTTAAGTCTTTATCATCTGAACTGCTACCCGTCATAATATTAAAATCTCCAGGTTCCACAACGTAATGCATGTCTATATCATAAAAGGCTAGGTCCGCAGCTTTTAAGGTAAACTCAACTACTTTAGAAGCACCTGCCTCCAAGAAAACACGCTGGTATCCTTTCAATTCTTTAACGGGACGTGTCACAGAACTAACGGCGTCACGGATGTACAACTGTACCACTTGCGCTCCTGCTTTTTTTCCAGTATTTTCAATGGAAACAGTCACTTTGAGTTTAGAAGTATCATTGCGAAGTGTTCCAGATACTTTAGGTGTTTCCATTTGAAATTTTGTGTAGCTCAAGCCATAGCCGAATGGATAAAGAGGTTGCATTTTTTCAAAGGCATATTTATGGAAACCTATAGAAGGTTTGTGATTGTAAAACTGTTGCAGCTGTCCTACCGATCGTGCTATAGTCAGTGGTAATTTTCCACTTGGATTGACCTCTCCAAAGAGAATTTCTGCAACTGCCTGTCCACCAAAAGAACCTGGTTCCCAAGCTTCGACAATCGCAGGAATATTGTCCTCTAACCAAGGTTCAGAAATGGGTTTCCCATTGACCAAGACCACCACTACCTTTGTCCCTGTCTTTTGAATAGCTTGTACTAATGCCAACTGTTTACCTGCCAAATTCAAGTAAGCTCGACCCATATTTTCACCAGCTGTCTTGTCTTTCCATTTGTAACGCATAGAATTATCACCTACCACCACGATGGCAATATCAGATTGGGCAGCTTTTTGGGCGGCTTTTTCAATCGCTATATCCTCGATTTTTCGGATATTTTCTCCAGAATCGTAAAAATTTACTTTATAGCCATATGACTGACCTAAATCCCGAATTCCTTCATACACTGTTGTGGTGTTTTCATCCGGTTGTACAGCATGCCAATCTCCTAAAATACTTTGGTTGTTTGCATTGGGTCCTGTGACAAATATCGATTTATTTTCTCCTTTTTGTGACAACGGTAATAGCCCATTATTTTTCAGCAATACAATCCCATTTCTTGCGGTTTCTAATGCTGTTTTTCTATGTGTTTCTGTAAATATTTTTTGAGGTATTTTAGAAAGGTCTACTTGTCGGTTTTCAAACAGGCCTAATTTAAATTTGGCCGTAAGTATTTTTTTACAAGCATCGTCAATTCTAGAGAGCGGTAATTTCCCTTCGTTGACCAATGCGACAACTGCCTCTGGAAACTTTACTCCGTGCATGTGCATGTCCATTCCAGCCGCAACGGATAATTTACAGGCTTCTTTCAAATCTTTGGCCACGTAATGCACAGTTTCCAATCGTTCGATATCCATCCAGTCACTGACATAAAACCCGTCAAAGCCCCATTGATTCCTAAACAAATCAGTCATCAACCAATGACTCATATGACTGGGAACACCACTGATTTCGTTATGGGCTGCCATGATAGAATAGACCCCTGCCTTGATTGCTTTGTAATAAGGAGGAAGGTATACTTCTTTCATCGTTCTTAGAGATACATCAAAAGGCGCCGCATTGAGACCATTGGAAGGTTGTCCCCCTCCCAACATGTGCTTCGCACAGGCAATTACTTTTTCTGTCCCTGTAAAGTCACCTTGTTGAAAACCTTGAATCATGGCTACTCCCATATTTCCAACCAAAAAGGGGTCTTCTCCAAAGGTTTCTCCTACGCGCCCCCAACGAGGGTCCCTCAACACGTCAATATTGGGCGTAAAAGTCCAATGGCTTCCCGTAGCACGCATTTCAATCGCGGATTGTCTTCCTACTTGTTCTAAGTAGGTATCTTCCCAAGTAGATGCTAATGTTATTGGTGAAGGATATACAGTCGTTCCAGAAACCAACGCGTTGCCATGAATGGCATCTATACCAATCAATACTGGGATTTTTAGACGTGATTTCAGGGCTAATTGTTGTAGTAAATTTGCTTCTTCAGCAGTCAATACATGTAAGAATGAACCTATTTCTCCTCTGGCACACATAGCAGCTACATCATCACTAAAAAGTCCTTTGTAAAATCCTTGGGCATCGTTGCTGTGTAAGTCTTCCTCTGAAAGTTCTTGCTCTGCCTCTCGCATATGATCCAATCCTACAAATTGATTCATCTGGTATACTTTTTCTTCCAAAGTCATACGTTGCATCAGGTCATCTACCCGTTTTTCGATAGAAATCGATGGGTTTAAGTAATCGGCATCCGCGTCAGGAGTTATTTGCTTTTTGTCGTCAGAACAACTCGAGAAAAGCACTAAAAAAAAGAGAATTATTTTGGGAAAATTGTGCGTCATTTTTTCGAAGATTTTTATTTAAATATAAGTGGGGTGTTTGGATTTCTCAAAGTTTCTTTTACGGCATAAAAAGCTGGTTTAGGGTACCCTTCATTGTCAAACAGGAACATATGCTTGTCTTTGTGCTTACCGGTTCCATCTACCATTCCCCAAGTATTGTAAGTAACTACTCCGGTTGCTCTTTTAGACAGGAGTATTTTTAGAACATTTGTATAAGCCGCTGCTTGGGTATCTAAGGCTTTTTTTGTTTTTTTCCCATTCCAAATCTTATAATCTATTTCAGTGACGTGAAAATCTAAATCATTGGCATGTGCCCAATCGATGAGTTTCGAGAAATAGCGCATATCCTTTTTATTCAAGGCTACTTTGTCTGTACTTTTTAAATGTGCTTGCCACCCCAAACCGTCCACGCGAAACCCTTTAGACTTTAGGTATAATATTGTTTTTTTGACACGTTCCCACATTTTGGGTTCCATTCCCCCGTGCTGGTTGAACACCAAGCTTTTGTCTGGAGCATATTTGTTAGCAATTTGAAATGCCTTCGTAATATAAAGAGGTATCCCCTCTGTATCCATCCCTATTTGCACCCATGGATTTTCCCAACTATCTACACCTGGTTTTTCTGCAAACCAAGTCCCGTCTCTATTCACAGTCTCATTGACTACATCCATCCATTTTACATTCTCATTGTTATTGAAACGTTTGCACGATTCCATAAAATACTCCGTCATATTTACGAGGAGCTCTTCGGGTGTTCTGTGGTCAGCTTTGGCCCATTTTGAGGCCTGAGGACTAATAGGCCCATGTATGCGTACAGTAAGATCGTTTTTTTTAGCAAAAGCGAGATAGGCATCTATTTGGCTCCAATCCCATTTGTCGGGTTTGGGGTGTACACGAGACTGTTTGGCACAATTTTCAGGAGTTGT
>JBELHA010000019.1:0-46486 GCA_042091695.1 Flavicella sp.
TCTTTCAAATTGGATTGTTTTTTGCAAAGATACACAATCTATAGACGTGTCTAAGAGTTGCTGTTATGGAGTTGTTGCAATTTTAATTGTAGAGCACTACATACGCGTTTAAGGAAGTTGCGACACACAACCAAATCAGATAGGGGCTTATCCATAGTACATTCATTTTAAGTGTTGGTATGTATTTGATGCACCAATATGCAACCAAGGCGGTGAGTGGTATGAGCACAAAAAGGCCTGCCCAAGGTTGGTGCAAATAGAAAAATGCAGGATTCCAAGCTACATTCAACAACCATTGTATGGCAAACAGTTGTAAGATCTTTTTATGGTTTTTTGATGTTTGTAACAATAGGCTCATGAAAATCGAAAAAGCGACCATAATAGTCGTCCATGCCGCACCGAAAACCCATCCCGGAGGTGTCCAAGGTGCTTTTTCTAGGTTTTGATACCAGTCTGAGCTTGCTCCATTGCCGCTGAGTAAGAGTCCCACTGCCAAGGCGCTAAAGTTTAAGAAAAGGAATACAATAATTTTTTTAAGTAGTGCCATAGGCTAATTTTTCTAACATACCGTTAAAGATAGGACCGTGAAAAGGGTATACACTGTACCAATAAAGTCTTCCTAGTACCCCCAATGGTCTAAATGTAGCGGTTTGTATCAATTGATCTGATTCTATTTTAAATTCCAACCAAGCTTCTCCTGGTAATTTCATTTCTGCAAACAATAGCAGTCTGCCTTCTTCTTTGTTGGCATACAATACCCTCCAAAAGTCGAGAGCATCTCCTGCGTTGAGTGTACTGATACTTGTCCGGCCTCTTCGCAATCCCACGCCACCGGCTGTTTTGTCTAAAAATCCTCTAAGTTTCCAAAGCCAATTTCCATAATACCATCCTGTTTCACCTCCAATGCTCCAGATGCGTTCTAGACAGGCATTTCTATCGGTAATTTTGGACTTCCGTTGGTCTTTAAAACAACCGAAAACTGGGACTCTGATAAAGTCTGTGATATTTCTTTTCATACCACTACTAGCGTAAGCGTCTTTCCAACTAGAGACAATTTGATTTGCCTGTATTTTTCGAAATGCACGTGCTATGGCTGTATTGTAGTGTATGGGTTTGATGTCTAAGATATCTTCTAGTTCTGTATTTCTGCAAACTACTTCAACTTTCATACTGTGCACCAATGCAACGGCAAGACGGTAGGAGGTAGAGGTTACAAAATATAACCAATAGGAGGATAGTTTTGGTGTCATTACAGGTACTGTTTGTATCCAACGTTTTAGATTTCTCTCTTTAGCGAAGCCTAAAAGCATATTCTTGTAAGATAAGACATCAGGGCCTCCAATATCGAAATTTTTGTCGTACGTAGACTTATTCCCTAATGATTTTGATAAAAAGAGCAATACATCTGCAATACCAATAGGTTGGCATTTCGTATTTAGCCATTTTGGAGCCACCATAAGTGGTAGTTTTTCTACGAGGTCTCGAATGATTTCAAAAGAAGCACTCCCTGACCCGATGATGATGCCTGCTCTGAGTGTAGTAAGACTATAATCGCCTTTGTTTAATTCGACTTCAACATTTTTTCGAGATTTCAAGTGTTCTGATAAATCGGTTTCATTTACAATACCACTTAGATAGATGACCTGTTGAAGATTGCTGCCTTTGACGGCTTCTCTAAAATTGATAGCTGAGATGCGCTCTAGTTTTTGATAGTTCAATGATGCTGTCATAGAGTGCACCAAATAGTAGGCTGCATCAATATCCTTTGGGATGTTTTTTAAAGTTTTTGTGTCGGTAAGGTCCAATTGAATTACCTCTACTTTATCCGCTATAGTTTTGGATGGTGTAAACCTATTAATGTCTCTGGTTGAACAAACAACTTGGTGTCCATTCTCTATAAGAACGGGCAATAGTCTTTTTCCTATGTAACCTGTAACTCCTGTAAGTAGTATCTTCATGGACAACGTTTTAGGGTGTTTCTTAAAAATACTCACTATATTTTTAATATGAAAAAAAATGAGCTAAAATAGGTGAATTTGTTTTAGAACGTTATTTCTTAGTGGTTAGTTTGTTGAATATTAATAAGTTTGAAAACAACATAGAAAATGCGTATCCAATATCCTCTACAGGAATCGTATGTATTCTGACACCTAGGTTTTCAGTATTGTCATACCACACGATAGGCTCTGAAGTGATGGCACCTGTAAGAATACCATTGACAATAAAAAAAGGGATGAGTATCACTATAAAAGAGATGTAAAATTGTTGCAATAGACTACTGTTGTATGACAGTCCCAAAATAAGTGTTAACAATACAAAGCTATAGTTTACGGTTGTGTAGGCTTTTCCAAAATTAAAAATAAGCACCGCTATAACCGTCAATAAAAGTACAATTGAGATCCATTGGGTTGTCTTCTTTCCCAAGCGTAATTTTGGACAGGCATGAAATAAAGAAAAATGTGTAAACAAACTACAAAAGGGGATGATGATAAAAAACAGCCACTCTTCTATGGGGAGTCCTAAAAAATAAGCATCCAAACAATAGTCGTGGTTAAAGCCCCATACCCCCTGCTGGGTAAAAATAACATCCCAGATTATAAAAACCGAGGCAACAAGAAGTGTTGACAAACTAAAAGCTTTCCATTTTTTGATAAAATCAATAAAGAAAATGCTAAATAATAAGGGGATACTTAAAGATGCTAAAAGGATGTACAAATAGATGGGAGTCATCTTAAATTGTTCTTTTTAAAGTTCTTTTTTTAAAGTATTTCTTTGGTACATTGAGCATGCCAAAACATTCACCATCTTCTTTTCCAAGGTGTTTGTGGTGGATTTTATGTGCTTTTCTGAGTCCCATTAAATAGGGGTTGTTTGTTTTGTTAAACCATTTGAATCTTCTGTGTATCAATACATCGTGTACTATAAAGTAGGTGATTCCGTAAAAAAGGATTCCTAATCCAATAAAGAAAACATAGTTCAATTCAGGCGTAGTACCGTAGATAAAAAGTAAGATGCTTGGGATCGCTCCAATGACAAAAAAGACATCGTTTTTTTCAAATGCATGTTGGTATCTAGGTTGGTGATGGTCTTCGTGTAAGTACCATAAAAAACCGTGCATCACATATTTGTGGATGCACCAAGTGGCAACCTCCATCAAAAGATAGGTCACAACTGTTATGGTTGTATAAAGAAGTATGGTCATAAGGATGTGTTTTTATAAATATACTGAGACAAATAATTAGTCTCTTTGTTTTGTAATACTTTGGACAAATACATTTTGTCCTCTTCTATGGAGTCTTTGTATCCTAAAATTTCAGGTGTGCTTTCTTGAAGTAACAAACGAATGTATCTAAGATGAATACTATTGGGATTTTTTTCGATCAACTGTTTTATCTTTTTACGGACTTCAATAAAATTTTTAATTTTTACATAAGGGTTGAAGCTATATTTTGATCGCTTCATTTTAAGTGCATACACATACCCCAATATGTCTGCATTTTGAGAATTTTCATACCTGTTGATAAATGTAGCTTCTGCTTTTTTGTTTGCCACTGCGTGAAAAGATATCACAACCTCTTCAATAGATTGGTTTTGAATAAATAGGCTAAAAAATAAAGAGAGCAAAATCATTTAAACAATGTTAAATTGGTATCTGACGTACGATTTGAATAATAAATAGGTCTTAGAAGAGTTGGATACTCGAATCCTTTTTTGTCGTAAGGTACTCGCGGGTACTTTGTCGATTTTTTTCAATAATTTAGAAAAATACCTATAGGCCAAATACACACCAAACCTAGCTTCTTTAGGGAGTTCTATAATTCCTTTATAAGCGATACTAAAATCTTCTCTGATCTCAGCAATGATTTCATTTTTTTCATCAGTAGTTAGGTTTCCAGTATCTGTGTTTGGAAAATAAGTTCTGTTTAAATCCTCATAGTCTTGTTTAAAGTCTCTAATGAAATTTACCTTTTGGAATGCAGATCCTAGTTTCATGGCAGCATGCTTCAATCGGTCGTATTCTTTCTGGTCTCCATTGACAAATACTTTGAGGCACATCAAACCAACTACATCGGCAGAGCCATATATGTATGCATCTATTTCTTCTTGCGTACTATATATTTGTTTGGTCAAGTCAGCACGCATACTCTTTAAAAAAGCCGCAATCAAATCCTCACCAATATTGTATTCTTCTACGGTTCTTTGAAAAGCATTGATAACTGGATTGCTACTTATTTTATGTTTTTTTGAAAACTCGTATTCTGATTCAAAACGATCCAGCATTTCTTCTTTAGGAAAACCTTCAAAACTATCCACGATTTCATCTGCAACCCTTACAAATCCGTAGATGTTGTAGATTGCCTGACGAATACTAGGAGCTAAAAAACGTACAGCTATAGAAAAAGAAGTACTGTATTTTTTTGTAATTAATGTCGCACTGTCATTTGATATTATGTCAAATAATTCTTTCATTAATTTAATTTTTTTAAGATTAATTCAGCAGCAATTTTTCCTGAAATTAGTGCAGGTGGAACTCCCGGCCCTGGAACTGTTAGTTGCCCTGTAAAGTATAAATTTACAACTTTTTTACTTCTTATGTTAGGTCTTAAGAATGCTGTTTGCATTAAAGTATTCGCTAGTCCATAAGCATTTCCTTTATAGGAATTGTAATCTTCTACAAAATCATTGATGCAATAAGACTCGCTGAAAAGTACGTGTTCTTTTATTTTTTGACCCGTTAAATTTTCTAATCGTGTAAGAATGATGTCAAAATATTTTTTTCTTTCAGCTTCGGTATCTTCTATTCCTGCTGCAATTGGAATCAAGAAAGTCGCTGCTTCTTGTCCTTCAGGTGCAAATGCATCGTCAGTCATACTTGGAAAACTCGCATAGAAAAGAGGATCCTTAGGCCAAGATGGATTGTCATAGATGTATTCAGCGTGCGAGTCGAATTCCTCGTCAAAAAATAAGGTGTGGTGCGATAGATTTTCTAATTTTTTGTCCAATCCAACATAGAATAGCAATGCAGATGGTGCAAAGGTTTTTTTACTCCAGTATTTTTCGGAATACTGTCGGTATCTATCATCAATTAATTTTTCTGTATGGTGGTAATCAGCACCACTCAATACAATGTCAGAAGCATGGTATTTTCCGTTTGTGTGAATTCCTGTTGCTTCACCCTTTGCGTTCACTTCGATTTTAGAAACCGCTGCTTCCGTTACAAAAGTAACACCTAAAGATTCTGCCAATGCAACCATTCCTTCAATCACTTCAAACATTCCTCCTTTGGGGTGCCATGTACCTAAACCAAAGTCTGCCCAATTCATAAAATTGTACATCGCTGGCGTGTTTTCAGGTTTTGCTCCTAAAAACAATACAGGAAATTCAAGTATTTTCAACAATCTAGGATTGTTGAATTTCTTTTTAACCATCGAACGTATGTCAAAAAACAATTGATTTAGTTTTGTAACGCTTTGAGGACTGATCAATTCTAAAGGAGAAATACCTGGTCTGTATACCAAGTCTTTTACAGCTACTTCATAATTGTCTTTTGCCTGAGCGAGAAATTGTTTCAATGCTTGAGAGCTGCCTTTTTCTTCAGCTTCGAAAAGCGCGTATATTTCTTCTATTTTGGAAGAAATAGTCAAAGAATCATTTACTCCATAATATACTTGGTAGGCAGGTCCTAATTTAAGAAGTTGGTAGTAGTCAGAAGGTTTCTTGTCAAAATCTCCAAAAAACTTTTCAAAAACATCTGGCATCCAATACCATGTCGGTCCCATGTCAAACAGGAAGCCGTCTTTTCTGTATTGTCTAGCTCGTCCTCCGAGTGTTTTGTTTTTCTCAAATACTGTAACTGTATGGCCGGCTTTCGCTAAGTAGCAAGCAGATGCTATAGAGGAAAATCCTGAGCCTAATATGTTTATTGTTTTCTTCATGTTTAACAAAAGTAGTAATTAGTTAAACAAAAACAAACAATTATTATAATAAAGGTATGATATCTCTTATGTTGTTGAAAAATAGCAGCCTTTTGTTTGTATTTGTTTTTGCATATGAACCCCATATGTGACCGATTAGTTGAAATGTGTTTTCATTTTCGTGAAGGAGTTCGTTATATTGTTCTAATATCTTTTCTTTTGCCTCTTTTGGTTTGTCTATAGTAAAGGCACTGATCCAGTTGATGTTGTTGTATTGATTGTTCAAGTCTAACAAGTTGTCAAAAGGAATGCTTTTCCCGAGATAAATCACATTTTTATGGCGTAATTTCAAGTCGTAATATAGAAATAATAATCCAATTTCATGAATTTCTTGTTCGGGTAAAAATATGATATTTACGGGTCCCTCTATTTTCTCTATATCTAAGGAGGCAATGTTCAAGATTATCTTTTGTGTGATAAGGTTGGATATAAAATGTTCGTTCGCTGGTTTTAGAGAATCTGTTTGCCAAAGTATACCGATGTGTTCAAATAATGGAATAAAAGTATTGATAAAAAGTTCCTTAAATGACATTTTTTCAATCTGTAATTTATAATTTTCGTCAAACTTTGCTTCGTCATAGGTATACATTGCGACAATCATATTGTTGATGATATGACAATGGGAGACATCTTTAAGATTTGTGTCGCTAACGGTTTTGTTAAGTTCTTCGTCGGACAGTTTTGCAATTTTAGATATTTTAAAGCCTTGATTGTATAACAAGCTGAGGTTTAAAATTTTTTGTAAATCATTTAAATTGTAAAAACGAACATTTCTATTTTGTCTGCTAGGATTGAGAATAGCATACCTTTTTTCCCAAATACGTATCGTGTGCGCTTTGATACCTGTTAAAAGTTCAAAATCGTGTATCGAGAAGGTGTTTTTAATATTGTTCATTAAAAAAGGTATTTATTTAAACAAAATTAATGAATATTATCAAACTAATCGAAAAATAGTGTTTTTAATATTTTAAAAAAGTGTTTTTCTATTGATTTACTATAAATATATAGATGTTCTATTTTGTCTTAAAAATAAGTTTTGTTTTCCTAGAGAGACATTATAGTAACTTTTGTTGTGTTTTTTATAAGTTGGAATTTTTCATGAAGTTCTCAAATTCTTTAAAAGTTGCATAATAACTAACAGTGTTTTAAGGCTCCCTTTTTTTATATAATTGCTATTTTGTAGTATTTCTATGTTTAAAACACAATTTTTTTACTGACGATTAACCATTAATTAACATGTAGACGGGTTGTTGAGGTAATATAGTATATAAATTTGACAAAATCGCTGAAATACAGACTGTTAGTTGTTTGTATTTTTGCTATGTAATTTAAAACGAAGGAATTATGAAAGTTTATTTAAAGACAGCCCTTTTACTATTTGTCTTTATGGTTGGGGTGAAGAATTATGCTAGTGAGTTGAATCCGTCGAAAACTACAAGAGTAGAGTCAGTGAGTAAAAAGGCATTTGTTTTGTATGCCAACACTGAGAAAGAATCAGTATCTGTTAAGATAAAAGATATGGAAGGTGTTCTTATATATGAAGAAGTTTTGAAGCGTGGTTACTCTTATAAAAAGACATATGATATATCAGAATTGCCAGTTGGTCATTATTATGTGAAAGTTGAGGACAGTATCTCAGTAAAATTATTTTTGGTTAGTGGGAATGAAATTAAAATTGTTGAAGATATTGACATAAAAACATTAAAAAAACGTAAAAAAGTCGTTGCTGTAATGACAGATTGATTTTTCAAAAAATAGTCAAAGTAAAGAGGAGTGTTGTATGATGCTCCTCTTTTTTTTTAATAAATTTTGTCCTTTTTAAAAAGACCTATTAATAGGTGTTTTTAAACTTTTTTTCGGATGCTTATCTTGGTATTTCTTTTTTTTAATATGTTGTTATCCCTTTAAAAACTTATTTTTTAGGTTATCTTTAATTAGCTGTATTGTAGGTGTTTGTGATTTTATTTTTTAAAAATATATTGCTAACTAGTTGTTTTTTAATGTTTTTTTTTCATTGTTGATAACCCTGTTAATACTTATTATTTCAATTTATTTTTGACGTTCAATTTATTGATAAATTTGTTATAGTAAGTCTTAAATATATAATTTATAAACTAGGGGTCAATGAGTATAAAGGAAATCATAAAGAGAGATTTTAGTACGCGTCCATTTCAATTATCTAAAATTGCAGAAGCAATTTTTAAAGCGATGCAGGCTGTAAATCAAGGTAGTTTAGAGGAGGCAAAAGCCATTTCTGAAAAAGTAAATGCTGGATTAATTGTACATGCAGAGTACAATATAGATTACAAACCAACGATTGAAGAAGTTCAAGATTCGGTAGAAAAGGAATTAATGGAAAGTAATTTTCCTGAAGTAGCAAAAGCTTACATTTTATATCGTAACAAAAGATCTCAGGAGCGTAAAACTAATATATTTGAAAAAAGAGTAAACCTCAAACCTTTTGAATACCCTAATTTATACGAATATGTATCTGCAATAAGGCATTCCTACTGGATACATACAGAATTTAATTTTACGAGTGACATTCAAGATTTTAAATTGCACCTAAACCCCCTAGAAAAAAGTGCAATTAAAAATACCATGCTTGCGATCTCTCAAATTGAAGTTGCCGTTAAATCCTTTTGGGGCGACATATACCATAGACTTCCAAAACCAGAAATAGGTGCAGTTGGTGCAACTTTTGCTGAAAGCGAAGTAAGACACCACGATGCTTACTCTCATCTCTTAGAAGTGTTAGGACTTAATAAAGAGTTTCAAGAACTAAAAAAGAAACCTGTCATCATGAAACGTGTGCAGTACTTAGAGGCTGCTTTAAAGAATTCAAAAAGTATCGATGACAAAGAATATGCTGAGTCTATTCTTCTGTTTTCGTTATTTATAGAACATGTTTCTTTGTTTTCTCAGTTTCTGATTATCATGGCTTTTAACAAATTTCAAAACAAGTTAAAAGGTATTTCTAATGTGGTAGAAGCTACTTCTAAGGAGGAGCAAATCCATGGTGATTTTGGTATAGACATTATCAATATTCTAAAAAAAGAACACCCAGAATGGTTCACTCCTGAATACAATGACCTCATCAAAAAAATGTGTATAGACGCTTTTAGAGCAGAAAGTGATCTTTTGGATTGGATATTTGAAGAAGGTGAGTTAGACTTTTTACCTAAAAAGACCATTTCTGAATTTGTTAAAAATCGTTTCAATAATTCCCTCAAGAGTATCGGTATCGAAAGTGTTTTTGAAGTTGATGCTAAAGTTTTAGCTGAAACAGATTGGTTTGACGACGAAATAATTGGAACCAAACACGGAGACTTTTTTGTGAAACGATCGATAAATTATAGTAAAAGAACGCAAAGCATCACGAGTGATGATCTATTTTAATCCCCTATTGTAAACTAAACAAAACTAAAATTAAATTCAATTAAACGTATACGATGCAAGTTGAAAATAACAAAACTATTATTGCTGAAAAAAAGCAAGAAATGCCTAAAGCCAGCTTTGAATGGTTGAATGAAAATAGCAGAAAGTTTCTTTCAGCAGGTTACTTAACAGGGGACACTACTGTAGAAGGAAGAATTCAAGAAATTGCTGAAAGAGCAGAGCATATATTGCAAATCGAAGGTTTTGCTGCAAAATTTTACAAGTACATGGGGGAAGGCTTTTATTCTTTGGCTTCACCAGTATGGTCAAATTTTGGTAAAAAAAGAGGACTTCCTATCAGTTGTTTTGGGTCTCATATATCGGATGACATGGGGAACATACTATACACCCAATCTGAAGTTGGAATGATGTCCAAACTAGGAGGGGGAACCTCTGGCTATTTTGGAGATCTGCGCCATCGAGGTGCACCTGTGAAAAATAACGGAGAAGCTTCTGGAGCTGTACATATCATGCAGTTGTTCGAATCTATGGTTGATGTAGTGAGTCAAGGTTCTGTGAGACGTGGACGCTTTTCACCATACCTTCCTATCGAACACCCAGATATTATGGAGTTTCTAGAAATTGGAACTGAAGGGAATCCAATACAACAGTTGACACATGGAGTTACTGTAACCAACAAGTGGATGCAAGAGATGTCTGATGGAGATGCAGAGAAAAGGAAAATTTGGGCTAAAGTTTTGCAAAGTCGCGGAGAAATGGGGTATCCTTATATTTTCTTTACTGATAATGCAAACAATCAAACAGTTGACGCCTACAAAGACAACAATCATAAAATACATGCCAGTAACCTGTGTACAGAGATCATGTTACCATCCAATGAAAATTGGTCTTTTGTTTGTGTACTTTCAAGTATTAACTTATTACAATACGATAATTGGAAAGATACGGATGCCGTTGAAACAATGGTACATTTTCTTGATGCAGTGCTCTCTGAGTTTATCGAAAAACTAGAAGTTTATAGAGATTCTGACGACAGAGAAGATCGCCAAACATTTCTGTTTATGGAACGTGCTTATAATTTTGCCAAAGAAAATAGAGCCCTAGGAATGGGAGTTTTAGGATGGCACTCCTTGTTACAGTCCAAAATGTATGCTTTTGATAGTCAAGAAGCATATGACTTGAATACTGAAATCTTTAAGGAGATTCAAAACAGATCTTATAGTGCCTCTGAGGAATTGGCAAAGCGTTTTGGTACCTCTTCATTGTTGGAGAAATACGGTAGAAGAAATGCAACACTCAATGCTATTGCTCCTACAACATCTTCTGCTTTTATTTTAGGTCAAGTATCACAAGGTATTGAACCTATATGGTCCAATATCTATGTAAAGGATATTGCGAAGATAAAAACGACCATTAAAAATCCATTTCTGGTAAAATTATTGCAAAGTAAGGATATGGACACAGTTGAGGTTTGGAAAGATATCAGAAACCACGATGGATCGGTACAACATTTGGAATTCTTATCGGAGAATGAAAAAGAGGTCTTTAAGACCTACTCTGAAATCGACCAAATGGATATTGTATACCAAGCGGCAAACCGTCAAAACTATATCGATCAAGGACAATCGGTAAACATTATTGTACATCCAGAAATGCCTATCAAGGAAATAAACAAAATCCATATGACGGCATGGAAGTTAGGAATGAAATCTCTGTATTACCAACATAGTATGAATGCTGCACAAAAATTCAGCCAAAAGAAGAGTTGTGAAAGCTGTGAAGGATAAGCTGTAAACGAATACAAGTAGTAACAATATAGAAAAGCTAGTAATGAAAATTACTAGCTTTTTTCTTTCAAATATTTAATGACTGTTAAAGCGATCGATAAGCCCTCAATAAGAAGCCAATCAAAAGTATAGCATTGATTGCTATTTATTTTGTGTCAGGTTGTGGCGTCATTCTCAGATAAGGTTTGATCTCTGTATGACCTTTTGGGAATAGTTCAGGGATTTGTTCATTGCTGACTGCCGGTACAATCACGCAATCGTCACCTTGGTTCCAATTGGCAGGAGTCGCTACCTTGTGGTAGGCTGTCAATTGCAAAGAATCAATAACGCGTAATAATTCGTCAAAATTTCTACCGGTAGACGCAGGATAGGTAATTGTCAACTTGATCTTTTTGTCGTTGCCAATCACGTAAACAGAGCGCACGGTCAATTTAGAATCCGCATTTGGATGAATCATGTCATACAATTCTGCTACTTTTCTGTCTTCATCTGCAATGATAGGAAAGTTAACCGTTGTATTTTGAGTTTCGTTGATGTCTTTAACCCAACCGTGGTGTGAAGTAATACCGTCTACACTGAGTGCAACTACTTTTACATTTCTTTGGTCAAATTGTTTTTTGTACTTGGCAACTGTTCCAAGTTCTGTAGTACATACTGGAGTATAATCTGCCGGGTGCGAAAATAAAATACCCCATCCGTCACCTAGCCAGTCGTGAAAGTTAATCTCTCCTTCTGTGGAAGAAGCTGTAAAATTGGGAGCAGTATCTCCGAGTCTTAAAGTGCTCATAAATTCTAATATTTAAGTTGTGGTTTTTTTTTCACTATTTAGTATAAATATAAACTATAGATAAGCAGCATCAAAATTTTAAAGCAATCAGTTTCTTTTTAAAACTGTTTGAAAAGGCAATTTAACCTTTCTCACGACCTATATAGCAGTTATTTTTTGTCTTTATGAGTGTATTTGTATCTTTTTTCAAAGTGTGTCTTATCGCAGTCAAAACGTTGTTCTATTTTTTTTGAGTAAAGTATTGAATTATGGTTTTCTTTTGATAGTTTCTTTTTTGTCAGTTCGTTAAAAAACACAACCAATAAATTGTATTAACAATGAAACTTATTAAATAAGCTTCTCTTTTTTAAGTGATTCTGATTATTTGATAATGGCCAATCGTTAATGTGAATTCTACTCGGAATCAATCAGTTACACTTATTTATTTTTAAGTACTTATTTTTAATCCAAGTAAATTATTATTCGTTTGTTTTATAATTTTGATGTCTAATTAGTTTTAGTATGTTGAAAATAAGCATTGTATTGTGTGTTTTCTCTATGTCTTTTGTTGCTGCTCAAGATAACTTTTTTAGGGAGGTCGGGTTTGATAGAGGTGTATTAGAAGCAACTACTTCTAATTCTCTCGTTGAAGAGAGTATTGGTAGTTTTTCTATCTTGTATTCTTTTGCATCTAGTGGAGCTCTTTTAGAGCTAGGTGAAAATGGTTTGTTTCATTTTGTTTTGGGAAGTGTTTTTCAAAACACATATACTATTAATGACCAATACATTATTGAAGGAGTGTTACAACCAACACACGATGCTACGTTAACGTAACAGTTCTATAAAAATATAAAAATAGAATTGAGACTATACCCAAATCCAGTTAAAAACACCTTGTGTTTCGAAACGAACGCTTCTCGAGAAGTTCCTCTAAGGTATACCTTGTATTCTTTGTCAGGTTTAAAAATTTCAGATGGAACTGCAACTCAGCGATTGGATATAAAACTCCAGCTGAAAAAGAACTAGAAATCAGAATTAATAATTTTATGAATGTGGCTTAATAATTTGTACCAAATTTTGTAGGTAGTCCAGTTCCTTATGCACTAAATGCAAAGACGTCGGAATTAGCGCGTAGTGTCTTCTATGAAAATATTATAGACACACCCTTTGATATTTATAAAATCGGAGATGTAGCACAGGGGGGTATTGTTTTCTGGTTGGATGCGACTAAATTACATGGACTTGTGTGTACTATTTCTGACTATTATGAAGATATAACTACAAATGATGATGCAGAAATAATTAAAACAGGGTATCAATGGGATTCTGATTGGGAGTCTATAGGGGCTTTGAGTTCAGGTATATATGGTGGTAAAATGAATACACTGCTAATTAGGGTCCATACGCTAGTAGCGACAGTTCCCAACGCAGCACAATTCTGTGGCAATTTAGTTACGGGCATTTCTGATGATGCGTCATACGCAGATTGGTACTTGCCGTCTAAAGGAGAGTTAGATATATTACTTACTAACATTAGTGATGTCAACACTGCGCTAAAAGATGGGCTAGGGGATACACTAACCGGAAGGTATTGGAGTTCTACAGAGTACGATGATCACACAGCTTGGCGGGTGTGTATTGGTAATTGTGAAGATAAAGATAGCAATTCCATACCGTCATGGTAAGCAAAAACTAAAAGAGGAAAAATGAAGTTGCGTCCTATACGTGCATTTTAAAACCGATAAAAAAACTCCTTTCAGACCAATGGTGAAAGGAGTGATATTGAGTATGTAAAGTGAAATTTCACTTTTAGATGCACCTAGTTTAGGTTGGTCCATCTAGACCAGGTGTTGATTTCTTTTCCGTTTTCACGATGTGCTCCAAGTTTTATTTCAGCTTCTTTGTTAGCACTGTCCTCTGGAAACATAAAAATACCTCCTAAGAGAATTTCGTCCATTGGAATGTCCAATAAGTTTCTGAGTTCTTTTTTTCTCAAAACGCCTCCTGAAGACCAGTAATTAGGGATGTTTCTTTCTGTGGCACCTAGTAGTAAGTTCTGAACTGCTGCTGAAGCAGCCGCAATATGCTCCATGTTTTTTAAAGAGCCTATGAAAGGAATGTTTTCTGATGAAGAGTTGTTAAAGTTTTCTATGTCTGAAGGAGCTACATCTGGCAACCAAGTTACCATAAATAATAGATCTGCAGCATCTAACATGTTTTGGATTTTCCCTGCAATGATTTTTTTAGAAGTAATATACTCTGAGATTAACCTACAATTTTTTGTGTCCACGACATACATTCTGAAAGGAAGGCTGGAAGTGAGTGCTTTCTTTTCTGTATGGTATTGTGCACATGGATAGTGGTAAGGGGCCCTAGCGGCAAGTTCTAAAAGTGCAGTAGCCATAACTTTGAGTTCAGCGTCACTTTTATGTATTGGCCAAGGTTTTTCGGCTAGAACTTTTTCCGTTTTTCTCTCTTTAATAGCAGTATCTACAGTCATTATATTCATATTTAGTGAGTGCAATGTGCACTCCAATTATATTGCTAATATATAAAGAAGAATGAAACTAAATACGGATTGTTTTAGACGCTTAGCGCTGTGTTTTTTTGCATCTTGTTTGCCTCCATATAGGCTGTAAGAGCATCCCATAATTGAATTCTATGTTGTAGTGCTTGTATCGCAACCTGAGTCACTTCTTCCCACTTTTGTGTATCATCACCGCATAGTTCTTCAATCATTTCTAAAGACAAGGGACCGTGTTCGTCACCATCAAGTTCTATATGTCTTTCTAAATAGTAGGTGAGTTTCGAAACACTTTTATGGGAAGCTGCTTCGTTTCTCAAAATTTCAATAAACATATCTGGAATCACATCTTCTCTACCAAATGTAAAAGCAGATGCAATCAAGTAATCTTTATCAGTAGCTACAATATCAAAAGTGTGTGTCACAAAATTAGCGATGCGTTCGTCTGTATTTGATTCTTTTAAGGCATAGCTAAGTGGATTTCCTTGTTTGAGTAAGGAAATAAACAATTTTATAGGCTCTGTATTGGCTCCTATTTGCTCCATTGCCTCTAAGTACATTTCAAAATGACTTTTGGCTTCTCCCAACTCATTGATATCGCTTTCTTCTCCATGCACAATCTCGTTTATAAAACGCGCTGTTTTTGCATTCGCAACGGGTGTCCATGGCAAAGAGACACAAGTTAATTTTATTTGCAATGCTTTTAACAGTGACATAAAATCCCAAACAGCAAATACATGTCCTTCAACAAAGTTTTTTACATCGTTGATATCTCGGATACTATCGTAAATTTTATGGCTTTTTAAAGCGTTTCTAAATGGTAATATTGCTCTTTCTATCTCTGCTATCCTACTCATACTACTTTTACTTTTTGAACTTTTTAAATCCTCTCTTTTTTCTATTTTACAAAAATAAATAGAATTTTAGTTAAATTCTATAGATTCAATTATAAGTTGAAATTTTTCATTTCTTTTATTGGCAATCAGAAAACCTATTTGTTCGAACGTTTTATGATTGAAATTAGGTAGGTCTACTTTACGCCCCCTAAAGGTTGGTACTAAATTTTCAATGACTATCTCTATCGTTTCCCATTGTTTTTTTGTCGCGAATGTTGTTACATAGGAATGGTAGTCACTGCTTTTGTGTTTCATTCTAAATTGGTATTGCTTACCGTCACCTTTTACTTTTAAAATTATCTTTTTGAAATTTTCTATATCCTTAGACTCAAAAGCATGTCTTACAGAAGAAAAACCACCATTATTTTCCAAAGAAACTTCTCCATTGAAAATTCCTTGTTGTTGTGCGTTTAGAGACATTTTTCCGCCCGATTTTCCACCCATGACAACATCGTCAACAACGGTCCATTTTTGCAGGGTTTCTTTGTTTTGAAAATCAAAAAGCAATTGTGCATGTAAAGAACTGGCTGTCATAAGGATTAGAATTAATAGTTTCATGTATCTTTTGTTTTGAGATAATTTATTTTTTTAAAAGTTAGCTTTTTCAATACCCTCTTTATAGGTGCTCAGTGCTCTTTCCCTCGCAAATTTATGTTCTACCATTGCGGGAGGGTATTCATTGGTTTCTAGCTCGGGTACCCACTTTTTAATATATGCCAATTGTGCGTCGAATCTCTTTGTTTGTGTGTAAGGGTTAAATACTCTAAAATAGGGAGCGGCATCACAACCCGTTCCTGCAGCCCACTGCCAATTTCCATTGTTTGCAGCAAGTTCATAATCCATCAATTTTTTTGCAAAATAAGCTTCTCCCCACTTCCAATCGATCAACAAGTGCTTGCATAAAAACCCTGCAGTGATCATTCGTACGCGGTTGTGCATATATCCTGTAGCATTGAGTTCTCGCATTCCTGCATCTACAATAGGATATCCAGTTTTTCCATCACACCACTTTTGGAATTCTTCTTTGTTATTGCGCCACTGAATACCATCGTATTTTGGCCTGAAATTATGAGTAACCACCTTTGGAAAATGGAAAATGATTTGTTGGAAAAATTCTCTCCAAACCAATTCACTCAAGAATATTTCATTTCCCTGAGTACTATCCGTACTTTCTTGTACAATTTTTCGAATACTCTTCGTACCAAATCTCAAGTATATTCCTAATTTACTTGTAGCATCCAAATGCGGAATATCTCTGTGTTTGTCATAGTCTTTGACCATAGACATGTCAATATTTTTTGCATGTATAGGACTTTTTATAAAACCCAATTGTTGCAAAGTAGGCATGTCAGAACTGTGCTTGTAAAAGTTATTCGATGTGCTATCTGTTCGTTCGATAGAAATAGTCTCAAACTTTTTGAGCCATGCTTTCTTATAGGGTGTGTAGACAGTGTAAGGAGTTTTGTCTGCTTTTAGTACTTCTTGTGGTTCAAAGATTACATGGTCCTTTGCATGTTGGGTTTGTATATTGTTTTGTTTGCAATAGTGACTCATGGCTTTGTCTCTTGCTCTCGCATAGGGCTCATAGTCCCTATTATAACAGAGGTTTGTGACGGCGTACTCTTTGCATATTTTTTGTAACTCTTCTATAGGATTTCCTTTTTTGATGAGTAAGCTGCTTCCTTTTGCAACAAGTTCTGTTTGTATAGCTTCTAAGGCTTCGTGTATGAAAGAAATACGTGCATCGTCTTTGGGGAGTTCCTCTGTAATTTGGGTGTCAAATACAAAAACAGGAAGTACCGGCTTTCCTGACGAAAGTGCCAGTTGAAGTGCAGTATTGTCCTCTAGTCTAAGATCTCTTCGAAACCAAAAAAGTGTCATAGTATGTTGTGTTAGTGTCGCTGCTTAGGCCTCGATGGTTGATTGTATTCTTTGTTTAAGCATGTTGAAAATTCTCTTATTGGCATCTCCTGAAATCTCTTGATATATCTTAAATTCTTCAACAGTAAAAAGTCCCATAATAAATGCTTTCAACTCTATTTTAAATTGTTGGTCTTTCACAAATAGATTGTCTACAAAAGCGTATTTTTTGTCAGAAGTCTTTTCCTCATACTTTACTTTTCTTTTGCTGAGGTAACTTTCAAAATAAGCCATGATAAGTTCGTGTTGTAGCTTTAAAATAGGTCTTAGTGTTTCGTTCTGAAAACTTTCAACCTTCTTTTTACCATCAAGAGAACCTATTTTTTTTATTTGAGGCCTTATTGTTAATTTTAAACTATCCATATACCTCTTCTTTGTGATTAACCTGTTCCCAAACTTTGTCGCCATTCAGTTTGTATGCTCCTAGATGTTTTTTCTTAAAACTTTCTGGTGGGAGTAAGGATAAAAAGTTTTCCCCAGAATCTTTATGATACAAGTGGTATGTTTTTCCAACAATAGGTTTGAAATTCATAGCGGTGTTATAGAGCATTTCATTTGTATTAAAAGCAGTTACTAGGGCTTCGTATTCTTGTTTTACCTTTTCTAGTTTTTCACTAAAAAGATGGTTGAAATTATTTGCATTGGCACTTTTCCACGAAGCTAGATTTGTCGCTTCTATTTTGGGTGCTCCCACATTTGTTGCATAGGGAAGGAGGCTTGCATTATAGGTTTGTGTAAGTTCGTCAAAAACAACATTGTCACTCCTATCTTTTGAATCATCTGATTCTGAAGTGCTATTTTGAGACCCTGTTTCTCTTGTATTGTAGTTTATGTCAGTAGTAGCTTCTTGTGTTTGTTTTTCTTTCTTGTGAAATATTTTTCCTGAAGCCGTTAGGTGCTTTTTGTCAACTTCTATCGATTTTATTTCCGCAATGAGCATTCTTTGCTGTTCGTTTTCTAAAGGGATATCAGCTAACAATTCTACCCCAATTTTTAAAGGACTTTTTTTAACAAACGCTACCGCTTTATTTTTTGAAAATTGTATTTCATTACTACCTTCTAAGTTGTCAATATGCTCAAGCGTGTTTGTATCTATTTCATGATCAATTACTTCTCTAAAAACAGCATTGATTGAAAACACTTTTGTAGCACTAATATCTCTATAGCAATCCACATGATTTTTTTCGAGGTTGAGGAGAATTCTTAGCTTAAAACTGTTTTCTTCTAAGGGAAAAATAGTATCGCAACCTGAAATAGTTACTCTTTTATGTGGTGATTGACTGACAATTAAAAAACTTTCCCTAGCGCCTAGTGCACTATTCAACAGATTGTCTTTAAATGACTTAGATTTTTTAAGTATGTCTTTCGTGTAAAATAGCATGTATTGTGTTTAACTATTGCAAAGATAGGTTAAACATTTATGCTATAAAACTTTTCTTCGTTTTTTGTAATTCTTTACACTTAAAACGGAACTTTTTATTTAAGCTCATAAAAAAAACGAGTCCACATAATTTGGGACTCGTTTTAAGTGATACACTAGTTGTTTTATCAATTCTTAATATACATCACGTACATAACGCTTTTGTTTTTTCAACTGAGTTACATAGTTGGCAGCTTCATCTCCGGACATATTACCGTGTTTTGCGATGATTTGATGCAACGCAGAGTCTACATCTTTTGCCATGCGGTAGGCATCACCACAGATATAAAAATAAGCACCTTTTTCGAGCCATTCGAAAAACTCCTTACCATTTTCGATCATTTTGTTTTGAACGTAAATTTTCTCTACCTGATCTCTTGAAAATGCGAGGTCTAATTTTGTCAATAGTCCACTTTCTTGCATGCTTTTGATTTCCTCTTCATAAATAAAGTCTTCTGCAGCATTTCTATCACCAAAGAACAACCAGTTATCTCCTTTAGCTCCTTCTGCCTCTCTTTCTTCTAAGAAAGAACGGAAGGGTGCGATTCCAGTTCCTGGACCTACCATAATGGTTGCGATATCACCATCTTGTGGTATTTTAAACTGTTTGTTTGGAGAGAAATAACATTTTACTTTCTCTCCCGTATTCACCAAATCAGCTAAAAAAGTAGAAGTAACCCCATTTTGCACACGGTCTTCTTTTTTATAACGTACGCTACCAATGGTAAGGTGTACTTCTTTATCGTGTTTTTTAATACTTGATGAAATAGAGTATGCTCTTGGACTCAAAGGTTTACAGGTGTTGAAAAAGTCTATAAATCCTATCTTTTTATAGCCATAGCTTTTTATCAACTGGTAAGAATCCAATCCCCATAAAAAGTCTGAAATAGCTTCGTTGTCACCATTTTCAACCATACGTTTCAATTCTTCATCGTCTGATTTTTCAGCAACCAATTGAATCAATTCTTTACTAGGAATACGAATCTCTAATTCGTGTATCAATTTTTCCATAGTCACGTCATCTGGATAGTTTCCAAATAAAGACAATAACTGGTCAATCAAATCAGGACGGTTTTGAGGAATGATATTCAATGCATCTCCTGCAATATAACTTTCTCCTGATTCTCCTAGTGAAAATTCATAGTGCACAATTTCCTTGCTTGAATTAGCACCCGTCAATGTTTTTTTGTGAATTAGGGTTGCTTCTAAAGGGTTTTTACGATCAAATTTAGGTTTTGTCGCTTCTTTAGAGGCTCCTTTTGTTGCCGCAACAACTTCTTGTGAACCTTTGGTGCTGATTATTGGCAATACATTTTCTATCCATGCCATTGAAGGAGCTTCATAGTCCACGTCACAGTCTACTCTTGGGGCAACACGTTCTGCTCCCAAAGCTTCAAGGCGGGCATCCCATTCTTTCCCTGCCGTACAAAAACCGTCATAGCTAGTGTCTCCTAAAGCCAATACTGAAAAGAATGATTTGTCAAATCGCGGCGCTTCTTCTGAAGCAATATCATCCCAAAGCATTTGTGCATTGTCTGGCATTTCTCCCTCTCCATAGGTACTTGTAACGACCAAGATACGTTCAGCTTTCACCAATGTAGTGAGTTCGATATCACTCATGTCGATTACTTCTGGTGCCAATCCATGGTTTTTAGCAACTGCTGCTGCTTCATTGGCTAAGGCCTCAGAGTTACCTGTTTGAGAACCGTATATAATGGTAATTGGTTTTCCTCCTGCTTTTCCTAATCCTCCTATTTCTTCAACTTGTACTTGAATTCCTGATAGAAATCCACCCAACCATTGTTGTTGTTCTGTACTCAGTGGCAATCCCTCTAATGCTACTGGAGACGTGTTGTTGCTTTTTAAAAGCTTAACTAATTTATCTTTATCCATATAAATCTAAATTTATAGTGTTAACTAAAGGTTGAAATAAGCTTCAACCTATTTTTATAGTGTTATTCAGCCGTAGCTAAGGTGTTTATAAATACTGTCAAATAGTGTGTTGCAATTTCTTCTTCCAAAGAATTGTAGTTTTCTAGATGCTTTTTATTGGTGCGATCACAGTCTAAAATCCAAACAAAAGTACCCAATGCATTCGTATCCGCTACTTCTCTATTCAAATTGGCTTCTTTGTAGTCTTCTACACGTTTGTTGGCCAATAAATAAGCCAAGGCTTCGTCACTAAAATCTACCAAAGCCTCTTTTAAATCTTTGTAAAGACTGTCCATAAACTTCTTATCTTGAGTCATCACAAGTTTACGGGCTGTTTTCTCTATATTGGTTTCACCAGTTTTTATTGCATTTTCTGTAGCTCGTTTCCATACTCCAGCAACAATTACGTATTTGGAAACCAAAGTAGAGTCTACCTCTCCAAAGGTTGGGGTTTTACCGTCAAAAAGATTTACATTCTCTTCGTAGGCAGTATGTAGTAATGTTGCTTGTTTTTTAGCAACTGCAACAGATAATTCCTCAAGCATTTGCTTACGACTAACTGCTTTTACAATATTTTCACCTATATGGTGTTGTTTTAATGACTTCGGAACTGCAAAATAAAAGTAGTTTCTATTTTCTTCCCAATGCTCAATAAACTCTTTTGCCTTCTTAGAGCCTGTTCTTTCAAAGTGTTTTTTAAGATGAATGAGCAATGCTTCTTCATGACCTTTCGCCAATGTTGTAGCCTCTGTAATCGGGTGCATATCAATCGAGTCTTGTGCACAGTTAGCAATAATTGCTCCAGTAGTATCGTATTGGTAGGCGTTTCCACCACTCATACCGTTACCAAACCCTTTTCCATAGCCACCTATGTTTACAATGGTTCCGTTTGTCATGTATTCACAACAGAAATCTCCAACTCCTTCAACTACTGCAACAGCACCTGAGTTTCGAACCCCAAAACGGTCTCCTCCTTGTCCGTGTACAAACAATTCACCACCGGTAGCTCCGAACAAAGCAAAATTCCCGACAAGTACATTATTTTCTAATTTTTCAGAATAAACCTTCCCAGAGAATCCTGGATTTTTTACCACGATAACTCCTCCTGTACATGCTTTACCAACACCATCATTACAGGTTCCTGTGTGTTCCAATGTTACTCCTGAGTTGTTAAAAGCACCAAAACTCTGTCCTGCAGAATTTTCAGTACGTATTGTAATACTGTCTTCTGACAATACTTTACGGCCATTGTTAAGGACGCGTATAGAAGGGTGTTCAGTGATTTGAGTTGTTGTTAATTTGTAATTTAAAATACGTTCAATATCAACAGAAAATTGACCTCCCGTAGTTTTGTTGTTGTTGTTAAGGCGTGGGCCTTGAATTTCAATACGTTCTTTTTTACTGTCAATAAAATCGTGTAGGTGAGGAAGGTAACTGTCATCCGGGTCGAAGTTAGCTTCTAAGTATACCGGGTTTTCGATTTTAACAACGGCTACTTCTCTCAGTAAACCTGACATATCGAGTTGTCCTACCATAGCTTTGTGGTTGATCAAGTTCAATACATGTGTTTTACCTCTTAGTTCTGCAAGAGAAGTATATCCTATGGTGGCTAAAATTTCTCGTACCTCGTGTCCTAAATTGATGAAATACTGCGCTAAGGCTCTGGGATCTCCTTCGTATAATTCAGGGTTAGTTGTCAATCCTGCAGGGCATTTAACATTACAGTTTTTTGCCATCACACATTTTAACATCATCAGTGCAGTCGTACCAAATTCAAAGGAGTCTCCTCCCATGATAGCAGATTTCACAACGTCTAATCCTGTTTGGTGTGCATTTGAACAACGCAATACCACCTTGTCTCGCAAACCGTTTTCACTCAATGCTTGGTGTACTTCTGAAATTCCTATTTCAGCAATACGCCCTGCATTTTTCAAACTTGTTACTTGTGCTGCACCAGTACCACCTGTGTTTCCAGCAATGTTGATTACATCGGCTCCTGCCTTTGCAACTCCCACAGCGATGGTTCCTATTCCTTCAGAAGAAACAAGTTTTACAATCACCTTGACACGTGCACATTTGGCATCGTGAATCAATTGCGCTAAATCTTCAATCGAGTAAGTATCGTGGTGTGGGGGAGGTGATACCAACTCCACGCCAGGAGTTCCACTTCGAGCAGCTGCAATTTCTACATTTACTTTTTTAGATGGCAACTGTCCCCCTTCACCAGGTTTAGCACCTTGGGCTATTTTGATTTCTATTTCTTCTAAGGAAGGATCGGCAACGTATCCTGCCCATACACCAAAACGACCTGAAGCAAATTGCTTGATTTTACTCGCTTTGATAGAGTTGTAACGGTAAGATTGTTCTCCTCCCTCTCCTGAATTACTCAAAGCACCTGCAATATTAGCTCCGTGAGCAACTGCTTGATGGGCTTTGGCAACTAAGGCTCCGTGACTCATTGCCCCCGAAGAAAATGTAGCTGTTATTTTATGTGCAGGTTCTACTTTATCTATTGAAATGGCCTTGTTTTCAGTGTGTAATAATTCAAGGAATTTTACTGCCTTACCTGAAGCTAACACTTGTAAAGTGTTGTTTTTGATTTTTGCGTCAACCTCAGATCCAAATTTTTCATGCAATGCATGTGCCAATGGACTATAGGCTTCATTCTCAAGACTTATGCTGTAAGTGTTTTCTGTTTTGTCAATTAGCAATCCTTGTACTGAAATTGAAATATTACCAACCGTACTGTATTTGTCTAATAATAGTGCAAAGTCTTCTTTGCTTGTTGCTTTTACTGCGTCAAAAGGAAGCTCTAATACATCTCGTATCGCTGAGGGACGACTGTCTCTTTCCTTGTACACTTCTTTTACAAAGTTTCTGTAGGCTGCAGTGATAATATGTTTGTCAAGCTGTTCAGGGCTTCTCTTTTCTAACCCCAATAGTTTAAAACCTGGGTCATTGGGAGTCAACTCTTCGCTAATTGCTGTGTTTTGAACAGTGTTGTCTGTGTAGGTAAAATCTTCTTCGGTCATTTTTACGAATTCCCTCACTGCGGTAGCTCCGTAAGAGTGTCCAGACCCTTCAGCTCTTTCTTTAAACAATCCTAACAATGGAATGTCCGCTTCTCCATGCACTTCTAGTGCTTTTCCATGCCATTCTGTGGCACTATCTGCTATTTGAGTGTAGGAAGAACCTCCAATAGGGGAGTGAACGTTCGGAAAAATAGCTTTTAAATACGGGTCTTTGGTGTCTAAGAAATTAGATTCAAAAAACTCTCCTCCGATATAGCTTTCAGCTGTACACAGTCCAAATTTACCCATGGTTTTCATCAAGGCCTTTTCAATGGCTTTTTGATAATAGTTGAGTTTCGAAAGGATTTCTTCCTTGTCTTGTGTCAATTCTAAAATTCTACTATATACTGTAATTGGGCATACTGCAGAAGCACCAAAACCTAAAATACAGGCAGTGTCGTGTGTGCTTACTGCTTGTCCTGTTTCTGCAATGATACTCGTAAAAAAGCGCATTCCAGTTGCAATCAAGCGTTGGTTGACAGCAGATACCAATAAGATTACTGGAATTGCTGCTTTTTCCTTGCTGATATTTTTGTCAGTCAACACGATTACATCTGTTCCTGACTTTACCAATGTTTCTACTTCATCACAAACACTGTTAACAGCTGCTTTGATGATTTCGTGATTTTTGTCAATGTCATTCGTGTCAATCGCATACAGTCCATCTACAGTAGCCACTTTAAGTGCTGTACTGTTGTGGATTTGAAGTAGTTGTTGTGGTTGCAAGATAGGAGACGCTATGACGAGTTGCTTGGTAGTTCCGTCACTGAAATTAGGTTTTCTTCCCAATACAACACGAAGCGTCATACCGTCAGCCTCACGGATACTGTCCAAAGGAGGGTTGGTTACTTGTGCAAATCTTTGTGAAAAATAACGTGACATTCCCCCTTCATGCGGTTCCAATGCATTTGGAGCTACTCCAAATCCCATGGCAGAAATTTTTTCTTTACCGTCTTGAAGCATTGGGTCCAAAAAGAATTTAAAACTCTCTTGGTTCATCGAGTAGGCAACGTGTCTTGCAGATGTACCTATGTTTTGTGGTATTGAATAGTCAAAAACATCTTCAGAAGGTAAGTCTTTTAGCGCGATTACAGATTGCTGTAACAAGCCTGTGTAGTCCTTTTTCTCAGATAATTTTGTGAGGATATTTTTAGAGGTCAAGAGTTGTTTTTTCTCATGGTCGTAGACCACCATACCACCGGCATCTATTCGCCCTCTATCTAGAACGTTTTCAGGTTTGAAATCAATCTGACCTGCTTCACTCATGACGGCATAATAGTCATGTGTTTCGATAGTTCTCAAAGGTCTTAAACCGAGTCTGTCAAGTCTTGCTCCGATTTTTTTACCGTCAAAAAAAATCAAGGCTGCAGGCCCATCATTTTTTTCTTCGTAGAGTGAAAAGTAGGAGAGCATGTCTCTTACATCACCTTTGTATTTGTTGTCATTTTCCCAAGCAGGTGGCATCATTGCCAATACAGCTTCCACGATGTCCATCTTGTCCTCGTTGATACGACGGGCCAATGTTTGGTCCAAACGAGCAGAGTCTGATTGTCCTTCTGGAAATAATACAGTTTTGTTTTTTGATTTCGCGATGGCATCCTCGCTCAATCTATTTTTCTTATCGGTATTCAGCTCTCCGTTGTGTGCCATTCTTCTAAAAGGTTGTGCAAACATTGGGTTAGGAGCTGTGTTTGTAGAGAACCTAGTGTGAAAAAATAGTGAGTGTACTTTGTGCTCAGGATTAGTTAGATCTTTGAAATAAGGAAATACTTCAAAACTATTCAAACGTCCCTTGTATACTTGAGTTTCAGAACTCATAGAAAGAGGATACAGTCCCTTTAATTCAGGCTTTGTAAAAGCTGGTTTTTCTATGTCGAGTAAGGCTTTGTTAATGACTGTGTCGAATTGTTCTTGGTTTTCAATACCAAAAGGTCTTCCAAAAACAACTTGACGAATCGCGAGTTGTGCTTTTTGAGAGGCTTCGTTTACAGCTTCTTTGTTAACTTCAACATCTCTCCATAAAAGCACAGGAATAGTATGCTTACGGAAAATTTCTTTGATCAGTTTTTCAGCATTTTTATGCTCTGAAGTATCTATAGGGTAGAAAAAATTGGCAACCCCAAATTCACCCTTATTAAGTGTTGGGTTTCCTGTTAAGATTCGGTAGAAATTTTCTGAAATATCAAAATTTACTCCGGCACCATCACCAATTCCTTCGGCACTCATACCTCCTCTGTGTGGTATTTTACACAAAGCTTGGTGAGTGAGTTGAAGTATTTCGTGTGTTTGTTCAGAAGATTTATTTGTTATAAAACCTACTCCACAGTTGGAGTAATCTAAATCTGGATTGTATAGTTGTCTCATATAGTACTCAGCATTATTCAATTTTTTCACTAAAATGGAAAATGCAAAAATACAGAAAGATTTATGTTAATTAATGGACTTTAAAATTATTATGAATATCATTAATATCACTCTTTAGAATGATTAAATTCTAAATTTTACGATAAATATTGTCAAATTAACATAAGAAGCACTGAATGAAAAAGAATCAGGGTAATATAGTTTATATTTGAGTTAAAAATTTACATTTTTAAAATACAATACCTCGAAATATATATAACTATTCCTTCTTTTAGGTTCAATAATCATTCGGTTTATTTAAATAGCGCGCGTTTAAGAACGCGCGCTATTGTTGATTTAAGTTTGGTGTGTTGGTTAATCGTTGATAGTCACCAAGTCACCATCTGTATTTTTTGTAGGAAGGTCTGATTTTCCCATCAGAAAAATGTCAACCCTTCTTGCGGCTTCTCTACCCTCTGATATAGCCCAAACAATCAAAGATTGTCCTCTACGCATGTCTCCTGCGGTGAATATATTTGGAATATTTGTTTGGTACTTTCCATAAGCAGCTTTGTAGTTAGAACGTGCATCTGTTTCAATTCCTAATTGTTGTGCAAGTGATTTTTCAGGTCCTGTAAATCCTAATGCCAAAAGGGCTAATTCACAAGGCCATATTTTTTCAGTTCCTTCAATTTCTATCAATTGTGGTCGTTGTCCAGGTATCATTTTCCATTCTACATTCACAGTTTTTAAAGCTGTAAGTTTACCTTTGCTATCTTTTATGAATTCTTTGGTGTTGATCAACCAATTTCGTTCACAACCTTCTTTGTGAGAAGAGGATGTCTTCATTTGCAAAGGCCAATAAGGCCATGGAGTTGATGCAGATCTTTGACCAGGAGGTTTTGGCATGATTTCAAAGTTAGTAACAGAGTTAGCTCCTTGTCTATTTGAAGTACCGACACAGTCTGATCCTGTATCACCACCCCCAATTACAATCACATTTTTTCCTGTTGCTAGCACTTGGTCTTTTACTTTTTCTCCAAAAACCACCTTTGTCTGTTGTGTAAGGAAATCCATAGCTTGGACAACACCATCTGCATCAATTCCTGGTGTAGGTAGGCTTCTTCTTTCAGTAGCACCACCACATAATACAACGGCGTCAAATGCTTTTAGGTCTTCAACTTTGTAGTTGACTCCCACATTAACGTTTACTTTAAATACGATACCCTCTGCTTCTAAGATTGCAACACGACGATCGATGATTCCCTTTTCCATTTTAAAGTTCGGGATTCCATAGCGCAATAGTCCACCGATAGCGTTATCTCTTTCAAAAACAGTCACAGTATGTCCAGCTCTATTGAGTTGTTGTGCAGTAGCAAGACCAGCCGGTCCTGAACCTATTACAGCAATGGTCTTTCCTGTTCTAGTTTTTGGAGGTTGTGGTTTGATCCATCCCTCTTTAAAAGCACGTTCTACAATATTCTTTTCTATATTTTCAATGGAAATTGGTTCCTCGATAAGTCCTAGAACACATGCTTTCTCACAAGGCGCAGGACACAAACGTCCCGTAAATTCAGGAAAGTTGTTTGTTGAATGTAAAATCCAAGATGCTTTTTGCCATTCTTCTTGGTGTACCATATGGTTGAAATCAGGGATTAGATTTCCCAATGGGCAACCGCTATGGCAAAAAGGTATTCCACAATCCATGCATCGTGAACCTTGCTCTTTAAGTTCTGTTTCGTTCAATGGTACTGTAAACTCCTTATAGTTGTTTACGCGCTTCTCTACAGAAGTGTATTGTTCGTCTTTTCTTTCGAATTCTTTAAAACCTGTTACTTTTCCCATGATGCTATGCTATTGTTAGTTCTTCAACCATTATTTCTCCTTTTGCCAAACGTGCCAGTGCTTTTTTGTATTCTGTTGGCATTATTCTGACGAAATCCTTCACATTGTCTTTCCAATTTGAAAGTATTTCTTTCCCTCTGTTACTTTCGGTATACAGTACATGTTTTTCAATCATTGCTTTTAAGTCAGCAGCGTGTTCTTCTGTGATTTCCTCGAATTCAATGGTTTCTTCATTACACAATCCGTTTGTGAATTTGTTTTCAGGGTCATAAATATATGCGATTCCACCGCTCATCCCTGCAGCAAAATTTCTTCCTGTTGCACCAAGAACAACTATTTTACCACCTGTCATGTATTCACAACAGTGATCTCCCACACCCTCAACAACTGCTATAGCTCCTGAATTACGAACAGCAAAGCGTTCTCCTGCAATTCCATTGATGTAAGCTTCACCTTCCACAGCGCCAAAGAGACAAACATTACCAACAATGATATTGTCTTCTGCGATAAAGTCAGCCTCAGCTGGTTTTTTGACGATTAGTTTTGCTCCTGACAAACCTTTACCAAGGTAGTCATTGGTGTTTCCGTCAACTATAAAAGTCAATCCATGTGCACCAAATGCTCCTAGACTTTGACCTGCAGAACCTGTAAAGTTGATATTTAATGTGTCTTCAGGTAATCCTAGATGTCCGTAAATTTTAGAAATTTCATTACTCACAATAGCTCCTACAGATCGGTCTGTATTAATAATTGGGTAATTTAATGTCATTTGTTCTTTTCTGTAAAGTGCACGGTGTGAATCTTTCAGTATTTGAAAATCAATCACATTTTCTAAGCCGTGATTTTGAGTTTCTGTATTGCGAACAGGCATTTCACTGTACTGGGCAGGTCTATGAAGTATTGCTGACAAGTCTAATCCTTTTGCCTTGTAGTGTGTAATGGCTTTGTTGGCGTTGATTTTATGTGTTTGCCCTACCATTTCTTCTAGTGTTCTAAAACCGAGTTCTGCCATGATGCCTCTTAATTCTTCTGCGATATAGTAGAAGAAATTGATGACGTGTTCTGGTGTACCTTTAAAGTTTGCACGAAGTTTCTTGTCTTGCGTTGCGATTCCTACAGGACAGGTGTTCAAATGGCACTTACGCATCATAATACATCCTGAGGCTACTAGTGGTGCGGTTGCAAATCCAAATTCTTCTGCTCCCAACAAGGCTGCAATAGCAACATCACGACCTGTTTTAAGCTGCCCGTCACATTCAACCACAATTCTACTTCTCAAATTATTGAGTACTAGAGTTTGTTGTGCTTCTGCAAGTCCTAGTTCCCATGGTAAACCTGCGTGTTTTAAAGAAGTCAACGGAGAGGCTCCTGTACCTCCATCATATCCTGAGATCAATACAACGTCTGCTTTTGCTTTTGAAACTCCTGCAGCAATAGTTCCTACACCAACTTCTGATACCAATTTTACATTGATCCTCGCTTCTCGGTTGGCGTTTTTAAGGTCGTAAATTAGTTGTGCTAAATCTTCAATTGAATAAATGTCGTGATGGGGTGGTGGTGAAATCAATCCTACAAACGGTGTTGAGTTCCTTGCAGATGCAATCCATGGCAGTACTTTTTCGCCAGGGAGTTGTCCACCTTCTCCTGGTTTAGCCCCTTGGGCCATTTTTATTTGTATTTCTTTTGCACTTGAAAGGTAGTGAGATGTTACTCCAAATCTACCAGAAGCAACCTGTTTGATCGCAGAGTTTCTGCTATCTCCATTAACACTCGGTTGGAAACGTTTTCTGTCTTCTCCTCCTTCACCAGAGTTGGATTTACCACCAATTCTGTTCATTGCGATGGCTAAGTTTTCGTGTGCCTCTCTTGAAATAGAGCCATAAGACATAGCTCCAGTTTTAAAGCGCTTTACAATATCTGTCCAAGGTTCTACTTCTTCCAATGGTATTGGATCTAAGTTGTCAAATTCAAACAATCCTCTGATCGTCATTAGATTTTCTGATTGTTCGTTGATGGTTTTTGCATACGTGTCATAACTTTTTTGATCACTCAAACGAACTGCCTGTTGTAATTTTGCAACGGTAGTAGGATTGAACATATGTCTTTCACCATTACGTCTCCATCGGTAGTCTCCTCCGATGTTCAAGCCTAAACGGTTTTTTATCAAAGTATCTGGATAGGCGTATTTGTATCTTTCTGTGATTTCTTTTTCGATTTCATACAGTCCAATTCCTTCAATTCTTGAAGCAGTGTAAGGGAAGTACTTCTCGACAAATTGAGAATTGAAACCGACAATTTCAAATATTTGAGAACCTCTGTAAGAGTGTAAGGTTGAGATTCCTATCTTGTTCATTACTTTTAAAATACCTTTTCCAATCGCCTTGTTAAAGTTTTTAACGGCTTGCTCTTCGTTCATATCAGTAATGAATCCCTCCTGTACTTGTTTGCGAATGATTTCATTTACCATATATGGGTTTATGGCACTAGCGCCATAGCCAAATAAGGTTGCAAAATGATGTGGTTCACGTGGCTCTGCAGACTCAATAATAATGTCAAAGTAAGAGCGTTTTCTCAAACGGTTCATTTGATGATTCACATAAGAACATGCCAAAAGCGATGGGATAGGAGCGAATTCTTTGTTGACGCCTCTATCAGATAGAATAATGATATTAGTTTTTCTATCGAGTGCTTTAGTTATTTTAACAATGATGTTTTCCAATGCGTCTTCTAATCCATTAAGACCTTTTGCTTTTGGATAGAGTATCTCAATAGTTTCAGTCTTAAAATCTCCGACACTTATGTTTCTAATTTTTTCTAAGTCATTGTTAGATATAACAGGATTCTGAATTCTCAATTTCTTGCATTGTCGTTCAGTAATACTGAAAATATTTCTGTCTTTACCAAGTGCCAAGCTAATGTCAGTAACTATTTCTTCACGAATACCATCTAATGGTGGGTTGGTTACTTGCGCAAACAATTGTTTGAAATAATTAGAGATAAGTTGGGGCCTGTCTGATAATACTGCCAAAGGAGTATCAATTCCCATAGATCCTAATGCTTCTTTACCAACAATAGCCATTGGAGTGATTACTTCTTGAATGTCTTCAATAGTGTAATTAAACAAACGAGATCTTGTTTGTATATCAGTAGGTTCAATAGGGCAAGACTCTTTTGTGTCTGGTACGTCTTTCAGGTATATTCTAGTTTCGTCAAGCCATTGTTTGTAGGGTCTTTCAGAAACAATTTTTGATTTTATTTCTTCGTCATTAATGATACGTCCTTCATTCATATCAACCAAGAACATCTTTCCTGGTTCTAAACGTCCATGGATTTCAACATCTTTAGGATCTACATGTACCACTCCAATTTCTGATGCCATGATAAGTTTTCCGCTTTTTGTAACGGTATATCTTGAAGGTCTCAGTCCGTTTCTGTCTAATAGTGCACCTATATAATCTCCATCAGTAAAAGGAACAGATGCTGGACCATCCCATGGTTCCATTAGGCAAGCGTTGTATTCGTAGAAAGCCTTTCTGTCTTCCGACATGGTTTCATGTTTTTCCCATGCCTCGGGGATCATCATCATCATAACTTCTGGCAATGATCTTCCTGTATGTGTCAATAGCTCAACAACCATATCCATTGAGGCAGAGTCTGACTTTCCAGGAAGTATAATAGGGAACAATTTTTCTATTTGTGGTCCAAAAACATCACTTTTCATAATTTCTTCACGAACACGCATACGACTCACGTTACCGCGAAGTGTATTGATTTCTCCATTCTGACACATGTATCGGAAAGGTTGAGCGAGTTCCCATGCAGGCATGGTGTTGGTAGAAAATCGTTGGTGTACCAAAGCCAGTCTAGTCAAGAAGTCAGGCTCCATAAGGTCTTTGTAGTAAGGACCGATGTCTTCTGGCATGATAATACCTTTGTATATCAATGTTGTGTTGGATAGACTAGGTAGGTAAAAATAAGAACTTTCAGACATTTTTGAATTGCTGATAGCGTGCTCTGTAATTTTACGGGCAGCATACAATTTTGCTTTGAAGGTTGCTTCGTCAGTATCGTCTGGTTTTCCAATAAAAATCTGTTCAATGTTTGGTTCAGATGCCAAAGCAATATCACCAAGTTGAGAAGAATCAACAGGTACATCTCTCCAGCCTAGGATTTCTAGATTTTGTGCGTTTATTTCTTTTTCAAAAGTTTGTTTACAAAAGTTGTATTGGTTTTTATTTTTAGGTAAGAAAACCATCCCTACTGCATAGTTTCTCTGCATCGGAAGTTCAAACTCACAGACACGTTTGAAGTAGTCGTGTGGTATATCTATCAATAGACCTGCTCCATCTCCAGTTTTTCCATCGGAACTAACACCTCCTCTATGCTCAAGTTTTACTAGTATTTCTAGAGCATCGTGAATGATTTGGTTGGTTTTTTCACCTTTTAGATTACAAATAAATCCTGCACCGCAATTTTCGTGTTCAAATTCTTTTGAATAAAGTCCTTTTTTTTCTGTCATAACGCTGTTAATAAGATGTAAAATTACGGATTTTTCAAGATAAATGCCAATTCTATACTTAGGAAGGGGTAATTATAATTTTAATTTTCATTTATAACAATTAAACATATTAAACATTGTTTAAAGTGTAATTATTGCTGTTATAATTGACTGTATGCTATTAATGATGCTACTGATTGTGTAGTTTATAATTCTTCTAAATAAAAAAAGGCCTTATAGCGTTGTGCTATAAGGCCTTAATTAAAATATAGGTAGTGAAAATACTATCTAGTTATCGTTTAATCTATAGTCTGGATAGGCATTCATTCCATGTTCATGGTTGTCCAATCCTTCAACTTCTTCTTTTTCAGAAACTCTCAGTCCAATTGTTTTCTTCAATGTAAATAAGATGATAAAAGAAGTGGTCAAACAAAAAGCACCAACGATAGCAACTCCTGTCAATTGTGTTAAAAATTGATCTAAGCTAGCCATGGCTCCAAAAATACCAACAGCCAATGTCCCCCAGATTCCACAGATCAAGTGAACTGCTACAGCTCCTACAGGATCATCCAATCTCAATTTATCAACCAATGCAACTGCCAATACGATGATCACACCAGCGATAGCACCGATAATGATAGCGTCGTCTGGACTCATCTGGTCAGCACCGGCAGTAATTCCTACCAATCCTCCTAAGATTCCGTTTAGAAACATAGTCAAATCGTAGTTTTTATACAAGATTTGTGAAAAGATAAAAGCACCAACTCCACCTGCAGCTGCAGCCAAACATGTTGTAACTAATGTCAATGATGTCAATGCTGGGTCTGCAGACAATACAGAACCACCGTTAAATCCAAACCATCCTAACCATAAGATCAATACTCCTGCTGTTGCCAATGGAATGTTGTGTCCGGCAATTACTTTAGGGTTTCCGTTTTCGTCAAATTTACCGATACGAGCACCTAATAGCCAGATAGCAATTAGGGCAGCCCATCCACCTACACCGTGTACCAATGTAGAACCTGCGAAATCATAGAATCCCATTGCGTCAAGGAATCCACCTCCCCATTTCCATGCACCTACGATTGGGTATACCAATCCTACGTATAGTACTGTAAATACCATAAATGAAGTCAATTTTATTCTTTCTGCTACGGCACCAGAAACTATTGTTGCCGCTGTGGCAGCAAACATCCCTTGGAATAAGAAGTCAGTCCACCATGTGTATCCTCCACTTGCATACTCAGGAGTCATTCCGTTTTCAGGAGCATCGATTCCGAATCCTGCAAATTTTAAAAATCCTGCGTCTCCATCTTCGAATCCTGGGTACATTAAGTTGAACCCACCTATGTAGTACAATAAAAGCCCTACACAGATGATGAATACGTTTTTAAATAAAATGTTGATTGTGTTTTTTTGTCTTGTCAATCCGATTTCTAAAAATGAGAAACCTAAGTGCATGAAAAATACCAATGCTGTACATAGCATCATCCATACGTTATTCGCTGTAAATAAACCTGCGTCCATAATTATCTTCTTTCTTTTTTATTATTTTAAAGTATCTTCTCCTTGTTCTCCTGTACGGATTCTGTATGCGCTTTCAACGTTTGAAACGAATATTTTTCCATCACCTATCTCTCCTGTTGCTGAGGCTTTTAAAATAGCTTGAACGGTAACTTCTTCAAAGTCGTCGTTTACAACGATAGACAATTGTCTTCTTTGAATATCAGAAGTACTGTAGGCAACTCCTCTATATACGTGCCCTTTTTTTTCGTTTCCTTGACCTGTTACATCCCAGTAAGAGAAGAAATATACATTTACTTCTTGCAAGGCTTTCTTTACATCAGAAAACTTTGATTTTCTGATAATTGCTTCAATTTTTTTCATTCTTTTTTAGTTAGTATTTATAAAGTATGGTTTAAAAAAAACTACACTTTTAAAGTGTAGCTTTTTTGATGTTTTTTTATTTTTCTTAGAAAGAGTATACAGCTGCTACAGTAAAAGCAGAAACACTTTCTTCATTGATAGCTTCAATCATTGCATCATCAGAAGAATCATATCTGAATTCAGTGATTAGCTTCAAGTTGTCGTCTAATTGAGTACTAGCAGTAAGAGATAAAGCCATCACGCTTGAGTCTTCATCTCCAGCAGATACTGTGAATAATTCAGGTCTCAATCCTAAAGCAAATGTATCAGAGAATGTGTTTTCTAGGTATAATGCAATACCAGAGTATCCACCGTCTAATTTTTCAGAATTCACATAAGCAGCGTTGATTCCAACGAAGAAAGATTCAGAAGCATTAAAACCACCAGTATAGTCTAAGTACATAGCATCATCTACACCACCATCGTGACCGTAAATTACATTCAAGTACTGTCCTTTGTATCCGATTTGTCCACCGATTTGAGTGTCACCTGTTACGTTTCCGTCTGCACTAGAAATTCCGTGACCGTTAGTTACTGCTAACAAGAAAGAAAGATCTTCAGATGCAGCGTAGTCCAATTTAACCCCTGTATGAGAGAAAGGTCCTGCGTTGAATAAGTAAGATACTGAATAGTTAAAGTTAGCTGCTGGAGAGATTACTTCATACCCTAAGAAAGTGTTGAATTGTCCTGCAGTAACAGTTACTTTGTCGTTTACATTGTAATAAGCATACAATTGGTTGATAGCTCCAGCCATGTTTGCGTCGTCCGCTCTAGGTCCGAAAGCGATATCAGCAACTACTCCTGATTTAGATCCTTCGTAAGCAAATACAGTGTTTGCCATACCCAGTCCAAAACCATTTGCGTTTGCAGGATTTGCGATTAACAATCCTGGAGTTCCAGCACCGTCTACAGTGTTTAATGTTCCGTAAACATCAACAGTTCCCGATACAGATAATTTTGATTCTTGTGCAAATGTTGCACCAGCAACAAATAGTAATGCAGATAAAATAATTCTTTTCATAATAGTAAAATTTAAAAATTACTCAGTTAGTATGTTACAAATATAAGTAGTATTACGTAAAAAGCAACTTTTTTCATGCGAAAAAATACGTATTTATCTGTTTTGACCTTTTTTTAGGAGTGTATTGTTTGCTTTTATGAGGTTTTTTAAGTGTTTGTTTACGTATATTTCTAGGTAGTTTGTCGTTATTAAATAAATACAAAAAAAAGGCCGTGTATGACTACACGACCTTTCTAAATTGAATAAATACTAACTAATTATTCCTCAATTTCTCTTTCTCTTTTACCATGGTATGCGATAGAACCGTGTTCAGAGATATCCAAACCTTGCAATTCTTCTTCTTTAGTTACACGCAATCCAACCGTAGCTTTCAAGATACCGAATACGATGAAAGACAATCCGACAGCCCAGATAGCATATGCAAATGCTCCTGTAGCTTGTGCGATCAATTGATCAGTTCCACCACCGTTGAAAAGTCCAATAGCTTTGTCACCATCTACACCCCAAAGTCCGATTACAATCGTTCCCCAGAATCCAGCGATACCGTGTACAGATGCAGCACCAATAGCATCGTCAATTTTCAATTTACGCTCGATGAATTCGATAGAGAATACTACCAATATACCACCAATCAAACCTGCAAACATAGCACCTACATCTGTCATGTTTCCACAACCTGCTGTAATAGATACCAAACCAGCCAAAGCTCCGTTCAATGTCATTCCTAAGTTAGGTTTTCCGTAGTGGATCCAAGTAGTAACCAAAGCTCCTAAAGCTCCTGCTGCTGCAGCTAAGTTTGTAATCAATACTACTGTTGAAGCCGCTACTGCGTCGTCTCCACCCCATGCTAATTGAGATCCTCCGTTGAATCCAAACCATCCAAACCATAAGATGAATACACCCAATGCAGCATAAATTTGGTTGTGACCGTGGATAGGCATAATTTTTCCATCTACGTATTTTCCAATTCTAGGTCCTACCATATATGCAGCAACCAAGGCAGCAAATCCACCTACTCCGTGTACGATTGAAGATCCAGCAAAGTCAATGAAGCCCATGTTCGTCAACCATCCAGAACCTTGCCATTGCCATCCACCTGCGATAGGGTAGATCAATGCCGTCATTACCAATGAGAAAATGATATAAGTAGAATACTTTGTTCTACCTGCAATTGCTCCTGATACAATCGTTGCAGCTGTTGCAGCAAACATTGTTTGGAAGAATAAATCAGCTCCTTCTCCTTGGAACAATCCGCTCCAGAAAAACCAACCATTAGAAGTGTCTCCGTACATCAAAGAGTATCCTACGATCCAGTATGTCAATGAACCGACACAAATATCAAGTAAGTTTTTCATTACAATATTTACCGCGTTCTTTGCTTGAGTCATACCGGCTTCAACAAGTGTAAATCCAGCTTGCATCATGAATACTAAGATACCTGATAAAAGCATCCACAACATTCCCATATCTCCTTTGATTCCTTCGAGAGCAGCTGCAGTTTCCTGTACTGTAGTTACCTCTGTAATAGTGTCTAACATAATTATTTATTTAAGTATTTGTATTTGAAGAGCTGTACTGTAAGGCACAGCTCTTTTCTTTTTGCTTGATATTCTTTTGTGTTTTTCTTAGAAAGAGTATACAGCTGCTACAGTAAAAGCAGAAACACTTTCTTCATTGATAGCTTCAATCATTGCATCATCAGAAGAATCATATCTGAATTCAGTGATTAGCTTCAAGTTGTCGTCTAATTGAGTACTAGCAGTAAGAGATAAAGCCATCACGCTTGAGTCTTCATCTCCAGCAGATACTGTGAATAATTCAGGTCTCAATCCTAAAGCAAATGTATCAGAGAATGTGTTTTCTAGGTATAATGCAATACCAGAGTATCCACCGTCTAATTTTTCAGAATTCACATAAGCAGCGTTGATTCCAACGAAGAAAGATTCAGAAGCATTAAAACCACCAGTATAGTCTAAGTACATAGCATCATCTACACCACCATCGTGACCGTAAATTACATTCAAGTACTGTCCTTTGTATCCGATTTGTCCACCGATTTGAGTGTCACCTGTTACGTTTCCGTCTGCACTAGAAATTCCGTGACCGTTAGTTACTGCTAACAAGAAAGAAAGATCTTCAGATGCAGCGTAGTCCAATTTAACCCCTGTATGAGAGAAAGGTCCTGCGTTGAATAAGTAAGATACTGAATAGTTAAAGTTAGCTGCTGGAGAGATTACTTCATACCCTAAGAAAGTGTTGAATTGTCCTGCAGTAACAGTTACTTTGTCGTTTACATTGTAATAAGCATACAATTGGTTGATAGCTCCAGCCATGTTTGCGTCGTCCGCTCTAGGTCCGAAAGCGATATCAGCAACTACTCCTGATTTAGATCCTTCGTAAGCAAATACAGTGTTTGCCATACCCAGTCCAAAACCATTTGCGTTTGCAGGATTTGCGATTAACAATCCTGGAGTTCCAGCACCGTCTACAGTGTTTAATGTTCCGTAAACATCAACAGTTCCCGATACAGATAATTTTGATTCTTGTGCAAATGTTGCGCCAGCAACAAATAGTAGTGCAGATAAAATAACTTTTTTCATGATATAAATATTTAATTGATTTATTTAATTGATTAGTACGTAGCAAATATACGTATTACTACGTAGTTTCAAAGCAGCAAGGTGTCTAAACTACGTATATTGATGTATTTCTTGTCAGTTTTTTACCTGTTATTTTATCAATTGCTAAATTATGATGTGTATACAGATGCTTTTTTAAAGATTGTATATATTTATCTAAAGTTATTTTAAGATGTGTTAAAAGTGTGTTGTTTTGTATTTTTTTTAACATTTTAGTTTTATCGTTAAGTACCTGTATGTGAACGCATTAAAAAACATGACAAACGACATGTTTTTATTTGTTATCCCGTTTGTTTTTCTTTTAAGTATCCTCTGAAAAGTCTTGTTTTTTACTTTTTCACAGATTTCACAAACCCAAGTAGGTAAATCTTTTGATTTGAGTGAGGTTTTTAAGGTTGCTGCTTATATGTGAATGGAGTAGAAATGTTTTAGGATAATTCGAAAGCCAACATAGGCAACTAATAGTGCAGTTCCTAACTGTAATGTTTTGGCTTTTATAATATTTATGCTTACGTGTGTGCCTATAAATCCACCTAGGGCTACAGTAATAGCCAAAACTATGGTAATGTTTGTGTTTAAACTTAATTTAGGGTTAAAGCATTGTCCGAGCAAACCTGAAATGGAATTGACCCAGATAAACAAACTTGTAGTTGCGGCAATCCTTATCGGTGTATTCCAGCGTGTAAGATGGAGTAGTGGTGCCAAAAAGATTCCGCCACCTATTCCTACAATCCCCGATATAAATCCGATGATTCCACCATAGGCCAATGGCTTGTAGTTATTTGTAGACTGTGAAAGTGGATCGTTTGTTTTTGTGCGAACCACCATAAATAGTGCGCTTACCAATAAGCAGCTACCAAGTAATGGATAGAAGGTGCCTTCGCTAATATTTAGGGTTCCGCCAATAAAGGCCAAAGGTATGCTTGTAATCACTAGCGGAATACTTTCTTTAAAATTATAATGTTTTTTTTTGAAATGAACGAAAACCGAATTGCTGACCACAACAATATTACAAATTAGTGCAATTGCTCTCACTTCTTGAAATTGAATACTTGTCAATACAAGTATTGCTATGTAACTGGATCCCCCTCCAAATCCCACCGATGCATAAAGCATGGCTATTGTAAAGAAAAGTAATACAAGTTCCCAATGTGTGTATAGGTATTCGATCAATTAGAAGGTTTTTTTGTGGATTGTAAACTTACTTATTTCTATTGGATTTTATTTTTTTGTTCACAAACAAAAATCTCCTTTTAGGCTGTTCGTGTTTCATAGTATAGGATATGCTGATATAGTTTTATATATTTAACAATCGTTAATATATAAATCTTGTATTCATGCGCTTGCTATAAAGCCTGTGTTTTCTTTTAAATTTACATTATGACAGCAAATAAAAACTCAGCGTACTGGAAAGAAAATATAAAATATTTAGTTTGCCTATTACTAGTTTGGTTTTTAGTTTCTTTTGGTTGCGGTGTTTTATTTGTCGACGAACTGAATGCTTTCCGTCTCGGAGGTTTTAAATTAGGTTTTTGGTTTGCACAACAAGGTGCTATTTATGTCTTCGTCTTACTCATATACATATACATTCACCTGATGTCTCGTTTGGATAAGAAATACGGGCTTGAAGATTAATTTCTAATTTTTACAAAACTTTAAAAAAACAACTATGGAGGCACAAACATGGATATGGATTATTGTGGGACTTACATTTTCCTTATATATAGGAATCGCTATTTGGGCGCGCGCAGGTTCTACCAAAGAGTTTTATGTGGCTGGGAGTGGAGTTTCTCCTTTGGCAAACGGTTTAGCAACAGCAGCCGATTGGATGTCTGCTGCTTCCTTTATTTCTATGGCGGGTCTTATTTCTTTTAGTGGCTACGATGGCTCTGTTTATTTGATGGGGTGGACAGGGGGTTATGTGTTGTTAGCTTTACTGTTGGCGCCTTATCTTAGAAAGTTCGGAAAGTTTACCGTACCTGATTTTATTGGGGATCGTTACTATTCCAATACAGCTAGGACAGTGGCGGTGTTTTGTGCTTTGTTGATTTCTTTTACTTATATCGCAGGGCAGATGCGTGGCGTAGGTTTGGTGTTTTCTCGATATTTAGAAGTGGATATCAATACAGGCGTTGTCATCGGTATGTTGATTGTTTTGTTTTATGCAGTGCTTGGAGGGATGAAAGGAATTACGTACACGCAGGTAGCGCAATATTGTGTCTTGATTTTTGCCTTTATGGTACCGGCTATATTTATTAGTTTTCAAATGACGGGGAATATGATTCCTCAATTGGGCTTCGGAGATTCAGGTGTTGACGGTGTGTTTCTGTTGGACAAACTAGATGGTTTGCATCGAGAATTGGGATTTCATTTATATACAGAAGGTTCTAAGTCTACTTTAGATGTGTTTTTTATTACAGCAGCTTTGATGGTGGGAACTGCGGGATTGCCACATGTTATTGTTCGCTTTTTTACAGTAAACAAAGTAAGTGACGCGCGTAAATCAGCAGGTTGGGCTTTGTTGTTTATTGCGATTCTATATACAACCGCTCCTGCAATAGCCGTCTTTTCAAGAGTGAATTTGATAGAGACGGTAAGTAATGCTGAGTACGAGACGATTCCCGATTGGTTTAAAACTTGGGAAGCAACAGGTTTGTTGCAATTTGACGATAAAAACAACGATGGTAAAATTCAATACCTAGCCGATACAGCTCAAAATGAATTGAGCGTCGATAAAGATATTATGGTATTGGCAAATCCTGAAATTGCAGGTTTACCCAATTGGGTCATAGGTTTGATTGCAGCTGGGGCATTGGCAGCAGCTCTTTCAACTGCAGCAGGATTACTATTGGTGATTTCGGCTTCGGTGTCGCATGATTTGATAAAAAAAATGGTCTATCCTAAAATTACAGAAAAAGGCGAGTTGTTGGCTGCACGTATCGCTGCCTTACTAGCTGTCCTATTGGCGGGGTATTTTGGCATTCATCCACCGGGATTTGTTGCAGCGACTGTTGCCTTAGCTTTTGGGTTGGCGGCAGCTTCCTTTTTTCCGGCTATTTTATTGGGGATTTTTTACAAAAGGATGAACAAAGAAGGGGCTGTGTCGGGTATGTTGGTCGGTGTGATATTGATGTTGTTTTACATGACTAAGTTTAAGTTCGGATGGTTTGGCGGAGGTTCTCAAGAGAATTGGTGGTTTGGAATTTCACCAGAAGGATTTGGAACATTAGCAATGTTAGTCAATTTTTTAGTTTCATTAATTGTCTGTAAGTTTACAAAACCCCCATCTCAAAATATTCAAGAGCTAGTGGAGAACATTAGAATCCCAAGTGGTGCGTCCAAACCAACGCATTCTTGATGTTTTAGAAATAACAAAACAAATTAGATAACTAAACCAAACACATATAATGAGCACTACAATACATTCCTATAAAAAATATAAGGAAGATTATCAAAAAAGCACCCAAGATTCATCTGGGTTTTGGACTGAAATAGCAGAAGAATTTTATTGGAGAAAAAAATGGCATACTGTAGAAAAGTCTGATATGTCGACTGCATCTATCAAATGGTTTGAAGGTGCTAGGCTGAATATTACTGAAAATTGTCTAGATAGACATTTGGAAAAAAACGGAAATAAAACAGCCATTATATGGGAGCCGAACAATCCTGACGAAGAATCTCGTTATATTACATACAGACAGCTCTATGTTAAAGTCTCTCGTTTTGCCAATGTGTTAAAAGCAAATGGGATCAAAAAAGGCGACCGTGTATGTTTGTACATGCCTATGATTCCCGAATTGACAATTGCTATGTTGGCCTGTGCAAGAATCGGTGCAATTCACTCTATAGTATTTGCAGGTTTTTCTGCGTCAGCTTTGGCAAGTAGAATCAATGATTCTGCGTGTAAGCTACTCATAACAGCCAATGAAGTGTATAGAGGTGCGAAACCCATCAACCTAAAAGCGGTTTGTGATGAGGCTTTAGAAAACACACCCTGTGTTGAAAAAGTAATTGTATATAGAAGGACAGTTGAGCCAACCTCTATGAAGGTTGGTAGAGATGTTTTTTGGTTTGATGAATTGCAAAAAATTGAAAACTATCATTGTGATGCTGAGGAGATGGACGCAGAAGATCCACTGTTTATCTTGTATACTTCTGGTTCAACAGGCAAGCCGAAAGGTATGGTGCATACTTGTGCAGGGTATATGGTTGGGACTGCTTATTCTTTTAAAAATGTATTTCAATACAAGCCTGGAGATGTGTATTGGTGTACTGCAGATATAGGTTGGATTACGGGACATTCTTATATTGTCTATGGACCATTATTGTCGGGGGCTACTACTGTAATGTTTGAAGGGGTGCCTTCTTATCCTGATTACGGACGTTTTTGGGAAGTAGTGGAAAAATTAAAAGTGACTCATTTTTATACGGCACCAACTGCAATTCGTGCATTGGCAAAGCATCCTTTGAGTCTGGTTGAAAAATATGACTTGTCGAGTTTAAAAGTGTTGGGTTCTGTTGGAGAACCAATCAACGAAGAGGCTTGGCATTGGTACAATGACAATATCGGGAAAGGAACTTGTCCAATTGTTGATACGTGGTGGCAAACCGAAACAGGAGCGATTATGATTGCTCCTTTGGCAGGAATTACACCTTTGCGCCCAACTTTTGCTAGTCAGCCACTTCCAGGAGTACAGCCCGTTTTAATGGATGAAAAAGGCGAAGAAATAACTACGAGTCCTGCTGAAGGGCGTTTGGCAATAAAAGCAGCATGGCCGTCCGTAGCAAGAACAATATATGGAGACCATCAGCGCTATATAGACACCTATTTTTCTGCTTTTAAAGGAAAGTATTTTACAGGAGATGGAGCGTATCGTGATGCGATGGGCAATTATAGGATTACAGGTAGGGTAGACGATGTGGTGATTGTATCTGGGCATAACCTGGGAACTGCACCTATTGAAAATGCAGTCAATGAGCATGAAGCTATTGTGGAGTGTGCAGTCGTTGGTTTTCCACATGATATCAAAGGGAATGCACTCTATGCCTATGTGACAACTTATAATGGTGTGGAGATTTCTCACGATGAGTTGTCTAAAGAAATCAATCAATTGATCACAGCAACGATTGGGCCCATTGCCAAACTAGATAAAATTCAATTTGTTTCAGGGCTACCTAAGACACGTTCAGGAAAGATTATGCGAAGAATTCTTCGTAAGATTGCAAGCAACGACGCTGAAAATCTTGGAGACATTTCTACTTTATTAAATCCTGAAATTGTAAAAGAAATAAAAGATAGTGTATTGGTTTAATACCTGTTATTTATACTGAAATTTAAAAAAAAACACTTGATAGTTAACTGTCAAGTGTTTTTTTTAGCTGTTAAATTTTCTTGCGACTTCTTTAAAGATAAATTCATAGTAGGAGGTGTCATGGGGAACAAATGAAGTATCTGCAGTTGAGATTTTCTTTTGGATTTCCTCGAGGTTGATAAGTCTCACTTTTGACACTTCTTCCTTTTGAAGTTTTAAAGAGGAGATGGGTTGCAACAATTCACTACAATATATATGGTGCAGCTCGTTGTCTATAAAATCTGAACAATGCTTGTGTTTTTCTAGATGTGTACCGAGATATAACAATGCATCTGAATGCAGTCTTAGTCCTATTTCTTCATGAATTTCTCTCAAGGCAGCTTTTGATGGTGTTTCTCCAAATTCAATATGTCCCGCAACAGACACATCCCATAAATTGGGAAATGTGTCTTTGTCAGGGTTTCTTTGTTGTATGAGTAATTCACCATTGCTGGTGAACAGCCAAATATGAACTGTAGCGTGAAACAATCCCTTGCGATGCGCTATAGATTTAAGACAGCGTTCGTTGGTTGGGTTTCCATTCTCATCGAGAATTGCTACATATTCATCCATATATTATTTGAAATAGCTAAATGTTTCACCGTCTTCAATCTTTAAAAGACTTTCGTAGATCAATTTGATTACATTTTCAACATCTTGTTTGTTGACCATCTCTACTGTAGTGTGCATATAACGTAATGCTAATGAAATCAATGCAGAAGGGACACCTCCATTGCTGTAGGCAAAAGCATCTGTGTCAGTTCCTGTTGCTCTTGAAGAGGCATGTCTTTGGAAAGGAATTTTATTTTCTTCTGCCGCTTCAATAATCAATTCTCTTAAATTGTGTTGAATTGCTGGTGCGTAAGAAATAACTGGACCATCCCCACATTTTGTTTCTCCTTCTGTTTTCTTTTCAATCATTGGAGTAGTGGTGTCGTGACAGACATCAGTTACGATCGCTACATTGGGTTTGATCGTTTGTGTGATCATTTCCGCACCTCGCAAACCGATTTCTTCTTGCACTGAATTGGTGATATACAATCCAAAAGGAAGTGTTTTTTTATTTTCTTTGAGTAATCTTGCTACTTCTGCAATCATAAAACCACCCATTCTGTTGTCGATAGCGCGACAAACAAAATTATTTTCATTCAATATCATAAACTCATCTGGGTAGGTAATTACGCAACCCACATGAACTCCAAGAGCTTCAACTTCTTTTTTTGTTTTACAACCTGTATCGATAAAAATATTTTCCAATTTAGGAGTGTCTTCCTTGCCTTTCATTCGGGTGTGAATGGCTGGCCAACCAAAAAGACCTTTTACAATTCCTTTTTTGGTGTGGATATTTACGCGTTTTGAAGGGGCGATGATGTGGTCACTTCCTCCATTTCGAATCACATAAATCAATCCATCATCAGTAATATAGTTTACATACCATGAAATTTCATCGGCATGCCCCTCGATAACAACTTTGAATTCTGCTTCCGGATTGATAACACCTACAGCAGTTCCATATGCATCTGTAATAAATGTATCTACATAGGGCTTTAGGTAATCCATCCATATTTTTTGTCCCTCACTCTCATACCCAGTTGGAGAAGGATTGTTGAGGTATTTTTCTAAAAATGCAATGGATTTTTCGTTTAAGATTGATTCTTTACTCATATATTATATAGTTTCTTGATTAAGAGATTGTGTCACTGTAAAAATACAGAATACTTTTGGAGTACAAAAAAGCAAAGTTTCCCTATTATTTGATACTTTTGAATTGAATACCGTACTGTATGAGAAAAATTTGTTTGCTGTTATTTTCCTTATTAGGATTTTGTGTTGAAGCTCAGGTCAAAGACTCTTTGGATTTTAGAGCCTATACCTTGTTTGAGAATGATAGTTTGATTCTTAAGCTAGACGAGGTGTATGTCTTACCTAAGTTGAGTTTTAATGCTAGAAATGACAAACGTTATTATTATTGGTTTCGAAAGAAAGTCCTGAGAGCCTATCCTTTTGCCAAATCTGCAGCTAATAAATTATCTGTAATAGACGGTAGATTGGATAGTATATCTTCTAAAAGAAAACGAAAGAAATATATCAAACGAACCCAGAAATACCTCGAAAAAGAATTTACACCTCAATTAAAAAAATTGACCCGAACTGAAGGAAGGGTTTTGATAAAGCTTTTGCACAGAGAGACCGGTTCGGTGACATTTGATCTCATCAAAGAGTATCGAAATGGATGGAAGGCTTTTTGGAGCAATGCAACTGCCAATCTTTTTAAAATGTCTCTTAAGGATGAGTACGATCCTCTCAATGTTCGTGAGGATTATATGATTGAAGATATTTTACAAAGGGCTTGGCGTGATAATTTAATAGAATTGGAGGCTCCTAAAATTGATTATGATTTTTTGACAACGCCTAAAAGATGGGAGTTCTTGTACCCAACTAAAAAATAAAAATTATAGTAAAGATCAAATAATTTTTTCCGATAGTATAAGCTATTCAAAATTTCTTCCCTGGTTTTAAAAGCAGTTTTAGCCAAGTTTAATTTGCTAATTGTTTCTTCTTTTTGATCTATTGAGGTATTGTATATATGAGTTTTTTACAGCAAAACAAGCTTTTCAATAAATGTTTTACAGTGTCTAAATATCTAGAGAATCACTTGTTAAATTACTACATTTTTTAAGACTGATTTTTGAATTTTGACTGTTTTATGTTGTTTGTATCTAATTTAGTCTCTGTGACGAAGCTATTTGTAATTTTTTGTTGGTGTTAAAAATTAAAAAAGAACTATGTAAATTCTGTGTTTTCAACTCTTTAGGGAGGTAGTGTTAAAAAAAAGTAAAATAATCATTGTTTTAACAAATAAACCTGCTATATTTGCATCCGCTATTGTTCTGAAATAAATCAGTTAAAAGCGATACGTTCTAAAGGAAATACTGACAAAAACATTTTTAAAAATAAATCAAAATTAGTTTTGTTTTATCTAATAAAAAGTTTTAGTTTTGCATCCGCTTTGAGACTTATGTTTTGGAGTAAGAATAGAGAGAAAACGAAAGTGAGAATAGCTTTAAAAGCCATACCCACAAGAGTGAGTAACTTATCCGCCATCATCGATGGCCGAGTTCATTGAAAATATTGAAATTGACAGCGTAAAATTAAAGAGTAAATTACATGGA
>JBELHA010000020.1:0-41652 GCA_042091695.1 Flavicella sp.
ATTCGTAAGCCACTAGAAAGACAATACAAGCTAGAAAATGTATAATAGTATCCAAACCCAAATGGTATATAAAAAGCAAGCATGTGCCTACAAAAGACAGCCCACACTCCCTTTTTAACACCTGACTTACTATAAATAATCACATGCTACTAGCATTAATGGAGTATTGTGCGGATATATACGCTTGCAAAGAAAGTAAAAGCTTCAAATATCTATAACAACAAGGAGCGACTTAAAATCAAAAAACAGTGTGAACCAATAAATTTACGAACTTCATAGCCCATCCATCAATTCATTTCGGTGTTCTACTTCTCTTCCCTTGAGATTCAAGAAATTTGATGACCATATCGGGTCGTGGTGTTGTGATAGAATTTATCATTCCCTTTTCCATAAGCCAATCTAAATTTCCTCTATTGTCAATAAAAGCACCTAGATCAGCTGCTAGAGGTTTGAGATACGCTCTATCGGGTTGGTAACTAAAAATTTTATGGTTCCCATAACTGTCTGTATAGGACCTACCTTCAGGATGGTCTGCGTACAAGCTGTAAATCCCTACATTGAATAGTGATAGTAGGTTTACTAAATCATTGTCTAATAAAGAATCATTGTCGTATTTGAAATTATTCTCAATACGGTTGGCAACTGAAACCCACTCTAAATAGGTTGCATAATTGCTCCTATATAGGTTTTCATCCAATACACAATAGGGCGTAAAATCTGAAACAGTATAATTTGTGGCATTGAAAGCATTTAACTGACTGATATACCCCTGTGGCGTAAAGAAGTTGCCTCCTAGGAACTCTTGTAGCGGTATTTGCATGGTCAACACATTTTCTATACCCGTATTTTTGATGTAGTACATTAAAAAATGTTGCGCCTTCATAATTTGTTGTAGTTGTATCGTATTCATATCTTTTGCAATGCCATTAATTTGAAATCTGTCGTCAAAATAATTCAATTGCAGTAATCTCAGAGGAAACCTATCAAAGATTTCTTCTAGAGTACAGGGGTATATATTGTTTAGTATTTTTCCATTTTTATTTTTTACCTGAAGTGCTAAAAACTCATCTTTTGTGATGTGATTGATTTTCAACATCTCGGGTGGTATTCCTTTTTGTTGAGTCAAATCAGCGACATCATACCAACGTTCTAAATAAGTACCACTGCAAGCAACGATAAAATTATCAGCGGTAAGTCGTACATCAACTTGAAGTATATCTGCACCAACTGCAATCGCATCTTCAAAAGCAGTCAAAGTATTTTTACCCTGCTTTTCTCCCCAAAGCCCCCCTTCAGCCACTACAAATGTATAGTCAAATTGATCAGGATATTGCAATAGTGTTTTAAAGTCATTGTATTCCTTTCTTTCATAAATTTTGAGAAGTTCTAAGAAGCTGAACTCCCCCAACGCAGGTATAGACAACGAAGTGAGTGTACAGTTTTTTACGGTGAGTTTTACAGAGACAGGATATACAATCTCTTGTTCTTCTTGGCTAAAAAAATTAGATTTCCGTAATTTCTGTGATAACAGACTAACTCTCAAATCATTTGAATACACAGCGTTTTTGAATTTCTTTGAAGGTACTTTCCAATATCCAGATTGGTAGTAATCTACGTTTTGCATGGCAAAAACACCATAAAACAAATGGTTTGAATTGTGAGATTTACGGGTTTTATCTATAAAGAACACCTCTAAAACAGCACCATCTTTTTGCGTAGGCACATGTGTCTGTGGAGATTTTAGATGGGTACTATTTGCCACATTTTTGACTTTAATACCATAGCCACGAGGAACAATTGGCTGTTTACTATCAAAGCCTAGTATTGCATCAATATTTTCAGCTACTAGGAGTAGATTCATTACAAACACATGACTGCCAATGACGGTAACTGAATTATCGCTTTCATTGAAGACAACTTTACTTCGATGCTTCGTATTGTATTCTTGAAGATTTTCAAAAGGAGTTCTTGCTAGTATGTTTGTAAATAAAAAAAAGCAGAGATACAGTATACTATTTTGTTTAGAAATACACATACATTTTATTTTACATTTATGAGAACTATCCAAAGACTCATTGTATAATATTTTTTTATAAAATTCTAGTTCCTATTTATGGAACGATAAGTTGATGACTACTCACTTTATTATTTTCAATAACTTTAACGAGATACACTCCCTTTTTCAAAGCACTTATAGAGATAGGTACTTGTTTTGAAAGTGTTTCTTTTTCAAAAACAACATCTTTAGCATGCTGTACTTCTCCAAATATATCTTTGATTTCAACGCGAACTGTTCCAGGTTTTTTAACCGTAATAGCTACAGTCAATGACTTAGAATTGACATAAGGATTGGGAGAAACAATTATTTTACTCTTTAATTCTTTCGCTTTATTGGTTGTCCCAGCAGCAATTAGTGTTTCAATAGGAACATGTTCTGTTTTTATATAAATATCCTCCAAAGTATCAAAATCATAACATCCTTTTAGAATTCTAAAATAATCTATTTGATACATAGCGGGCAATCGTTCATTTGGGTCAGGAGAGCCGAAACCTATACTTCCAATTTCATTAGCATATATAGCTTGACCACCTAAATAGACCAATTCCTTCGTAGATGTCTCATAAACCTCTCCGCGTGTATTAGCTTTCACAAAGACTCGAAATACATCCTTGGTAATAGATACAAACAAGATATAGTTACTCATCTTTTTTACTTTGAATTGGGTGGGGTCCCACAAATCAAACTCCCAAGTACCATTGATAAGACCGTCCAAGGGATCTCGAGTATATCTGTGGAAAACTAGCTTTGAATTGACTCTTTTTAAGCCATATACAATACGTCCATGGGTATCTTTTATCCAAAACAAGTACCTTTCTCCCACATAATAATCTCTAAAACCTTCACCTGATTGCACTTTAGTCATCAGCGTATATCCAGCATCTCCACTAATATCTAAGGCGTCGACAAAAGTCGCCCTCATACTGTCTTTAAAAATTAGACTTCCATTTTGACGGTTTGGAAAGTTTTTAAAATCCGTTGTATCCCAATCCCAAAAATTCAAATACCCATTATCTCTTCCATATTCATACTTTTTATGTATCGATATATTCTGTTGCTCTTGAATTCCAAAAATTTTATCATTGATATGATCATAAGTAGGAGCATCAGATTGGTCAAATTCCAATGCCATATCAAAACGTAAATTAGATGAAACTTGGCTTTGACATAGTAAAAATGCTGTTTGAAAAAGATGTATTGCTAGTAAGATTCTCTTAATCATTAGATAGTTTTAATTAATAAAATAGTCCCAAGCACGAGTAACACATGTAATCTTCCTATTGAAAATAGATTCAATAGGAAAATTATTGTATTGTTATTGATTACTCTTCTTCCAAGTCTTTCAATCTTGCGAGTAAAAGTTCAATTTTCTTTTCTTGTGCGATGGTATGCAGCGTCAATTCTTCGATAGTTTTCACCAATCGATTGGTCATATCACTGACTTTAAAACCATTTTCAGCAACTTCTTTAGCTGAAGGCATGGTGTGTAAGTGCCCTTTCTCAAGAATCACATTTTCAATTTGCTTCAAACTTGGCAATTTGTAGTCGGAATGAAACACATAGTCAGGAAAGTCATCTGCACTTGCTAGTGCAAAATCGAGGCTGACAACCCCCTCTTCAACAAATACTAAATTGTTTTCATATTTCGGTCCAGTTGTATCTATAAGACCTCTACCATGAGTGTCGTTTTCTGAGATATACAAACGTCCATCAATACTTAACTTTACATTGGCTATCTTATGATTCCTATTTTGTCCAATATGCATGGTTTTTGCATAGATATCCCCTTCAGAAATAAAATCATTCTCTATTTGAAATGTTCCATCATTAGTCAAAGATGCAGTAGGTGGTGAATTTTTATCACCCCAGGTATACCCTCGACCATCACCATCTTCAATACTTGTTTTTATAGAAATATCAGTGACATCACCATAATGATAATTATCACCCACCCCCATATGTATTTTATTGTTATCATTCGAAAACGAAAAACCGTTTCCATCACCATTATCTACTACCACATTTTTTGCTCTAACAGTATTGCCTACTGTCATGTCGTTTGCACAGTACATATCGCCTTCAACAGTTAAATTTTCTTTTATTTTTAACGATCCCGTATTTGATAAAGCGGCTATTGGTCGTTTATTTACAACACCCCAAACCCAACCTCGACCTTGATGGTTGCTCATGTTTGTTTTTATGGCATGGCTCGTGACATCCCCGTAATGGTATTCATTACCAGTTCCCATATGTATTTTATAGCTATTATTACCACCCCAAAAAGAAAAACCATTTCCGACACCACTTTTGACTGCTACTTCTTTTTTAGCAACGATTGTACCATCAGACTTTATTTCAGCCATAGGACTACCTTTAGCACCATCATTATTAGAATCGATATAATTAAAACCTAACCTACCATAATTTTTAAAAATCCCCCAAGCATCGTTTTTTCCTCTTATTGTATACCCTGCTCTAAAATCAGAACGGTCTTTATTGGTTACATGGATATCTCCTTTATTTCCATAAAGACCTCCCCAACTATCTTGGGCTGAAGATTGGCTAATAATACACAATAATAAAATATAGGTCATGTATTTTTGAAAAAAAATGCTGTTTGTTTGTTTTAAGTGTTCCTTTTTAAATTTCATAATAAAATATTTTAATAAAATTAATAATTCTGATTAAGTAGCAATTTTAAAGGGGAAGCATATATAGAAATTAATTATCACTCTAATTTTCATAAAAACATATGCTTACAGTCAGTACATTTGTTCGTGAAATATATACGCTGAGATAAATAGTACGAATATGTAAATACTCATTATTTATCCACCAAGACTTCTGATCTATCGAATAAATCGTCTAATTTTTTTTCTTGATTAATCATATGAAGGGTCAATTCCTCAACAGTTACCAATATACGCTTGGTCATATCACTGATGGTATATCCTTTTTTAGAAATCACTTTAGAAGAAGGCATAGTGTGTAAGTGGCCTTTCTCGAGAATGGTATTTTCAATTTGCTTCAAACTTGGCAATTTGTATTCAGGATCAAACACATAGTCACCCCAATTTATGACATAATCTAGGTGTAAATCTTGCACGGCTATACCCTTTTCAACCCACAATAAATAATTCCGATAATTGTCATGATCAAGATTATGAAAACCTCTACCTTTGGAGCCTTTTTCAGAAATATAAACACGTCCGTCTACAGTTATCTTTACGTTAGGTCTGATACCACCATCAAGTTTACCTACATACAGGCGTTCTCCATAGATAGCTTTTTCAACAATAAGATCATTTTTTATTTGGAATTTTCCATCATTTGTCAAAGATGCGATTGGTTCTTGACCTCTAGGACCCCAGGTAAAACCTCTACTAGATTCGGTAGCTCCAGTTGCAGTAGGAATAGTTGTATTTATAGACCATTTAGAGACGAGACCATAATGGTAATTAGTAGAATTCCCCTCAGTAATTTTAAATATATCACCAGAAATGTCTTCCCAAAAATGGAGACCATATCCATGACCGACACCTACTCTCACATTTTTTGCACTTAAATCTTTCTCTACAGTTAAACTTACTAAATCTACATCGGGATTACCCAATTGAGCTATTATATTACCTTCAACAGTCAAATTTTCTTTAATTTTTAATGATCCCAAATTTGATAAAGCGGCTACAGGAGTTTCACCACTAAGACCCCAAACCCAGCCTCGACCTTTATTTGAGCTCATATTTGTCTTTATGGCAAAGTCCGTGACATCCCCGTACTTGTATAAATTACCCTGTACACCACCAATTGGATTAAAAGAATCAAAACCAAAATGTATTTTATAGCTATTACTACCACCATAAAAAGAAAAACCATTTCCAATACCCTTTTTGACTGCTACATGTTTGTTAGCAAGGATTCTACCAAAACGATTTATTGTAGCAGCTACACTACCTTTATCACTATCATCTGCAGTAGTAGCATAGCTAAATTTAAGATTCTTTGAATCTTGATAAAACCACCAAGCAGAACTTTCTCCTCTAATTCCATATCCTGCTTTAACATCAGAACGGTCTTTATTGGTTACATAAATATCATATTTTTCTCCATAAAGACCTCCCCAGTTTTGTTGGGCTAAAGATTGGCTAATGATACACAAGAACAAAAGGTAGGGGATGCATTGTCGATAAAAAATACTATTTATCTGTTTTAAGTGTTTCTTTTTTTTCTTCATAATAATAGATTTTAAATAGAATTAATAATCTTGGTTAAATGGAAATATTTGTAATTAAATAGGAGTATTCAAAGCGAAATTTATAATATGATAACAAGAATTTTCAACTAATTAAAAATTCGTTCTAAGAAATAGTATTAAAAAATGAGGGAGGAAATATATTATTGAAAATAATATTCAATAAATTAAAATTAATCTTTTTCATATCAATATAATTATGACATAAAATTAAATTATAAGTACAAATTAATGACAAACAAATGATTTAAACGTGGGTCATATTCATAAAGAATATACTTTGTAATGGTAATTAAAAAACGTTGAACTAATTTTCAGCCTAAGTATTTTTAATACAATTGATAATCCTAAATAAATGAGGGTTTATAAGAGGTTTCATATATAATGAACAATAACAATTTCTAACTAATTAAAAACTAGTCTTAGAAGATTATTATTTTTTAAATAAAGGAGGAATTAAAATCAAAACTATATTCTACATCAATTTGAACGAAAAACATTAAAAGAAATTCACAAACTAAACAATTAAGATTGATTGTATTTCAATAATATAAAAAACACACAACTTACAAGTGGGTCATATTCGTAAAAATATATTTTATGGCAATAATTAAAAATTGGCAGATTTAAAATAGAAAGTTACACGTAGATATTAAAAAAAAATGATTATATTGTGTTAATAATCCTCCACTCACTTTTAATACGTAAAAAAACACCTTTATAGGTGTATCTTATTTTGGTCCCTACAGGGACCTTTTATATCCCCCTTTTGAGAAACAACGAGTCCATTGAATAATGGATATTATTGGAAACTTAATTACAAATGGATATGATTAATTTAGAGCGTGTTGTAGAAAACAAATCCCTCATTAAAAAAGTACAAACCTATTTTATGAAGGCTTTTTTAAGTTACAATATAAAAAAGAAAAAAAATTACCCTTCAAAAAAACCAAGGCTAGTAATTCAGTCTTATGACGAGGTATTTATTGAAAAACTATACCGAGTACTTGATAAAAACATTTATGAAGAAAATTTAAAAGCAGGAAAAATATCAAAAGAGTTGCATATGAGTCATTCCAGCATGTATAAAAAAATCAAATTAATTACAGGAAAGAGCTATGTACAATTCATACGAGAATATAGACTCTCTATAGCAAAGGAATTAATTGAAAATAAGGGCTATTCAGTAGCAGACACGTGCTATATGGTAGGCTATTCAGATCGCAAATATTTCAGTAAACTTTTCAAAAAACAACACGGTAACAATCCTTCATCTTACTACAAAAAAAAAGAGCTCCAATGAAATGGAACTCTTTTAGGACATTGTAGTCCGTAGGGGAATCGAACCCCTGTTACATGGATGAAAACCATGCGTCCTAACCCCTAGACGAACGGACCAACTATAAATTACAATGCAGCTACGTGCTTTGTCAATTTAGATTGTAAGTTGCTTGCTTTGTTAGCGTGAATCACATTGTTCTTCGCTAATTTATGCAACATTGCAACGATAGAAGGCAATTTATCTTCTGCCTCTTTTTTATCAGTCAAAGCTTTCAATGCTCTTACAGCATTACGCGTAGTTTTGTGTTGGTACTTGTTTCTCAACTGCTTCTCGCGATCACTTCTAATTCTCTTTAATGCTGACTTATGATTTGCCATAATTTAAAATATTTTTTAAACACTTAATTTTTGTAGTCCGTAGGGGAATCGAACCCCTGTTACATGGATGAAAACCATGCGTCCTAACCCCTAGACGAACGGACCGTTATTTTGCTTTTTTTAGCGAGGCAAAAATAGTAAGATTTTCAAAACTGACAAAATTAATTTTGTGTTTTTTTTGAAAATTATTTCTGAACAACACTATGTAAAAAAACGTTTGCAAAATAGTGAAGAAACCTTACAGCCTTCATTTCTTTAGCGGTTGCAAATATACATATGATTTTACAATCTGCAAACGTTTTTTTTGTTTTTTTTACTTTAGTAAGCTTTTGCAAAAAGGACTCTTTTTTGAGAAGGCGCACCTGAGTACACACAAACTCCTGCTTCTTCCTTAGCGTCCAATGCAATACAACGAATGGTAGCTTTGGTAAGTTCTTTGATCTTGTCTTCAGTCTCGATAGTTCCATCCCAATGTGCCAACGCAAAACCTCCTTTATTCTCAATAACATCCTTAAATTCTTCAAAAGTAGCTACAGGCGTAATATGGTCGTCTCTGAAACTTTTAGCCTTAGAAAACAAGTTCTCTTGAATCTCTTCCAAGAGCGTTGCGATGTGATCTGCAACCCCTTCTTGAGGAATACTTTGCTTTTCTAAAGTATCACGTCGTGCCAACTCCAATGTTCCGTTCTCTAGGTCACGTGGTCCCATAGCAATTCGCAAAGGCACTCCTTTGAGTTCGTATTCCGCAAACTTCCATCCTGGTTTATGAGTATCTCTGTTGTCAAACTTGACAGAAATCCCTTTCGATTTCAATGCCTTTACGATTTCATGTGCTTTTTCTGAAATTGCATCCAATTGTTCTTCTTTTCTATAAATAGGAACGATTACTACTTGAATTGGTGCTAATTTAGGTGGTAATACCAATCCAAAGTCGTCGGAATGTGTCATGATCAAACCCCCAATCAAACGCGTAGAAACTCCCCATGAGGTTGCCCATACATGTTCTTTTTTACCCTCTTTATTGGTAAACTTCACATCGAAAGCTTCCGCAAAATTCTGTCCTAAAAAGTGTGATGTACCTGCTTGTAATGCCTTTCCATCTTGCATCAAAGCTTCGATAGTATAGGTATCTAAGGCTCCTGCAAATCGTTCGCTTTCTGTCTTGACTCCTTTGACAACAGGCATCGCCATAAAGTTCTCCGCAAAATCTGCGTATACCTCTTGCATTTTTGTAGCTTCTGTTACCGCTTCTGCTTTAGTAGCATGTGCCGTATGCCCTTCTTGCCATAAGAACTCTGCCGTACGCAAAAATAAACGGGTACGCATTTCCCAACGCATCACATTGGCCCATTGGTTGATCAACAATGGCAAATCTCTGTACGATTGGATCCAGCCTTTGTAAGTATTCCATATAATCGCCTCACTTGTGGGACGGATTACCAATTCCTCCTCTAACTTTGCATGGGGATCCACCATCAACTTCCCTTGTTTATCGGGATCGTTTTTAAGTCTATAATGTGTTACTACAGCACATTCTTTTGCAAAACCTTCTGCATTTTTCTCTTCTGCTTCAAACAAGCTCTTGGGCACTAACAAGGGGAAATAGGCATTTTCATGACCTGTCTCTTTGAACATTTCATCCAATGCTTTTTGCATTTTTTCCCATATCGCATAACCATAGGGCTTTATAACCATACAACCTCTTACCGCAGAATTCTCTGCCAAATCGGCTTTCACCACCAATTCGTTGTACCATTTTGAATAATCTTCACTCCTTTTCGTTAACTTCTTGCTCATCTTTAAAAGTTTGGCATAAATATTGTAATTAAAAACACTGTATATTGGGCTTGTGTTGTTTGCACGCAAAACTAATTAAATTTAGACTGTTCAACAATAAAATTTAACGATTATGAAACGTTTCTATAAATCACTTCAAAGTTTTAGTCTCCCTTTTATGGTACTAATTGCAACCCTATTACTTAATTCTTGTGGTTCTATGCAGAATTACGGTGACAATTACGATGGTATTTATTCTGAATACCGAAGAGAAGCACCTCAGCAGGAAATTAGAGATTACGATCGCACCTTCTCTAATGGAATCGCAAATTTAGAAACTGAATCCTACGATAATCAGAACTATTATGAGGATCAAGTCTATAGCGACAACCCAATAGACACAATTTCTTACAATGAAAATGTACCCGCACAACAAAACTACAACATCTACATAAACGACAACTACGACCCTTTTTGGAACAATTCTCGAAATAGATTTTTCTACAACGACTGGGCTTTTTATGGCAACCCTTACTGGAGAAATAATTGGGGATTCAACTGGGGAAATAATTGGGCTTATAACTGGGGTAATAATTGGGGTTACAACTGGGGAAACAATTGGGGCCCTTATTGGGGCAACAATTTCTACTACCCAGGATATATTTATAGACCCAACTACAGAAACAACAGTTACGGAAAGAGAAACAGCTACAATTCTAGATACCTAAACCAAAACAGGACAGCAATCTCTAATAGAAATACTGCTTCTAGGAGGTTTACAAATTCCAAAAGAAATAGCAATAATAACCGAAGCTCCACTTCGAGAACTAGTAGGTTTTCTAGAAATAATTACACCCCAAACAGCTCTAGTAGTTCAAGAACTAGTAATGGTACGCAAAGGAGAACCTTCAGCACCAACAGGTCAAATAGCTATTCTAACCAACAAAATAGCGGTCAAGCGAGTCGTAGAAGTTCACAAACAAATACAAACAAGCAAACGCAACAGAGAACGTACAGTCCGCAAAGAAGCACTTCCAACTACAACAGCACACGAAGCAGCTCTTCTAGTTACAGCAGACCAAGTAGTAGCTCAAGTAGAAGTTCCTCTAGCTATAGCAGATCGAGTAGTAGCTCGCGCAGTTCAGGAAGCTCGAGAGGTTCTTCAGGAAGAAGATAAGCTTTTAGCACAACAATATTCAATAACGAAAAAAAAACACCATGAAATATTTCATATTAACAATAAGCTTTTTGGCAATCACTATCACCAATGCCCAAAGTCTTGGCTATAGCGATTTAGGTCTATTATTTTCGCAAGAAAACTACCAAGGAACCGCAAGATTCAATGCTATGGCTGGTGCGTTTGGTGCTTTAGGTGGCGATGTAAGTGCTACATATATAAACCCAGCAAGTGGTGCCATCTTTAACAAAAATCAATTATCGGGATCCTTGTCTTTGAGTAGTCTAGATACGGATGCTACCTATTATGGAACCAGCAGTTTCAACAGTGCGTCTTCTTTCAGAAATGGTCAACTTGGTGGTGTTTTTATTTTTGAGACCCAGCAGAACTCAGATTGGTCTAAAACTGCTTTTGGGGTGAACTACAGTGTCACTCAGGATTTCAAAAACAATTATAGAATTCTTGGAAATAATGGAAATTACGGGAGATACAATACACATCCTTTTGACACGAGTAACCCTTCCATTCCATATAACCTAACCAAAGAACAAACGTTCACAAACATCACCGATGGAAAGCAAGAAGTATATAGCTTTTCATTCTCATCAGCCTACCAAAATTTATTTTATCTAGGAGCTTCAATTAACTTTCATCACACCGATTTTATTCAAAACTCTTATCTCAATGAAGTCAACGAGGATGAAAACGGAAATGCATTGTACGCAGAATATTACCAGCAACTTTCTGAAATAGCTTCAGGAGTTTCTTTAGGGCTAGGAATCATTGTAAAACCAATTCAAAATGTACGTTTGGGACTCGCTTATCAAAGTCCTGTTTGGAACACAGAGGTTATCGAAAACTCAAATGCTATAGACTACGACACTAGCAATAATTACAACGATGCATTTGAACAGGGAGAATTAGAAATATTTAGTTCTGACATTGAAGGCACCTATTACAACGCCATTCAAAATCCTGAAATCCTAAGTTTTATTTACGGAATAAACACTCCTAGTAAATTCACAGCCAGTTTTGCCTATATCTTTGATACATGGGGCTTGATCAGTATAGACTACTCCACAAAAGACTACAGTAGTATCAAACTTCAAGATGCGTACGAGTTCTCATTAGAAAACAACTATATACAAAACACATTTGGAAAAGCAGGTACGCTAAGAGTCGGAGGTGAACTACGTGTGAAACAGTTCAGTTTTAGAGGAGGAGCCTTCTTAGAAGAAAGTCCTTACAAAAATAGCCAAGACAACTTTTACAAACAAGGATTGACCGCTGGATTGGGGCTTCAATTTAGCAACTCAACCTTAGACTTTGCTTACGAACATAGCCAATACGACAGCAGCTACAATATTTACACACCAGGAGAAAATATAAACCCAGCAAGCTTAGACAATTCAAATGGTAGATTCACTGCAACGCTCTCTATTCAATTTTAGAGTTCTAAAATAGCAGTTTTAAAAATTTACGCACAACTTTTCGGTACATCAAACACGTGTTTCTGACGGAATTAGTTTATTTTTGCAAAAAACAATTTTCAAAGCATGAGCAAGCACACAATTACTACTGAAGGAACTAACAATCCTGGCATTGTAAAATTTATGAGCAACCACCTCTTGACCGAGGGAGGTAGTTACCAATACAATAATGTGGATGAAACTAAAGAATCTCCCCTTGCCAAACAATTGTTTCACTTGCCTTTTGTAAGCAAGGTCTTTATCAGCGCCAATTTTATAGCCATTGAAAAATTTGACATTGTCGAATGGAATGACATACAAGAAGAGATTCGAGAACTGATTGAAATCTACCTCAACCAAGGAAATGCAGTGGTAACCTCTGCAGCAGAACCTAAGAAGATTGCAATCGAAATCTATGCTGAAAACACTCCCAACCCAAATGTAATCAAGTTTGGAAGCAACCGATTGTTGACTGAAAAAGACTTTGAATACAAAAAAGTTTCAGAAACTATCAACTCTCCTTTAGCAGCTGCTTTGTTTGATTTTTCTTTTGTTAACGAAGTGTATATTGCTGAGAACTATGTTTCTATTACCAAAAACGACACGGTTGATTGGAATGCAGAAATCACCAATGAATTAAGACACTTTATAAAAAACTACATCGAATCCAACAAGTTGATCATCGACGAAACGATTGCTCAGCCAAAAGTTGAAATACCAACAGTTGATATCAAAGAATTGGAGGGTACTTCCCTAGACATCGCAGGAATTTTAGATGAATATGTAAAACCAGCTGTAGCTGCAGATGGTGGTAATATCGTATTTCAATCTTACGATGAAGAAACACAAGTTGTCAATGTGATTTTACAAGGTGCTTGTAGTGGATGTCCTTCTTCAACTGTTACCTTGAAAAACGGAATAGAAACGATGTTAAAAGAAATGATTCCCAACAAAATTAGTGCTGTAGTAGCAGTAAACGGTTAATAAATAGTTGCATTGCCCTTATGTCAAAAAAAATCACACCCTACAAAGATTCTAAACTCGGAAAGAAAGAGCAAGTCGCTCACATGTTTGATACAATTTCAAAAAACTACGACGGCTTGAACCGCGTGATTTCTTTTGGAATCGATGTCAAATGGAGAAAAAAAGTCATACAACTTATAGGTAAAAACAATCCAAAAAAAATACTAGATATCGCCACAGGAACTGGAGATCTAGCGATTATGATGGCTTCTTTAAGACCAGAAGAAATTGTAGGACTGGACATCTCTGCAGGAATGCTTGAGGTTGGAAAAGAAAAAATCGCCGATAAAAACCTAGACAAACTGATTCAGATGGTATTGGGGGATTCTGAAAAAATTCCTTTTGAGGACAATTATTTTGATGCGATTACGGTTTCCTTTGGAGTTCGTAACTTTGAAAATCTTGACAAAGGATTACAAGAAATTCACCGCGTACTGAAACCTGGAGGTACTTTTGCTGTTTTAGAAACTGCAGTTCCGACCAAAACACCTTTCAAACAAGGATACAACATTCATTCAAAATACATATTACCACTTGTAGGAAGACTCTTTTCTAAAGACAAAACTGCCTATACCTATTTGTCTGAATCTGCAAATGCATTTCCTTATGGAAAAGCCTTCAACAATATTTTAGAAAAAAATGGGTTTATAGATAGCAAAGACATTCCTGTAACTTTTGGTGTAGCATCTATCTACACTGCAACAAAATAAAAAAAGAATAGGGAACGCTAGACAGATGAAAAAATCAATTACTTTATTTACTATGTGTGTGCTGTTTTTTTGCACCAATTTGACAGCACAAAAAAAGAAGGTACTTCAGCTTCCTGATTTTGATGAAAGACCTCTGTATTGGGGATTTTACCTAGGACTAAACACTATCAACTATAAACTAAGCTACACAATAGACGGGCCCCAAACGCCAATAACTATTGATAAAAAACCAGGATTTAATGTCGGTTTGATTGGTGGACTTAAACTTAGAGACAATATAGATATACATTTTGAACCTGGGCTTTACAGTAATGCAAGTACGATAAATTACAGGACTGAAGAAAGAGAAATTTCATCTACCTACCTTCACGTTCCAGTATTGCTAAAACTGAGTACCAAAAGACTCAATAATATGCGGCCTTATGTATTAGGAGGTGTAGCATATGACCACAACTTTTCAAGCAATCAAGAAAACGGAGATGACAATACCGCTAAGCAATTCAGAATGAAAACCCATAATTTCATGTATGAAATTGGTTTCGGAATTGATTTTTATTTCCCTTACTTTAAATTTTCCCCTTCAATCAGAGGTCTTTTTGCAATTAATAGCGAACTGCATAGAGACAATCCGACACCTGAAGGAAGTCCATGGACAGATCCTATAGACTATATGGGTACTAGAGGAGTTTTTCTAAAATTAGCTTTTGAGTAAAAGCCTTGCATCAACGAAAAGAACGTCTAAATTCACTTAGCAAAATTGCAGTTGCTGTAGCTACATTGAGGCTTTCTGTTACTGTATCAGCACCAAATCTAGGTATGGTCAAACTACGTGTACACATCTTTTTTATACTATCTGATATACCGTTAGCTTCATTGCCCATCACTAGGACTCCATCTAAGGGCAACTCTGCTTTATATACATTTTCCCCCTCCATATCAGCACAAAACACAGGACCATTGAAGGTTGATAAAAAAGAATCTAGGTCGCAATAAGATATTGACACACGTGACAATGATCCCATCGTTGCCTGTACCACTTTCTCATTGTAACAATCTACCGTTTTAGAAGAACAGACCAAGTTTTTAACCCCATACCAATCACACAATCTGATAATAGTCCCTAAGTTACCCGGATCGTTGACATCTTCCAATGCGACAGTCAGCCCAGGTTCAATAGAGGTATCGGATTTTGGAATTCGAAACAAAGCCAGCACGCCATTTGGAGATTTCAAAGTACTTATTTTCTTCAATTCCTGTTCTGAAATATCTTGAAAAGGAAAAGCAGAAAAAATAGCACTATGACGGTCTTCCACATACAAAGCATCCAACTCAAAAGAGGAAGCCAATAGTTCTTGAACTACCTTCACCCCTTCTGCTACAAATAATTGCTGCTTGCTTCTGTTTTTTTTCAGTCGCAAACTTTGCACTAATTTGATTTGATTTTTTGATATGCCCATTGTGTGCTTTTAGTTAAGTTTAAAAGATATTTTTAATTGTTTCTCTAAAAAAACAGTACAAAAATACAATAATTCGAACGGTTCTTAGAATGCTTTTGGAATCTGTCCTAGGAAGCAGTTGATATACCGTTCAAAAGTATTATTTTTGAAGTGAATACAAATCTTAATTCGTTGAAAATCGCATTTCGCATAATTTGTTACATACTCATTGCTTGCATTGGCTTTCTCAGTTCTTGCAATGCTACAAAATATGTTCCTACTGAAAATTATTTACTGCAAAAAAATAGCATTATCATTGACGGTAAAGAAGAGAAGAATAGCGAAATAAAAGACTATCTCATCCAAAGACCAAACTCAAAGTTTTTAGGACTCCCCTTTTCTCTTTATTTCCATAATATCGGAAATATGAATTATGATGAAAGACACCAACAATGGTTGAAAAAAAACCCAAAAACAAACAAATCACTCAGGAGTGTTTTCTCAAAAAAACAGACCCAAAAAATGGGTGAAAGTTACAAATCACTTCAAAAATGGTTTTTGAATGGTGGGGAAGCTCCTATAATTTTAAATGACTTAAAAACAAATACTTCTGCTGAAAAGCTAAGAACTTATTATTTCAACAAAGGTTATTTTGATACAGAAGTCAAACACAATGTTGAAACTTCTAAAGTGAACTTTAAAAAAGCAGCAGTTACTTATACCATCGATAAAAAAAAACCTTATTTCCTTGACAGTATTTTTGTGGATATAGACTCAAAAACAATTGATTCCATATATAAAAAATCAATTGCTGCCTCCTATATAAAAACAGGAAAAAAATATGATGACCTTGACTTTAGAAAAGAATCTAGCCGCCTAACCACGATTTTCAGAAATTCAGGTGTCTATCATTTTTCTGAAAATCAAATTGGTTTCTACGAAATTGACACCACAGCTCGCAATCATAAAACGAATATAGTGTTAAAAATTTCTGATAGACTGTCAGAAAAAAACGGACAAATCATATCGCATCCTCTAAAACAACAACGCATTGAAAAGATTGGGATTTTCACAGACTACAGCTATGCTCGCAAAGACGACCCTTTCAATGATACAATCCATTATAATGGCTATACTTTTTTATCTCATGACAAATTAAAATACAGACCCAAAGCCTTACTAAATGCAATATTTATTGAGCCTGCTGCCATCTATAAAGACAGCACACGAAATATGACTCGAAAACATTTGAAGCTTTTACGAAATTTTAAATTGGTAAAAATAAAATACGCTGAAATCAATGAAGATGCATTGGCAGCAACGATTGTGCTTACTCCTTTAAATAAATACTCCATCGGACTCAACACAGAAGTCATACATTCAAATATAAAAAGAGTAGGTATCTCAGGAGGGTTTTCATTCATCAATAGAAATGCGTTTAAAAATGCAGAAATTTTAAAGTTATCTTTTCAAGGATCTATTTTTGACCTCGCTCAAAATCTTCGAGACGATTCTAAAACATTCAATTCATGGGAACTGAGCGCAGAGGCATCATTGGAAGTACCCCGTTTTATATTTCCTTTTAGTAGTAGTAAAATCATCGACAAAAGGATGGCACCAAAGACATTGTTTAGCGTGGGAAGTAGTTTTCAAAAAAACATAGGTCTGGACAAACAAAAAATATCAGGAAGTATTGAATATTCTTGGTCTCCATCAAAAAAAACCAACCACAAACTTGAGTTTTTAAATGCTGAATATGTAGAAAACCTCAATAAAGAGTCCTATTTTAATATATACAGTTCAGAATACCGAGATTTAAAAACAATTCAAACAGACTATTTTCCTAATTATTCACTTTCTACGTCAAACGCATTACAATTCATCGACGAAAATATAGACGCTACCTTTAGACAAACAGATGAGGTGGCATACCAAAGGGCTAAAAACATACAAAAAAGGAATGAAATACTAACCACAGACTTCGTCAACCCATACATTTCGTATTCTTTCACCTATAGTGACCAACAAAACTACAAGGATAGGCAGTATTTTTATTTCAAAGGAAAAATATCGACCTCTGGAAACCTAACTACCGCACTTGTAAACACCGAACAAAATGGGATAAAGACTTTGGCAGATATTCCTATAGCACAGTTTACAAGGACAGATTTGGAATTCAAGAAATTTTGGAGACTCTCCAAATCGTCAGTCTTGGTATTTAGAAGTTTTATTGGTGTTGCTATACCTTACGGAAATTCTGATGAAATTCCTTTTACCAACAGCTACTTTATTGGTGGAACAAGTGATATTCGAGCGTGGAAAACTTATGAATTAGGACCTGGTAAAAGTAATACTGGTCTTGAATTCAATGTAGGGAGTTTCAAATTCATCTCCAATATAGAGTATCGATTTGACATTCTAGGAAACATCAAAGGAGCCTTGTTTATCGATGCAGGAAACATATGGGATATCAGTAATTCTGAACTGAGTAAAGAAGATGAAAAATTTAAAAATTTAAGTTCTTTTGAGGCAAGTGCTATTGGCTCTGGATTTGGAATTCGATATGATTTCAATTTCTTTATACTACGTCTAGACCTCGGTTTGAAAACCTACGAGCCTTATTTAAATGGTAACCCTTGGTTTCAAAACTACGACATTAAAAACAGTGTTTTTAATATAGGAATCAATTACCCATTCTAACACAACCAACAGATTTACAAGGATTAAGCAAACTGCCAAAAAACATAAAATCTCTTTAAGTTGTAACGGTTTTGTAAAATAAAAATTGTTACTTTTGCCTCTAACTCAACAAAAAATACTTAACAATGAACCACAACATCAAACCAGGGGTTGCAACAGGAGATGCAGTCCAGGAGATTTTTAAACACGCAAAAGCAAATGCCTATGCATTGCCTGCGGTAAACGTTATAGGGTCTAGCTCTGTGAATGGAGTCCTTGAAACAGCAAAAGAATTAAACGCACCTGTGATCATTCAATTTTCAAATGGAGGAGCACAATTCAACGCAGGAAAAGGATTATCTAATGAAGGACAAGCAGCAGCAATTGCAGGAGGTATCGCAGGGGCTAAACATGTCCACGAAATGGCACTGGCCTATGGAGTACCGGTAATTTTACACACAGACCATGCCGCAAAAAAACTACTTCCTTGGATCGACGGATTGTTAGAAGCTAGTGAAAAACACTATGCTGAAACAGGAGCACCATTATATTCTTCTCATATGATAGATTTATCGGAAGAACCACTAGAAGAAAACATAGCTATTTGCAAAGAGTATTTAAAGCGTATGTCTAAAATTGGCATGACTTTAGAAATTGAATTGGGAATCACAGGTGGAGAAGAAGACGGAGTAGATAATTCTGATGTTGATGTTTCAAAACTTTATACGCAACCTGAAGAAGTAGATTACGCCTACGAGCAATTGATGGAGGTGTCTCCTCGATTTACTATTGCAGCATCTTTTGGTAATGTTCACGGTGTTTACAAACCTGGAAATGTAAAATTAACTCCAAAAATCTTAGACAACTCACAGAAGTTCATCGAAGAAAAGCATGGATTGAAAGACAATCCAGTTGATTTTGTATTCCATGGTGGATCTGGTTCTAGCGTTGAAGAAATAAGAGAAGGAATTTCATACGGTGTTATTAAAATGAATATCGATACGGATTTACAGTACGCATATATGGAGGGTATCAGAGATTATTTTGATGAAAACAGTGCGTATCTAAAATCTCAAATTGGAAATCCAACAGGAGATGATGTGCCTAACAAAAAATATTATGATCCAAGAGGTTGGATCAGAAAAGGGGAAGCTACTTTTAAAAATCGTTTAAAACTTGCTTTTGAAGATTTGAACAATGTGAATACATTGTAGTACAAAGTAGGTTTTATTAGCAATATCATAATAAAGAGAAACTGAAATTATTTCAGCTTCTCTTTATTTTTTTTTAGTAAATTAGCCACCTAAAATAGAATATATATGTCATCTTGGTTTAAGAGAAATGAGAAAGGGATTCACACCCCTACAGAAGCTAAAAAGGATGTGCCAAAAGGATTGTGGTACAAAACTCCCAGCGGTAAAATTGTAGACACTGAAGACTTAAGGCAAAACTTATACGTCAGCAGAGAAGACGGATATCACGTACGAATTGGAAGTGCTGAATATTTTGAAATATTGTTTGACGACACTAACTTTAAGGAATTAAACGCAAATTTAGAAGCAGCAGATCCTCTTAATTTTACGGATACAAAAGCATATCCTGACAGACTAAAAGACGCACAAAAGAAAACCAAGCTAAAAGATGCTGTGAGAACAGCTGTTGGAAAATCAATGGGTAAAGACCTAGTGATTGCTTGTATGGATTTTGCTTTTATTGGAGGTTCAATGGGAAGTGTTGTTGGAGAGAAAATTGCACGTGCAATTGATTATTCCATCGAACACAAAATTCCATTTATGATGATTTCAAAATCAGGAGGAGCGAGAATGCAAGAAGCGCCACTTTCATTGATGCAAATGGTAAAAACATCAGCCAAACTAACTTTATTAGCAAAGGCAAAAGTACCTTACATTTCACTGTGTACTGACCCAACTACTGGAGGTATTACAGCTTCATTTGCAATGCTTGGAGATATCAATATTGCAGAGCCAAATGCACTGATTGCATTTGCGGGACCTAGAGTCGTAAAAGACACAACTGGAAAAGACCTTCCAAAAGGCTTTCAACGTTCAGAATTTTTACTAGAACACGGTTTCTTAGATGCTATATATGAGCGTAAAAACATTAAAAAACAGGTAAATCTATACATTGACTTGATTTCAAATCAAAAAGTAAGATCCTAAACTAACAAGCCTCACTCAATGTGAGGCTTTTTTTATACCTATTATTACGAGTAACCTTAGGAAAAATATATTGTGTACCGTAAAAAAGACCTGTGTACTCTAAGAATCTACTTGTATAAAACTATATTTACTTTAAAATCGGTTAAAATCATTGTTATACAAAAAAATAACAGTAGATTTGCAGACTTGATAAGAAGTATTTATCAATACATAAAAATTATTAATTAAAAATTTAATGTTAGCATGTATTTAACATCAGAAGCGAAAAAAGAAATTTTCAAAAAACACGGTGGATCTGAAACAAACACGGGTTCTACAGAAGCACAAATTGCTTTATTCACAACACGTATCGAGCATTTAACTGAACACTTAAAATCAAATCGTAAAGATTTTAACACAGAGCGTTCTCTAGTTAAATTGGTAGGTAAAAGAAGAAGCTTACTAGATTACTTGATCAAAACAGATATCGTTAGATATCGTGAAATCATCAAGGAATTAAACTTGAGAAAATAAAACTCTTAAAAGAGGCAATTAAAATTGCCTCTTTTTTTTTAGGTTCCAATTTTACACCACAGGGAATTCAACAACCCCGAACAGCAAACAACACATTAATTTAGTATTAATCTAGAATTAAAACGTATGATTCCAAAAGTATTTAGCGAGGTCATTGACCTTGGAGATGGAAGAACCATCTCATTAGAGACCGGAAAGCTTGCAAAACAAGCACACGGTTCCGTTGTTGTAAGAATGGGGAACGCAATGTTATTGTGTACCATAGTATCAAATTACAAGCAAAGTGATGTAGACTTTTTACCTTTGACGGTAGACTATAGAGAAAAATTTGCCGCTGCAGGTAAGTACCCAGGTGGTTTCTTTAAAAGAGAAGCTAGACCTAGTGATGCAGAGGTATTGACAATGAGATTGGTAGACAGAGTATTGCGTCCACTTTTCCCAAAAGATTACCATGCTGAGACACAAGTAATGATCCAATTGATGTCTCATGATGAAAATGTAATGCCAGATGCATTGGCTGGATTGGCTGCATCTACGGTTATACAATTGAGCGACATCCCTTTCGAAACTGCAATCTCTGAAGTGAGAGTAGCAAGAGTAGCAGGTGAATTCGTAATCAACCCAAACAGAACTCAATTGGCAGAAGCTGATATTGACATGATGATTGGTGCCTCTGCTGACTCAGTAATGATGGTAGAAGGTGAAATGGATGAAATCTCTGAAGAAGAGATGGCAGACGCAATTAAATTTGCACACGAAGCTATTAAAGTACAATGTGCTGCACAGGTGCGTTTGGCAGAAGCTTTTGGTAAAAAAGAAACGCGTGAGTATGCAGTTGCAGACGAAGACGAGGCTTTGGACAAAAGAATTCATGATGCTGTATACCAACAATGTTATGACATCGCAAAAAAAGGAACTTCAAAAGCTGAAAGATCAGAAGCATTTGCTGCTGTAAAGGAAGCAATGGTGGCTTCATTTTCTGAAGAAGAAACTGAAGAATTCGGTGGTTTGATTGGGAAATATTTCAACAAAGCTCAAAAGAATGCTGTACGTGAATTGACATTGGCAGAAGGCTTGCGTTTGGACGGAAGAAAAACTACAGACATCAGACCTATCTGGTGTGAAGTGGACTACCTACCTTCTACACATGGTTCTTCTATCTTTACAAGAGGAGAAACTCAAGCATTAGCTACTGTAACTCTTGGTACATCAAGAGATGCTAATATCATTGACTCTCCAACAAACGAAGGAGAAGAAAGATTCTACTTGCACTACAACTTCCCTCCTTTCTGTACAGGTGAAGCGCGTCCATTAAGAGGTACATCTCGTAGAGAAGTAGGTCATGGAAATTTAGCACAACGTGCACTAAAAGGAATGGTACCTGACGAATGTCCTTACACTGTAAGAGTTGTTTCTGAAGTATTAGAATCAAATGGATCGTCTTCTATGGCGACTGTTTGTGCTGGAACTATGGCAATGATGGATGCAGGAGTACAAATGACGAAACCAGTATCAGGTATCGCTATGGGATTGATTTCTGACGGTGATAGATATGCAGTATTGTCTGACATCTTAGGAGATGAAGATCACCTTGGAGACATGGACTTTAAAGTGACTGGTACTGCTGACGGTATTACAGCTTGTCAAATGGACATCAAAGTAAAAGGACTTTCTTATGAAATTTTAGTAAATGCACTGAAACAAGCAAGAGAAGGACGTTTGCATATCTTGGATAAAATTACAGAAACGATTGCGCAGCCAAACGAAGATGTAAAATCACACTCTCCAAAAATGATCACTAAGAGAATTGCCAATGAATTTATTGGTGCTTTGATTGGACCAGGAGGAAAGGTAATCCAAGAATTACAAAAGACAACAGGATGTACAATTGTAATCAATGAAGATCCAGAAACTGAAGAAGGAATTGTTGAGATTTTAGGAACTGGTAGCGAAGGAATTGACGCTGTACTTGCTAAGATTGATTCTATTACTTTCAAACCAGTAAAAGGAGATACTTACAAAGTGAAAGTCATCAAAATGTTAGACTTTGGAGCTGTTGTAGAATACTTAGACGCACCTGGTAACGAAGTGTTGCTTCACGTGAGTGAATTGGCATGGGAACGTACTGAAAACGTATCTGACGTCGTGAATATGGGCGATGAGTTTGAAGTTAAATACTTTGGTACTGACCCAAAAACACGCAAAGAGAAAGTTTCGAGAAAAGCGTTACTTGAAAAACCTGAAGGATATGTAGCTAGACCACCAAGAGATAACTCTAGAGGAAGAGACAACCGTAAGGACAATAGAAAGCCTAGAGACTAATCAAATAGTCTATAGTTATAAAACCCCGTCAATGACGGGGTTTTTTTGGGTCTTATACCTAGTGAAAGATCATATAAACATCCATTAATTCCTTTGTAGTACATCAAAACATAATGCATAAAAAAACTCCCGCCGAAGCGAGAGTTAATCAGTTATAGAATCCCCCCAGAATCTATAAACAATTTGGGAATAGGGTATTTTAAAAACAACCTATTTCATATTATATTAGTACAATAAAGCTCTATTGTCAGTTACCTCTGAAATATCTTTTAATGAATTGTACAACTGACTTGAAAGCTTTGATTGATTGTCAGTAGCCAAAGAAGCTCTTGAACCTTCATAGTTAGGCAAAGTTGTCGGTAATTCTTTTTTAGTTGTCACAACTGCAAATACTCCTTTATTTCCATTTACTGTATTGATTACAGTGTTTAGTTTTGCAGCGTAAATTGCTCCTACAACCGCAGGTTCAGTACCTACTCCAGAAATAGTTGGCGCTCCCATTGTTACATTGGCAAAAGAAGCAACACTCACTTTCGAAGCAGCAGCAATAGCAGGTAAATCATCACCTGTCATTTTTGCAGCGATCAAAGCAGCTTTCTTTTCTTTCAATAATATAGGCTTCACTTTGCTTGCAGCAGCAGAAACAGACACCAAACCTTTATCAGATTTATTGGTAACCACAACTACAGCATATCCTTTTTCTAAATCAAAACGCTTTACAGCTTTTATAGCAGTTTCATTATCAAAAGCCCATCTAACAACTCCTCTATTTTTACCCAAAGCTCCAACAGCATCATCCATTTCTTTCACTCCTACCAAAGGGCGCGCAATATAATTGTTCTCTTTTGCTAAAACATCGATATTCTTTCCTAGTGAGATTTCATAAGCCAAAGTTTCTGCCTGTTCAAAAATCGTATTTTCAGTAGCTTCCGAGGCATCTATTTTTTTAGCTATAGTTGCTAACTTTACTACTTTTTGGACATTTTTCTGATCTTCAATTTTAATTACATGAAAGCCAAAAGTCGTTTTTACAACACCAATATCTCCTTTAGAATTCTCAAAAGAGTAATCTCTAAATTCAGGCACCATTGCATTGTATGTAAACCAACCTAAATCTCCACCTTTAGAGGCGTTTGATTTGTCTACAGAAATAGTTTTTGCAAGATCAGCAAATTTTGAACTTCTCTTAGTTACTACTTTCAAAATACTATCAGCCAATTGTTCAGCTTGAGCTTCTGTTCGAGTTACTGTTGCATCAGCTGCTCTTGAACCTGCAAAAGAAATCAATATATGACTTGCTTTTACTGAATCTGGCATTTTTGAAGAAGCAACTATCTTAGACAAACGTAAGTGATTTTGAAATTTGTAAGGACCTACAACATTTCCTATGGCTGCAGAAAAAGCATCGTCAGCAATTACTGTTGGCAAATTATTTTTATACACAAAATTAGCGTCTACAGGAATATCAGTACCATTGTCTTCAATAAATTCTTCAACTGTTTCCGTCTTGACAAAAGCAGGAACGATAAAGTTCAAATCGTCTTTGATGGCAGCTTCATCTTCAGCAGATGCTTTTATATCAAATGTAACGTAGCTAATATCTCTAGTAGCATCCGTCTCATAGTCACTAGCGTGATCTTTTACATAGCTAGCTACTTCATCAGAAGTAATCGACACTAAGCTGTCATTGATAGAGTTATAAGGAACATATACATATTTTCCAGAAAGTTTGGTCTGGTTTTCTAAGTAAGTTCTTTCTCCTTCTTTTAAAGAAGCGCCAACACCTAACTTTACCAATTGCGAATACGCAGCTCTTTCTAAATTACTAGCAACACTTCTTTCAGTTTGTAACCAGTTCAACCATGCATTGTTTGCTTGGTCTTTTGAATTTTCTTTTAAATCAGCTAAGTAATTTTTCAACTTCTCTTCGTCAAAAAGACCGATTTCGTTCTTGAACAATTCCGCATTCTTGATAGATGGTATTTCAACGATAGCATCCCAAACGTCTTTCTCTCCAACAACAATTCCAGATTCTACTAATTGTGATTTGAATATTTTTTCACTTAAAATAGAGTTCCAAACAGCATTTACAGCTTGCATTTCAGTAACACCATTTCCTGCATTTGATTTATAAGCTTCTACTTGTGTAGTAAATTCTTTTCTACTTATTTGTTCTCCATTTACTTCTCCTACAGAATTTACTTTGCTCGAGTTAAAAAAGTCTAAAATATCTTTAGGACTTGCTACAAAAGAAAATAACGCTAAACCGATAATTACGATTAAAAACATTGAGCGCTCTCTAATTTTTGATAAAATTGCCATGAATTTTTTTTTAAATATTATATGATAATGTGCGAAAATACAATTAAGTATTTAATAAAAAAAGACCAAAAGGTTTTAATTAGAAAGTTTTAACAACTTGAAATAAAAAGATAGAATAGCACTATAACTTAAGCTTTCTAGGCTTCTAAAACACGAAGAATAACAAGCTCAATTTTAGAAGAAGTTACTTTTAAAACTTCTATTTCCATGTTTAGTATACTTAAAACATCTCCTTTTGATGGTATGCTTTCTGTATGATCTAAAATAAAACCTCCTAGCGTCTCATAGCTTTCATCGGTAGGAATATTAAAGTCATAGGTTTCGTTCAAATAGTCAATCTCTAAACGAGCAGACAACTTAAAAGAATGTGTATCTATTTGCTCATCCAAGAGTACTATTGAATCGTGTTCGTCCTCAATTTCTCCAAATATTTCTTCGATAACATCTTCGACCGTTATGATTCCAGAAGTCCCTCCATATTCATCCAAAACAAGTGCTATACTTTTTCGTTTCTTTGTAAGAACAGACAGTACATCGTTGATACCGATAGTTTCAGGAACAATCTCGACAGGCATTAATATAGACTTGATACTTTTGGGTTTGGAAAACAAATCGTACACACGAACATAGCCGATTACATCGTCTAAAGACGACTTGTAAACAATAATTTTTGAAAGACCAGACTCTATAAATAACTTGCTAAGATCTTCAAGTTTATCGTGCATGTCTACTGCAATAATCTCCGTCCTAGGAACCATAATTTCTCTTGCTTTGACTTTGTGAAAATCAAGTGCATTTTGAAAAATTTGTATTTCAGAGTCCAATTGTTTTTTATCTTCATTAGTGTCAATTTGCTCTGAGATATAGTCTCCTAGTTCTTTTTTACTGAACTCTGTTTGGGTTTCTTCTCCTTCTGTATTGAAAAATACCTGCAGGAAAAAATCTGAAATAAAACTTATAAAATCTGAAATAAAATAAAAGAGGAGATAGAAAAAATAGGCAGGAAACACAAACAACTTTAATGTTTCGTTTGCATAGATTCTAAAGATTGCCTTGGGTAAAAACTCTGCTGTTATTAAAATCACAATAGTAGAAAGTGATGTTTGTATTAATAAAGCTGAAAAATCGTTGAGCAGACTCTCAGGAAATAGAGGCAGCAGTAAAGAGACCAATACCTTCCCCATATAATAACTATAAATAACTAGAGATATATTATTTCCTACAAGCATCGTCGTGATGAACTTTGAGGACTTTTCAGTGAGTTTACCCAATACCACAAACGCATAGCCTTCTCTTTTCTTTTCGAGTTCGATATGCAATTTGTTTGCAGAAACAAAAGCGATCTCCATCCCTGAGAAAAAAGCGGAAAATAAAATACTGAGTAAAATGATCAATAGGTCAAATTCCATAGTCACTGTTCATTAAGAACGTTTTTTTCGAAACCTTCTTTTAAAGAAAAACATAAAAGTGGCCAATATACCGAGTCCAATTCGTAAAACTGCGATCTCTGTTCCTTCCTGAAAGCTCAAGCAACCATCAATGATAAAAATCAATCCTACAACTAGGTACCCTATTTCTATATATTTTGAAAATGCATTCATATCTATTCTTTTTCTTTGATGTTAAGATTTCCTGTTACTTTTTTCAATACCCACTCACTAAGATTTTCTTTAGACTCAAAACCAACACCAAAAACAGTGTCTTTATCTACAGTTAGCACAAAGGGTTTTTCAGTAAAGAAGTATTTAGATTTTTGATCCCAATACAATTGAGAGGTTTCGAGTTTTGACTTTTCAGTATGATTGAAAACAACCACATTACCGATCAATTCGGAAACAGAAGTCTTGGAAAACGAAATTGCATAATTTCCAGTTACTGTAGTAGAGTCCAAACCGTTTTTACTGATGGTTACTAATTCTACTCCTTTTGGAAATTCTGAATATGGGTGTTTTTTTCTATTTGAAAAATCAAGTAGTAAAGGAGTGTTCAAACGAAAAACAATATTTCCAGAGTCTTTATATACATGAAATACATTTTCAGATTCACCAATAGGTAAATTTTTATCTGCTAGAAAATCATTGACCTCTTTGACACTGTTTTCACAAGAAAAAAACATTGCTGCCAAAGAAATGACAACAATGTTTTTTAAGTTACTTTTAATGTGTTTTAATAGTTTCAATATTGAAAATATAATTGGTTTGTAGGGTAAAATTAAGGAATTTTAACCGTAACTCCTATCCAACACCCTACTTTGTAAGGAGCACCAGACTGCACACCTTCAGTAAAAATAGCTTTTTTATCAGGAGCAGATGCTTTGTAACTCTTGATGTATTTTTCTGCTTTACTTCTGTGAATTGGATCTACAGCTGCTGCTTTTCTTGCCATATCTAAGGCTGCAACATATACCATTCTTTTTTGGAATTCAGAAGTACCACAACTGTTAGCACTTGAGGCATACATTCTCGCGATTAACAAGTAGGCTTTCCCCATACTTCTTTGATTATTGATTGCCTGTAAAGCGTACTTTCTAGCTTCAGACTTACGTCCTTTCTTCTCCATAATTGATGCAATCTTGAACAAGTACTTTGCTTTTTTGAAAGCATCTGTTTCCTCGCCTACAGCTTTTAAGAAGTATTCTTGCGCTTTGGTCATTTCGTTGTTCTTCATCAACATACCTGCATAAAAAACATAGGCTTCTGGAGAACCGTCAACATTTACATAAGTCTCTACCAATTTGTCGTACAATGCATCTTCCGTACATTCTTTTTTGTACATCATGTTTACAGCACTCTTCAACCATGCAGCATTCGATTTATTAGCCTCATAATCTTCTGTATACAAAGGAATCAATCTTTCACAAGTAGACAAATCAGTGATAATTTTATCCAAACCACCTACAACTTGCCCCATTGCTTTTGTATTGTTCTCATAAGCTTTTACTAATTTTTGCTCTTTAGAAGACAATACATTTCCTGCATCTTCTTTTTTATGGTACTTGTCCAATTTAGTCGCATAGTAGTTTAACTTACTCTCCACTCCTTTTACCAATACATCGTAGGTATCGAAAATGAACTGAACATTTGTATCTTTATTTCTTTCCGTTAACATTTTAAAGAAACGAAACATAGACTTCACTCCCATTTTTGAAGGATCTACATCGTATGATTTTTTCAACGTAGCAAAAACCTTCTCATTGTCATACTTATTGTCTACCATAAAAGTAGCATAGTCACTATAGACTTTTGCTAAATCTTGTGGGTAGTTTTTAATTCTTTGCTCGTAAACTCTTTCAACCAAAGCAACTGCAGCTGGCTTATCAGCGTCAGATGCATTTTTCAATCGGTGTTTTGCGATTGTTGTACCTAATTTGTAAATATTTACTGATAATTTTGGAGAGTTATCTAAACACCAGATCCAATTTTCATAAGCTGATTCATAATTTTTAGACTTGTAATCTCCTTTAAAGAGGTTGTATTTTATCATCGCCTCTTGGTTTCCTGTATCTTGGGCAGATACCGAAAAGCTAAACAATAAACACGCTATAATAATTGCAAATTTCTTCATTTCTTACTCTATTAACTAATTAATTTATTTTTCTCTTATTAAACCACTTATCACCTAGCGATACTCCAATGCGTATATTGAAATACTTTTCTTCAACAGTGTTAGATGTTATTTCTCCTTTGACTCCGTAATCAACTCCTAGATTTAAACTTGTCAATCCTTTTCCTAATGGTAAACTTATACCAAAAGACATGCCAAGATCTTTTATTTCCGTATTTGCTACAAGCAACCCAGTGTTTTCATACTTTAAACCTGCACGATACGTTACCCTTTGAAAATAGCTTGTCAATGAATTGAACTTAGGTGTGTAGTACCCGCCCAAAGAAATACGTTGGTAATCGCCATAGTCAACACCATTTGTGATATAATCTGTTGCTACACCTTCAAAAACAGTAGCTGTATTAGCACTATATTCTATACTAGACTGCCAAACACTGCGCTTTCCATAAGCAATTGCTAAAGTTGTATTTGATGCATTTGTAAGTTGTCCTGTTACACCATCTGGGTTGAATATATTTACTTCTTTAAGATCAATAGTATGCTCAAGCTCATGTGTGAAACCAAAACTCACTATTTTATTAGAGAGGATTTGCGTTTCATAATGGGCACCAATTTTTGTCATCATTCCATCTACAGACAAATCTGTTTGTAAGCGTGTATCAAAAATCAGACCTTCTTCCCTATCCGTTACAATATGTGATATATTTCCAAAAATAAAAGAAGTTTGAATCCCTAAAGAAAATCCTTTAAAAAGCTCATATCCACCACCGATATAAAAACTACTAGTACCACCTGTTCCTTCATACGTATCTACAAAATCTGGGTTTGTATTATCTGTCAAAGCATAACCTACACCTGTATTTGATCTTACTCCTAGGAACATTCCTCCTTTATTCCCCAAAGGAATCCCTAAATTAAGGTAAGACAATGACAAACTACTACCTTCTTGATTCACGTTTGCATCACTGACGGTTGATTTGTTACTCAAAACTCCTAGAGAATAATTTGTAAATCTCAAAGATGATAAAGTTGCTGGATTACTCATACCCAAACGTATAGGATCAGAAATAGCAGCACCTACTCCTCCCATAGAAGATTCCTCTACTGTCTTTGAAAGAAAGCTTGTTCCGATTCCAAAAAATGAATAGGGAGAGGATTGTTGCTTCTGAGCCAAAAGGCCCAATGTATTTAGCAGCGCTAAAAACAGGATTGTTTTCTGTTTCATTCGTGTATGTTGTATTTTAAAATAGTGTTCAAACCCTCTAAGAGGAAATTTGAATGCGCAAATATGCTATTTTTTAATCTTTTAGACAAATAAATAAGGTCTCCTCCTGTTAAAACTACTGTTAAATCGGAATACTCCTGCTTGTAAGAAGTTATAACACCGTCTATTTCATGCTGTATGCCATTTACAACTCCAGAATGCATGCTAGATGCTGTATCGACTCCGGTAATGGTCTCGGGAGTTTCTACAGACAAATCGGGGAGTTTTGCTGTAAATTTAGACAACGCTTTGTAACGCATTCGAATACCCGGAGAAATGGCACCCCCTAAATATTGATTTTTAGCATTGATAAAATCAAATGTAATACAAGTTCCCATATCAACAACCAATACATTTTGATAAGAAAACAAGGAAGAAGCTGCACTTACTAAAGCAATGCGATCTACCCCCAAAGTTTTTGGACTTGCATATAAATTCTCAAAAGGAACTTTGGTCGTATTAGAGAGTGATAAAAAAGGGATCGTAGCAGGTATCAAAACTTTAATTTCATTTTCAAAAGCGCCTACAGAGGATAAAATAACGTGAGAAATTTTGTGAACTAAAAAAAAAGTTGGCAACACTTCTTCAAGTGTCTCAAAAGAAACTATAGAAAGATCTGTCAAGGTATCAGACTCGTAAACAGCAACTTTAACATTGGTATTACCCTCGTCTATAATCAAGTTTGTCATAATCGAAATTGAATTGTCAAAGGTACAAAACCCTTTTTTTTAAAAAAAGTTTGGATATAGATAAAAAATACCTGTATATTTGCAACCGCTTAGACAAAGTGATACGTTCACCCAATAAGTAGCAATGGTGCCTTAGCTCAGTTGGTAGAGCAATGGACTGAAAATCCATGTGTCCCTGGTTCGATTCCTGGAGGCACCACCAGAAACCGCAAAGTTTACTTTGCGGTTTTTTTATTTGTAAAGATAGCTCATCTTGGACGTCTAAGACAATCTCAACACCTAAAAAAAATGCAATAGTAATTACCCAAACAATTGAACAGAAAACATGCTTTTATAATAAAACCTAGATATTAGCAACTTCTTTCACAGAGACCTACAACACATTGACCCCAAGTGATTTACGCGTTTTTTAGTGAATTAAACTAAATAAAACCTTAATATATACAATCAACTATTTATATTTGTTAAAAAAAAATGACCCCTGTTGCAAAACCCTTTTTACCCCCAAAAGAGGAATACGACTCAATTATTTCAACTATTTGGGATTCCCAATGGTTGACTAATTCTGGCCCAATTGCAAGCGAATTAGAAAAACGCTTGTCTGATAAGCTAAAAGTCAAAAACCTTTTATTTGTATCCAATGGAACAATAGCATTACAGCTTTCTATAAAAGCACTGAATTTAGAAGGAGAAATTATTACTACTCCTTTTTCATTTGTTGCTACCACAAGTAGTATTTGTTGGGAACAGTGCTCACCTGTTTTTGTTGATATTGACAAAAATACTTTGAACATTGATCCTTCTAAAATAGAGGAAGCAATCACACCTAACACAAGTGCAATACTTGCTACTCATGTATATGGTAATTCATGTGATGTAGTTGCTATTGAAGAAATTGCAAAAAAGCACAACTTAAAAGTTATCTATGATGGAGCACATGCTTTTGGTGTAGAAATTAATGGAAAATCAATATTTGAGTATGGAGATATTACGATCTGTAGTACGCATGCTACAAAAATTTACCATACCGTTGAAGGTGGTTTGATCGTTACAAAGGACAAAGATTTACACCATAAAATTAAATCCATGAGAAACTTTGGTTTTAAAAACGAAGTTTCTTTTGAATACCTTGGAACAAATGCTAAAAATTCAGAATTCCACGCTGCCATGGGATTGGTGAACTTGAATCATTTCTCTTCTAATTGGAACAAGAGACAACAACTATCTTTGTTGTACGATTCACTTTTAAAAGGTATAATTAAAAAGCAAATATGGAACGATGATACCTCCTTTGCATATTCATATTACCCTGTAATCTTTAATACAGAAGCGGAACTTTTGGAGGTACAAAGTTCTTTGAAACAAAACAATATCATAGCGAGAAGGTATTTCTACCCTTTACTTTCTAGCTCTTTACCGTACGTTTCCGAAAATGAAACACTACCAATTGCCGATTCTATTTCTAAAAAAATACTGTGCTTGCCATTGTTCTTTGACTTATCAGAAGATACTGTAAGAGAGATTTCAGAAATTATCCAAATGGTTCTTAATTCTGAAAAAGCATGGGTTCTTTAAAATCTAAAGTTAAAAATGGGCTTACATGGTCTTTTGTTGACAATATCCTTTTGAGAGCCGTTACATTTATTGTAATGATTTTTCTTACAAGAATATTGGAACCAAAAGATTTTGGACTCATCGCTATAGTTACTGTTTTTATCAGTTTAGGAAACGCGCTTATTGAAGGAGGCTTAGGGAATTCGATAATAAGAGATAACACGGCAGGCAATGAAGATTTCAACGCTGTGTTTTATGGAAACCTAATTATCAGCACTTTACTATACCCTATCTTGTACTTTTCAGCACCTTTGATTGCTTTGTTTTTTGAAAATAGCCTAGTTACAAACCTCATAAGGGTCTACGGAGTTACTTTTATAATTTCTGCTTTTTACTATGTGCAACACAGTATATTAATCAAACAAGTATTGTTTCAAAAAATCGCACTTTACAATACACCTGCAGTAATAATAGGCGCTTGTATAGGAATTTTATGTGCTTACAACGAACTAGGAGTCTGGAGCTTAGTCTATATGCAAATAGCAACGTTACTATTAAAATCTTTAATCTATTGGTTTGCATCAGCATGGAGGCCTCGGATAGGTTTTTCTATGAACTTTCTTAAAAAGCATATTAAGTTCGGCTATCGATTGATGGTAATATCTGTTATTGATGCTATTTCATCAGAAATAAACTCATTTATAATTGGTAAAAACTTCAATATAAGCACATTGGGGTTCTACAATCAATCCAAGACATTTAGAAACTATCCTATAAATTTATTGAGCACAATTATAACAAGTGTAACGTATCCACTCTTGGCAGCTATTCAAGATAATAATAAGAGGTTTAAGGAATTGTACAGTAAAATCTTACAAAGCATGTTTTTTTTAGTAACACTTTTTATGATTGGTTTGGTTGTGGTAGCAAAACCACTGTTTATTCTATTGTACACAAATAAATGGCTCGAAGCTGTCCCTTATTTCCAATTGTTAGCAGTAGCAGGGATACTAACGCCTATTCATGCCTTTAACACTAACTTATTTAAAATCTGCAATAGAACTGACCTATTCCTAAAGATAGGAATTCTCAAAATTATACTTGTAATAACCTCTCTTTCTATAGGTGTCTATTTTGGGATTTACGGCTTGTTGTGTGCTATTATTGTAAGTTCTCTATTGGGAATATTTATCAATACCTATCACAGTAAAAACCTCATTAATTACAGCACTTTAGACCAGTTGATAGACATGTACCCGATCATCCTTTATGCGATTGTATCTTACTTACTTGGATCCTACAGCGTCTCACTCTTAGAAAATAAATCCAACAGCTTGCAATTGTTAACGGGTAGTTTGGTTACTTTTAGTGTTTTTATAGCAACTGCTGCGATTAGCAAAAGTAGATCCCTCAATGAAGTAAAAGAATTGATAAAATTATTTACTCAAAAAATATAAGAATGAAAGCAGGAATTATGCAATCTTATTTTTTCCCATACCTAGGATATTTTCAGTTAATTGAAGCTGTCGATATTTTTCATTTGTATGAACATGTTAGTTTTAGAAAAAAGTCTTTCATCACAAAAAATAACATCTTAGACAAAGGAAGAAAAATCCCTGTTGCTATTAAAGTTCCTATTTCAAAGAAAAGTTCTTTTAAAACAATAAAGGAAATTGAAATCCAAAAAGACAATACATGGAAAAAGCAACTGCTAAAGCTCATTTATTTCAATTACAAAAAAGCAGCATATTTTGAAGCTATATATCCTTTGATAGAAAAAAGTATAATGCGTGATGAAACATCTTTACACCGTTACAACAGCGAGATAATAATAGACATTTGCAATTACCTAAACATCAACACCTCAATCAAATTTGACAATGATGATATGTTAGATATGGAGAAGGACCTCAAAGAAAACACAAAGGTTTTGGAGGAAATAAAATCTAAAAGAATTTTTAATATTTGCAAAAAAATAGATGCAGACACTTATGTAAATCCAATTGGAGGTACTGAATTGTATGACAAATCCTATTTTCAGCAACACGACATAGAATTATTTTTTATCGAAACTCAGCTAGAACCTTACAAACAATTTGACAATGAGCACACGCCTTATCTTTCAATCATTGACGTATTAATGCACCAAGGAAGAGAAGGGACTCAAAAAATGATAAAACAATACAAATTAATTTAAAATGACATTAGAAGAATCTGTTGGGGAATTTATTGAAGAGAAGAGAAGTTATTTTGAACAGTGGATCTACAACGAACCTATTATAATCAGTAAGTCTCACAACATTAAGTTAGAAAGACTTCAAAAAATCATGTATAAACTCATTCAAGAGTTTGTAACAAATTATAGCAAATACAAGCACCTGATGCCTGTAGAAGAAAATATTGAAAATATTATTCGTGTTTTTAACGAAAAGAAATTCAAAATTGGAAGTTACAGAACTGACTTTGTTTACAACCAGGAAAATGATGTTAAGATTATTGAAATCACCTGTAGATTTGCTTTAAACGGAATGTTTTTATCTGCACTAATGAATGAAATCGCCTTAGACTATAAAGAAAAACATTTAGAAAAAACTGAAGTTCAAAATCCTTACCACAATATATACAAACACCTAAATGAATATATAAAAGACACTAATTCTGTTTGTATATTAAAGGGTGCCGACACAAAGAATGAGTCAAAAATATATACAGATATATTCGAAAGAATGGGTATGACTGTGACTCAAATAAAGCCTAATGATTTAGAGCAATACAAAGAGCTTCTTTCCGATTCATTTGTGATTAGTGAACTTTCTTTTGATGAAATTACAGCGATATCTCAAGAAAATATTCGTTTTTTGTCCAAATTAAATTTAATTAATGATTTTAGAACCATATTCTTGATTCATGACAAACGTTTCTTTTCGGTTATTGGAAAAAAAGAACTTCAAGAAAATGCCTTAACAGCAGCTGAAATTTCTGAATTTGAAGATTTCTACATCCCAACATATACTGCTACTGAAAATCCAGAGATATGGAATCATGCCAAATTAAACAAAGACGAATGGATTCTAAAACACAGAGCACTTGGAAAAAGTCAAAAGATATATGCCGGTCTTGTTACAGAACCTCAAGAATGGAAAAGTTTGTTTACTGACTCCGACTTAAAAGATCTAGTGTTACAAAAATGGATCCCTCAAAAAAGAATCTTTGGTAAAATTAAAGAAGAAAAATTTGAAGACTATGTAACTGGTACTTTATTGTTTTTTGACGATAATTATTATGGATTTGGCGATTTTAGAACTTCATCTCACCCGGTGACAAATAAAGTAGACCACAGAAAACTAACCTCACTGATCATTACTAATGACTGTAGACCTGAGAAAATTATCAATTATATAAACTAAGCTATGATTTCATCAAAAAAATCAACTTCCCAAGAAAGAGAACTTCTTCCTTCACAAGAACAGATAGAACAATACAAAGAAAGAGGTTGGTATGTAAGTGACTTAATAATACCTGAAGAAATTATTGATAGCGCAATTGAAAGCGCCAATGAATTTTACGAAGGGAAAATTGATTTTAATTTTAGAGGTAACAATGCAATTGCTAATGACTCTGTTGACACAAAAGGAGCTATAAAAAACAACGAGTTTGTTACACTTCAAAAAGAAGGGTTACAGAATTTAGGTTTTCATCCACTAATCGCAGAAACTGCCGCTCTATTGGCAGAGACAGATGAAATCAGATTGTTTGCCGATTCTTTGGTCAACAAACTTCCTTCAAATGAAAATATGGGGGCCGTAGGATGGCACTCTGACAAAGCATATTGGCCTACATGCACCTCTGAAAAGATGTTAACAGCCTGGATTCCATTACAAGATTGCACTTTAGACATGGGACCTCTTACTCACATAGACAATAGCTGTTTATGGAAAAAAGACGAAAAGCTAAAAAAATTCTTTTCTTTCAACAATCAAGATCTTGCGTCTTTCGAAAAGTATCTTGAACAAGAAAGACAAGGGTATACTAAAACACCTATGACTTTAAAAAAAGGTCAAGTCAGTTTTCACAATTGCAATACAATACATGCTAGTTACCCCAACACCAGTGATAAAAATAGAGTCGCATTGGCAGTTCATTTTCAGGATGCATCGAATACTTACAGAAAACAATACAAAGAAAATGGAGAGCTGATTGTTATTAGTTATGACAAGATCTGTAAAAAAGATGGAGCTGGTAACCCAGATTATAGGGATGAAACAATCTTCCCTGTTTTATTTAAAAAATAGCTATGGAGTTTATACAATTTAAAAACAAATACCTTAAAGAACCTGTAGTTGCATATAAAAACAACAGAGCTGACAAAAAACCGTTGGTCACTGTTAAGGTAGTTACCTACAACCATCATGCGTTCATAAAAGAATGCTTAGACGCTATTTTACAACAAAAAACTAGTTTTGATTTTGAAATACTAATTGCCGAGGACGCTTCAAACGATGGTACTCGAGAAATTTGTATTGCATATGCAGAAAAATATCCTAATAAGATTAGATTGTTATTGAATTCAAGAGAAAACAATATACAGGTAAATGGAAAACCATCAGGACTATTCAATAATGTGTATGCCAATTTCTCGTCTAAAGGGAAGTATTTATGTACTATAGAAGGGGATGATTATTGGACAGATGAATTGTCCCTACAAAAAAGAGTAGATTTCCTAGAGAAAAACGAAGATTATGTAGCTTGTTTTCATCATACAGTTGTAAGAAAAGATACTAATATAATATCATCCATATTCAATTTCACAAAAGACAAAACAATAGAACCTCAAGACTTTTTAAAAATTATTTTCCCTACAATATCGCTGATCTATAGAAATGGCTTGTTCGATTATTGGGATGAAAAGATGAAAACAGTTGTATGTGGTGATTTAATTTCTAGAGGGAAATTGAGTCTGCATGGTAAAGCCTTTTTTTTTAACGATTTAAAACCAGCGGTATACAGACATCATAAAGGTGGCGTTTTTAGTATGATTGCTCTGAAGAGACAAACTGAACTTGCAGTAGAAGGCCTTGAATATTTATACAATTACAACAATGAAAGTAAGGAGTTAAAACAAGGGATCTCCTTTCTTTATTTATCCTATTTTGTCTCCTTGCTTAAAAGAGATAAAACACTTAAAATAAACTACTTAAGTAAAAGTTACACCATTGGGAAATCTATAAATTATTCCCTAATTAACATCATACGTGATCACAAATCAATTAACAAATAAGACATGATAGATATAGAACAAATAAATTATTTTGATTTTGAACAAACCCCACTTAGCTATGAATATTTAGCTAAAAAAATACTTAATGATTTAAATGAGATAGGTTACATCGTTGTTAAAAATTTTAATATCGACCCTAATAACCTTGAAGAATCTAGAGAAAAATTCTTAAAACTTTCCCTTTTGATTGGTGACACCATTGCTCATGATAATAAAGACAGTATCATTTGGGACATAAAATCAAATGCCAAGTCTGATAGTTTGATCAAAACATACTCTGAACACAGTCATGAAGCAGAATTACATACCGACAGTCAATACAGTTCTTATCCTGAAGATTATTTTGGTTTATTGACCTTAAAAAAAGCAGAATGTGGAGGTGGATTATCTTCTTTATTAAGTTTAAAGAATGTAATCAAAACAATAAACGAATTAGAGAACAGCGAAGCTTTAATTGACACACTATCTTCTACAAACTATCCTTTTATTGTTCCAAATGTATTTAAAAAGACAACAGGCAACAACGATGCTGAATTCAATTACGGACCTATCCTTCGAGAAAATGAAATTAGATTTAGAGTAGATACTTTTGAAAAAGCCCTACAACATGAAAAGGCTGAATGTACTCGAAAACAAATAGACGCTTACAAAATACTCAAAAAAATTATTTTGGAAAACAAACATACTGAAGCGTTTTTCTTAGAGGAAAGAGATTTGATCTTTATCAACAACAAAACAATGTTACACGGTAGAAACGAATTTACAGATCAAAATAGACACCTACTAAGAATTAGAATGAATAAATTTGACAAATAAAAAACACGCATCAGAAACAAAATAACAAGCATTTTATGTTGAAAATCTTACTCTTAAATGATTACTTAGAAGGCGGTGGTGCAGAAGGTGTTTTTAGAACATCTATTGCACTACTCGAGAAAGAGCATGAGGTAGATTTTCTTGTGGGTTCTGAAAAAATTAAAAAGCCTAAAAATTTAAAAAATTATTTATGTAATAGCGAATTCATGCATAAACTTGAGGAAAAATTAAACAAGTTTCACCCTGACGTTATTCATATTCATAATTACTATCACTTTCTCTCTCCAGGAATTTTTTACACAATTAAGAAATTCAAAAAGAAACGTGCTGTAAAAGTTATTTTTACCGCACATGACTATCATTTGATATCTCCATCTAGCGGTTTGCTATACCACGAAAAAAACAGTGTAAAAACTATAGACGTTAACAACAATAGTTTGCGCTCAATTCTATTTAAAAGAATTGACCACCGTGGATTCAAATTCAGTTTCGTCAAAAAAATGCAATGGTTTTGGGCTATCAAACTATCAAGAATAATTCGTGTAATTGATATGATTGTTGCTCCTAGTTATTTTCTAAAGGAAGCTTTTGAAAAAAGCAATATCCAAAAGGAAATACAAATGATTAGAAATCCCTTTGAGACTGAGCATACGAAATCGATTCGTAAAACACCTGCAGCACAAGAAATAAAACTCTTATTTATCGGTAGACTTTCAAGAGAAAAAGGTCTTTTAGAATTCTTAAAAGCACTTGAAATGAATAAGGTTACAAACCTAACTTTTGATATTTTAGGTGATGGAGAACAAGCCTCTGAAATAAAAGACTTTATCGAAGAAAAACAACTCGATTATGTAAGCATGCACGGCCACAAAACACAAAATGAAGTGCAGCAGTTTTTATTGAGTAGCAATGTCTTATTACTTCCTTCCGTATGGTATGAAAATGCCCCTTTATCACTCATTGAAGGAGCTACTTTTAAAAATATAATTTTAGCTAGTGATTTAGGAGGTATTAGGGAACTTACAAAACTAACCGAAAGCTATGTACTCGTAAAAGACTGGTCTTTAGAAATAAATTCAGCCCTGAAAGAGGTTGCAATAAAAAAAACAAATAAGATTACAAACCCATCAGAGTTCACACCTGAAAACTACGTCACAGCTCTACACAAAATATACACTCAACAATGATTGGCGTTTCTTCTATCTTATTTATTGTTTTAGGGTTTGTGCTATTGACACAATTTAAAAGTATTTTGCTAAAGCTGACCTTATTTATTTATTGGTACCCATTGATAACCATGTACTTGTTTTGTATAGATTATCCTCTTGGTGGATCTATTGATATTTTAGGAAGGCCTATCAACGAAATATTCTCTGAATCTGCTCTTATTTACGCAATTGTTGGGTATTATTGCTTTGTTGGTGTGATCTGGAAACTTAGAGATCATAAATTTGAGTACGAACGGATTGAATTCACTGAAAGCATGCGATTTTTTATTGCATTATTGCTTCTAATTACATCCGTTTTAGCATACCCTAAAGCATTTGGCCTTGCAGAGCAACGTTGGAATTTAATAGCGGGACCATGGCTAGTGATATCAATATCTTTAAACACAATCTTATTTTTAAGCTTTGAAAAATTAAAGTCACTTTCCTCAATCATTCAAATACTAACTGCAGTGTTATTAATTGCAGGAGGGGAAAGGGTAAATTCTCTTACCACCGTATTGTTATTTTTTATTTTGCAAACCAATACTGACAGTGAAATTATCAAAGAGAAAAAACTAAATCTAAGTCTTATTATATTTGGCTCATTGGCAGTTGTAACAGCTATTGGCGCACACTATTGGAGAAATGGTGAGGCATTCAAATTATTGTTACTCTATCAAAACATCGTGTCCTCAAGTACGGTAGGTGATGTTACACACATCTACTTTTCATCATTTACATATTTGAATGAGAAAGGAGTCGAGATTGGACCTGTTTTGAATGAAATAGGAAGCTTATTATACCTACCAGGTATTGGCGGAACAGGAGAAAACGTTGTTTACAACTTCACAGAAATATTGAGAGAATATGTTTACAACTATGGTGGAGGACTTTTCTACACAGAAGGAGTTTTGATCTTTGGAAGACTAGGAGTTCCTATTTATGCTATTTTCTATGGTCTATTTATCAGAATCTTATTTCGTTATAAAAACCACTATATGTCAATTATAGCCATTGTATTCTTTGTCCTACAATTTAGAATTCAATGGTATGGATTTGTCTATATATATACACCGATATGGTTTTCTATAGTCATGCTCAAATTTTTGAATGTGATTAAAAGACAACAAAGTTATTTCACCATAATAGAAGAATAGATGAAAAAAGCATTAGTAGCAGACTGGTATTATGTCAATGGAGGAGCCGAAAAGGTAATACATTCCCTAAATTCTATATGGGATGATTTTGAACATTACGCATTGATCGATTTTCTTGGAGAAGAGGATAGAGATTATGTGTTTCCTGGTAAAAACAAACAGGTAACAACCTCGTTTATTCAAAACTTACCAACCGCAAAAAGTAACCACAGAAAGTTTTTACAATTATTTCCAAAAGCAATTGAAAGCTTTGACTTGACCGATTACGATCTCATTATTTCATCCTCTGCTTCTATAGCAAAAGGGGTTTTAACACACACAAATCAAACTCATATTTCGTACATCCACTCCCCCATGCGCTATGCTTGGGATTTGTATTTTGAGTATTTAAAAATTGCAAATCTAAAAGGTCCAAAATCGTGGTATGCTAAAAGTGTGTTGCATAAAATTAGAACGTGGGATGTTATCAATACCAACAGAGTAGATCATATTGTGGCAAATTCAGAATACATCGCTAAAAGAATACAAAAAGTATATAGAAGAGA
>JBELHA010000020.1:41752-46482 GCA_042091695.1 Flavicella sp.
TAGAGACTATCTCAGAAAACAAAAGTGGTACTTTCTTTTATGAGCAAACACAAAATGCCATCATAGACAGTGTTATCGAATTTGAAAAAAAGAAATTTGATTATGAAACCGTTAGAAAAAACGCAGAGAAATTTAGTAAAGACATTTTTGAAACTAAGTTTGAACGTTTTGTAAATTCAAAAGTTTAATTCTCATGAATAAATTTAAACGAAAATTATTTTTTAGCATCTCTGCCCTTGTAGATTTACTATTATTGGTTATATCTTTTTTAATGGCGAGTAATTTAGTCTTCAAAACAGTCACCCCACAACCATCCTATTTTTTGATTCCTTTTTTAGGATGTACCTTGATCTGGTTTGTAATAGGCATTCAATTAGACTTATACGACAACTCCAAGCAAATACATTCACACAATGTTTTTGCTAAAAACTCACTAGGCCTTTTCTTTTTCTCTCTAGCGAGTTCAGGGTTTCTGTTTTTAATAACGGATTACAAATACTCTAGACATTTTTTGATTGATGTATTGTTTATACACGCAATACTTATATTGTTGTGGAAAATCTCACTCTTCTTAGTAGAAAAATCCATTCGCAAAAAAACACCTCCAACAAAAAACGTAGTAATCGTTGGATACAATAGTCAGTTGGATAAATTGATCTCAACCACCTACAATAATTCATTTTTCGACTTCAAATTAAAGGCTGTATTTACAGATGAAAATGTGTTAAATAAAATGTCAACGGATGCAGACGTTGCCCAATTAGACAAAGCCATAAACTATATAAAGAATCATAAAATAGACCAATTATTAATATCCTTAAAATCTGAAAGAACAGCACTTTTAAACGAACTCTTAAAAATAGCAGACAACAACCTAATTAGAGTTCATATTATCCCTGAATTTTCTGATTACCTACCTCAGCTATTTTCAATAGACTATGTAGCTAATATCCCTTTATTAAAATTAAGAGACGAACCACTAAAGAGCTTGACAAATAGAATACTTAAAAGAGGAATTGATGTTTTTTTAAGTTTACTTGCTGTACTCTTTTTATTCTCTTGGTTGTTTCCCATAATCATGATACTTATCAAGTTGGAAAGCAAAGGACCTGTCTTTTTCAAACAAAAAAGAACGGGTAGAGATGGCGAAGATTTTTCATGTCTAAAATTTAGGAGCATGAAAGTAAATAGTGAAAGTAACTCCAAACAAGCAACAAAAAATGATGCTAGAGTCACTAAAGTAGGGCACTTTTTGAGAAAAACTAGCTTGGATGAATTACCACAAATCATTAATGTGTTAAAAAACGAAATGTCGCTGGTCGGACCAAGACCGCATATGTTAAAACACACTAAAGAGTACAAAGAGCTCGTAGATAAATTTATGGTGAGACATTATGCAAAACCAGGTATTACTGGTTGGGCACAGATTAATGGCCATAGAGGAGAAACCAAGGAAGTAGAAGACATGAAAAAAAGAGCAGAAGCTGATATTTGGTATATTGAAAACTGGAGTGTATTCTTAGATATAAAAATAATTGTAACAACAATATTTGTTGTTTTTATCAAAAAAGATCCCAATGCTTATTAAACTTATTACATATATTTTATTAATTTTGAACCAAAAATAATGCTACCAATTATCGCACGATTATTCTCCCTATTATTCACCTGCAGCTTACTGTTTTCTTGTGCATCAAACAAGGATGTACTATACCTACAGGATATTGAAGATTATAGTAATTCTTCCTCTAATTCCATCAATCAAATTAGATTTAAAAAGAACGATGAAATACTGATAAACATCTCTTCGTCTGACAACAAATCTGCAATGCCGTTCAACCTACCTTTGGTAGCTGGATCTGGAAGTCTTCAAGTACAAGCTTTACCTACTTTACAAACGTATTTGGTAGGACAAGATGGAAGTATACAATTTCCAATACTGGGTGAAATTTCAGTAATAGGATTGACTAAAAGAGAATTGAGAGAAAAAATTCACAATAAGATAAAAAAATACGTGAAAGACCCTATCATCAATATACGAATTACAAACTTCAATATTTCTGTATTAGGTGAAGTAAGAAAACCTGGTATGTATCCAGTTCCAAACGAGAGAGTTTCTGTTATGGATGCGCTGAGTTTAGCAGGGGATATGTCTATTTATGGGAAAAGAAAAGAACTTTTGATTGTAAGAGAAAATCAAAATTCTAAAAAAGAGTACTATAAAATAGACTTAACTTCTAGTGCAATTTTTAATTCCGATTCTTATTATTTACAACAAAACGATATACTCATAGTAAACCCTAATGACGCACAAGTACAATCTTCTGTTTTCAATAGAAACACTCCTATTTACGTGTCTATTGCGAGTTTACTACTATCAATGTTAACCATATTTTCTATCAGATAATTTCCATAATGCCTACAGAAAAAACAACATCCGTAAAACAAAATTTTTCTTTAAAAAAAGAGATTCTAAAATACCTTATACACTGGAAATGGTTTGCTGTTTCTGTAGTTAGTTTTTTAGTACTAGCCATCGTTTTTTTAAAAGTAAAAAACCCCATTTTTAACAACAAATCAACAATTCTAATAAAAGACGCTGAAGAAGGCAGAGGACTTTCTGAACTTGCCGCCTTTAAAGATTTTGATGCTCTAGGTGGTGGCGGTAATGATAAAAATGATGAAATAGAAATTATCAACTCCTACTCTTTGGTCAGCAAAGTGGTAGACAGTTTAAAATTAAACGTTATACAAGAAGCGGAAATAGGTCTTAGAAATTCTGATATTTTTGACATTACTCCCATCACTACTTCCTTTCGTTGGAATAAAAAAGAATACCGAAAGGAAATAAAAGCATTAAAAAATGTCCTTATCACGCTTTTGGATGATAACTCTTACCACTTAGTATACGAAAAAGAAAACATAGACATTACAGTAACCTACGATAAGAAGGTAGCATTTGAGCAGGGGAGCTTGACTATCTCTAAAAGTGAATTCTATGAGCAGAATAAAAACCTCATTAATGACGAACAGCTAGAGCCTATTACTGAAATCGAAATTACGATCCACCCTGAAGATTACTTTACTACGGAACTACAAAAACAGATTTTAGTAAGTGCCAAAACTAAAAGCAGTAACGTATTAGATGTTTCCTTAAAACACTCTAACAAACAAAAGGCTAACAAGCTCTTAGATAATCTGGTATACCAATACAATAAAGATGCTATGTTGGACAAAAACCAAATAGCATTCAATACTGATATCTTTTTAGACAAAAGATTAGCCATACTATCGAAAGAACTCGACTCTATTGAAAGAATTAAGGTTCGTTTTAAAAAGGACAATGAACTGACGGATATCAAAGCAGAATCAGAAATTTTTATAGAAAACATCAAAGATTCAGATCAAAAATTAATGGACTTAGACATCCAATTAAGTCTTATACGCTTGATGATCAAGCAACTCGGTTCTCCAGAGAGAAAAAACAATCTATTGCCTGCAAATATCGGATTAAAAAACAGTGATATAAGTGCTCTAATAGTTGAGTATAATAAGCTTGCTCTTGAGAAGAACAAGTTGTTATTAGAAAGCTCGACAGAATTCAACCCATTGGTTGTTGGATTGAATAGAAACATAGAAAGCCAACGCTACAATCTTGTTGAATCGTTGAAAAACGAAGTCAAAAATTTAGAATTAACCCGACTTGATGTGAACAAGCAAATTGCTAAAATTAAGTCAAAAATAAAGTCCATCCCAAGTATTGAAAAAGACTATATAAACATTGAGCGCCAACAAAATAGCAAACAAAATCTATATCTATTTTTGCTAAAGAAAAAAGAAGAAAACTCAATTACAATGTCTGTTGTGTCTCCAGTAGCCAAAATAATTGACCCTTCAAGTTCTTCTAATTCACCAGTATTCCCAAAACCAATTATGATTTTAGCCTTAGCATTAGTTTTAGGATTGATTGTTCCTTTTGGCGTGATATACTTCTTAGAAATCCTCAACACGAAAGTACAGACCATAGAAGATGTCAAAGAAATTGTTGGAGATGTACCGTTACTTGGAGAAACAATTCGTATCAAAAAGAACGAAACCGATGTGTTGAGTAAAAACGACAGAAGCTCATTAGGAGAAACCTTCAGGATTATAAGAACAAATGTCAACTATTTTTTAGAAAATAAGAAACAACAAAACAAAGCCTCTAAAATCTTTGTAACATCAAGTGTCAAAGGGGAAGGAAAAACATTCGTGTCATTTAATTTAATGCTATCCCTAGTAGACACCGATAAAAAAGTGGTCATTGTAGGTGGGGATATTAGAAACCCTAAATTGAATAGATATCTAAACATGAACAGATCCAAATTAGGATTGACTGACTACCTAAACAATGGAAATCTTAGTGCAGATGAATTGATAAACAAAGTAGATTTTGCAGACAGGAACTTTGATGTAATAGCCTCAGGTAGAATTCCACCAAACCCATCTGAACTATTACTTAACAATCGCTTCAGTGATTTGATAAAAGAACTTGAAGATAGTTATGATTATATCATTGTAGATACTGCTCCTACGATGCTTGTTACAGATACGTTCTTGATGAATGAAATAGCAGATTTAAACCTCTATGTATTAAGATCTGGACATACGGAGAAAGACCTGCTTCCTTATATCAAAACAATTCATAAAAACAAGAAAATTAAAAACATGGCACTTGTTTTAAATGATGT
>JBELHA010000021.1:0-46005 GCA_042091695.1 Flavicella sp.
CCCCTCGGTGTAAACGAGGTGCTCTGAACCAACTGAGCTAATTGCCCTTAGCGGTGGCAAATATACTACCCTTTTTTATATCTACAATGCTTTTCTTAAGAAAAAAATTTCTTTTTTTTAATTTTCACACCCTACACAGACTCAAAACACTAAATACAAAATACTTAGCTTCTATTGTTCTTTTAAATTGCCTCGAGAGATTCCAATACCTCAGCTACGATAAAAGTACTTCCACCTACATAAATTACATCTTCCTCAGCTGTTTTGTTGTTTGCAGCCTCAAAAGCCCTAGGCACAGCGTCGAAAGCCTCTCCGTGTAGACCATAGACAGCAGCCGCCTCTTGAAGTAATTTTGTAGCCAATCCCCTACCCAAATTGGGTTTGCAAAAATAATACTGTGCGTCTTTTGGAAACAAAGGCAATACAGCCTCCAAATCCTTGTCATTGACCATTCCCAATACAATATGCAAACTCTTATAAGTCTCAGCTTGTAATTGTGCCAAGGTATAGGTGAGCCCTTCTCTATTATGTGCCGTATCTAAGATAGTTTTAGGAGACTTGCCTACCACCTGCCACCTTCCTAGTAGACCGGTTGTAGCAACCACCTGTTGCAAGCCAATAGTAAGTTGTTCTTCAGATATTGCGTAGCCCTTTTCTTTGAGTACTGCTATTGTTTGAAGAACAGTTTTTAAATTGTGTTTTTGATACGAGCCTTTAAGGTCACATTCTAATTCGGTACTATAATTTTTAGATGCTAGATACAAAGGAGCAAGTTTTTCTTTAGCTAATTGCTCAAATACAGGTAGCGTATTTTCTTGGAATTCACCAATAACTACTGGTGTATTCTTCTTGATCACCCCTCCTTTTTCAGCTGCTATTTTTTCGTGGGTATTCCCTAAAAACTGCGTATGATCGAGACCTATATTGGTAATGACAGACACTTCTGGTTGTAAGATATTGGTAGAGTCCAAACGTCCTCCCAAACCGACCTCAACGATGGCAATATCGACCTGCTCACTTCTAAAATAATCAAAAGCCAAGCCTACGGTCATTTCAAAAAAAGAAAGCTGCTGCTCCTGAAAAAAAGACTGATGGTTTGTTACAAAATTCACTACTTCCTTTTCCGGAATCGCTTGTCCATTTATTTTAACGCGCTCACGAAAGTCCTTGAGGTGTGGCGAGGTATACAGGCCTACTTTATACCCTGCTGCTTGCAATACAGAAGCTAACATGTGACTACAAGAGCCTTTTCCATTGGTTCCTGCGACATGCACACTTTTAAAAGCTTTCTCAGGATTGTTGAGATGTTGGGCCAGCAATAAGGTATTACTCAAATCCTTCTTATAGGCTGCTTTTCCATCCCTTTGGTACATGGGTAATTGGACAAATAGCCAGTCCAAACATTCTTGATACGTCATACGATACTAGTAAATTTATTCGGATAAGGTAAAATGATAAATAATCACACCTGTTTGTTGGGAAGGTGCATTTTTGTCAGCATTCCATCGTGTTTGTAATGCCGCTGTTTTGGCAGGGGTCAACAAACAAGGTGCCGTATTGGTGGTTCCTTTAACTCCTGGAGTCGCTTTGACCACACGACCAGATGTATCTACCTGTATGCTTACAGCAACAATTCCTTCTTCATTACAAGTAGGATTTACAATGGGGCGTGACAAGGGGTTTCGACCCGATAAATTGTAATTTCCATCACCACCACTTCCCGTATTTCCATAATATTTAGAAGAAGAAGGATCTCCTTTTTCTTTACCCTTCAAGCCTGACTGGGTATCGTCGCCTTCACCCGATGTGTTTTCTCCTTCTGATTGTTTTCCATTGAGTAAATTCGACAAAGCATCTTGGGTTGCTTTTGAAGGTTTTGGTTTTGGTTTGGGTGTTGGCTTTTGAACCGGTTTTGGCTTTTCTATGACCTCTTTCGGTGTTTCTTTGACAGGTTCCTGTTTCGGTTTTTCTTTAGCAACCACAGGAGCCTCTTCTGTCTCTTGTGTTAGGACTTCTTCGACTACTTCCTCAACAACTTCTGGTTCCGGTTCGATTTGCTCTTCAGCAATTTCCTCTTGCTCAGGGGCCGATTTTATGGTTTCTTGGATTTTTTGCGGACCATTTCCAACCTCAGAGGTTCCAAAGTTAATTGCCACACCGTATTCTTCAGGTGGATCCATATAGGTCATTCCAAAGAAAAAAACACCCAAAAATAGCAAGCCCATCAAGATAGTTGTGAGTAACGCAGCTTTACGCTGATGTCCTGTATTGAGATATTTCATAATTTTTCTAATTTCCTTTGACAGCCAATATCATTTTAATCTTGTTGCGGTTAGCGATATCGATCACATACATGATTTTTTCATAAGAGACCTTTTGATCACCTCGGATCACCAACGTACTAGATTCATTTCCAGCAAATTTATTTTTCAAAGTACTTTCCAATTGAGCACTTGAAATTTCGGTACCCTCTACATAAAATTTAGCGTCTTTTGTAATAGAAACAGCAACAGAAGTATTGTTTTCAGTTTTCCCTCCTGCTTTAGGTAGTAAAATATCAATAGCATTGACGGTCACCAAAGTCGAAGTCAACATAAAGAAAATCAACAACAAAAAAACAATATCCGTCATGGATGACATGTTGAAGGTCGCGTCTACTTTATTTCTTCCTTTTAGATTCATAGGGATGCATTATAGGTTCTACAATCGTTGTACTAAATTGACTATTTCTTAGATAGGTTCATTTAAAAGATCCATAAACTCTACTGTTTTGGCTTCCATTTGGTATACCACCTTGTCTGTTTTCACTACCAAATGGTTATAGGTAATATAAGATATGATCCCAACAACAAGGCCTCCTACTGTAGTTGTCATGGCTGTGTACAAACCGTCTGCTAGCAATTTGATATCTATTTGCCCTCCTGCATTGGCAATTTCATGAATGGACACAATCATACCAATTACGGTTCCTAAAAAACCAATCATAGGCGCTGCTCCTGAGATAGTCGCTACCACACTTACATTGGTTTCTAGCTTATACACTTCCAATTTACCAGTATTTTCAATAGCCGTATTGATATCTTCTAAAGGCTTCCCTATTCTTGATATTCCAGTACCAATCATATTTGAAACCGGTGTTTCTCTGTGATTACACAAAGATTTTGCAGCCTCCAAATTTCCATTGGCAACATAGTCTTTGATTTGATTCATAAAGTCTTTGTCTATTTTACTCGCTGCCTTGATGGCAAAAAAACGTTCAAAATAAATATAGAGCGATACTGTTAGCAACACCAACAAGATGGCGATGATAATTTGACCTCCTATCCCTCCTTCAACAATCAGTTTGTAGATGGATAGTGTTTTTTCTTCCGATAAAGAAGCTTCGGATTCTGTGGCTATTTGTTGCAAAATGGCTAACATAAAAATGTGTCTTTTAGAATTTTATTACAATAACGAAAATACAAAAGCGAAATTGTATTTACTTTAATTAATTGGATAACTTTTTCACAAAAAAAAGAGCTACCTATTGGCAGCTCTTTTGATATCTCTTTTTGCAAATAAGAATTATAGTAATGCTTTGACCATAATGTATCCTACTCCTCCCAAAACAATGGTATACGGCAAGGCCATTTTTACCATTTTCCCGTAAGAAAGATTGATCAAAGGTGCCAAAGAAGAGGTCAACAAGAACAAGAAAGCCGCTTGTCCATTTGGTGTTGCCACACTCGGTAAATTGGTTCCTGTATTGATGGCAATTGCCAAATGCTCAAATTGCTCTCTATTGATTGTACCTGCTTTAAAAGCTTCTTGTACTTCACCGATATAAACCGTTGCAACGAATACATTGTCACTGATAGCAGACAGCACTCCATTCGCGATATAAAACAAACCTGGCTGAGAGGCTGGATCTTGCTCCAAAGCCCATGAGATAATCGGTGAAAATAGGTGTTGGTCATGAATCATGGCAACTATCACAAAGAATACTACGATCAATCCTGTAAAAGGCAAAGCCTCTTCAAAGGCGTGTCCCAAAGCATGCTCATCGATGATTCCGATAAAAGCCGTTTGGAAAATAATCAATGCCAAACCGATAAATCCAACAGGAGCAATATGAGTTGCCAACCCAATGATTAATAGTATGGCTGCAATTGCTTGCACACGCAATGCGTATTTTTCTTTCGCGGTTCTTTCCGCATCTTGCTTGTCAGTATATGCCTGTAAAATAGTATTTACAACCGCAGGGCGCTTGGCACCAAAACCAAACCATCCTGTCAATTCCAATACTACGGTGGTCAACATACCACAGAACAATACCGGTATTGTAATCGGAGCCATTTTTAAGAAAAACTCAATAAAGTCCCATCCCAAACGTTCTCCAATCAATAAGTTTTGAGGTTCTCCAACAAGCGTACAAACACCCCCCAAAGCAGTTCCTACCACACCGTGCATGATCAAACTTCTCAAAAAGCTTCTAAATTGCTCTAAGTTCTCTGGACTCAAATCTTTTTTGTCTAAGGACTCCCCTCCTTTGTAAGAATCAAAGTTATCGTTTACCTCTTTGTAGACTCCATAAAAACCAACAGCTACACTGATCAATACAGCGGTTACTGTCAAGGCATCTAAGAAAGCAGACAATATAGCTGCCATAAAAACAAATAATAATGAGAGGACTAATTTTGATTTTATCTTGCTGAATATTTTACTAAAAACAAACATCAACAAAGGCTTCATAAAGTAGATTCCAGCTACCATAAAGACCAATAATAAAATTACTTCTAAGTTTGTTTTAACTTCTACATATGCATGTTCTGGTGAAGTAAGTCCCAAAGCCAATACCTCAATTGCCAATAAACCACCTGATTGTAGTGGGTAACATTTAAGTGCCATTGCCAATGTAAATATAAATTCAGCTATAAATAGCCAAGAAACTACTGCATGATCCGCTAGAAAATAGAGAGGAATATTTACGATTAAAAAGAATAGCATGGTGGTTTTGAACCATTTAGGACTTGACCCTAGAAAATATTTAAACATAATTGTTCATTTTATTAATAATGAGAATGCTAAGCTACTAAAAATACCTCATATGCTAAGGCTTTCTTTTTGTTAACAATAGTAGTTTAAACATTCTTTAACAGATCTATTACACTATTCAATTTGTATACTCGACGGAGTAACAATTAGTCCTGAACTATGATCTTTAGAAGCACCAGTAACAGTCGCTAAGCAATTGATACTATTTTCAATTTTTAAAACTCCTAACAAGGCAAATACCAAAGCTTCCTTGTAATCTACTAAATTATCAGAAGGTATTACCACTTTTATTGTGCTAAGAGCTGCGATACGTTGCATCAAAAAATCATTGCGAGCTCCTCCACCTGTCACAAGTACATTTCCTTCTTCTTTTTGGGACAAGACATCCGCTATTTGTTGAGCCACATGCTCTACAAAAGTACACAAAATATCAGCCTTAGCACAGTCGTACTGCTCTATAATAGGAAACACCTCAGCCACCACAAACTCAAAACCCAATGACTTAGGAGCCTGCAAACGGTAAAAATCCAATGCATTCAAAGCATCTAAAAGTTGGGGTATTATTTTTCCAGAACTTGCCAATTTCCCTTTGTCATCATAGTCCCATCCCAAAGAACTTACCATATGATTCATCACAATATTGACCGGACAAATATCGAAAGCAATTCGGGACCCTGAACTTTCAAAAGAAATATTGGCAAACCCTCCTAGGTTCAAACAAAAATCATTCTTGGAAAACAACAACTTATCTCCAATTGGCACTAAAGGAGCACCTTGTCCTCCCATGGCTACATCTTGAGATCTAAAATCATAGACTACAGTAACTCCAGTTCGCCTAGACAATTCCTTACCACAACCAATTTGTAAGGTATATCCAGCCTCGGGTTTGTGAAAAATAGTGTGTCCATGAGACGCAATAAAATCAAGTGAATCTATTGCAAAGTTGTCTGTAAATTCAAGGACTAAATTCCCCAAGTACTGACCATACTCTTTATCCAGCTCCTTGAGTTGTGAAGTAGTATTAGAAAAAGCACCTTGCAATTTTTCTTTCCATGCTTTTGAATATGTATAGGTCTTAGCTGCAAGTAGCTCATAAGAAAAAGAAGTACCTGTTTGCAATGAAACACATACCAAGTCAACTCCATCTAAGGAAGTTCCAGACATCAAACCAATACATCGGTAACTATTTTTCATAGCATCACTTTTTCACAAAAATAAGTCAAAATACAAAAATATCGACACAAAAAAATACTAGGCACGCATAGTTAATGAAAAAAATTACTATATTTAAACAAAACAAACCAACCCTTATGAACTTTCAACTCAACGAAGAACACAAACTCATCAGAGATACCGCAAGAGAATTTGCACAAAATGAATTATTACCAGGCGTCATTGAGCGTGATGAAACCCAGTCATTTCCCCACGAACAAATTAAGAAAATGGGAGAATTAGGTCTTATGGGTATGATGGTGTCTCCAGATTATAACGGGGCAGGAATGGACACTGTATCCTATGTATTGGCGATAGAAGAAATTTCAAAAGTAGATGCTTCTGCGGGGGTCATCATGTCCGCGAACAACTCATTGGTTTGTTGGGGGTTGGAAAAATATGGCACTGAAGCTCAAAAGCAAAAATACCTGACCAAACTGGCCACAGGAGAAATTATCGGTGGCTTTTGTTTGAGTGAACCAGAAGCAGGTTCTGATGCTACTTCTCAAAAAACAACCGCTATAGAAAAAGAAGATCATTACTTACTTAATGGTGTCAAAAACTGGATTACCAATGGAGGTGTTGCCAGTGTATATTTAGTAATTGCACAAAGTGATGTTACTAAAAAACACCGTGGCATCAATGTTTTTATTGTAGAAAAAGAAACGGAGGGTGTTGCAGTCGGTCCTAAAGAAAATAAGTTGGGAATCCGAGGGTCAGACACCCACTCCATCTTATTTACCGATGTCAAAGTACCCAAAGAAAACAAGATTGGAAAAGAAGGATTCGGCTTTCAATTTGCCATGGAGACCCTAGCTGGCGGGCGTATTGGGATTGCTGCTCAAGCGCTAGGAATTGCCTCAGGAGCCTATGAGCGCTCCTTGCAATACAGTCAAGAGCGAAAGTCTTTTGGAAAAGAAATAAGCAGACACCAAGCCATTGCATTTAAATTAGCCGACATGGCTACCGAAATAGAAGCATCGCGTTTGTTGTGTATGAATTCAGCCTTGCACAAAGACCAGGGAATGGACTACAACCTATCAAGTTCTATGGCGAAACTGTTTTGTGCAGAAGCAGCCATGCGTATTACCGTAGAGGCGGTTCAAGTACATGGAGGTTACGGTTTTGTAAAAGAATACCACGTAGAACGAATGATGCGTGATGCAAAAATTACACAAATTTACGAGGGAACTTCAGAAATCCAAAAAATTGTGATTTCGAGAAGTATTTTAGCTTGATGCAAACTGACTAAATTCCCTATTCAATGACAACATCAAAATAGGTTGTTGGATAGGGTTCCTTTGTAAGTGTAAAATGCCACCACTCTTCTTTGAGAGGTTTGAATCCGTGTCCTAACATGGCTTTGCGTAACAACAATCTATGTTCTTGCTGTTTACTAGTAATCGCGTTACTATACACTCCTGATATAGGTCCAAAAAAATCATAAGGACTTCCCATATCCAATTCATTACCAGTTGCAAGCTTTACAATAGTTAGATCTACTGTACTGCCTCGACTATGACCTGACCTCGCTGCAATATAGCCCAAAGCAAACAGTTTATTTTTAGGAATATCAGGATAATACTCCGATTTCATAAGAGTATCTTCTGGGCGTTTGGACCACTGTACAAAATGATTGACTGCACGTTGGGGTCTATAACCATCAAATACTTTCAAACCCAAACCTTTTTTTTTCAAATCATCTTGTACATTTCCCAATGCTTCAAGCGCCACCTTTGTCATATATATTTTAGGTTTTAAATATCCATTAACTGGGCTTCCTATAAAATTATCAGAAGTCGCATAACGCACTTCAACAAGTACTGAAGGATGTGTTGCACTAAGTAACGCAAAATCTGAAGGCAACTGTGTAGACTGACCATAGCCTACAAATGTGATAAAAAATACTGAGATGCTAACGATAGAAAAATGAACTTGTATTCTCATAGATGACGTGGTTCTCTTTAAAAAAATGAAGGATGACAAATCTAATTGTATATATTTGTAAAGATAAATAGATAGGCATGACAAATAACGACATATTAAAAAAATTGCGTGTTGCTTTGCAATTGAAAGACACAGATATCGTAGCCATTATGGCACTGGTAGATTTTAAAGTTACGAAGAGTGAAATCAATGCATTGTACAGAAATGAAGAACATCCAAAGTACATGGAGTGTAAGGATCAGTTTTTACGTAATTTCCTAAACGGTTTGATCATACATAAAAGAGGTCCAATGCCTCCAAAGAAAACAACTCAAAAATAACAAATAGATTTAGAAAAGCTGAAACCATAAACTATGAAAGAATACAAATTCATCAAACAAAAAAGTACTCCAATAAAAAAAGACGCTGATTTTGAAGAACTGTTAAACAGTTATGCCAAAACAGGTTGGCGCGTTGTAAATTCATTCGTTCATAGAGGTGTTGTAAAAGCAATTCTTGAACGCGAAAAAGAAGTATAAAAATCTAGTAACCTAATTCATGTCAGTAACGATTGCATTTACAGATATAGACGGTACTCTTTTAAATAAAGAGAGAATTCCCTCTACAATGTTGAAAACAGAAGTAAGTCGTATCAGTAAGAACGACATCCCTTTTATATTAATTTCTTCTAGAATGCCGAGTGCTATGTTCCACATCCAAAAAGATCTCGACATCGCAGAGCAACCTATTATTTGTTACAACGGTGGACTGGTATTGGTAGATGGAAAACCGATTCACTCTACTGAAATACCTGTAGATATAGTTGCAAGCATCAACGATTTAAACAAAGAAAACACATTCCACATAAGCTTGTACAATCAAGACGATTGGTATGTGGAATCAATGGATTTTTGGGCCAAAAGAGAAGAAAATAACACCAAGGTGAGTCCTACAGTACGCGGTATTGAAAGTGTGATTACTACATGGAAAAAAGAGGGGAAAGGGGCCCATAAAATAATGTGTATGGGTGAAAAAGAAGCACTGGATATCGTCATGGATCGTTTGACAGAAAAATACCCAAACGATTTACATTTGTACCGCTCTAAAGACACCTATATAGAAATTGCAAATAAGGAAATTTCAAAACTTACAGGTATCAAAACACTTCTAAATCACAGTTACCCTAAAAAAACATTAGACAATTGCATTGCATTTGGTGACAATTACAATGATATTGAAATGCTAGAAGCAGTACATACCGGTGTAGCAGTACGAAATGCAAAACCCGAAGTATTGGAGATAGCAGATAGTATTTCAGATACAAATCACAACGACGGTGTTGCCAAAGCGATCAAAGAACACCTATCCTAAATTAAAAAAACAAATAATCAAGAATGAAAAAAATTATAAAGAGCTTATTTTTACTAGTAGTTTTAAGTGCCTGTACCTCAAACAAAAATCATAAAATGACCGTTTCAGGAGAGATAAGAGGTTTGAAAAAAGGGACCTTGTACTTACAGAAAATTAAAGAAGGAACCCTTTCAACAATTGATTCAATTGCACTTGAAGATACAGGTGTTTATGAATTGTACAGTGACGGAGAGTCTGGGACTTTACACTTTTTAAGCCTAGACAAGTCCACCGAAAAAAGCATTCCTTTCTTTGGAACTCCCGGCGTGATAAACATAGACACACAGCTTGAAAAATTTGTAATTCAAGCAAAGATTTCAGGTTCAAAAAACCAAGAGATTTTGGACAATTTCAATGACATAGCTACTAAGTTTCAAAACCAAAATTTAGAGATGATCAAAGAAAGTTTGGAAGCTCAAAAAGATAAAGATCTTGAAAAAGTTACTGCAATTAGCAAGAGACAACAACAACAATTGAGAAGAAAATACTTGTACACAACCAATTTTGCAATCACACATGCTGACTCTGAAGTGGCGCCTTACTTAGCACTTACCGTATTGAACGATGCTAATATAAAATTATTAGATACCATCAATCAATCATTGAGTGCAGCCATCAAAAATTCTACCTATGGGAAAGAATTAAAAAAATACATCACTACCATCAAAGAAGTTGAAAAATAAAAAATAAAAAGGTGTGTCTTGTTTCAATTTCTATTGAATATGACACACCTTTTTTGTTTTAATTATCTCCATCCAATAGATCACCTACAGCTCCAAGTACACTTCCTTCTCCCTTGGTATTACCACCCGAATTTTTAGGAGCCAATGCCAATACTCTCCCCGCCAGTCTACTGAAAGGCAAAGATTGAATATATACTTTTCCTGGTCCTTTAAGCGTTGCAAAAAATAACCCTTCACCACCAAACAAGGTGTTTTTAATACCTCCTACAAACTCAATATCATAGGTTACAGAGGGCGCAAAACCGACCAAACAGCCTGTATCAACTTTCAGAATTTCTCCTCGCTGCAATTCTTTTTCCTTAATCGTTCCACCTGCGTGAATGAATGCCATACCATCACCTTCTAATTTTTGCATGATAAAGCCTTCACCTCCAAACAATCCCCTTCCTAACTTTTTGGAAAACTCAATTCCAATAGAAACTCCTTTTGCAGCTGCTAAAAAAGCATCTTTTTGACAGATAAACTTGCCTCCTACTTCAGATAAATCAATAGGAATAATACGTCCAGGATATGGAGAGGCAAAAGAAACTTTGTGTTTTTGAAAGCCCTGATTGGTATAGACAGTCATAAACAAGCTCTCTCCAGTCAAGAGGCGTTTTCCAGCCGAGAACAACTTTCCAAACACTCCCGAAGACTGCTCCGATCCATCTCCAAATATTGTAGCCATCTCAATGCCATCCTCCATCATCATAAAACTTCCGGATTCTGCCAATACACTTTCTTGTGGGTCTAATTCAATTTCAACAAATTGCATTTCTGCACCTTGTATTTCATAGTCAATTTCGTGTGAATTCATAAATTTATTATTGTTTTGATTTTATTTTAATACTCCATTCATACTCAAAACGAGAGACAATCGTATTGCTTTCATCTACTCCTTCTGAACTTAGAATAATAACTTGTCCTTCCCCTGAATTTTTTGCAGCCTCGATGGCTTCTTGAATCTGATCTTTGTAATCACAACTAAAAAGAATGGTACCAACAGCCTTTTTAAAAAACTGTCCTTTTTGGGCAGTGACCAACATAGAGACTTTGACCTTTGCTCTGTCTATGGCTTTGAACATGACAATTCCTGTAGCCAACTCGGAGGCCATACCTTGAGTTGCCCAATACATCGACTTAAAAGGGTTTGTATTGAACCAATTATAACGCACTTTTACGAGTACTCTTTTATGAGAGGCCTCGCATACACGAACTCCTGAAAAAAAAGCAGATGGTAATTTAAATACTGTAAATAAATTCCATTGGAAGGGTGAATAATTCATAGTTCTAAGATACATAAATTAAATAGAATATAAAAAAATCTAGTACTATGTATTGCATAATACTATATTATTTATATATTTGCATTGTACTTAAGAAAATAATTAACAAAACTCCTTACAAAATGAAAATAGAAAACACGAAAGCTCAGATGAGAAAGGGAGTACTGGAGTACTGCATACTCTCTATATTGCAATCTAAAGATGCGTACACTTCTGAAATACTAAGCACTCTTAAAGAGGCTGAAATGATAGTTGTTGAAGGAACCATTTATCCACTACTTACTCGTTTAAAAAATGCAGGTTTATTGACTTACCGATGGGAAGAATCGGTATCAGGACCACCAAGAAAATATTATGAACTAACAGAAACTGGAAGAAATTTTTTATCAGAATTAGATCAAACTTGGACCACACTTGAAAACGCAGTTACAAAAATAACAAGAGCTAAAAAAAATTAACATGAATAAGACAGTAAATATTAACCTCGGAGGCCTCTTCTTTCACATTGATGAGAATGCTTATAAAACGCTTAAAAACTACCTCAAATCTATCGCTACTTCTCTGAGTGACGACCCGCAAGGAAAGGATGAAATCATAAAGGATATAGAACAGAGAATCGGAGAACTCTTACTTGAAAAGGTCACCAAAGAAAGACAAGTTGTCGACGAAAAAAACATAGAAGATATCATCGCCATAATGGGACAGCCTGAAGAGTATGAAGGTGAAGAACCAAAAGATGAGGCTGAACAACCTAAAGCACAAAAAACCAAACACCGCAAGAAACTCTACAGAGATGGAGAAGATCGCTTTTTAGGAGGTGTGAGTTCGGGTTTAGGGCATTATTTTGGAATCGATAGTACATGGGTACGCTTGCTTTTTATACTTCTTGGAATCTTCGGAGGAGCTACATTTCCTATCTACATTATCCTATGGGTTTTAATACCTGAAGCCAAAACTACGGCTGAAAAACTTGAAATGGTTGGAGAAAATGTAACGATTGACAATATTGAAAAAAAGATTCGAGAAGAATTTGAGGAAGTAAGTGCAAAATTCAAAAATACTGATTTTAGCAACCTAAAAAACAACTCTCAAAAAATCGTGCATTTTATTGGAAATATAATTGGAGCTTTGTTTCAAATCTTAAAGAAAATCACTGGTGTTCTCATGATGTTTTTCTCAGTTATTGGAATCATTATAGCATTTATTTGCACAACAACTATTGGCAGTATTGAATTCCTTGAAATCAACGACAGTATCATAGATACATGGTTTTTCAATACAAGTATTCCGGAACCAATTTTAGTAATTTCCTTTTTAATAGGAATCATGCTTCCTTGTATTTTAGTGTTTTTTACAGGTTTAAAAATAGCTTCAAAAAGACAGATCTCTGTAAACAAACCTACTACTATTACCTCAATCATTTTATGGATAATTGCTACTAGTATTTTAGCTGTAGCAGGAGCTGCTTCTTTATCTTCTTATGCTTATAAAGGAGTAAAAACTGATAAGAAAAACTATAACTACAAAGAGATGGACACCCTACAAATTAGAGTCATCAATGACGATTATCTTTGGGATTCGTATCCACTAAGGAGGAGAAACAACAAAGAAGTTGTATCGCATGACAGTACCAATCTAAACTACTCTAACAACATAGGTTTTAATGTAACACCAAGTAACGACGATCAAGTTGCAGTAATTGTCAAAAAACATTCAAATGGTAGAAGCCGTAAAAATGCGGTAGAAAACGCAAGTGAAATCCAATACAAATATGAAGTTATAAACAACGAAATTGTTTTGGACGGTTATTTCCTAAGCAAAAGAGAACATCTACACCGTGATGAAGAAATAAGTATTGATATAAAAATCCCCAATGATATCTATGTCTATTTTACGCAATCTTCTTATAGCTTTTTAGACGATATAAAAAACACAAAGAATATTTATGACGGAGATATGGTGAACCAGCACTTTATAATGAAATCCTACGGCTTCGAATGTACCGATTGTAATCCCAACATCTACAGAAATTAAACTTATGAAAACAACCATTAAAAGTATCTTACTACTCCTTGTTATCACAAGCTGCCAATTCAAGCATTCTTTTACTGTAAAGGGCAATAGAACTGTAACGTGGGAGAAAAGAAAAACACAAGATTTTTTCGAAAATATTGAGATAAGTAACGGTATTACTCTACTACTCACTGAAGGGAAAAAAGAGCTACTTAGAGTAGAAGCCGATGAAAACATACACGAACACATTTTTACAGAAGTGAGCAACGGTACTTTAAAAATATATACCGATGTAAATACGCGAAAAACAAAAGCTAAAAACGTGTATGTTACAACCTCAGGACTAAAAGGTGTATATGCAAGTAACGGAAGCACTGTAATCACAAAAAATGAGCTCATTGCAAATCAAATTGAGCTAAAAACAAGTAGTGGCTCTTCTATGGACATATATTTAAATGCCCGTCTGATTGATGCTTCTAGTAGCAGTGGATCAAGTATGTATCTTCAAGGAAATAGCCATGAATTGAATGCTAAAACAAGTAGCGGTAGTCAAATCAACGCCAAGGAATTGATCGCTGAGCTGACAAACGTAAAAGCGAGTAGCGGATCAGAAATCACTATCCATACAACTGACTATTTGAACGCTGTGGTAAGTAGTGGGGCACATATAAGTAGTTATGGAAACCCAAAAGAAATCAACCAGAAAAAATCTTCTGGTGGCATGATAGCTTTAAATAAAAAATAAATTACCCCTACCCCTAAAACCAAAAAAACCTCCATCACTATAAAAGTGTTCTGGAGGTTTTTTTTGTTTTATTCGCTCTATTTTCTATCTCCTAAAAAACGAAGTAAGTATAAAAATAAATTCACAAAATCCAAATAAAGCGTCAATGCACCTAAGATAGATTTCTTTTGCGCTACTTCTTGGCCATCATCATAAGAAGCCATTTGTTTTATTTTTTGAGTATCATAAGCAGTCAAACCTACAAAAATAAGAACACCAACATAAGTGATGATCCAGTACATAAATTCACTTGCCAAAAACATATTTACAATAGAAGCAATTACCAAACCAATCAGGGCCATAAACAATAAATTACCCCACGAAGTCAAATCTTTTTTCGTTGTATATCCGTAGATACTCATCACTGCAAAAGTCAGTGCTGTTACTAAAAAAGTAGAGGCGATTGAACCTGAAGTATAGATCAAAAACACCATAGAGAGTGTCAACCCATTTAAGACAGCGTACAGCATGAATACAATACCTGCAAGTTCAGCAGACATCTTTTCGATACGAGCCGACAAGTAAATAACCGCTCCAAACTCTGCAGCGATCAATAGGTAAAAGGGAATTGGAGTCGCATTCATTGGAAATATAAAATCAATCACTGCGGGTGTTGAGATAGCCCACATTGCGACAGCTGCAGTTACTACTAAAGCACAGCTCATCCATCCGTAGACTTTTGATATAAAAGCGGCTTGTATTTGTTCTTTTGAGATACTAAGTTGAGAATTCATTGTTGAAATTTTAATTAATTTGTTAGTATTTGTATTTTACGCTTCACTATAAGAAGCATTAGAGTTCATTTTTTATTTTGATTAACTCAGCTTTGACTGCCTCGAGCTTGCGTACTACATCGTGTATTATTTTGGTGGCATCTGGTTCTTTTTTCAACTTTTGCTTGGCTCCGTCAAGTGTAAATCCTTTCTCTTTTACCAAATGGTAAATCAATTGAAAATTGGAGATGTCTTCAGGAGTAAACATACGATCCCCCTTTTTATTCTTTTTGGGTTGAATGATATCAAATTCTTTTTCCCAAAAGCGAATCAGGGAAGTATTTACATCAAAAGCTTTGGCTACTTCACCAATTTTATAATACATTTTTTCAGGCAAGGGTAGCTGCATTAGTCGAGAGATTGGTTTTCTATACTAGCCATATCCAACATCAAATCATACTCCTCTGGAGTCAAGTCATTAAAGTAATAAAATATAGGGTTTACTTTTTTATTTCCTTTGTGTACTTCGTAGTGTAAGTGGGGTGCTGTTGAAGTACCTGATGACCCTACATATCCAATCATATCACCACGTTTCACCTTTTGTCCTCTTCGTACGATGTATTTTTGCATGTGTGCATAAACAGTTTTATAACCAAAACCATGGTTAATTTTCACCACATTTCCATACCCTCTTCTAGATCGCTTTACACTTTCAACAGTTCCATTCCCTGTTGCATAAATTGGTGTTCCTTTGGAGGCAGAAAAATCCATCCCCGAATGCATTTTACGAGTCTTGTATATTGGATGAATTCTATACCCATATCCCGAAGCCATACGTTTCAAGTTCTTGTTCGACACTGGCTGAATGGCTGGTATAGAAGCTAACATTTCTTGCTTGTTTTTTGCCATATCAACGATGGCGTCGAGTGATTTGGACTGGATTACCATCTGTTTGGATAAAACGTCAACTTTTTTAGTGACCTCCTTTATCATGGTTGAGTTCTCAAAACCATCCAAAGATTTATAACGATTGATTCCTCCAAAACCTGCCATACGTTGTTCCTTAGATATTGGTTCTGCCTCGAAATAAACCCTGTATATATTATCGTCACGATCCTGAATTTCTTTTAGTACCTCCGACCCCTCATCAATTCTTTTTGACAACAATTCAAAATGCAACTGTAAGTTTTCCAATTCTCTTTGTTGCTTTTTTTGTAAAGGTGATTTAATAATCGTACTAAAACCAATAAAACCAATGAAGGCTACCAAAAAAGCAGCGATTACAAAAAGTAAAGTATTCTTTATTTTAGTACTTCTTTTTACCTGTATTCTTTGATAAGATAGGGTATCTGAATCGTAGTAAAATTTTACTTTTGCCATATGAGTAATTATAGTATTTTTGTAAGCGCATTTGTGAATGCTTTACAATTCCATTATTGGGTATTTGCTAACAAATTTACAAAATGTTTTAGAATTACTCTACATACGCAGAGTTTTAGGAAAAATTTAATAGTTAAGAGAAGACAAGAGCCTTATGAAATCACAAGATATTAGAGAACAATTTTTGACGTTTTTTGAAAAAAAACAACATAAGATTGTCGCTTCAGCACCGATTGTTTTAAAAGATGATCCCACACTGATGTTTACCAATGCTGGTATGAATCAATTCAAAGAATATTTTTTAGGGCAACGCGAAGTAAAGCATGCTAGAATTGTAGATACTCAAAAATGTTTGCGTGTTTCAGGAAAACACAATGACTTAGAGGAAGTAGGAAAAGATACCTACCACCACACCATGTTTGAAATGCTGGGGAACTGGAGTTTTGGAGATTATTTTAAAAAAGAAGCTATTGAATGGGCTTGGGAATTTCTAGTAGACACCTTAAAAATTGACAAAGACTCTTTGTATGTAAGTGTATTTGAAGGTAGCAAGGATGCAGATAACTTAGCACTAGATCAGGAGGCCTACGATCTATGGAAAGGAATTGTTGCTGAAGACAAGATCATCATGGGTAACAAAAAGGATAATTTTTGGGAAATGGGCGCACAGGGACCTTGTGGACCTTGTTCTGAAATACATGTTGATATCCGATCTAAAGAAGACAAAGCAAAAATATCCGGTCGTGACTTGGTAAATATGGACCATCCACAAGTTGTAGAAATCTGGAACTTGGTATTCATGCAATTCAATAGAAAAGCAAATGGAACTCTAGAAAAGCTCCCTGCAAGCCATGTAGATACAGGAATGGGATTTGAACGTTTGTGTATGGTGATGCAAGATGTACAGTCTAACTACGACACAGATGTATTTACGCCTTTAATTGCAAAGATTGAAGACATTACAAACAACACATACGGAAAGGACGAAACTACTGACATTGCAATTCGCGTAATTGCAGATCACGTAAGAGCAGTAGCTTTTTCTATTGCTGACGGACAATTGCCATCAAATAATGGCGCAGGATATGTAATTCGTAGAATTTTACGTCGCGCTATCCGTTATGGGTTTACCTTTTTAAATAAAAAAGAACCTTTTATCTTCGAATTGGTAGCGATACTAAACGAACAAATGGGAGCTAATTTCCCGGAAATAAAAGCCCAATACGACCTTATCTCAAAAGTAATCAAAGAAGAAGAAAGCTCTTTCTTGAGAACCTTAGGACAAGGACTGAATTTACTAGACACCATCATCAAAGAAACTCCAGGGACTACTATTTCAGGTGCTAAAGCATTTGAGTTGTACGATACTTTTGGTTTCCCTATTGACTTGACAGCTTTAATTTTAGAAGAAAAAGGACTGACATTGGACGAAGCTGCTTTTCAACAAGAATTAGAAAAACAAAAAACACGTTCTAGAGCAGCTGCCCAAATGGACACTGATGACTGGACGGTATTAATCCCTGAAGACGCAAAAGAATTTATAGGGTACGATCACTTAGAGGGTACGGTAAATATCACTCGATACAGAAAAGTATCTTCTAAAAAAGATGGAGATCAATACCAAATTGTATTTGACAAAACGCCTTTCTACCCAGAAGGTGGTGGACAAGTTGGGGACAAAGGATATTTCAGCAATGGTACTGATAAGATTTCTATTATCAACACCAAAAAGGAAAACAATCTGATCATTCACTTTACCAAAAAACTACCACAAGAACCTACAGGAGTATTTACAGCGATTGTAGACAGCAATAACAGACGATTGACAGAATGCAATCATTCGGCGACTCACTTATTGCACGAAGCGTTGCGTGAGGTATTGGGTACGCATGTGGAACAGAAAGGATCCTTGGTACAAGCAAAGAGTTTGCGTTTTGATTTTTCGCACTTTGCAAAACTAACAACTGAAGAGCTACAAAAAGTAGAACGTTTTGTAAATGAAAAAATTGCAGCAGGGATTGCTTTGCAAGATTTTAGAGGGATTCCAATGCAAGATGCTTTAGACAAAGGTGCTATGGCCTTGTTTGGTGAAAAGTATGGAGAAGTTGTGCGCATGGTACAGTTTGGAACTTCTGCAGAATTATGTGGAGGAACCCACGTAGAAAACACCAACCAAATATGGCAATTGAAGATCGTATCGGAAGGAGCTGTAGCTGCAGGAATTCGTAGGATTGAAGCCATCACTGCTGACGCGGTTCAAAAGCACTACGCACAACAGGATTCTTTAGTTACAGACATCAAAAAACTTTTAAAAAATCCTGCAGACACCTCCAAAGCAATTGCCAATCTACAAGAGGAAAACACGCAACTTAAAAAACAAGTTGAGAGCTTGGTAAAAGAAAAGGTTAAAAACCTCAAACAGCAACTAAAGAGCAATAGCAAAGAGCTAAATGGTGTGAACTTCATAGCTACAAAAATTGACTTGAACGCAGCAGCCTTGAAAGACTTGGCGCATGAATTGGGAGGTGAAATGGAGAATCTATTCTTCTTTTCAGGCACTGAACTCAATGGAAAAGCACTATTGACGTGTTATATCTCAAAAAACCTAGTCGAGGAAAAAGGACTAGATGCTGGTAAAATAGTGAGAGAACTAGGAAAACACATCCAAGGTGGTGGTGGTGGTCAGAAGTTTTTTGCCACAGCGGGGGGTAAAAACCCTGCAGGACTTCAAGACGCTATAAAAGCAGCTGAAAGTTATATCGGTTAACCTCACTACAAATAAAAACAAAAAAAGGAGCGTTTTACAACGCTCCTTTTTTTGTGCTTCTATTTTATTTACTTGGTCAAACTCAAATAGGTCTTTGTTGAATTACGCTCAACCAAATCTGTCTTGATTATTTTTGTCTCAAATGGCAAAGGATCTTTTTTATTTTCCAAACGGTCTATCAACATCTGAGCAGCAGTCTCTCCCATTTGTTCTCCATGTTGACTCACCGTTGTCAGTTTTGGACTTGAATGACGTGATAAAATACCATTGGCAAACCCAATGACAGAGAAATTTTCAGGCACTTTAAATCCTTTATCTAGTGCTATCTTCATCGCAGCAATAGCAGACTGCTCACTTGTAGCAATTACACTATCTAGGGTATTGTTGTCAAAAAGAGGACGTATGATTTCTTCGTATTTTTTATAATCGTTTTCTTGAAGGTTGAGGATCTTTCCTTCATCTATTGGTAATCCCTCAATTTTCATCCCCTCTAAATAGCCTTTATACCTTTCGTTTCCGACAATCAAATCACTAATCGTCGAGATAAAAGCGATATTTTTAAATCCTGTATTTTTTAGGTGATTCACAGTATTTACTGCAGCTTTAAAATCATCTGCTATCACTTTATCACAGGCAACACTTTCTGCAACCCTATCAAACATCACTATTGGTGTCCCCTCTTCTATAAAGGTTGAAAAATGATCGTATGACTTCTCCATACCAGTCTCCTTAGACATCGATACAATAAACCCGTCAATACTTCCATTGGAAAGCATCTCCATGGTCTCTTTTTCTTTGTGAAAGGATTCGTTGGAAATACAAGTAATGATCTTATATCCGTTCTTTGTGGCTGTATTCTCTACTCCTTTAAACACTTGTGCAAAAAAGTAATTCAACATATTAGGGATTACAATACCTATCGTTTTAGTACGTTTATTTTTTAAACTCAGTGCATTAAAATTGGGCTTATACTTTTTCTTCTTGGCGTAGTTTTGAATTTTAGCTTTTGTTTTATCACTGATCTCATAGCTATCATTCAAGGCCTTTGAAACGGTTGAGATAGATACATCAAATTTAGCAGCAATATCTTTTATGGTGATTTTTTTCATTAATTCTTACTATTTAAAAGCTTTTTTGCTAAACTAATAATTATATATTCATACAAGAAGTGAAATTGAATTTTTATCAAAAATAACAACACTAGATAAATAAAGTATTGGGAGATATTGATAACTAATTTTTAACACACTTCTAAAAAACTCATCAACTATCCGTTCCTAGACTTTAGAGATTGGTAAAACACAAATCCAAAGCCAAAAAATAACATCAAGTGGAATGGAAACAATCCAAAGTCTGTGTGCAATGTGAGATCATGAGAGTGATTTCCCATAAAAGCAACTAGTACAGCACTCGCCAAACCAAATGCAAAATAAAGGGTCAATGCTCCTTCTACATATACACTTTTAGAGAGTTTTCCTTGTAGGTATTTATTTTTTTTCCAAGTGTCTTTTACATGTAGCATATTGAATTTAGGAGTTCTTATAAAAGCACTCTTTTTACCGCGATGTCCCTCTGAAACAGCTTTGGTATTGTGATAAGAGAACCCCATTGCTACAGAAAAAAACTTGACAAACATCACACAGTATTGCAAAAATCCTTTGATTCCACCTCCATTGACATTCTTGTACATTACCCAATAACAAATGAAAAACAACAAAGTACTGATTCCAAAAAAGCTCATTCCAATAAAATAAATTCTGAACTCATCAAAATAATTTTTTAGGTACAGCATAGGCACACTCAAAATAGCCACAATGAAAATATTTAAAAACATAGAGCTGTTCAATAAATGTAAAAAGGCATGCACTCGTGTTTTAAAAGGCAAGTCTTTTGTAGTAAGTAGTTTCTTAAACATTTTTTGAAAATTCTCCGCTCCCCCTTTGTTCCAACGAAACTGTTGACTTCTGGCAGCACTGATCGCCATCGGTAATTCTGCAGGTGTGACCACATCTTCCAAATATTTAAACTTCCAGTTTTTTAATTGGGCTCTGTAACTTAAGTCTAAGTCTTCTGTCAAAGTATCACCTTCCCAGTTTCCAGCGTCTAGGATACATTCTTTTCTCCATACTCCGGCAGTACCATTGAAATTGATAAAATGTCCTTTGCTATTTCTACCAACTTGCTCCAAAGTAAAGTGTGCATCCAAAGCAAAGGCTTGGATTTGTGTCAGCAAAGAAAAATCTCTATTGATATGGCCCCATCTAGTTTGTACAACTCCAACTTTCTCATCCTTAAAATAAGGGATTGTTTGCAACAACCAATCTGATTGAGGTAAAAAATCTGAATCAAAAATTGCGATAAATTCTCCTTTAGCAACTTCCATTCCTTCTTTTAAAGCCCCAGCTTTAAAACCTTTTCTATCGATTCTTGTCACATGAGATATCGTATGACCTTCAGACTGCAAACGCTCAATATGAGCTGCCGTAGTTTGCAAACTCTCATCGGTAGAATCATCCAATACCTGAATTTCTAACTTATCTTTTGGGTATTCTAATTTGACGATATTGTCTAACAATCGTTCCATTACGTACAATTCATTGTATACTGGCAATTGAATCGTTACTAATGGTATTTGAGTACTGTCAGAAAAGTCATACTTTACAGCTTCATCTTTCTTCTTTTTAAAACGCAAATAATTGAACAATAAATTGAACTGCGCGAGTGAAAAAGCGAATATTTGTAGTAAGGAACACACATAAATAACTAGGAGTACAGTCCCTAGGGTATAAAAAAAGTCATTCCATTGAATGGTTGCAAAAAAGTGTTGAAGTGATTCCATAATGCTATATAATTGTAACTGTATTAAATACCAATGTCAGTATAAATTTTCGGCAAAGGTAAGCAATGTAAAACTACCAATAATTATCCTTTTCAACTTGCAACAAACTTCCTTTTATTATTATCTTATTATTAAGAATCAACAAGCTACAATACTTTGTTTATTCACAAAAGGAAAGGGGTAAAAACGAAAATACTCTAAAAATATAAGTGATGTTGAAAAAAGATTAAAGTATGTTCATAAAACGCAGTAAGTATGACTTTAAAAAGCAAACAATAAAATGAAGACCTTCTAAAAATCGAGGTTTTAGATAAAACTATATAAGATAAAAACTTTATGAAGGTATTAATTTACCAAATTCCTTTCAGTTCTTCACCGAGTTGCAATCCAAATCTTCTTCTAAAAAAATAGACAGCTATATACAAGAGAGGCGTATCTAAAACAGCGACCAAGAACTTAAACAAAAAGCCTGCCCAAACCAATTGGTAAAACTTGTCCCAAGCAAGAACTTGAAATATAGAGAGCAACAACACCACTGTAAAGGTATCTATGAATTGAGAGCTAAAAGTCGAAAAATTATTCCGTAACCATAAGTGTTTTCCTTTGGTTTTCTTTTTCCAAAAGTGATAGATTCGTATGTCAATAAACTGCGCAATCAAATAGGCCAACATAGAGGACAATACCGCCAATGCAGACAAACCAAACACATCCGAGAAGACACTTTCTCCCACAGGAGACCAGGAGGTAGCGGGAGTCATATCTGCAATAACTACGATTAAAATCGAAAAGAAAGAGGCCGCAATCCCAGTAATTACTACTTGATTTGCTTTTTTCTTACCGTAGATTTCAGAGATGATATCTGTAATCAAAAAAGTAATGGGGTACGGCAATAAACCGACAGAAAGCTCAAAAGGAAACCACCCAAAAGGATTCCAAAAAAAGAATTTTTGGAAAATCAAATTGGAAACCACTAAAGAAGTAATGAAGAGTCCCGCTAAAACCAAATATACTTTAGAGGCTAGTATTTTGTCGTTAACATGCATATCGGTTTTTTTCTAAGATACAAAAAATTAAGCCTGATAAAACATCGTTACTATTCAGAGATTGAAGTAGGTAGCGAAATTTATAGAGTACTTTTTAAGTGAAAAAGTTTTATATCCTAAAACAATGCTTATTTTTGTCAGCAAATTTGAAAATTCAATCGTATGAAAGCATATATATTTCCAGGACAAGGAGCTCAATTTACCGGAATGGGTAAAGACCTCTATGACAATTCTGATCTCGCAAAAGAATTGTTCCACCAAGCCAATGAAATCCTAGGGTTTGACATTACAAAAATCATGTTTGAAGGGACTGCAGAGGACCTCAAACAAACCAACGTAACTCAGCCTGCTGTATTTTTACACTCTGTGATTTTAGCAAAAGTATTGGGAGAAAGTTTCCAAGCCGATATGGTTGCCGGACATTCTCTAGGAGAACTTTCTGCTTTGGTATCCAACGGAACTTTGTCTTTTGAAGATGGGTTAAAATTAGTTGCAAAACGTGCAGATGCAATGCAAAAGGCTTGTGAATTACAAGCAGGAACCATGGCTGCTATCTTAGGATTAGAAGACACTGTAGTAGAAGAGATATGTACCGCTACAGAAGGAGATGTAGTCGCTGCTAACTTTAACTGCCCAGGACAATTGGTAATCTCAGGAGAATTAGAAGCGGTAAAAGCTGCTTGTGCCTTGGCTACTGAAAAGGGAGCTAGAAGAGCCTTATTACTGCCTGTTGGAGGAGCATTCCACTCGCCTTTGATGGCACCTGCAAGAGAAGAATTGGCTGCCGCTATTGAAGCGACTCAGTTCAACACACCTTCATGCCCAGTATATCAAAATGTAGTGGCAAAAGCAGTTACAGAACCTACTCAAATTAAAGAAAACCTAATTGCACAGTTGACAGGAGCTGTACGATGGACACAATGTGCTCAAGCAATGATTGCGGATGGAGCAACAGAATTTACAGAAGTTGGACCTGGTAAAGTATTACAAGGTTTACTCGCTAAAATCGATCGTTCTGTGTCAAGAAGCGGTGCTAGTATCTAAGCACTTTTAAAAACTATAAAAAAAGCCTTATTTGAAATTCAAATAAGGCTTTTTTGATTTTATGCTTGTGACTGTTGCCATTTCCAAGCTGAGTCCAATGCTTCTTCTAAGGAAAGTTCAGTTTTCCATTGCAGCTCTTGATTTGCTAGATTGGTATCTGCATAGGCTGCAGTAATATCTCCTTCTCTTCTACCTACTATTTTGTAATTCAAAGGAAGGCCCGATGCTTTTTCAAAAGCCTTGATTACTTCTAATACTGAAGATCCTTTACCGGTACCTATATTAAAAAACTCGTAGTTCTCTTTGTTGTTTTTTTCGATCAGACGCGTCAAGGCAGCAATATGTGCTTTGGCCAAATCTACCACATGTATATAATCTCTCACTGCTGTTCCATCTACCGTTGGATAATCGTCTCCAAAAACAGAAAGTTCTTTACGAATACCCGCTGCTGTTTGAGTGATAAAAGGAATTAAATTTTGAGGAACACCCAATGGCAATTCTCCAATTTTAATACTAGGGTGTGCCCCAATAGGATTGAAATAGCGCAATGCAATCGCATTCAGTGAAGAGGATTTACAAGTATCTCTGATTAAAATCTCTCCTACCTGTTTTGAATATCCATATGGAGATTCTGCAGGTTTTACAGGAGCACTTTCTGTAATAGGAAGTGCATCTGCTTGTCCATAGACTGTACAAGAGGAACTGAATATAAAGTTGTCAATATTTCTAGCTGTCAATTCACTTAATAAATACACCAAAGTGTTCAAGTTGTTTTGGTAGTACTCCAAAGGTTTAGAAACACTTTCACCAACAGCTTTATAGGCTGCGAAATGAATGACTCCATCTACATGATTCAAATCAAAAAATTGCTTGACATCTTTTTGCACACGCAAATCAATATTTTCAAAAGTAGGCTCAATACCAGTGATCGCTTTGATTTGCCCTAACACCTCTATAGATGTGTTGGATAAATTGTCAATAATAACTACTTCAAAACCTGCGTTTTGCAACTCTACTACGGTGTGAGAGCCTATAAACCCTAGTCCACCTGTTACTAATATTCTTTTCATTTCTTTATTTTTTTATAAGTATCAACTAAAAAAAGCCAATACTGTATCGGTTATATAATCTTGTTGTTCTTTGTCTAATTCTGTATGCATTGGCAAGGAAATAACCTCATCAATCAATTGATTTGTATTGGGGAAATCTACCTCTTTGTACCGCAAATCTGCATAGGCTTTTTGACGGTGTAATGGAATTGGATAATAAATAGCACAGGGAACATTATACTTCTGTAAGTGACGCATAAGAGCATCTCTATCTGCATTTATGACACGAAGTGTGTACTGATGAAACACATGACAATCGCAGTCAGAACAGATAGTAGGCACAATGATATTTTTATGCCCTGCTAACTTATAAGAATAATACCTAGCCGCTTCTTGACGTGCTTTTGTATATTGATCTAAGTAAGGTAATTTAGTCCTTAAGATAGCCGCTTGAATACTATCCAATCTTGAATTTACCCCCACGACATCATGGTGGTATTTTTTGTACATACCGTGATTTACGATACCTCTAATAGTGTGCGCCAAAGCGTCATTGTTTGTAAAGATCGCACCTCCATCACCATAACAACCTAAATTTTTAGAAGGAAAAAAAGAAGTAGTTCCTAGATCTCCAATGGTACCTAGCTTTTGTTTTCCTTGTTGGGAAGTATAAACTCCTCCAACTCCTTGAGCTGTATCTTCAATCACATATAAATCATGCTTTTTTGCCAAAGCCATTAACGCGTCCATATCTACAGCGCGTCCAAATAAATGCACAGGTACAATCGCTTTGGTATTGGGTGTGATTGCTTTTTCTATGGCAGCTATAGAAATATTCATATTCTCGATTGAAACGTCAACCAAAACAGGGGTCAGTTGCAGCAGAGCAATTACTTCTACAGTTGCAGCAAAAGTAAAGTCCGTAGTAATCACCTCATCACCTGGCTGCAAACCCAATCCCATCATGGCAATCTGCAATGCATCTGTCCCGTTTCCGCAGGGGATTACATGTTTTACTCCTAGATACTCCTCAAGATCCTTTTGAAATTTTTTTACTTCAGGGCCATTGATAAATGTCGTTGTATCAATTACCCCTTGTATAGCATTTTGAATGTTCTCTTCTATTTTCTGGTATTGACTTTTTAAGTCTACCATCTGAAGTGGTTTCATTTGATCTTTTTTAAGCGAATTACAAAAATACAAATTTATAGCTCATGTAGAGAGGGAGAAATACACCTATTTGAGTGGTCAAATAGTGCAATAAAAAAAACACCCATTAAGAAATACTTAATGGGTGTTACAAATAGGTTGTATATATTTTAATTGTCAGCAATGGTACTGTTATCTTTCCACTCACTAACACTTGCTACTTTAGAGTTTTCATAATCTACTTCTAACAAACGGTCTTGGTTCCAAACAAACCATTTCCCTACTTTATTACCTTTATAGTAATGTGCGATAGTTGTTTTCTTGCCTGTCAGATCAAATTGCGTCCATTTACCGGTCAATTTTTTATCTGCATCGTAGAATCCTTGTTCGCGAATTTCGCCTGAATCGTGAAATAATGTTACTTTCACAAGATCACCTTTTTTTTCATACACAGGCTTGATTGCATCTGTTGTGTTATTTTGAGCTCCAACTAAGAGGGTTGAAAACATAAAAACTGTAAGTAAAAGTAATCTCATAAAGTATATATTTAGCGTTTGTACTACAAATATACAATTATATTTACATTAAAAAAACTTTTGGGTAACTTTTAGGTAACATTAAATTAACATTGGGAGCGAAACCTAAAACCAAAGCCCTAAACTGAGATACCAATTCCCACTTTTAATCTCAGGAGACCAACACCTTATGAGCGAAATTGGCCCTATCACAGATTTATAACCATAGACAATAGCATATCCTGTAATAAGGTCTTTGAAGACAGCGCCATCGTTGAACACATCTAAATCTGTGCGGCCAACATTCCCAATAAAACCAATATTGTGATTTTTAAAAACATTGTATCGAAATTCAGCAGTTCCCTTCAAATAAGAATGGTTTTGAAAATATTCAAATTCATAACCATAAAAAGGGATGTGATTGTTGATCAAATTTTCTCCATACCCCCCAAGTGAATATCGAAATTGACCTGAAGTATTGTCCCCAATAGTAGCCCCTCCCTCGGTAGTCAAATGAACACTCAATCGATTATAAATGGTTTTAACCCCAGAAAGCTTAAGTTTTAGTTGAGAAAAAGGAGTGAAATTGTCATTGTAATCAGAAGAATTTCCGTAAAATTTAATTTCACCATCGACATAAAAACCAGAAGTTGGAAAAAACTTTTTATTGTAGGAATCTAACTTTAGATACCCTACTAAATTGGCATAACTACTTTTTTCGAAATAATAGCGCTCCCCATTGTTTTGAACTAGTGCGTTGGTGTACAATTCCAAACGCTTGAATTCAACACCACCTCCCACAGCAAATTTTCGGTTGAAAGTAGTTTGAAAATAAGCCATCGATGTAAAATCAATATAATACTTATTGATACTATTGACATCGGTTCCTGAATAACGAATATTCGTATTGAACTCATTGAATCTTGCATTGAGTCCATAACTCACATAAAAACCTTTGTCAACAAAGTAATTCATGTCTAGTCTAACATTGTCTCCAAATACGAAATCCGTTGAAAAAATATCATCCTTCTGAAGCAAGTGCTTCGAGGTAAGATTCACCAAAAATCCAGATTTATACAAAGGATCGTAATGCAAGCCCACCTTTAGAAAAGAATGCACCTCATTTTCTTTCATATCCAATACGAGTAGATTTTCATTTGTATTGGTTTTTTCAAAATGGTATTTCACCAGCTCAAAATCGTTTGAATTGGTCAATTTATCGATCTTTGTATTGAGCTCTTTATAAGTCAGTGTATCCGTAAGATTTAAATTCATCTTTCCCAAAATATACCTTTTAGAATAATCTGGAAGTTTGTTTATTTTCACTGAATCAATACTTATTTTTTTACGCGTTTTTTTAAGATGTTGCCTATGTTCATTTTTTGAAATATTTTGAAGGTTGGCCAATTCATTAAATACATCTTGGTGTTTTGTAGCTGCCTTTTCACCCAGCTCGATGATCTCTTCCGTTTTATCAAAAGAGGTTACATTGTATGCTGCTATATCTGGTTGAATGTGAATATCCAAACGCTCCATTTTTTGATTGCCACCTGTATACATTTGAAAACTGACTATTTGATTGAGAACATCAACTACTGATTCAATTTCGTCTGATTTTCCTAGTTTTCCTTGAATATCAGAACCAATAATAATGGTTACTCCTTTTTCTTCCATAATTTCAACTGGAAAATTATTGGCAATACCCCCATCAATATAAAAAGCCCCCTCTAAGTTTACAGGCGCTAACAAGGAGGGTAAGGATGCACTTGCACGAATAGAACTTGCGAGCTGTCCTTTGTCAAAAACTTTAGCCTTCCCAGTTTCAAGGTCGGTCGCGATACAAAAAAAAGGAATTGGTAATTTACTATAATCATGAATCTCGTTGACGTGTTCGAAGAGCTCATTCATCTTATTGTAGGAAGATTGTCCAGTAGCGATGGCTTTGGGTAACTGAATTCTTTTATTTTTGATTGGAAATGACATCAAGTGTCTCTCTCCGTGTTGTTTTTCAAAAAAAGACGCACTGTTTCGCGCTACTTTGTCTTGCAACAATTTATTGAAATCGATGGATCTTATAATGGAGTCTATTTCATTTGCTGAGTAATTGGCAGCGTACAAACCTCCCACAACAGCCCCCATACTTGTGCCTCCAATATAATCGAGTTGTAATCCTGATTTCTCGATAGCTTTTAAGACACCTATATGCGCAAAGCCTTTTGCACCTCCACCGCTCAATACCAAACCTACTTTGGGTCTTTTCGATATTGCTTCTTGAGCATTTCCTAAAACAGAGACACAAAGCAATAACAAAAAAAATAGATAGCGATTCATTTTTATTTTTTTTGTAAATATAAAAAAGAAAAACTTTGAAAATCAATTCTTTTTGTCAGATTCAAATGCTGTAGTCAATTTTTTTGCTCTTGCCTCCCCTACCACACTTGTCAAACTTTCAAAACTAGCTGCTTTGACTCTTTTGACAGATTTATAATATTGCAACAAGGTTTCAACAGTCTGCTTACCAATACCTGGAATTCCTTCGAGTTCAGACTGCACTGCTGATTTACTTCTTTTATTTCTATGGTGTGTTATCCCAAAGCGATGGGCTTCATTTCGAAGAAATTGGATAATTTTCAGAGATTCAGATGTCTTGTCTAGATACATAGGAATCGGATCTCCTGGGTAATATATTTCCTCCAATCTCTTTGCAATACCTATAATTGCTATCTTATGACGAAGTCCTAAAATATCTAAGCTTTTTAAGGCAGAAGACAATTGTCCTTTACCCCCATCAATGACAATCAATTGCGGCAACTCACTTCCTTCTTCTAACAAACGCTTATACCGGCGGTACACAACCTCTTCCATAGAAGCAAAATCATCGGGACCTTCTACAGTTTTGATATTGAAATTACGGTATTCTTTTTTACTTGGTTTTCCATCTCTAAAAACGACACAAGCTGCTACTGGATGTGAACCTTGGATGTTTGAGTTGTCAAAACACTCTATATGTCTAGGTTCTGCTGACAGTCGTAAATCAGTTTTCATCTGTGCCATAATGCGTTTCACGTGTCGGTCAGGATCGACAATTTTGATTTGCTTAAAACGATCTTGACGGTAGTATTTGGCATTGCGTTCCGACAGTTCAACAATCCTTTTTTTGTCACCTAATTTAGGAACGGTAACTTTGATATCTGTTCCTAAATCTACCTCAAAAGGAACGTATACCTCTTTGGTAAACGACTGAAAACGTTGTCGGAGTTCTACAATAGAGAGCTCTAATAATTCTTTGTCTGTCTCCTCTAGTTTCTTTTTTATTTCAGTGGTATGTGATTGTATAATCGCTCCGTTGGCAATCTTAAAAAAATTGACATAACCGAAACTCTCATCAGAGATAATAGAAAAGACATCAACATTGTCTATAGAAGGACTAACGACAGTAGATTTTGACTGGTAATTGTTGAGTAGTTCTAGTTTATCTTTAATTTTCTGCGCCTCTTCAAATTGCATTTTTTCTGCAAATTCAAACATTCGCTTTTGAAATGCTTCTATGGTTGACTTAAAATTCCCCTTGATGATGTTCTTAAGTGCTTTTATGTCTTTCAAATAAGCAGCCTCTGATTGAATTCCCTCACAGGGTCCTTTGCAATTTCCAATATGGTAATCCAAGCATACTTTGTATTTACCATTGTCTATATTTTGAGAAGACAAATCAAAATTGCAACTGCGCAAGGGAAATAATTCCCGTATCAAATCCATCAACACACGAGCTGTTCTAGAAGAAGTATAAGGGCCGAAATATTCAGAACCGTCTTTGATTACTTTTCTCGTTAAGAAAACACGCGGAAAACGCTCTTTTTTAATACAAATCCAAGGATAGGTTTTATCATCTTTGAGCATGACATTGTACCTTGGTTGGTATTTTTTGATCAAATTATTTTCCAACAGTAAAGCATCCGTCTCTGTAGCGACTACAATATGTGTTACGGATCTTATTTTACTGACTAGTATACGGGTCTTAGCACTTTCTTGATTTTTATTGAAATAAGAAGCGACACGCCTTTTTAAATTCTTGGCTTTCCCAATATACAACAAGGCATCGTCTTTGTCATAATACCTATAAACCCCAGGAGAGTCCGGCAAAGATTTAACTTGTATTTTTAAAGCGTCTAACATGACTGTAAAAATAACAAAATCCGTGCGTTGTTCTATTATATGTAAATTATAAATTCTAATTTTGACAACCTACCCGCTACTTTAGAAAAAAATAGTAGTTTAAATAGAACAACATGCTAAAATCAGAAGCCCGAAAAATACACAAAGAGCTTCGTACTTTAAGTACTGAAGAAAATAGAGAAGACTGGAGTATCGCTATTGGCAATAACCTGCTAAAGTTACCGATATGGGAAAAAATATACTACCATTTATTTTTACCTATCGAAGCACAAAGAGAAGTCGACACAGAACACATCTTACATATTTTATTTGCAAAAAGCAAAGAAATAGTACTCTCGAAATCAAATTTTGAAAATCATAGTATGCAACATATTCTATTGACAGAAAACACACGCATCCTCAAAAATGAATACGGCATTCCTGAACCTGTTGAGGGTATCGAAGTTCCTACCTCTAAATTAGAGGTGGTGTTTATTCCTTTGCTTGCCTTTGACGAAGAGGGCAACCGCGTAGGTTATGGAAAAGGATTTTACGATCGTTTTTTAAAAGAGACCAATGCGATTAAAATTGGACTTTCTTTCTTTGAGGCTACAGCTCCTATTGAAGATATCTACCAAGAAGATATTGGGCTAGATTACTGTGTTACTCCTAAAAAAACATATAATTTCACAAGAAAATAAACAAGCCATATAATCTTTGTTAATTTTTGTATTAAAAACAGAATGTTTGTTTATTTTTTTACATAATAAGGTGTTTTATAACACCCTTTTGTATCTTGCACCAAAATACCTTTATATATGTCAAAACAGACTAAATTATCTAGATTTAACAACAGTGTACTTTCTAAATATCAAGTATACAATAGTGTTTTTATGACACTTCCTTTTGATAATGTAAGTAAAATTGGAACCTTACTACCTTTGTTCAATGAAACTTGTGTTGAAGGATTTAAAAACAAAAAAACTCCAACTGAAATAGTAAACGGTTTTTTTAAGAAATACAAATCAAAAATAAGCGAGGAAGATAAAATAGCATTTCTTTTTAAGTTTATTCAATATATAGAAAGACAAGTAGTATTGTTTGATGCTATTGAAGATGCTGCATTTTCAGATGTCAATAATATGAATGGAATTGGAACCATTCGAAACATCAAAGAAGAAGCTAGCTCGAAACGAGTTACAAAAGAATTAAAAAACTACTTAGAGGAGTTCAAAACAAGAGTTGTTTTGACGGCACACCCAACGCAGTTTTACCCAGGAACGGTTTTGATTATTTTATCAGACCTTCAGAAAGCCATCAAAGAGGATGACTTACCGTATATCAAAAAATTGTTGTCTCAACTTGGAAAGACTACTTTTTTCACACAGGAAAAACCAACACCTTACGACGAGGCTATTAGTCTTATCTGGTATTTAGAAAATGTATTTTACCACTCAATCGGTAAGACATATGACTATATACAAACGCATATCTTTGATGGTAAATGTATTGACAATGACATCATGAATTTAGGGTTCTGGCCTTGTGGTGACAGGGATGGAAATCCATTTGTAACGACTGAGACTACGTTAAAAGTAGCTCGCAAACTAAGACAGTCTGTATTAAAGAACTACTATAGAGAAGCTCGAGAAATCAAAAGAAGACTTTCATTTAAGGGAGTACATGAAATTATATCGGATATTGAAAAACGCCTGTATGACAGTTGTATCTCTGAAGACGCACCTTTGCTAATTTCATATGATGCGTTATTAGAGAAATTGAGAACTATTAAAAAAATAATCAAGGAGCAATACAACGGATTGTTCTTAGAAGAGGTGGATAGTTTTATCAATAAAGTAAAGATATTTGGGTACCACTTTGCTACGATGGATATTCGTCAAGACAGTCGCGTGCACCACAATGTGTTTACCTCTATTGTGTCACAACTTCTAGAAGAAGGAGATACTACTTTTCCAAAAAACTACTTAGAGTTAAGCGATAAGGAGCAAATTAAAATCCTTTCAAAAATAAAAGGAAATATAGACCCTGAAGGAATCAAAGACGAGATGGCCGCTAAGACATTGAGCTCTATGCATGCGATCAAAACTATACAACTTGAAAATGGACATCGAGGTGCCAACAGGTATATCATTAGTAACAATCAAAACGCATTGAACGTAATGGAAACGTTTGCTATGTTGAACCTTTCAGGATTTGAAAATGGTCTAAACGTAGATGTTTCGCCTCTTTTTGAAACGATAGATGATTTAGAAATTGCTCCTCAAGTAATGCGTGAATTGTATAGCAATCCTGAATATAGAGCCCATCTAGAAAAGAGAAAAAACAAACAGAATATCATGTTAGGTTTCTCAGACGGTACAAAAGACGGAGGGTATTTGATGGCCAATTGGGGTATCTATAAAGCCAAGGAAGAACTGAGTAAAGTTTCTCGAGAATTCGGCATCAAAGTAATTTTCTTTGACGGACGTGGTGGACCACCTGCTCGTGGTGGAGGGAAAACCTCAAAATTCTATGCTTCTTTAGGACCAAATATCGAAAATCAAGAAATTCAATTGACGATTCAAGGACAAACTATTAGTTCTAATTTCGGGAACTTAGATTCTTCAAAATACAATATTGAGCAATTATTAGGTGCTGGAATCACAAACCAAATATTTAAAGACCCTAAAAACGGAGCGATGCGAGATGAAGATCGCGCTGTAATGGAGGATTTGGCAACTGTGAGTTACGAAAAATATGTAGCCTTTAAAGAACACCCTAAGTTTATTCCTTATTTGGAAAGAATGAGTACGCTTAAATATTACGGGAAAGCAAATATTGGATCAAGACCATCAAAACGTTCCAAAGCAACGGCACTTGATTTTGGTGACTTGAGAGCGATTCCTTTTGTGGGTAGTTGGTCTCAGTTAAAGCAAAATGTACCAGGATTTTTTGGAGTAGGTTCTGCCATCAAAAAATTCGAAGATGCTGGAGAGTTTAATAAGGTGCAAGAATTTTACAACAATTCGAACTTCTTTAAAACTTTGTTAGAAAACTCTGTAATGTCATTGAGCAAATCCTTTTTCGAACTCACATCATATATGGCAAATGACGAAGAATTTGGAGCATTCTGGAATATCATATTCGATGAATATCTTTTGACAAAACGCTTGTTATTAAAACTGACAGGTCATAAAGAATTGATGGAAAACTATCCCGACGGTAGCGCTTCTATTGCAGTCCGTGACTCAATCGTATTGCCTTTATTGACGATACAACAGTTTGCCTTAAAAGAAGTACAAAATATGAACAAAGAAGGTGTTACAGATCAAAAAAGATTGGAGACTTTTGAGAAAATAATCACAAGATCTCTCTTCGGAAATACAAATGCGAGTAGAAACTCTGCTTAAACTATTTTATACTAGTATTAAAAAACACTCAAAATTTACTTTTTGAGTGTTTTTTTTTGATTAAAAGTAGTGAACTCATTATTACAATAACTGAAAAAGAACTGTTAGAAACAGTGCTTTTGTTTGTATTGACTTTTATTATAAAACAGGCTAAATCCTTGACAAATTATAAAATAGAGCAGTCAATTTTTTGAATCTAAATTAGTACATTTGCAAAAATATTTTTTTCATGAAATTTTGGACGAAAACCTCTCGGTTTATTTTAAAAAGACAAATCATACTCTTAACCATAATTGCTGTGGTTACTGCTTTTTTAGGATCTCAAACTAAATATATTAAATTTTCGTACACAGAGGCTAACTTGCTTCCAGATGATCATATTGAAAATATTAAATACAATAAATTCTTAGATATTTTTGGTGAAGAGGGAACGCTCATCATCTTGGCTGTAAAAGATAGCGCTATTTTTAGCCCTCAAAAGTTCCAAAACTGGAATGCTTTAGCTACCAAACTTGCTGCCTTTGAAGAAATCGAAAACTTCGTTTCTATCGGAGATTTAAAAGAGCTTAAAAAGGATAAAGAAAACAAACGTTTTGAGCTAGTTCCAATTCCAGCAGTAACTTTTGAAACTTCTGAAAAAATAAAACAGTTAAAAAAACACTTGTTCAACGACCTACCGTTTTATAACAAATTGCTTTTTAACAAAGAGACACAAACCATTCAAACTGCGCTGTTTCTAGACAAAAAAATCGTAAACACCAAGACAAGAAAAGATTTTGTATTCAACGAATTGAATCCGATTATTGAAGCCTTTGAAAAGGAAAACAATATAGACGTTCGCGTATCAGGAATGCCCTTTATCAGAACCATGAATTCAGAAAATATAAAAGCTGAAATGGGGATGTTTGTCGGGTTGGCACTTGCCGTTACAGCATTGATCTTTTTCTTTTTCTTTCGCTCCATAAGAGCTACACTTATTACCTTATTAGTTGTAAGTATAGGGGTTATTTGGGCTTTTGGTTTTATCGGACTATTTCGCTACGAAATTACCATATTAACTGCTTTGATTCCACCGTTGATTATTGTGATTGGTGTTCCAAATGCTATTTTTATTATCAACAAATACCAACAAGAAATAAAAAAACACGGAAATAAGATTAAATCTTTACAACGTGTGATCTCAAAAGTAGGGAACGCTACTTTGATGACCAATATTACAACTTCAGCTGGATTTGCTACTTTTATTTTTACAAACAGTCAATTATTGAATGAATTTGGTATCATTGCTTCTATCAATATCATGGCTATTTTTGTGCTTTCTATATTGATTATCCCTGCACTTTACAGCTTTATGCCAATTCCTAAAAAGAAACATTTGAACCACTTAGAAAAGAAGTGGATTTCAAATATCGTAGAATGGATGGTTGTAATGGTCCGCAACAAAAAAATACCTATCTACATCACTGCACTAATAGTTGTTATTAGCAGTATCATTGGGGTATACCGTATCAAAGTTTCCGGTAGCTTGATCGATGACATGCCCAAGGATAAAGTATTTTACAAGGATATTGTCTTTTTTGAAAAAGAGTTTGGAGGAATCATGCCTTTAGAGATAATGATTGACACTCATAAAGAAAATGGGGTTTTCAAATTGTCTATTTTAAAGAAAATAGAAAAACTAACGAAGACCATAGAGCGCACTCCTGGACTTTCTAGAGCCACATCTATCAACGATATGGTAAAGTATTCCAAACAAGCTTTTTACAATGGAAATCCAAAATACTATCAATTACCGACCTCACAAGAGAAGTCGTTTTTAATCCAATACATCAAAAACTCAGAAGGCAATAGCAACTCGTTTTTGAGTACGATTGACAGTACGGGGAGGTATGCGCGTGTTACAACGTACATGAAAGATGTAGGCATCGATAAGATGGAGCGCATACAGGAAGACATACAGGGATTGATAGACGAAGAGTTTACCTCTAAAAACTGTACTGTAACCCTAACCGGAAAGGCATTTGTATTTTTAAAAGGAACCAACTATTTGATAAAAAACCTAGTGATATCTTTGTCCTTAGCCATCTTACTGATTTCCTTATTTATGGGATGGATGTTCCGTTCTATGCGTATGATTTTTATCTCTTTGATTCCTAACTTACTTCCTTTATTAGTAACTGCTGGACTGATGGGCTTTTTGGGGATACCCATCAAACCTTCGACTATATTAGTCTTTAGTATTGCCTTTGGTATTTCTGTAGACGACACGATACACTTCTTGGCAAAATATAGACAAGAACTCGTTGCTAACAATTGGAAGGTCAGAAAATCAGTATACAGAGCCTTACGAGAAACAGGAGTCAGTATGTTCTATACCTCTATTGTTTTGTTTTTCGGGTTTTTAGTCTTTGTAATTTCTAGTTTTGGAGGGACAAAAGCGCTAGGAGGTCTCGTTTCAGTAACCTTATTATTTGCAATGGTCTCCAACTTATTGCTTTTACCGGCATTATTGCTTTCTTTGGAACGTAAAATAGCCAATGAAAAGACATTGAAAAAACCTAAAATGAAACTGATACCAGGAAAAGAAGATCTTTAGTGAATTGCTTATTCGTTTATTTAAACAAATAAAATCCGCTCACAAACACAAAAAAGCATATAATCCTTAAGGTTTCGAGTAATAGCACCCGTTTTTTTTCTAAAAGACGCCCTAAGACAACCAAGGTTATAAAAACCCAACTACAGCTCAACACTATCTGAATCGTTGACAGCTTAGAAAAATAGTAGGAAAACAACCCTAAGACGATAAACAATACACAAGTATTTATGACCACATAGCTTTTATGTACAAAAGAATATGAAAAATAGGTAGAACTACCTTTGTTTACATACAGTGGTAATTGTTTGAGAGGTCCTGATGCAGGAATCCAATCGGGTCCTTTGATTAGTAACTGCAATTTTTCTTTTAAAGTCGCTAATTGTCTCATTTGGAATCGTAAATTAAAGTAATAGTGAAATACTGATGTCAAAAAATCTTTTGAATTAATGTCTTTTGTCAAACCATAGACAACTTCAGCTTCCTCTTCTTTGAAAGTACCAAACATTCGATCCCATATAATCAATACACCTCCGTAGTTTTTATCCAAATACTCTTCATTAGATCCGTGGTGGACACGATGGTGAGAAGGAGTGACAAACACCCATTCTATGATTCCCAATTTTGGAATCAATGTAGTATGTAATAAAAATTGATACAAACCGATAAAAAGATGTGTTCCTAAAACAAATTCAGAAGTAAATCCTAGAATTGGCATTAACGACCAGAAAAGTATGCGTAAAATCACTTGTAAAGGGGTCAAATTCAACGCCACTGAATAATTGTAATCTTCACTTTGATGGTGAACGATATGCGCGCCCCAAAACAGATTGATACGATGTCCAGCTTTGTGATAGAAATACCAAATAAAATCAGAAATAAGTATCGCTCCTAAAAATGCCAGTGTACTTTCAGCAAAATCAAAAATAGCGAGATGAACGTATAAGAAATCATAATAAAAGTAAATCAAAGGAACGATAAACAACCCTGCTATTCTATCAAAGGCACCCATCATCAAATTAGATATCGTGTTCTGAAACCTAAATTTTCGTTTTCCTCTAGAACGTGAAAACAGATATTCCATACCAATTATGAAGAGCACAAAAGCAATCACCAAGCCTAAATATTTATCTTTTTCCATAATAGATAGAATTATTGATATTTCTAAAATTACGAAAAATCAATAAAATTTACTAATGTGACATTGTCAAATAAATAGTTATAACAAGTTTTCAATATTCTTTTTTAAGTATATATTTGTAAAATAAAAGAGATTTCATGAAAAAAACTAGCGTTTTAGATTTATTAAATACTGTAGAAATATCCAGTAATATTCTTATAAAGGGATGGGTAAGAACCTTTAGAGCCAATCGATTTATATCTTTAAATGACGGTTCTACCCTTCACAACATACAATGTGTTTTAGACTTTGAAAACACCGATGAACAAATTATTAAAAAGATCACAACAGGTGCTGCGATTGCTGTTGAAGGAGTACTTGTAGCTAGTGAAGGAAAAGGACAAAGCAAGGAAATTAAAATTGATTCTATCACTATTTTGGGAGAAGCCAAAGCAGATGAATACCCAATACAGCCAAAAAAACACAGCTTGGAATTCTTGCGTGAAAATGCGCATTTAAGAATTCGAACAAACACATTTGCTGCCATCATGAGAATGCGTTCGACGCTTTCATTTGCTGTACACAAATACTTTCAAGAAAATGGTTTTAACTATGTAAACACACCAATTATTACAGGTAGTGATGCAGAAGGTGCTGGAGAAATGTTTGGGGTATCCTCCTTAAAAAAGGACAGTTTACCTTTGACTGAAGAGGGAGCTGTCGACCATAGTAAAGATTTCTTTGGAAAAGAAACTCACTTGACTGTTTCTGGACAATTAGAAGCTGAAACCTATGCCATGGCTTTGGGGAAAGTATACACATTTGGACCTACTTTTAGAGCTGAAAATTCAAATACATCAAGACACTTGGCAGAGTTTTGGATGATTGAACCCGAAGTTGCTTTTAATGACCTTGATGACAATATGGACTTGTCTGAAGACTTTATAAAATACACCCTACAATACATATTGGACAACTGTGCAGATGATCTTGTCTTTTTAGAAAAACGTTTGTTAGACGAAGAAAAAGGAAAGCCTGCCGCAGAAAGAAGTGAAATGTCATTGATAGAAAAATTGAAATTTGTCGTAGACAATGACTTCAAGCGAGTTTCGTACACAGAGGCTTATGAAATTTTGAGAAACTGCAAGCCTAACAAAAAGAAAAAATTCAAATACCCTATCACAGAATGGGGTGTAGATTTACAAAGTGAGCACGAACGTTTTCTTGTGGAAAAACACTTTAAATGTCCAGTAATTTTATATGATTACCCTGCTACTATAAAAGCCTTTTATATGCGCTTGAATGAGGATGGAAAAACTGTACGAGCTATGGATGTATTGTTTCCAGGCATCGGTGAAATTGTTGGAGGCTCGCAAAGAGAAGAAAGATTAGATGTTTTGAAAGAAAAAATCAAAGCACTTGACATAGACGAAGAAGAACTATGGTGGTATTTGGATACACGTAAATTTGGAACTGCTGTTCACAGTGGTTTTGGATTAGGATTTGAAAGACTTGTTTTGTTTGCAACGGGTATGGGAAATATCAGAGATGTAATTCCTTTCCCTAGAACCCCTATGAACGCTTCTTTCTAAATTTATAAAACCTATAGCACAACTGTATTATTTATAATACAGTTGGACTTCAATCAATCATATTTTTTATAAAAACATGCTAAAACAAAATTTTCAATTAAAACTGTTACATAAGTTGTCCCCACAACAGATTCAATTGATGAAATTGATTCAGTTGCCTACTCAGGCATTCGAACAACGTTTGAAACAAGAAATTGAAGAGAATCCGGCACTGGATGTTGAGCGTGAAAGTGACTATGAACAAGACGACTCCTTTCAAAACGATCAAGACGATACTGGAAGTGAAAACATAGAAGCAGAAGACATAAATATTGACGAATATTTGAGTGATGATGAAGTGCCTCAATACAAATTACAATCCAATAATTACAGTAGTGATGATGAAGAGTATCAAATTCCCTATGCAGGAGGTATAAGTTTTCATCAATCTTTAAAAAGTCAACTGAACACCTATAAGCTTGATGAAAAACAGCTTATCGTTGCTGAATTTTTAGTGGGTAGTATAGACGATAGCGGCTATATAAGAAGAGAAATTATTGATATTGTAGATGATTTGGCGTTTACACAAAACACCTATACAGATGAAGAAGAAGTAACGAATATCTTAAAGCAAATCATCCAAAAACTCGACCCTGTAGGTGTAGGTGCTCGTGACTTGATGGAATGCTTACTCATACAATTACATAATAAAAAAACAACAAAACACGTAGTCCTAGCGATTAAGATATTAGAAAATAGTTTTGAAATGTTTGTCAAAAAACATTTCAAAAAACTAATGTCTAAATATGATATTGGAGAAGAAGATCTGAAAGCTGCAATACGTGTCATAGAGAAACTGAACCCCAAACCCGGAGGCTCTTTTTCTAACAACTCCAAACTAAACTCTCAAATAGTTCCCGATTTTACCATTCAAATAAACGAAGGAAATTTAGATTTAAGGTTGAATGCAAGAAATGCTCCTGAGTTGAATGTCTCGAGAGAATACAACAACATGCTCAAAGGATACCAAGAATCTAAAGACAAAACGAAAAGCCAAAAAGATGCTGTTTTATTTATAAAACAAAAATTGGACGCTGCAAAATGGTTTATAGATGCGATCAAACAAAGACAGCAAACATTGCTGATAACGATGAACGCGATCATGCAACACCAATACGATTATTTTGTGTCTGGAGACGAACGAAAGTTAAAACCGATGATACTAAAAGATATCGCTGAGAACATCGAAATGGACATCTCTACTGTGTCACGAGTCGCAAATAGCAAATATGTAGCAACACCATATGGTACTAAACTGATCAAGGAGTTCTTTTCTGAAAGCATGAAAAATAAAGAAGGAGAAGATGTTTCTACCAAAGAAATAAAAGATATTCTTCAACAAGTAATCGCTGAAGAAAACAAACAAAAACCCTTAACGGATGCCCAATTGATGGAACAACTTAAGGAAAAAGGATATGTAATAGCGAGAAGAACCGTAGCTAAGTATAGAGAACAACTGGACTTTCCAGTGGCGAGATTGCGTAAAGAAATTTAAACAGTAACAACTATGAAATACTTTAACTTTGTATCACTGCTATTTCACCCACTATTACTTCCTTTTATAGCGACGCTTATATTTTTTAGACTTGAACCCAACGCTATCTCATCAGAATTACAACTTAAGATAATTGGTCTTGTAGGAAGTATCACTTTAGTTTTTCCGTTAATCATGCTCTATGTCCTTAAAAAATCAGGGATGATACAAAGTTATGAGGTTAAAAACATAAAAGAGCGACGGACACCTTTTGTGTACATGATTGCTTTATTTTTACTATTATCCTATACTTTTCACAAAATCCAGGTATTGTATGTACTCAGTAGTTTATTCCTGGGTTGTTCATTGGCTTTGTTAGTATCACTAGCCCTCTTTAGTATAAAGATTAAAACAAGTGTTCACATGATAGGAGCCGTTTCAATAGTGAGCTTTTTTTTGATCTACAGTGTAACCTACGAAACAAATACCATACATGCTATCGCTATAAGTGTATTTATAACAGGTTTGATAGGACAGTCTAGACTCCATTTAAAAGCACATACATTTTTTGAAATTATAGTTGGTATAGGTGTTGGCTTGGGTATGCAATTACTTGCCTATAGTTATACTATAGTCTCTTGAACCTTACAATAGGTAAAAAATCAGCCCAAGACGTACAGCTCTAGTATTGAGCTTAGCACCAGTTTCTAAAGCAGTAGAAGGTCTGAAAAAAGGAGTTAAATAATAATTTACAAAAAAATTCCAAGTACCATAACCAATGTTCAAAGCTAATGCAACTTGCGTTTTATTTATATTGGGGATTTTTTGACTTGAAGCAAGACCAGAAATATCTACAAAGTTATTTTTTCCTTTGTATAAGAAAGAAATAACACTCCCTCCATAAACTCTTAAAAATTTGTAATTCGTTGGCGTAGAAGTCCTCCATCTCAATTCTAGAGGTATATCTAGACTGTGCGTATAGAACGTGTTTTTTTCATAAGAAGTAGTAATCGAATAAGTTGGGATTTCATTAGAACTGACCACCAAATTGTTTATATAACTATTAAAAGAATAACCAACACCTATTCCAAATCCAAAATTTCGTGTACTATTGACTGGAATATCTTTGATAAAACCAGTAGACATTCCAAAAGAAAACCCATTTTCTTCGATATTGATAGAGGAATCAAAAAGAGTGTTATAAGAAACCGAAAAAAACAATTGATCTTCCAGATACTGTGTATCAATGTCCAAACTGTCTTTTTGTGAAAAAGAAGACAGCGTAGTCAGAAGAAAAAAAAATAACGGGCAAAAAGATTTCATATATCTCAATAATATATACAAATTTAAACTAAAAAAAGGCATCTGATACAAACAGATGCCTTTTAAAAATAAATCTTATAAAGATCATTTAGTATTTTCTCCTAAATCACCTTTACGGGTAGAGTAACTGATTTTAAGAGCATTGATATCTCTTAATTCAATTCGTATATCGTGAATAGTACCAACACCACAATCAATATCAGATTTGATAGAGGTTGTCATGTAAGGAATTTCTTCAGGATTGTGTTTTGCTTGTTCAGAATAAATAAAATTTGCTACGTCATTTACAGTAGCTATTTTATCATTCAACTGAATTTTATCACCAGAACCAAACTTAGCTTGATCTTCAGGTTTAGCTTTACCAACGTAAATTGTACTTACTAAACTTTTATGCTCCAACTTCTTTACCTCATATGCATTCGGTAATTTTGGTGCTTTGATCATCAAATCAGTTTCTCTCATAGTTGTTGTAACCATAAAGAAAAACAAAAGCATAAATACAATATCTGGTAAGGCTGCAGTGTTTACTGCAGGTAATCCTTTTTTCTTTTTTCCAAATTTAGACATAGTATAACTTATTTAGTAGGTTCTGCATCAGAAATAATCTGAGGATATGCATTTTTAACTTGCTTCAATACTGCTTTCAGTTTTTTGTTTTCACCATCATTATCATACAACAACAATAGCTCATCGTAACTCATACCAGCATACTTTCCGGTAACATATTTCTTAGCGTATCTATTTCTCAATTCTGTATAGGCTGCAAGTAGTTCATTTTGAACTGTAATATACATACCATAAGAGGTACCTCTATCACTTTGCACTGAGATGATTGCTTTGTTAGGGTGATCAGAAGAACTTGAAGATTTCTCGCCATTACAATAATCACACTTAGTACCAGCAACGCCTTCTTCAGATTTACCAATGCCACCACCATTATCTAAAAATTTAATAGTCGCTTCTTTGATATCTTCAACTTTCATCTCTTCATCTTCCACAAGTAATTGATCATTTCTATTGATATTTACTTCGAAAATATTTTTCATCTTCACAACTGGAGGATCAAAATTTTCTGGTGGTTTCTCAGATAACTTTCTAGAGATTCCAGAATCTACATCCATTGTAGTTGTTACCAAGAAAAAGATCAACAATAAGAAAGCGATATCCGCCATGGATCCTGCATTAATTTCAGGGAGTTCTTTTCTTGCCATAGTATATTTATTTTACGATTGATTTCAATCCTCCAGCAAGAATAGATATAACAGCACCTGCACCTAATAATACAGTATACCAAATCCCAGTACTTACCCATTTAGAGTTGGATCCAGCTTCTCCTCCTTCGAGAACTTCACCAGTAATATCTGTTACAGCTGTATCAGGAGCCAGTCCATAAGACAACCCTAAAACAGCACCTAAAGCAACCAAACCAAACAAGGTTTTTTTCAAAGCTTCAGGCTTTTTAAACAAACTCAATAGAGAAAATAAAACAGCAACCGAAGTTACTAATATCAATAGAACGATAGAGAAAGATACCAATGGTCCAACAATCCCTAAAGTTCCTTGTCCTGAGACGATCTCATCATCTCCAGTGCTGACGATCATATAGAAGAAATATGCAGCTATAGCAGCGATCAACCCAACAAGGACTTTTAAAACTTTTGCAATATTCGTATTCATATCGATTCTTATTTTTTATTTTTTACCAAAAGGTCAATCAAAGTGATAGACGCATCCTCCATATCATTTACAATACCATCTACTTTAGAGATAATGTAGTTGTAAAATACTTGAAGAATAATCGCAACAACCAAACCAAATACAGTTGTCAACAAGGCTACTTTAATACCTCCTGCTACTACTGTTGGAGAGATATCCCCAGCTGCTTGAATCGAGTCAAAGGCTCCAATCATCCCGATTACAGTTCCCATAAACCCAAGCATTGGTGCAAGAGCGATAAATAAAGATAACCATGAGATGTTTTTCTCTAACAATCCCATTTGAACACCACCGTATCCAACTACAGCTTTTTCAGCAGCGTCAATACCTTCTTCAGATCTATCCAAACCTTGGTAGAAAATAGAAGCAACTGGTCCTTTAGTGTTTCTACATACTTCTTTTGCAGCGTCAATACCACCAGAAGTCAAAGCTTCGTCGATTCCAGCTACTAATTTCTTAGTGTTTGTAGTTGCTAAGTTTAAGTAAATGATTCTTTCAATTGCAATAGCCAATCCTAAAATTAATGCTACCAATACAATTCCCATAAAGAAAGGTCCTCCTTCAATAAAACGTTGTTTTAATACTTGGTGGAATGAAAGTTCTTCTTCAGCTACTTCTTCAGTCACTACTGCTTCAGGAGCTACTACTTCAGTTGAAGTTTCTTCTACAGCTACTGCTGTTGAGTCTACTGCTACGGCAGTTGAATCTGCTGCTTGTTCAGTTACTTCTTCTTGGGAAGCGTAAATGTTTTGAGGTGTTCCAAAAAACAAAGAACCTGTTAATGCAAGGATTGTAAATACTTTTTTCATTTTGATAAAATTAATGTATTAATATAATTAATGAGGGTTTATAAATTCATTTTTCCTAAGGGCGGAAACAGCGGAGAGGAAGGGATTCGAACCCCCGTTACAATTTCTCGTAAACACGCTTTCCAAGCGTGCGCCTTAAGCCACTCGGCCACCTCTCCATTGAAAATCTTTTCTTAGGGGTAGCAAGTAACAAAAAAAACACGAGTCTATAAAAAAATCGAGCAATTTATTTGACAATATTGAGCGAATTAAACGTTTATTTAGAAGAAACACGTTTATGTTTCTCAAACAAAAAGAACAAAATATAGTTAGCAAACTTATTCTCAAAGAATTACAATAGAATTACAACAAAAAAAGCTACCTCTTACGAGATAGCTTTTGTATGATTTGGAGAAAGACTAAGCTTTCATTTCAAAATCTTCCATAAACTTTGTGGTATAATTTCCTTCAACATAAGAAGGGTGATCCATCAATTGTCTGTGGAAAGGAATAGTAGTTTTTACACCTTCGATGATAAATTCATCCAAAGCACGTTTCATTTTATTGATCGCTTCTTCTCGTGTTTGAGCTGTAGTAATCAACTTGGCAATCATTGAATCGTAGTTTGGTGGAATAGCATAACCAGCATAAACATGTGTATCCAAACGTACACCATGTCCACCTGGGGCATGAAAAGTAGTTATTTTTCCAGGTGCAGGTCGGAAATCTTTGTGAGGATCCTCTGCATTGATTCTACATTCTATTGAGTGTAACTTTGGCAAATAATGGTTCCCTGATATTGGAATACCCGCGGCAACATTAATTTGCTCACGAATCAAATCAAAATCGATTACTTGTTCTGTAATAGGGTGTTCTACTTGAATACGCGTATTCATTTCCATAAAGTAGAAG
>JBELHA010000022.1:0-27954 GCA_042091695.1 Flavicella sp.
GGGTAGCATGAGTAGGTTCACAAGTATCTGAGGTATCCAAGACCACTCCTGATACCGAACCAAAGGCTGCGATCAGATTGCTTCTATAACAAGCCAAGGCATAGGCAAACATCCCTCCATTGGAGTAGCCGCATGCATAAACTCTGTTTGCATCTATTTGATAGGTACCAGATATATTTTCGAACATAGCGTCAAAAAAACCCAAATCATCCGTTGAACTTTTATTATCCCCTCCCAGTAAACTTGCATTCCAATGCGAACTACCACTTAACAAGGATCCTTGAGGGTATACGAGTATAAAATTTTCAGCATCTGCCAATCCCCTCATATCAGCATACTGCATATAAGTACTATCGGAATCTCCAAAACTGTGAAAATTAAATAAAATCGGAACAGCGACAGTTCCGTCATAAGAGTTCGGTACATACACTATGTAAGAACGCGTCATGCCATCGTGTGTCAGTGTTAAATCTAAAACCCCTGTTTCGGTGGCAGCATTGTTATCAGAATTACTAGTATCATCATCTGTGTTACTCGTATCAGTTGAAGTATCATAAGAAGAAGTACTGTCATCTGTATCACATGAATTCAGTAAAATAGAAAAAATAAGTACGAATGAATAAAATATTCTCATATCTAGAATTTTAAGAAGTTAAAGACGCTCCTTAATTTACAAAAAAAAACATCTTGAAAGAAATACATTCTAACTCTCAAGCAATTCCTATTAATTTAAAATCATCGCTTTAATTTTGATCATAACCATTCTCTCTAAGGTAGGCTTCAATTTTCTCAGGCTTTTGAGTACCTATCAAGTATTTTTTACCATCTTTAAGTACAATTCGAAATCCCTTAGTCCCCTTGATATTGTAGACCGTTCCGTATTTTGTCCAAAATCGTATACCCCAGCCTCCAATAAAACCATAGTCTAAAACCTCCATTTCTTTTATTTCCTCTCGTAAAAATAGCTTTTTGACAAAGGGAAAAAAATGGAGTCGTATTGCTATAGCATCTATATAAGTATCCAAACGGATAAAATAGACTAACAATAACAAACCAATACTCATACACATAGAAAAAGCAATTTCAACAAATAAAGATTTGAATGTAATTTCCAATACAACTTCACTTTGTTTGTAAACCCCATAAAAAGGTATAGAAGCAACAAAAAACAACAAAATCCACAACCAAATTTGATTGAATTTTTGGGTTTCACTAAAATACATTTTCATCATATGTAATTTTTAAATTTCTCAGGTAGACAACAAATTACTAATTCATTCTGTATTTACGCATCTTACAAAGCAAAAACTGCAATCCAAAACCTGTATAGGCAAAATCTTTATTGATTGTAACGTCTGTAAAAAATGACAAACCATTGTTGTATATTATGATTCAATTTAGCTATTCAACAATCCTATAATATGCTTCAATGCTATTTTAGCTTCTTTCATAACTGGTAATAGCGGCCAAATATGGGGCATTTGATCCCCTTCTATTACCTCAACTGCTACTCCTGAATCTTTCATTTTTTCAATAGCTAACAACTGATCTGGATAGGTAATATCATAGCTAGCGATGAAAAATGTAGTTTTAGGGAAACCTTCAAAACTTCCGTATAAAGGAGAAACTTCTGCGGACTTTAAAGGAAGACTTCTCGCATACATTTTTTTAGCGCTCAAAACTCCCTCATAAGACAACATAGGATCTAAGGAATCTATCTTTGGAATCGATGGATTGCTGAGACTTGCATCCATCACAGGAGAAATTAAAATAATATCTTGGGGTAGTTGTTTTTTAGACTTTAACAAACGCTGTGTCAAAGCAGCTATCAAAGTACCTCCAGCAGAATCTCCCATCAAAGTGATTTCATATGACGGGTACTTTTCAAGCGCAGCTGCATAGACAGCATCTATGCTTTCTGCAATTTCATACAGACTGTGTTCGGGTGCCTTTGGGTAGTCACACATCCAAATAATGGTATTTGATTTTTTCGAAATAGTCTTTAGTGAATCCCAATGATGTTGGGCAGGGCCAGAAACAAATGCCCCACCGTGTATATAAAGCAACAAACGATTTGCTCGTAATTTATATTGAATTTCTATGAGTTTCGATTTTTCAATTTCCCATTTCTTAGTGATGTACTTTTTGTAAAAATTACCTGAAGGGTGGTATATGTCTTCGTTGCGAATTTTTATGTAATTCAGAGGATTACTGCTAAAATCTCTTTTAACTCCTTTTGCTTTTAAAACCGCATGAGTAAGATAATATGTCAGACTGTGTTGCATGATGTAAATTTTACAATCAAAAATATCCGTTTTCTTTTCCAAAGCCATCGTACTATGTAAAAAAACCATCAAAAGGAACAGCTAGCAAATTAAAAAAAACATAAATTAATTAACGAAAAGCATTAATTAATTAATATTAAATATTATATTTGTCTCATAATTTAAAAACACATATCCTATGAGACTAGCAAAAGACCTTTTAGCCATAACCCTTATTGTGGGATTTACGCTTTTTGTTTCAAACCTTCGAATTAGTAATTCTGTTTTGTACTCAGGTATCATATTTATGTTTAGCTTTATTGCTATCATGTCGTTGATCATGCGCAAATACACAATTTACAAATCATTTTTCACTCACAAATTAAACATCTTCACTTCGAAAAAAAAGACAACACTTGAATTGGATTTTGATTGTGAACTCGCTTTCGGTAAAATTCTTGAAATTGCCAAAGAAGGAAAACACAAATTAAGACATGCCGACAGTATTAAAAAATCAATATTATTGACCACTCCTGTCAGTTGGAAATCTTGGGGAGAAAATATTTATATAGATATTGAAGCAGCACCAAAGAATAAGAGTAAAGTCACTATCCACTCCGCTACGCTTATTCAGTCCTATTCTTGGGGAAAGAATGAAGAAAACTTAGAAAAACTAGCGAAATCCATCGACAACTCACTCATCATTTAAAACGATCACTATGGCTATCATTGTAAACTTAGACGTCGTGTTGGCGCAACGAAAAATGCAACTCAAAGAGTTGTCAAAACTTGTGGGGATTTCAACGGTCAATCTTTCTATTTTAAAACAAGGAAAAGGAAAGGCCATACGTTTTTCAACGCTCGAAATGATTTGTGAAGCCTTGGATTGCCAACCTGGAGACTTATTGGAATACCAATCACTGCAACAAGAAAACAGCTAAACCTATCCTTTTTGAATTCCTAAAACCTCATTAGCAAAATCGCTACTGAGGTTTTTTTTATAGTATCTATCTGTAGTACCAAGTTAAAAATAGCACATTGCTACTAAAAACACCTTAAAATTGTATCTTTGAACTAAGAACAAAACCACTACACAAAAATGGCACTAACCGAATCCAATGCATTTCAAAAAGGAGCTAAAGCAGTAAACTTTTCCTTACCCAACGTAGTCAATGGACAGGAAGAAACATTAGAAAACCTTAAAGGTAGTAAAGGAACGGTTGTACTCTTTATTTGCAACCATTGTCCCTATGTGATTCACATCAACGAGACCTTGATTGCTCTGGCCAATAAAAACCAAAAATCCGGTATCAATTTTATTGCCATCAGTAGTAATAATGTAGAAAAATATCCTTTGGACAGTCCAGAACTCATGAAAAAACAAGCTTTGGAATTGGGCTATCCTTTTCCGTATTTGTACGATGAGAGCCAGGAAGTCGCAAAGGCTTACGATGCTACTTGTACACCAGATATATTTTTATATGACACAAATTTAAATGAAATATACCATGGTCGCTTGGATGCTTCAAGACCAGGAAATGAACACGCAGCAACTGGAGAAGAATTACAAAAAGCCATGGACCATTTATTAACGGGTCAAGCCCCACTTTCAAAACAGCTCCCTAGTATGGGTTGTGGTATCAAATGGAAATAAAGACTTGACAAAATTTATGAGCTTATAACCACTGCTATCTTTTGTTTAACTAAATTTATTTTTGCTGTCTTAAAGTCACTTTCAATAGCATCTACCTTACTATTATTCAAACTAGGTTTGTACTTGTATCCTAGCTACTTCTAGAAACAGTAAAAACAATTTTGGATGGGATTAATTTCTGTCATGAAATATATTGCTACAACTGTTATATTCGTTTTTAAAGATTATTAAAAACACTCCCTAAGCCTTCTGAAACCATTCGTTTCTATACTTGAAAAACAAAAATAAAGACAGTCCTATATTGTAATATGCAAAGTTGAAAAAAGTTGCCCCCTTTAGCTGAAACAATATAGTATATTTGTATTACTTCTACCCTTTACAATGATTGATAGCATGATTGACTCAGAAAAACTATTTAGCACCTTAAAAGAATACTTCGGTTATGAAAAATTCAGACCGTTGCAAGAAAAAATTATTCGTTCTACTCTTGAGGGCAATGATAATTTAGTGATCATGCCAACAGGAGGAGGAAAATCGATTTGTTTTCAGGTACCCGCATTGCTGTTGGAAGGACTAACCTTGGTAATTTCTCCTTTGATAGCCTTGATGAAAGATCAGGTAGACGGTCTCAATGCCAATGGAATTTCGGCAGCTTATCTCAACAGCAGTCAATCATCTGAAGCCCATCAAGAAATTTTTGGGAAAATTGCGGATAACAAGTTGAAATTACTCTATGTCGCTCCAGAGAGTTTGTCTGTCATCGATCCGATGTTTCAAAGTATCAACATCAGTTTGATCGCCATTGACGAAGCGCATTGTATTTCGTCTTGGGGACATGATTTTAGACCTGCCTATACCCAACTAGGGTTTTTAAAGAATAGATTGCCCAACACCCCTATTTTAGCATTGACGGCTACTGCGGACAAAGCAACACGTGAAGATATTTTGACACAGTTGAATATACCGCACGCTAACAAACACATCGCTTCTTTTGACCGCCCTAATATCTATTTAGAAGTTCGTAATGCACAAGACAGAATCGGTCAAATCGTTCAATTCCTAAAAGAGCGCCCCAACAGTTCTGGAATTATCTATTGTTTGAGTCGCAAGGGTACGGAACAAGTGGCAGCGAGTTTGCAAAAAAAAGGCTATAAAGCCAAGGCCTATCACGCGGGCTTGCAGCATGAAGAACGCTCGCAAATACAAGAAGATTTTATTTACGATAAAAGTCCCATCGTCTGTGCTACGATTGCCTTTGGAATGGGAATCGACAAGTCCAATGTTCGTTGGGTTATTCACTACAACTTACCAAAAAACATGGAAGGTTATTACCAAGAAATTGGTCGTGCAGGAAGGGATGGTGTGGCTTCAGATACCCTCTTGTTTTACAGCTATGCCGATGTGATACAATTGCAGAAGTTTGCGGAAGGATCTGGAAACAAAGAAGTACAGCTAGCCAAATTACAGCGCATGCAGCAGTATACAGAAGCTACGAGTTGTCGCCGTAAGATATTGTTGAGTTATTTTGGAGAGTTTTTAGAAGAAGATTGTGGTCATTGTGATGTCTGTAAAAATCCTCCTATCTTTTTTGACGGAACAATCCTAGCACAGAAAATACTTTCAGGAATCTATCGCTTGCAAGAAAAAGAAGCCATTGGAACACTGGTAGATTTCTTAAGAGGTTCTCAAAATGCTGCCATCTTCGAAAAGGGATATCAAAATCTTAGAACCTATGGTATAGCGAAAGATGTTTCTTGGCGAGATCTGCAGCAATATGTGATTCAAACAATCAATTTGGGGTATTGTGAGATCGCCTTTCACGAAAATAATGCACTTAAATTGAGTGCTCTTGCCAAAAAGGTACTGTTTGAAAATGAAAAAGTACGCTTTACCAAAGTAGCAGATAAAAAACAAATTACTAAAACACTTAAAGAAGCAAAAAGTAGTAATAAAGCAGGACTCTTCGAAAGATTGCGTCTCCTACGATTCAGTATTGCTCAAGAAATGGCTATTCCAGCTTATTTGATTTTTTCAGATGCCTCTTTGAAACAAATGGAGCGTGAGCGCCCTATGACTGATGATGATTTCTTAGCTATAGACGGAGTCGGTAAGAAAAAGTTTGACGACTATGGCTATCAGTTTATCAAAGAAATCATCGCTTATCAAAAGGAAAAAACTGTCTCTAAAAAAAAGAGTGGCTCTAAGGGAGCAACTTTCAAGGAAACTTTTAAGCTACACCTCAAAGGACACAGCATCCATGAAATTGCAGCAGCGAGAAAATTGAGTCCCATGACCATTCAGACCCACTTTATCAAACTCTTCCAAGAAGGCTATGAAATAGACTTACAAGAATTTGTAGATCCAAGAGAAGTTGCACAGATTGCTGCTGCCAAGAAGCAACTCAACAATCCATCAGGACTGAAAGCTTATTATGATTATTTCGAGGAAGAAATGGCCTATGACACGATCAAATTTGGACTCGCTATACTTGAAAAAAACGCATAAAAAAAGCAACTCCTAGGAGTTGCTTTTTTCAATATACTTAAAATTTAATCAAGCCAAATAATGAATCAATAAAACCACTATCAACACCAATAAAATTGATAAAAAAGAGGACCCTAATGAATACTTATTATTTATTAGAAGTTTTTTTAATTGTAATTTCATCAGGTGATTTTAAAATGGATTTAATTTTTATGTGACTTTAAAAGAACGGTCATAAATACAACCGCCCTGTTGGTGATTAATATCCTGGATTATTTGCAGTAATTGCTGAATTGTTACGTAAAGCAATCAATGGTAATGGCATTAAAACATGATGAGCTAACGGGTCAAACCCTTTTCCTTTTCCTCCATTGGATTTTAAATGCGCTGCATCTTGGGTCAATTCCATGTATCTACCAGAACGTACCAAATCAAAACGGTCCAAACCTTCCATACACAATTCACGAGCACGTTCCCAAATAATATTTTGCTTAAATAATTCGTAAGTATTCCAGTCTGCATCATCACTTTGTAAGTCCATAGGATATTCAGATGGAGTATTGTCTATATCAATATCACTTGGAACCCCATTACGAGCTCTTGCTCTCACAAGATTAATCATTTGAAATGCCAAGTCAGTAGGTCCATTGTTGATTTCATTTTCAGCTTCAGCTATCACTAAATAGATATCTGCCAAACGTAAAACAGGTGCATTTACAGAAGTCTGATTTTTCGAAAAATTTTCTTCTGAAAAACGGAATTTTCTAGTAGTCCATTTATGCTTGAACTTTTCCACTTTACCATTATTCTTTAATGACTTCACGATGAACTTACTTCTAGGATCTTCTTCGTTCCATGCATCAATCATTTCTTCAGTAAGATAGACTCTACCGTAGCCTTCACCGAAAGGATCATTGTAGACAGTAGACTTTGTATTGTGCCAACCTCCCCAATTTCCTTGGTCATTTTCATTGGGTCCAAATTGAACACTGAACAACCATTCTCTATTGTTTTCATTTGTTGTAGCAAAAACTTTTCCATAGTCATCTTGTAGTTCATATTCTCCTGAGTTGACTACTTTTTGCGCATAAAAAAGTGCATTTTCATATGCTGTATTGCCATTGTAAATTTCAGTATCCATCAAAGGAAATCCTGCTCTAGTCAACCATACTTTTGAAAGCAGTCCAGAGGCTCCTAAACCTGTAGCACGACCAGTTGAGAACGATCCATCGAAATCGTGAGGATCCAAATACGTCTCTGCAAATTCTAAATCAGCTACTATAAAATCATAGACTTCACGAATCGAAGAACGAGGAACTTCCGTGGAGGCATAGTTATAATCATAAGTATTCGTAATCAAAGGAACACCTCCAAAATACTGCACTAGGTTAAAGTAAAACAGCCCTCTTAAAAAACGAATTTCAGCAATGTATTTATTTTTTACGGCTTCAGTCATTTCAATTGTTTCAATTTTCTCTAAAACTAAATTAGCTTTTGAAATACCGAAATAACTTCCCGTATACATCGTTTCTAATATTTTAGTTTGGGCAGAAAAATCATTATTACCATGCTCTCTTGTATCCCAAGCAACATGTGTACCACTTCCCAATAAAATAGTTGGAACATCATATACAGAACCTGAAAGGTTGTTTGTTGTATCAAACTCATAAGGTCCTTTTGCCAGCGCATCATATATTACAACAATACCTGAAGCAATATCATTTTCTGTATTGAAAAAAGTTTCGGTGTCTTTGGCACTAAAAGTTGATGAATCTAGGTCGACACAAGAAGTAATCGACAAACTAGCTACCACTAATAGGGCATATATATATTTTATATGTTTCATTGTTTAAATTTTTATTGATTAAAACCCAATTTTCAGAGTAGTATTCCATGTTCTAGCTCTTGGATAGGTACCCCAATCTAAATTAGGTGCCAAATTGCTATTTCTTCCTCTTGACACACTGTTTTCAGGATCTGAACCTGAATAATTTGTCCAAAGATATGCGTTATTCACACTGAAACTTAACTTACAAGAATTGATAAAAGTATCCATCAATATCTTTTTAGGTATACTATACGATAAGCTAATATTCTGAAGTCTGATAAAAGACCCATCTTCTACGTGATATGTAGATAAAGGAAGTGGATTGTTTCCTTCATCTAAGTGAAAACCTGGATGTTCAGAGGTTACATTGTCAGGAGACCAAGCATTTGTCAACGCACTTGCAAACATCGTATTCCCACCTCCTCGTGTGTGGTATGTATGCTTAACTCTATCTCCATTAATAACATCCATGTTGTATTTATACGTCAAAAAGAAGTTAAAGTCGAAGTTTTTAATTTTAAAGTTATTGAAGAATCCTCCATGAAAATCAGGTTGCGTGTCTGCTATAACTGTCATATCGAATTCGTTTACACGACCATCACCATTGGTATCAACATATTTGGGATCTCCAGGCTGTAAATCAACACCAGCTAAATTTTTAGTAACGCTAACATTTCCATTTTCTTCCGCTATAGTTTGCGTAGCTTCTATTTCATCCCAAGAGTTATATACTCCGTCCATCTCATAACCGTACCAAGTTCCAACGTTTTGACCTACTTCTAATACAACTCCTGTATTACCTGTCAATCTATCTTTGAAAAACTGTTGAGTCGGACCACCTAAATCTAATACCTTTGAACGATCGGCTGCAAATGTTAAAGTAGAACTCCAAACAAAATTCTTTGTGACAATATTTTCAGAATTTATTGCCAATTCATATCCCCAGTTATCCAAATCACCAGCATTTGTTCTCAACAAGGTAAACCCAGTATGCGGTGCCAATCCACGATCTAATATCATGTCTCTTGTACGCTTTAGATATACATCTGTAACTAATTTTAATCTTCCGTTAAACAATGATAGATCACTACCAACATCGTATTGCGTCGTTGATTGCCAAGTCAAATTAGGATCTACTATTTGCTTGGAACCAGAACCTACTGCATAATCGTTTCCGAATGCATAAAAGAAATTACCAAAAGCCTCTCTTGAGTCTCGAGGTCTTGTACCACTATTTCCTGCTTTACCGGCAGACATTCTAATTTTCCAATTGCTTACAAAGGAAACATTTTCCATAAATGGCTCTTTAGACACTGTCCAGGCGAAGGCCGCTGATGGGAAGTTTCTAAACCTTTTGTCTTTATTAAACCTTGAATCTCCATCTCTTCTCAATGAGGCAGTAAATGAATAACGTTTGTTGAATACGTAATTAATTCTTGATAAAAACCCTTGTTGTTTAATTTCTTCATTTCGAACTCTTGGTGTTTCATACTGAGTTGCTTTATCAAAATTCACAGCACCATTGGTTTCTCCAATTTCAAAATACTTTGCTCTTTGCTGGAAATTATCAGTAGATCTTGATTGTTGCGTATACCCCAATGTAGCATTTATTTTATGCTTCCCAATGACTTTAGCATAATTCAATACATTTGAGTTCGTGTAAGAAAAACTATTTCTATCACTACGCGTAGCTCGTCCAGATATTGCACCTCTAGCACCTAAACCAAAAGTTGGTGGGTTGAACAAGCGTTGTTCTTGTCTATCAAACTTAACTCCAAAGTCGATAGATGCTCTCAATCCCTTAAAAATGTCGTAACTCGCTTTGGATATAAAACGGATACCATATTTTAGCCTATCATTTACTTCGTTATTCGCCTGAAATACGGGGTCTTGATAAAATGAGTCAAAACTATCATCGTCTAAATCATCATTACCTGCGCTTACATCACCGAATTTAATAAATGGTGACGTATTCATTGTTCTCGTAAAGAAACCCCATGAATTTCTAGTAGATGAACCTCCACCTCCTGTTCCAAATGACTTAGAGTAGGTTGGAGAAAGACTTGTGTTTACTGATAGTTTGTCTGTAAACTTATTCTTAAGATTGATATTTACGATCAAACGGTCATATCCAGTTCCTATAACAATACCTTCATTATCTAGATAGGACAATGAATAGTTATAAGTATTTTTTTCAGTACCTCCCGAAACGTTTAACAAGTGATTTGTAACAATTCCAGTTTTGGTAATTTCTTCTAGCCAATTTGTACTAGGTAGTTGAGCATTCCATTCATCTCTGGATAAAAAACCACCTTCTTCATCTTCTCCTACATAGTATGGGTCTTTGATTCTATACGATGATAACTCATTTGTGTATACCCAATCCTCAGAAGTCGCGTCCCAAGTCCTGTTAGTTGCTGAGTAGTATTCTTTTGCAACCATATAATCAAAATACTGTGCAGTATTCAACATTTTTGGCAAACGATCTTTAGGTACTGTGCTCATGCTACTAGAAATAGAATAAGAAATTTTCACATCTCCTGCTTTTCCTTTCTTTGTAGTAACAATAACAACTCCATTTGCACCACGTGCACCATAGATAGCTGTTGCAGAAGCGTCTTTTAGTATTTCGATAGATTCTATAATGGATGCATCTAGGAAGTCAATTGGACTTGTACTACCTCCTCCTTCATATCCTGAGTCTGAGTCAGAATCACTAAATACTTCAATAGGAAAACCATCTACAACATACAGAGGTTCTGTAGAACCTGTAATCGAAGACGCCCCACGAATATTTACTTTAAAACCTCCACCAGGAGTACCGTCCTCGGAAAGCACTTGCAAACCAGCAACTTTTCCTTGCAGGGCATCTCCCATGTTCATGTTGACCGTTCTTTCTAATTCGGCTGCTTTAACAGAAGCAATAGCTCCAGTTATGTCTTTACGCTTTTGCGTACCGAATCCTACAACTACTACTTCTTCCAATTCATTAGAAGTCTCTTTCAAACTAATTGAAAAAGTAGTCTTTCCATTAACAGCTACTTCTTGAGTATCAAAACCCATATAGCTAAACTCTAAGGAAACAACATTTTTGGCTATTTTCAATTCAAAATTACCATCAAAATCAGTTGAAGTCCCTATAGCTTTACCTCCTTTGCTAAGTACTGTTACTCCAGGAAGAGGCTCACCAGCTTCCGATAGTACTGTCCCAGTTACGAGCGATTTTTGCGCCCATATTTGCTGAGAAGTACCGATTAAAAATAAAACAAGCATTAAGGTATGTATTCTACCAATGCTTCGATACATTTTTTTCATATTCACATTTTGTTTAGTTAGTCTGAAGTAAAGGTAGAATTTAAAGAAGTTATAGAAGTATCATTTGTTTCAATACCTAGTACAATTCATTCATCTATTACAACAAATGTTTCAAAAAACTAAAAAAACATTGACTTGAGAGAAGTATTGCTAAAAAAAACACCCGTGTAAAAATTACACGGGTGTTAAGTATTACTGTCCTCTATATTTCTCTATATATTCTCTTGGAGACATTTTAAAATGTTGTTTGAAACATTTGGTAAAATAAGAATGGTTTGAAATACCTATCTCATACAATATTTCAAAAATTTTCATGTCGGTTTCACGAAGATAAACAGCAGCTTTTTTGACACGATATTCACGTATAAACTCATTGGCTGACAATCCGCGTATCGATTTCAATTTTCGGTACAATTGCATTTTACTATAGCCCATTGCATCCCCTAAATCTTCGACACCAAAATCGGAATTGGAGAGATTCTCCTCCACAACAGCTTCCATTTTTTCTAAAAAATCTTTCTCTAGTTTGTTGATTCCTATTTTTTGAGAATCCAACTTGATATCTCCAGATGAAAACTTCGTTTTCAACTTTTCTCTTTGATCCAGTAAGGTCTGTATACGGACTTCTAGATGACGAATATCGAAAGGTTTAGGAATATAAGCATCTGCACCTACTTTCAAGCCTTCAATTCTATGTTCGACAGAAGCTCTTGCTGTAAGTAAAACTACTGGTATATGGCTTGATATCTCATTGCTTTTTAGTTTGTCACAAAATTCTATACCGTCCATATTTGGCATCATCACATCACTTACAATAACATCAGGAACGTGTTTTAGTGCAGATTTCAAGCCTTTTACACCATCGGTAGCTTTGTAAATTTTATAGGTCTCTTTCAAAGTATTGCTAACAAACAATAACATATCAGGATTGTCTTCTACAATTAAAAGTGATGGTTTCGTTTTCTCTTTTGTCTCTGAATTGATTTCAGTATTTGATACCTCTTCATCAAGTAGTTGTTCTTTTGTGTCCTCTAAATCACTATCAACTTCTGAGTAAGTTCCTTGTGATGCTAAGGGTTCATCTTTATCCATAGTCAATCTATTAGACGGTTGTCCAAGAGAGGTCATATGGGTAAGTATAGGTAGCTGTACTGAAAATACACTTCCTTTATTTGGTTCACTACTTACCTCGATAGTTCCTTTATGAGATTCAATAAGTGATTTTGTAAGCGCCAAACCAATTCCCGATCCTTTTGAACCTGTGCTGCTCTCGCTTTTGATTTGATAAAAACGATCGAAAATCAATTCCAATTGATTTTTTGGGATACCATCACCATTGTCTTCTACTACAATTCTTACAGATTTAGATTCTCCATTCACACTAATATCGCTAGCAACTTGCATCAATGAAAGTTTAACTTCACCACCGTTGGGAGTGTATTTGATAGAATTGGATATCAAATTATTGATGATTTTTTCCATTTTATCCCAATCAAAAAAACCTTCGATAGTATTGTTATTTGAGTGAAACTGTAAATCTATCATTTTAGTTTCTGCCATGACTCGGAAGGAAATCACTTGTTCTTTACAAAATGTTACCAAATCTCCCTTGGTCAATTCAAGTTTTAGTTCTTTGGTTTCAACTTTTCGAAACTCCATAATTTGATTGATCAATCGAAACAGATGATTTGCATTGCGTTCCATTAGCAAAAGAGATTCTTTAACTTTTATACTTGTCGTAGACGCATTGATTAGTGTTTGTAATGGACCTAAAATCAAAGTTAAAGGTGTCTTAAACTCATGAGAAACATTGGTAAAGAACTCCAATTTTATCTTGTTGATCTCTTTTATTTTTTCTTGTTCTAATTTCTCAATATTCAATTTATTTTGATACACTTCATTGATCAAAACATAGCGCTTGAAAAGAAACATTAGCACAAAAAGTATTGTAACATACAAAATATAGGCCCACCATGTTTTCCACCAAGGGGGTAATATTGTAATATCAATAGTCTTATAGTTCTCGTTCCAAACATTGTCATTATTGGAAGCCTTTACCTTGAAAGTATAATCTCCTGCTTTCAAATTTGAATACCCCGCAAATCTTCTTTCAGAAGTAGTACTAACCCATTCACTATCCCAACCTTCAAGCATGTATTTGTATTCGTTTTCTTTTGGAGAAGCATAATGCAATGCTGCAAACTCAAAAGAAAATGTATTGTGGTTTGGACTCAGGGTGATTTTTTTCGAATTTCCGATAGCTTCAGTCAATATAACCTCCCCTAAAACTTTTTGACCTACGTCTACTGTTTTATTAAAAATTTTAAAGCCTGTTATTTCTATTTTCGGTAAACTTTCATTGGCTTTTATTTTCGTAGGATCCAAAACATTCAAACCGTTGATACCTCCAAAATAGAGCATCCCATCATGTCCCTTTAAGTAGGCATATTTTCGGAAATTTTCAGCTTGTATTCCGTCACTTGTACTCAAGTTAGAAAATGTGTTTGTCGAAGGGTCTAAAACAGAAAGACCGTTGTTTGTACTGATCCACAACTTATGGTCATCTCCTTCCAAAACACCATAAATCTCATTGGAAGGCAATCCATTACGAGTCGTAAAACGTTGAAATACGGGAGTCACATTGTTTTTTTCTTTTTTAGGCAATTTGTTAAGACCTCCACCAAAAGTTCCAATCCAAATATTTCCATTTGAATCCTCTGTGATACTATGTACATAATCATTACTAAGACTTTGTACGTCTTTTTTTCTGTTGGATATTCGAATAAACTTAACGGGAATATTTAGTTCATCTCTTAGTATTTTATTGACTCCTCCTCCATTGGTTCCAACCCACAACACCCCTTCACTATCTTCATAAATACAAGATACGCTATTCAAGCTGAGCGTATTTTCGTCTTTTGAATCATTTTTATAGGAAAAAAAATCAGGTTTTCCCTTTCCGTATTCCTTGGGAGTAAACTGAACCAAACCTCCAGAATCATAGGCTCCTACCCAAATATCTCCTTTATTGTCTTTGGTGATTACTGCCAATTTATTGGAAGGAAAATCATTTTCTGACTTAGAATACCTGTATTGTACATTTTGTACAGCAGCAGAAGACAAATCTTTAGAAATCTTAAAATGACCTAATCCATCCATTTGAGTCGCTGCCCAATAATTTCCAAAGTCATCTTCACAAATACCAAAAATATTTTTACTGAAAAAAGTTTTGTATTGCTTTTTATTTTGTTTGTAATTTATAAAACTAATACTTCCATTGTTTTCGTAAAGTCGGTTGACACCCTGGCCATATGTAGCCACCCATATATTGTTTTTTGAATCCTCATAAACCGTATTGATAACATTGCTAGAAAGTGAATTGCTGCTTTTTACTTTATGATTGTAATGGAATATTTTTTTTCTACCAATATCTAACTTACTTACCCAACCTCTTGCAGTAGCAACCCATAAGACACCTGAATCATCAACCATAAGATCGTGAATATCTTGACTCTTAAGAGAAGTATAACTATTCGTTACAGAGGTTACATTATTAAATTCCCCAGTTGAAGTTTCGAATACATTGATACCTCCAAAACGAAAACCAATCCATATATTTCCGTTTTTATCTTCTGTAAGTGCGTTTATGTTATTATTCGAAATGGTACTCAAGTTCTTGGTGTTGTTCTTGAGATAATTAGTGTAAAGTATACTGTCAAGAGATCCATTTATGGACATTACAGTCAATCCTTTTCGTGTTCCTACCCATAAGTCTTTTTTACTACTCACAAAAAGCTTGTTTATAGTATTAGAAACCAATGAATTTTCATTGTCTATTTGATTGAAATATCTTTGGAACTCAAAATCACCATTGGTTTTTTTAACTATGCGATTCAATCCATTATTTGTTCCTACCCATATTCTCCCTAGATGGTCTTCTTTGATGTCTTTTATATAGTTGCTAGAAAGTGAGTTATCGGCAATTCCAGAGGTGTGTAAAGTAACCGACAAATTTGCATCTTTTCCGAAAACTCTGTATAGCCCAAAACGGGTACCCACCCATAATACGCCATCAGTATCTTCAAGGACTGAATTGATTGGGTCAGAAATTTCTAATCCTTTTCCAAACAAGCCACCTAGTGAATTTTTTGAAATAAAATTATTTTCCTTTCTATTATACTGGCACAAACCTTTCTTTGTTCCAATCCAGATTACTTTATTCTTATCTTCATAGAGTGTAAATACTTTATTACTCAACAAACTCGTATCGTCATCCGGTGAATTACTATAAAAAACAAAGTTATAGCCATCGTACTTGTACAAACCATTTAGGGTACCAAACCAAATAAACCCTTTTGAATCCTGAAGTTCAGTCGTGATGGAATTGTGCATCAAACCTTCACTTGGACCTAAATGCTGAAACATCAATTGATCTTTGGCCAGTAATAGATTTTTTTCTTGTGCGATATTTGAAAAAACACAGAGAAAACTTATAAACAAACAAACTATCTTCTTCATATTAATATTTTTAAAACAACATAGGTCGCTATATCTTATTTTTTCTTTAAGCGAATTACTTTTATGTCTGCATTGATTCCACGATTCTTTCTGTCTTGTGCTTTATAATCTACAAAGGAGGCTTGGAATTCAAAGTCCTGAGCAGAATGTAGTTCAATTGTCTGTTTTCCTTTATACAAACGCATTGTCCCAATCGCTTTTTTGCCATATGTGAGACTGGTTTTCACTTCTTTCTTTTGGGTTTCATTACCATCGAACAACTCTTGTACAAGTTCTTTTTCAGGAGCTTTCCCTGTAAGCGTAAATGGTAGCGAACCACTTGTTGTTTTCAACACAAAATCTTTGCTTTTGTATTTCATTTTGTACAAAAGTTCTACTTCATACACACCGTCTTCAACTACTTCAATATCCCATGATCTATGATAGTCTTTAATGATTGAACGGTAACTTAGCATTCCATACCTCCCGTGCTTGATAGCCTTCTTGTCTTTTAGAAAAATATTTCCTTTGGCATTGGCAATAATAACCGGTTGCTCAACGGACAATTCTCCTTCATATTCAACAACTACAATTGAAAGGTCTAAATTGGAGGGATTCATACCTACTTCTATATTTTTATCATTATCCAAACTTATCACTGAAAGTTCACTTTTAGATTGATCTGATAAATGATATGCATTTTTAATAGTGTTTGTAAAACCAGGAATCTTTAGTACTCCGTTTTGTGGCCAATCAAATACATGTAGATACAACTTGTTATCTTTTGATTTTACTGAAGCATACCCCCATGGTAGTTTTTGAAAAGGATTCACCTCTGTATCAAAGATAGCCTCGTTGTGAATCTTCATCCAATTACCAATTCCCGCAAGAACATTTTGTTCGTAATCCAACACAGTACCATCACTTTTAGGACCGACATTCAATAAATAATTCCCCCCCATACAAGTAATTTTTGAAAGGTTTCGAATTTGCTTTTTGACCTGTATCGCTAATGGACTTCCTTTTACCCAGGATTTATACCCCCATGTATGGTAAAAAGTCCCTGGTGTTTCCCATGCAACATCATAGATAGGTAAATCTGGTAAATGATTGTCAGGCATAGTAATAAAGTCACCTTGATTGTTCATAACCCTTCCATTGATCAAACAATCAGGTTGGATAGATTTCACGGTTTCTTTAAAGCGCTTGCTCTGTGCTTCAGTAGGCTCTCCCATATCAAAAAACAACTCTACTATATCTCCATAGTTTGTGAGTAACTCTTTGAGTTGAGCTACTTGAAAATCTTCGTTTGCTTTGGATACTTTTCCAAAAACGGAATACTTACCATCGACAGGATTACGCTCTGGATGCGGACCATTGAAATGCCAATCTGGTGTAGAATAATACAAACCTAATTTAAGCCCATTAGATTTACAAGCATCAGCCAATTCTTTGAGGATGTCTTTTTTGTAAGGTGTGTAGTCTACCACATTGTAATCTGAAACTTCAGATTTAAACATAGAAAATCCATCGTGGTGTTTGGCAGTAAGAATTACATACTTCATACCTGCATTTTTCGCCATTTTCACAACAGCATCTGCATCGAAATTTACAGGATTGAATTGTTTGGCTATCGCTTCGTATTCAGGAATTGAAATATCAGCATGACGCATGATTTGTTCTCCTAGTTTTTCAATTTCTTCACCTTTCCATACACCTGCAGGTACCGAATAAACTCCCCAATGAACAAAGAGACCAAATTTCATGTTTTGCCATTTTTGTATGGAAGAAATCGTATCAACTGTAGAAGTTACTTTGGTTTGGTTTGGGGTATTGTTACATGAAAATAAAAAGAATGATATACAAATAACAAGTACTTTAGCTAATTTAATATGAGCCATCTTTTGAGGGGATTTAAAAGAATAAATTGAGTTAAATTTTAAGTAAATCTAATTAAAAGCATCCATTTGGACAGTTTTAATAAGACATAAATTAACACTAAAGTTACGGATTTGATTCTAATACAGAAATACCACTATTTAAAACGAATAGGATACTAGACAAGTTATTGAAATTAACACTCAATGAATAATGGATATAGCTACAAAAAAAAGAACTCCTAGGAGTTCTTTTTTTGTAGCGAGTAAGTGAAAAGTATTTATTTCTTTTTCTTCTTATTAGCCTTTAAATAAGCTTTCCATTCTGCGTATTTATCATCACCTAATAGGGCAGACAATGCTTTTTGAGCTTCTTTAGAATTTGCAGAAATCCCTGCTTTTTTTGCTTGCTTATCATCTGCATGTGCAGCTTTCACCTCTACATTCTTTGAGAATTTAGTAAGCATAATATCATACACTTTAGCTGATTGATCTTCAGATAAAGACAATGCCTCAGTCATTTTCGTTTTGGCTTTAGTAGCAGATTTAACAGCTTGTTTGCTCTGTGCAGAAGCTGAAATAGAAATAAGTACTATAAATAAGGTAAAAAATAATTTTTTCATGTTTTAAGTTTTTATGTTATTAATTCAAATATAGTTTAAATGTATCGTGAATACGATTGGTATGCTACAAAAAGTAACAGCAATCGTACACATTTTAATTGTAGACTGGAAAAGTCCCAGGAAGCATCTTCACATATTTAGAAAGTTCCGATTTCAATTCTTTGATTTTTCCTTTTTGAGCTTTGTCAGAATATAAATTTGCCTGTTCGAAAGGATCTTGATTTATATTGTAGAGTTGGTCCTCGGAAAAGTAATTTTTAGCATAAAATTTCAATGCAGGAGATTCAGACCCTCTACCTCCAGGCTTGTCACATATATGTGTTGCTTTTTTTCCTTTACGTTCTAATTTTGTTTTGATTTTTTGAGGCGCTTTAAAGGCTAGATACTTGTATCCATCTTTAATTACCGCTCTTGTGGCACCGATTTCAAAGTACAATGATTCGTGAATAGGATTTGTACTTCCTTTTAGTAGCGGCAGCATACTCACTCCATCCATTTTATAAGTATCTTTCTCAGAGACTCCAGCCAAATCCAAAGCAGTTGGCACCATATCTATATTAGATACCATTTGCTGAGATCTATAACCGCTTTTGATATAATTAGGTCCATATACAAAGCTCACTGTTTTAACACCACCTTCATACAAACTTCCTTTTCCAGATTCTACACCATGGTCGTCAATAAAAAAGATTACCGTATTCGCAAGCTCTCCCATATCCTCTAATTTTTTTACCAAAGCACCAATACCATCGTCTAACCAAAGTATATCTGCCTTTTCTATATCCATTCCAGCATTGTTGATACGTTCTGTTACAGAGGCTCTAGAAGGCATTACTTCTAATGGTTTGTCTAAAAAACCAATTGGAGTTGCCAATGGGTTTCCTTTGTACTTTGTTCCCAACCTATCAGGCCCATGAGCTAAAGTAGTAGCAAAATACAAGAAAAAAGGATTTTCCTTTTGAGATGCTTGATCTAAAAATGTAAGGGCGCTGTCAACAACCCATTCCATATTGTGATCTTCTACAGCCTTTGGATATTGATTTGGCAAATTCCCTTTGTACAATGCTCCTGCAAAATCAAATCCAGCTTTTTTGTAAGCAGCTACCTGAGAAGCTTGGTTTTCAATCAATTGCTGTTTGATAGCTGGGTCTCTTGGATCAGCTTCTGTAGGTACTTTATGAGGATTGTCTCCACTAAATGTGTGGTTTTTTCCTACACCACCCGTAAAATACCCATTGTCTTTTAAAGCTTGTGCAATATTATTAGTATGACTACCTACATGTACATTCCAAGTTATATTAGTTTGTCCCTCATAACGTTTTATAATAGCTTTTGAGATTCCTCGTGAAGCATAAGTACCTGTTACAATACTATAACGACTTGGAGTACACACTGAAGTACTTACATAACTGTTGTCAAAAATCACCCCTTCACTTGCCAATCTATCTATGTTTGGAGATAAGTTTGTAGGTTTTCCGTCTTTGTCTTGTCCCTCTTTCACGAAGTTAAATTGGTTTCTATGCTGATCATCCGTTACGATAAAAACAATATTAGGACGTTTTTTATTCTGAGCAAAAGACTTGATCAATCCTCCAAAAATAAAGAAGATGACGGCCAATGCTATTACTATTTTACTTACTATTTTGTTCATTTTTATATTTTAAATGTTATTCAACTGTAAAACGAAATACATCGCCTTTGACTACTATACCACCTACAAGAGCATCTACACGCCAAAAATATGTTTGACCACTTGATAGAGCGCCAGGTGTATATATATTGTTTTTTTGTTTTCCTTTGTATTCTTCTGAATCGGAAGTAGCTGCAGTTACTTTTTCAAAATCCGTACCAAAGTAAATATGGCTTGCAGTAGACTTGTAAGCAGGCAACCACATAAGGTCTGCATCTGCCTTAGCTGTAAGCGTATTATTTTTTGGAATTGCTACCGAAGTTATTTCGTCTTGAAAACCAGGAATCCAATAATTTAATGCACCATACTCGTAGGCACCTATGTCAGGAGCGGCGCCTTCAAACGGAATATTTTTACCTTTGATCAATGCACCGGCATCCACTAAATCAGAATCTTTTCTAGGTCTAAAATCTAAATTTTCAGGATCTCTCAATTGGCTTTTCATATCGGCATTTCTGAAATTACCCGCCCAGTTATGATCAGCTATTCCAGGAATAGGATAGTCTTTCCCAGGCTTTACTCTATGACCAGAAAATTTATTGGTCAAATTATTTCTCGTAATGGTTTTATGATTGTGACCTTGAATCGCTTTGTTGCTAGAAATAATCAAATCATTTAGGTGACTGTCGAAACTTACATTGTTATAGATAAAGTGGTTTTCACCTTTAAAATATATTCTATCAGTAGCCCAAGCAACATTGTGGTGCATGTTTCCATTTTCTCCCCAAGGTGCATTTGGTGTATTCTTATTGTCAAATCGCAATCCTTGTTTTACCGAATTGTGCACCCAATTGTAACGTGTTTGTGATTGGTCTTGAGAAGCAACACTTACTTGTACCATGGCTCCATCGTTTTGTAGGTAGCCCGAATTTGACAAGTCATTGAGTTCTATAGTGTTTCTAACACCTGCCTTATAAAGTTCGGAAGCTCCTGTCGTATGTACAGTATTTCTTCTAAATAACAATTGAGTTGCTTGAGACATATTAAGTGTATACCCTCCTTTATAAGTACAACTGTAATCTACAGAGTGTACATAATTGTTTTCAAAAACATTGTTCCATCCATTCATATCAATGACAGGACCATCCATATACTCAAATTTACAATTGCGAACGGTATTGAAGGCTTTGGTGTCTTTCTTCTTACGCAACATAGAAGTTACGTGCATAAGAGAGAGGTCTCCTAACATACGTTTTGAATAACTAGGATATTTGAAATTGCAATTTTCAACCGTAATATTATCACAGTCAAATACCTTAAAGGTAGTTCCAAAAAAGTCAAATCCTTTTAATTGAACATAAGAAGTGTTTGTAATTTCAAAAGCATAAGACTGTACTTTACCGTATATTTCAAAATCTTTTGGAGATTTACCTTGTGGTGCCCACAAATAAATTTCTTTGGATTTTGGGTCATAAAACCATTCGTTTTCAACATCCAATAATCCTAGTTTACCCTCTAAAAAATAACCGTGCTTGAATATCTTTTTCTTATAGCTAAAATGAACTTTGATACCTTTTCTAGTTGTATCGTATTTAAAATTGTCAGACCCTGCTGTATGTTCAGTAACTCGTGATTTAAACGTCTTGAAGGAACCTGAATTTACAATAATTATCGCTCCAGTTAAATCTTCGTCAACAGAAGCTAATTCTTTGTTAAAATGATGTCCATAACTACCTTTCTTTTTTTCAGGCCAAGCCATTGATTTGGTTTTGTCCCAAACAGAACCGTCATACCAGTTACCATTTGGCCAACGCGCAGAAGTCATACTTTTACCATCTACAAATAATTGCCAAATAGGTGTTTTCAGTTTCGCTTTGTAGATAGAACCCTTATATTTTTTCCACTTTAAATCAAGTTTTTCTGCACCATTTAAAGTGACATTTTCACCAGGATAAGCTTTAAATACAAAAGGATTTCTATTGTTTCCGTTTTTATTTTTTATTTTAATAATTTCATGATAGGAACCTTCACGCACATAGCACACGTCACCAGGTTTCATTTTAGATGCAGCCTTTTGAATGGATGCAAAAGGTTTCTCTAAAGTACCTGGATTAGTATCTCTACCTTTTTTTGAAACATAGTAATCTTTCGCTTTTGTCTGTAGGCTAACAAAGAAAAAAAGTAAAAAAAAGAATGAAAGTTTTTTCATAATGTAGGGGAATAAAAAATCCTCACTACCAAATCAAAGTAGGTAGTAAGGATTTATAGATTGTATTTTACCAGAAATCGTAGATCTCCTGGTCTGCTCTATTTCTATGAAAATTTGGTTTTCTACCGTCAATATCTTGCACATTGTATTTCATGTATTTCGCAGGATATGTAGCATCTCTCAAACCAATTTCAGACATGTTTATTTGTTTAAATCCAAGTTTTAAAGCAGGAGAATCTGCTTTTAATTTGAAGTTTTGATTTGCAACATCCTCAAACATAGGATCTGCAATGATAGAATTTTTATCAATTCCTGTTTCACGTTTAGCAGCCACATATTTCTCAGCTTTTGCTACGTTTTTAGCACAATAAAAAGTATTGTTATCAATAGCACAATCTTCAGGTTTAGAGATACCCTCAGAGGCTCTATATGAAATATTGTAATACTTGATTGCTTTTTGAGACTCGTAGAAAATATTGTTTTGAATTGAAGATCCATAATCTGCCTCTTCATCTGGATATGAAGCAAAACGAATCGATTCTCTTGAACTACAATCTACAATAATGTTGTTGTTGATATGGTTGAAACCTTTGTGTACAATTGCAGCTACATTAGCCATGTAGATGATATTGTTTTCAAATGTAGTTCCTCTTTGCCAGTCATCAGTACGCATCACACCAGAGGCGTGAGATGTAATGTGGTGAGCAAAGTTGTTACGCATTACATTTCCTTCTCCTGCTCCGGATACATTAAGAGAAGAACCATCGGCTAATTCTTCCAAAGCTCTATACACTTCATTGAACTCAACGATGTTGTTTTTAGCGTGTAAGAATGGAGTGTATTTCTGCCAGAAAGTTCCTTCTTTAGCAATTGCTTTGTCGATTTCATTCCAACGAATCGTCTTAGAAGCTTCGTCAAAATCTACATCTCTTTTTTGTAAGATTGGCACACGAATTCCACAAATACCAACTGCTTTTCTAGGCACATGGTGGATCAAGTTGTTTGCAATATGGTTGCTTCCACTTTGCCAAGCAAATACACCAGCACCCATTTTCATCACACGACCAACATGGTGAATGATATTGTTTTCAATACGGTTGTTTTTATTTACGTCTTTGGTACCTGGACCGTATCCACATAATAAAATTCCCATATGACCTACAAAATCAATCATATTGTCATGTATGTATATATTTTGTGCATGTAAATCCAAACGCATAGCAGAACCTCCACTGTTGGTAAAACGACATTCAGTAACCTCAATATCTTCAGCTCCTCTGAAACGAAGCATTGCATTGGCTCTGTCAAATTTATCCCAATCGTGTTGGATTCCCCAACCTTTGTGACCTTTCCACCAAGTATCGCGTTCACCGTGCATAAACGTCAAACCTTTAAAAGCAATATTCTTCGTAGGAATATCAACTGGCCCATCGTAATCTACTTTTCCTTCAACCTTAAAGTATTCTTTAAGCGTTGGAATTACCAAGTTTTCAGATGGTTTTCCTTCTGTTGGCCAGTAGTATATTTTTCCCTCTTGTGTATTCACTACCCAGTGTCCTGGAGTATCCAAGTGGTCTATTACATTTTCAACCCAAGGCTTTGTATGTGATTTTTTGGCTGCTGGAGGCGCATTAGCTTCCAAAACAGTCCAAGCAAGACCTGCTTCTTCATCTACAGACTCCAATTGCATCAAATTCATCGTCCAAGGTACAGGTGCAAAACCTACTTCAATATCTTCTAGATTTTTCCAATTTTTCAACACACCACCTTCAAACTCTAACTTACGCAATAAGTAACGGTCTTTGTCATGCATTACATTCATACTTTTTGAACCAACATACTTGATGTCTTTAAAAGTAAAGCCCTCTTTGTGAGTTGTTGGTATTCTTTTGTCTCCATCAAACATGCTATAAAACCTACCTAATCCTTCCGGTATAGCTGTTACATACACATTCCCTTTGGCTACTTCCGGTAATGTTTCAGGATAGTCAGATAATTTCTCCCAACCAGTAACGGATATTCCAGATGATATAATTGGTGTTTCATCTTGGTATGCTTCATAAGAAATTTGAGATCCTTCAGATCCAGAGTCTTCCAAACCAAATACAATTGTTTCAGTCAGTTTGTGGGTTCCTCCTCTAAGGAATACTTTGACACCTTGAGCTTTGTCATCTGAAGACAAAGTACGAACTGCTGCTTTCGCTTTTGCAATAGAAGCAAATGGAGCTTCTATAGTACCAGCATTTGCATCACTACCATCCGGAGATACATAATACGCAGGCGCTTCCTTTTTTTCACAAGCAAAAAGCACAACTGCACATAAAATCATTAAAATTCTTTTCATCGTTTATTTGTTTAATGTTGGATCAAGTTTGATAAAGTCTTTTGGATAGTCTTTTTTGATACCATAGCTATCTATAGATACATCAAAAGGAACAAAACCAGTTGCTTTTATCAATTTTTTATTAGTGATTCTGTAATCGAATTTATCTAAGTTTTTAAATTTAGGATCCATTACAACACCGTTTGCCTCAATACCATTCTTACGTTTTACTTCGATATCCTTTTTAGCTCCTGGCCAAAAATATGCGTTGTAATCCATATTATACTCATATGGCATTGGCTTCGTACCTGCTTGGTGTACGAACATTTTACCCCACTTAAAAATAGTGTTCGGCACAAATTTCTCTGAAGTACTGTAAATGATATTTCTACGAATATCAGATTCAGGTATAAAATACTGCTGTGGATAGGCTCTAAAGTGAATTCCTCTTGCACAATCAATAATAATATTATTTTCAAAAGTGTTGATTCCTTTGTGTATAAACGCTGAATTTCCGGATTTATGTACAATATTATTCGTCAAAGTAGTTCCTTCTTGCCAATCATCTGTTCTAAACCCTACATGAGGTACATCATAAATATAGTTGTGGCGAATCATATTTCCTGTTCCTGCACCTGAAATATTGATACTAGAACCATCATTTAGTTTCAATAAAGTACGTTCTGCTCTGTTGTTTTCAACAAAATTATTTCTTGCATGTAAAAAAGGAGCGTATCTTCTTTGAGGCGTCAAAGAACTGTCCGCTACTTTTTCAATTTCAGACCAACGAATGGTTTTAGATGCTTCGTCAAAGTTATCGTCTGGTTTCATTAAAATTTGACAACGAACTCCGCAAAGACCAATCGCCTTTCTTGGTACATCATGCACGTAATTATTTTTAATTTTGTTTTCTCCACTTTGCCAAGCAAAGATTGCGTGACCGTGCCAAACGATTTGTCCACAGTGGTGTACTATATTGTTTTGAATGCTATTGTTCTTATTAACATCCTTTGTACCAGGACCGTATCCTACCAATAGAATTCCCATATGTCCTACATAATCGATGTAGTTCTTTTCAACTACAATATTTTGAGCATGTAAGTCCAAACGCATACCTGAACCTCCACTGTTTGTGAAACGACTTTCTGTCACACTACAGTTCTCAGCACCTCTAAAACGCAACAAAGCATTTCCATAGTCAAAAGTATCCCAATCGTGTTGGATACCCCAACCTTTTCTATTTTTAAACCAAACCGTACGATCGCCATGCGTAAATGTCAATCCTTTGAAATGGATGTTTTTAGCAGGAATGTCTTTTGCTAAGTCGTATTGAATTTTACCTTCAACTTTTACAAGCTCCATTAATTTTGGAGCAAGTATATTGTCAGAAGGCTTTCCTTCTTTTGGCCAGTAGTATATTTTTCTAGTTTGTGTATTCACACACCACTCACCTGGTTCGTCTAGGTAATCAATTACATTTTCAACCCAAGCTACAGAGTATTTTTTATTAGTAAATGGCATTGCATTGGCTTCAAATGCTAAATATCCAATCTTGTTTTCAACATCTACAGATTCCAACTGAATCAAATTAAGATTCCATGGAACAGGATTGAAAACCACTTCTACATCAGAAATATTTGACCAATCTTTGATCTCTTCATTCGCAAACGGAACCATTCTCAAATGAATTCTGTCTTTATTGTAATAAGTGTTTTGACTGTCTGCTCTACGTATTTTTTTGTTTACGGGCATTCTAAACTCAGCACTCTTAGCACGAGTCAAACGTTTGTCTCCATCAAAAAGAGTTCTAAAAGTAGAAAGATTTGCAGGCATATCAGCAACATATACTTTCCCTTTTGACACAGCTGGCATACCATCTACAGCACCTGCTAATTCCCATCCTTTAACGGCTTGACCTGAACTCAATACTGGTTTTTCTTTTTTGTAAGCTTGGTAAGTCACTTGGAATCCATCTGCTGGACTGTCTTGCAACCCAAAAACAACAGTTTCGTTTAATGTATAAGTACCCCCCATTAAATTAACAACAATATCTTCTGTCAATCCTTTTATTATTTCCTTTTGAACCAACAGTCTTGCCGCATCTAAAGTTTTTAAAGGTGATTTAATTGACCCGATGTTTGTATCATTTCCCTTTGGAGAAACATATATCTCTTTCGCATGACCAAGTTGAAATGCAAAAAGAATAAAGCAGAGACTATAAAATTTAATCTTATTCATTCGTTTTTATTTAGTTGATTTTATAACGTAAAAATAAAATAACAATGCGATAGTTTCAATTCCATATATTTCAAAAACTAGCACTCTTGTAACTGAAACAAATAGAGCAGCATTTATAGAGTTTCATAAAAAACAAGAAAAAACATTAACCAATACAAAAGAATCAAATTGCACAAATAATAACACATAGGAAACAAATATGTCACTTAATGTAATGATTCGTCGATACACGAAAACTCAAAAAACTAATTTTATTGGCTCAACTAACTAACAATCAAAATTTAAAATCATGAAAAAAATTACATTCGTTGCACTTCTATTTATTAGTGCATTCTTAAAAATTCAAGGACAGGGATACAACAATTTAAAGTATATAATACTTCCTACCGAAACACAAACAACCGACACAGGGGGAATCTGTAGTAGCGTAGAACAACAAGACTTTATTGATAACCTAACAACAGTTTCAGACGTATCAGCTTTAGAAGAAGCTACTATTAATATCGAAAAAGAAGTTACTTCCTCTGACAATAGTGATAAATATATATTTATTAGAGTCACAACAAAAAGCTCCTCTGGGAAATTTACTCCGGGACCAAACGCGGAAACAGCTGAAGAAGATCATTACATAAATAGAATTTCGTCAAGCAATGACTCGAATGGAACAATAGAAAATTTATCCTTACATGCCATATCAAATTCTGATATTACAGAAGGCATGTGTGCAGCCGCTGAGTTAAATGCTAAACTAATGTATTTTGTAGTGAAGGTTCCTGGTGGTTTTGGGTCACTTATAGAACAAAGTGCTACCTTTGAACTTACCAAAAAAAATCAAACAAAATTAACTTTAAATATCAACATCAAAGTTGTGTCGCCACTTACAGCTAATTTAAATAATGATAATTCTATTGAATTTTCATGTAGTCCAAATCCAGCTAAGGAAGTTTTAAATGTAAGTTCTGCCAAAACTATTGATTCGGTACGCCTTCTAGACATGACTGGAAAAGTAGTG
>JBELHA010000022.1:28054-44840 GCA_042091695.1 Flavicella sp.
TTCTGCCAAAACTATTGATTCGGTACGCCTTCTAGACATGACTGGAAAAGTAGTGAGTAATAAAAACGTCAATTCAAAAGCTGCTACTTTAGATACAAGCAACTTAGTAAGTGGTATTTATATACTAAAAACAAGTATAGAAGGAAAAGTAATCACTAAAAAGATAGTTAAAAACTAATCCCCCCGATACTTTAACAATCTTAAACCTAGAAAGCCTCAATAGTATTGAGGCTTTTTCTAGTTTGTAGAATATGTGATGGAATTATGTAATTTGAGAAGTCGAAATAAATAATTTACGAAATAAAAACACCAAACATTGTTATGTAGGGTCGATTCCAATAAAATAGCTGTTACTACATTTAACCTTAACTTAAATTAATCAAAAACTATCATGAAAAAAACTACATTATTATTTTTATTTTTAACGGTTTTCGTTTTTAAAACACAGGCTCAAGTGACTTTATTAAAAACGAATATTTTAGATTCAAACGACTGTAAAAACGCAGGGAGCGTAAATTTTAGAAATGATGCGTTTACAGAAGTTAACTACATCCCAAATATTAACCAATCAAAAAAACGATTCTCTTTTCAAATAAAAGTAAACAACAAGATTGCATTGCCTGAAGCAATATCAAAAGATGATATTATTGAAATCGATAATATTAATGATGCTTCGTCATTTAACGTACTTGGAGTTGAATCAAAAACATTTAGAAGTGCTAAAGATGTAAACGGAATTGATGGTTGTAACAAAAAACTAACTAGTTTAAAGGAAATACGATTTGTCATTGAATACACAGGAAATTACATTCACAATGAAACAAAAACAGCAGTTCTTAAAATATTGAAATCAGACACAGCAAATGACATACCCAATATCACATTTAACGTTACTGGTGTAGACAAAACCCTGTCTCAAAACACTTCTTCTATATTAGATTTAGCAATACACCCAAATCCAGTCAATAATGAATTAAATATCAGTACAGACGCAACAATAGAAAACGTACAAATATTAGATATGACAGGAAAACAAGTAAGTTTGACAAATATCTCTTCAAATCAAGGAAAAATTAACACCAGCAACATTAGCAGCGGTATATACATCCTCAAGGCAACTATGGACGGAAATGTAATCACCAAAAAAATTGTCAAAAACTAACCCCCCTATATTATTTAGTTTTTACAAAAGAGTCTCAATGTATATTGAGACTCTTTTACATTGATACAATAAATACGATTCCTGTAATAAAATTAAAAACAATACCTATATTTGAATTGACAAAAACCAATAACATGAAAAAAATCTCATATTTCCTTCTGGGAATTACACTACTTCAGTTTACAATTGCCTGCAATGAAAAAGTTCCAAACAAAACAAAGGAAGCTACAACAAACACTAAAAAACCAAATATTTTACTTATTTATACAGACGATCAAGGTACTTTAGATGCCGGATGTTATGGAGTAACCGATATCGAAACACCTGTACTAGATGGACTAGCAGCTACTGGTATTCGTTTTACGCAAGCCTATGCACATACTGTTTGTTGCCCTTCTAGAGCCGCTCTTTTGACAGGTAGAGCTCCTCAGAGAGCAGGAGTCAATCAATGGACCTCATGCAGTCCAGCCGACAAAGAGGGTCGTGTACTAGACTTAAAAGAAATTACCATCGCAGAACATTTAAAAGAACATGGATACACCTCAGGACTAATCGGAAAATGGCATTTAGGAGCTACTATGGACCACGGACCATTGGACCAAGGTTTTGATACTTTTTATGGATTTAGAGGTGGCTTTATAGACTATTACACCCATGAATTTTTACATGCAAAATGGCAGCGCCCTCAATTCCATGACTTGTACGATGGAAAAAAAGAAATTTTTGAGGATGGAAAATACTTCCCTGATCTTCAAGTGGCTCAAGCACATAAATTCTTAGAAAAAAACCAAGAAAATCCATTCTTCTTATATCTACCCTTCAACTTACCGCACTATCCAGAACAACCGGATGACAAGTTCACAGAACAATACAAGGACTTAGAATGGCCAAGAAGTTCCTATGCACCAATGATCAGCACTGTTGACGATCGTATCGGTCAGGTATTGGACAAATTAGACGCATTGCAACTTAGAGAAAACACCATCATCATTTATATGAGTGACAACGGACATTCTACTGAAGACTATTACAACTGGCAAGTCAGTTATGGTGGTAACGGAGGTGGTGGTTATACTGGAAAATGGAGAGGTGCCAAAGGAAGTTTCTTTGAAGGAGGCCTTCGTGTACCGGCTATTATAAGCTACCCTAAAGAATTGGCGCAAGGTGAAGTTAGAGACCAAGCAATAGTCAACCTAGATATTCTACCTACACTTTGTGAACTAATAGACATACCAACACCTACTAATAAATTGGATGGTAAAAGTATCGTTCCTGTATTAAAATCAAAAGAAGCAGCATCACCTCACAAAGCCATGCACTGGATGTGGCAAGAAATGTGGGCTGTAAGAGAAGGCAATTGGAAATTGATTTACAAAGGGCATGATACAACAGGAAAATACAGTGAACACCCTCAAAAAGAGTTTGACATGCCAGACTACTACTTAGCAAAACTAGATGACACAAACCCTGAGGAGATCAATTACGCAGACCAACACCCCGAGATTGTAACCAAACTTGAGAACCTGCACAAAGTATGGGCGACAGATGTATTTGAAGGATCTGGTTATCCAGACCCAAACACTGTTGAAACGACAGAAAAGAAAAGTAAATTGGGAACTACAAAACTCTAACTAAAAAAACTTATTAAAGCCTCTTGTTTAACATGAGGCTTATTTTTGTGAAAAATAAGTTAGTATTTGTAAGATTCTAACAATTTAAACAAGAACAGCAAAACTATTTTTATAAAACATCAATTTAAAAATTAAAAAACATGTTACAAAAAATTACTTTAATCGCATTAATTATTTCTTCAAGTTTTATGAATGCACAGGTTTCCATTGCAAAAGCATTGAAATCTGGACTCGTTGAAAACAATGACTGCGGTTCCGTTGGAGGGACAAAAAACACTAATTTCGAGACATTGGTAGCCGATTATGAGATTCCAATCACATCAAGCAAAAAACATTTTTCTTTTCAACTAAAAACAAACATCAGTATTCCTGACAATTCAACAACTGCCGATGAGTTATTAAAAATTGAAACCGGTACAGATAATTTTGTAGTTCGTGGAATATCTGGAAAAGGGAAAACATACAATGACGGATGCAACAAAGCGATTACTGCTGCTAAGGAGCTTCGCTTTGTTATAGAATTTACAGGTGATTATGTAGTAGGCGAAACAAAAGAAGCTACATTTACTCTTGTATCCATCTTAAATGATGATAAAATTTCTACTAGCGAAACTGTTAATAGAACATTGACATTAAAAGTAACAGGAGTTCAAGCCGAGGATGCAGCAAGCATTGACGACCTAGAACAATACGGTTTTAACTTTGGACCAAACCCTTCAACTGACTTCTTAGAATTAAATGCTGCAGCTTCAATTGAGACGGCAAGCGTTAAAAATTTAATGGGACAAACACTCCTAAAAAATCCCCTAGGAAATAAAAATGCTCGTTTAGATGTAAGTACACTTAACGCTGGAATTTACATCGTAGAAGTAAGTATAAATGGTGCTAAAGGTAGTTTCCAATTTGTTAAAAACTAGTAGAAAACAGTATCCTAAAATTGATTTAAAACGCGCTACATGTAAACATGTAGCGCGTTTTTTTTAATTAATAAACCTACAATATTCCTTTGTACGAACAAAGGAAAACCAAAATACCAATTTGTACTTATGGTGTATGAATACGCACTTAATTCTAGGTAACAAATAAAACTCGAAGTAAGCAATACAAACAAAGAAGCAGAAATTGACAAGGCTAATAGTAGACTTGAAAATTTCTAGAAAAGAGCATAATTGATAAGGCTAATAATAGACTTAAGAATTTCTAGAAAAGAGCATTCAAGTTAAATAATAACAAACTTAAAAGAAGCTCTAAACGAATAGTCACACAATGATCAAAAGACTAAAATTCACTAAAAAGCCCTCTTGTCATTTGACGAGAGGGCTTTAATAAATACTTCGTGCTAAAGATTTATTCTTTTACAAGCGTGTAGGTTTTAAACTCAGCTCCAAAAGAAACTTTGAACAAGTACACCCCTGCTTGTAAAGCTGAAACGTCTATAGAGGATGCTCCGTTTGCAACAGTAGCAGCAGTTACATTTTTACCGACTAAGCTATAGATTTCATAAGAAACCATCTCAGAGGCTACTGAAAGCTGTAATACATCCCTTACTGGATTAGGATACAAACGGAGATTGTTTAATTGCTCGTTTACATCCAAAGACAATGGTTGATTTACCTTTACATTGATTTTAATTTTTTGAGAACAGTAGTATTCATTGTTTTTTGAGACAAGCTCATTGTTCGGATTGAATTTTAATTCCAACTGTTTGACACCGTTATAATCAGCTCCGTCATGTGTTAACTCAACTTGTATTCTTCGGTTCCAAGACCAACAAGTTTGGTTAACTCCCATAATATCAACATTGTCAATTGAGAAACCATCGTGATTGCCCACAAACTCAACAATGCTTGAATCAGCCAATGAAGATACAGACGAAGCTAGAGGTCCATCAGGTTTACCTTGCGAATCCCAATTCATCAAAACAAATAAAGAGATAATACTACTATCAATACCTCCTGATAAGTCAATATTGTATGAATCAGTGTTCGTATCCTTAGCAACTGATTGGATGTATTGATCCACTTTTGTTCCTCCATTACAAGCAGCAACTGTTTGGTATTTTAGTTCTTCAAGACCAATTCCAGAACAAACAACAGCAGGACATGTATTAAAACTTACCTGATCCTTATCTCCAATAGTAGAAAGTGGTATATTGATAGAAGAGGCAACACTGCTATTAGCAGCTAATACACTAACATTAGGGTACGCTGCGAAATTAATTTCCTTGTTTTTTATGATATTAGGGTATCTTAAAGCCGTTTCTGAAATAGAAAACGCTTCATTATTATTGGAAACATGTCCTGTATAATGAGAACCTGATGCTATTGAAGCATTAAACTTATTATTTAACTCAGAAAATTCCCAAAATGTTTTTCCATCCCCTTTATTCAAAGCACCAGTCTGCCCCGTTGGTTGAATATTTGCATCTGTATGCAATTGAAGATTGTTTGTAAAAGTTGAAGAAGTATATCTTAACTTCAAATAATTTTGCCATTGAAGATCAGTTGCTGAAGGATTTTTTACTTGCATGGCATTGTACCCTAGAGCATCCCAACCTATATAGTTTGTAGCAGTATTATCACGAATCAATCCTTGCCATTGACTTAATGATGTAACCGATGGTAAAGTATTGACTACAACTGGAGGTAAATTGGTTAAATAACCGATATATTCTCCTATTTTAGATGTAGGAAAAGCAGCTACAAAGTTATTGTAGTGAGCCCCATTAGTTGGGTTCATTGGACCTCCACTTTCTACGTCCTCCAACCAAGACTGCATGTACTTATATGTATTCCCTCCTTTTACAATATGACTACCCGTCTTCATAAAATACTTACAATCCACTGCGACATTATCTTTGTATAGATTTTGTCCCCCACCGTGATTGTATATTGCTGCATATTTAGCTCCATCAGTAGAAACACCGACATTGTATAAGAAATTTCCTTCCACAGAATTACCCGTAGTATAGTTGTCTAAATAAATACCATTTGTTGGCACATCATACAATACATTATTATTCACCTTATTTTCGCGATTGTAAAAACCATGCCCGAGACCTAAATAAATAGCTCCACCGTCAAAATGGTGGTAATACGGTAGGTCGTGAATTACATTATTTTCACTTATACATTGTCTTGCATCTCTGTACTTAATTGCAAAGTGAGGTGCATTGTAAATTTCGTTTCCAATAGCTTTATTTCCAGATCCAGAAAGTGTTATCCCAGGAACTTGAGACTTTTGATCCCATGCAAAATCGTGAATTGTTGAATTTTTCACGACATTATTTTCAATATTTAAATGATAATGCTTCGCTTTTTCTAACCCTAATTTAACACCACCAGCACCGTGGTTGTACAATTCACAATTATCTACAGTGTTGTCATTTCCTTCAATACGAACTCCCCATTGGTTGAAATTACGGATAATAGAATTTTGAACCACTATATTTTCTGAGTTTTTAATAAAGACTCCATTTTTCAAACCTCCTTCTATTGTAACGTTTTCAATCGTAATATTGTCAGCATTTTTAATGGAGATCATATCATCATTTAAGATTGACAATGATAATTTTTTAGAAGTCCAATCAGCAGGAGGATAAAAATATAATTTCATCTTCTCTCTATCTATAAAATACTCTCCAGGCATGTCCAATTCTTCAGGTACATTGTCAAAATGAAAGTGCGATACTTTTGTAGCTGGGTCAATATTTACACCATTTGGATAATCATTGTATACATTTGAATTTGTGGTGAAGTCAGCAGCTAGTTGTTGCTGTGAAACAGCCTTTAAATTGACCGCTGATTTACTTCCATACTTCAATTCTATTTCGGCATTATTAATATTTTCTAATTGATTGTATTCCCATTCCCAAGAATAATGCAACACACCATCTAACCAAATTTTTTCATCGTGATTTTTATAATAATTCCAAGAATTTATTTTGGTATCTCTTGAAGAATCAATTTTAAAAATCATCCCATCTTCTTTATTGTTGCCTTGGTATTTCGATCCAGAGGCAACAATATGTGTATAAGAAACAGCTCCGGTTACTTTAGTCCTTAAATCATCCCATAGAGGAACCATCAAAAGATCATTTGTATTTGAAAATACTTGCTCTTTATTAGGCCAACGTGCTAAGTCCATTTTTGACTCGTCCAACCACAACATCGCAGGGGTTTCAAAAACATCTGAATGCCCGTATCCATGTAAATTAAAACTCCCTAATTGAGACTTTTGAATCCCTGCAGCCGACAAATCCAATACTTTGATTTGAGATGCAGCAGTTGGATTCGATAGTGTAAATCCGGAACTTGCAGCATCATAAGCAGCAAAATCTGCAGGATCTAGAACAACTCCACCATTTAAAAAAACATCTCCACATGCGGATATTTTCAATCCATCATGGGAAGCATTTAACTCTATCTTAGAATCAATGAGGTATGTTTTGCTTTGTAATACCAATTCATCTACAGATGATGTATTGTTTGATATAGCTGCTAGCTCACTCAATAATTGAGATGTAGAATTGATGTTTTTTGAAGTTTGAGCAGAAATTGAATTTGACACAAAAAACAGCACAAGCCATAAAATGAAATTAATTCTGAGTGAGGTAAAGGTAATTTTCATAGGGTAAATTTTATTAATTTATTGGGGTTAGTCATTAAATCACTTAAAGATTATCAAATATAAACTGTAAATGATGTAATTATGGAGACATTTATCACAAAAATTGACAATAAATGCATTAAATAAAGTGTTCTCATAGCTTAACCGTCCATAAGAAAGTATTTAATATTGAATCAAAACCTACTATTTAAAACTTAAATCTTGGAGTTGTTTTGCGTCTATATTAGAAACAAAAACACCTGAATTTTCAAACAGGTGTTTCTATTTTAAACTATTTAAATGGCTTACAAACTATTCCCAACAGAAATAATTACAATACCAATCACCATAGCTGCCAATCCTACATACAAGAAATTACGTGCTTTAGAGGAAGCAGAAACCCACTCCTTTGTAATTAAACCACTCACTATAGCAGTTACAACACAAGAGGTATTAAAGATTGCATATCCAACAGTATTACCAGATGCTCCTAACTTAGAGGCTGCAAAAGCAAACAGAGCCGAGGCTGCATAATGGAATATTGCCATCACTGCGATTAGCAAAAAGTTTTTTGTGAAATTTGTTGTTTTGAAAGAGCCCCAAGAATTTTTGGTAGTAATTTCATAGGCAAAATACAATGCCATAACGATTCCTCCACTTATAAAAATTGGAAACATCACCCCTACTGAAGTTACCCACTCAGCATTTCCTGCTGCTTGACAGGCAGCATGAATTACAGGTCTTCCAATCGCATTGGCATAACTGAAACCTGTAGCCAACAATCCCCCCACTACGGCAATCATGATTCCAGTCAACACAGATCCTTTTGCGGTATCAGTAGCGTCACCATTTTCTTTTTGATCAGCTTCGCGAATCAACCCTGCTTTTCCATTGGCAATAACTCCTACTAAAACAACTGCCAAACCACCTAGGATGGTAACAAAAGTATTTGTCGGAGGAATTTCATCGACTAAAAATGGTAGTAGTGACCCTACAAGAATTACTGTTCCTATAAATAGAGAAAAACCAAGAGACAATCCAATATGATTGATGGCTTTTCCCCACAACATAACCCCTATTCCCCAAAGAAAAGAAGCAGCTGCCATTTTATATATAACATCTGAAGGTATCGCAGCGACTACCTCTGAAAAACCTTGAATTAGAAAATTGGATGCAATTATTGGAACGACAAACATGGTCAACATAAAAAAGAGTCCCCAAGTGTTTTCATCTTTAAAGTCTTTGGTGAACTTTTGAGGCAATGCATACAATCCGAGCATCAAACCTGCAAATATGGCAATAATAATTCCTTCAATCATTGTGATAATTTTTAATAGTTAGTTTAAGTTAATTTGTTATTGTGATTAGTAAGTTCCTATTTTCTTAAAATCTCCAGGAGCAAAACTTTCAATAGGGAGTTGTTTTATTTTTTTGGGACTTAGGTACAAATCCTTTGCTTTGAAACCTGGATTTTCTTCAAAGTAAACATTGTTTAAATCGACAACTTTTCGTCTTTTATTACTAATTCCTTTTGTACGCATTGCTTTTTTATCCAAAGCTACCTTAGGATTGTAAAACAAGTTGCGATTTGCATAGCTTTTAGGAAATTTGAATTCCGCGTAGTCGTTTTCAGGAGAAAGCGCCAAGAACTCTTTAAAGGTTTTGTATTTGGCGTAAGGAGTATCCTCTATTTTTCCATTACCGTATTTTTTAACCGCATTGTTCCATGCGTTTTGAATTCTAGGTTTTCCTTTGTAAGAATTGTAATAACCTCCATTTCCATGTAATATAGGAATTCTACAGTCCACAAATACATTGTCATCCATATAGTTTTGCCCTCCTGTATTCAACATGATGGCACCGAAGCCCCATTCAGAATCTAGATAGGATACATTTTCAAAGTAATTTTTCTCCATAAAAACTCCCATGGCATAATTGTCACAATACACACCATTGGTCGGTACATTGTACATATAGTTGTTTCTATAGACATTCCCTCTATTGGATGGATTCAAAGGACTCGTGTATACATATACCGCACCACCATCAAACATATGGTAGGTTGGTAAATCGTGAATTTTGTTATTCTCAACCACACAATCATTGGTATAGTTCATACGAATCGCAAAGTGAGGCATGTCGTAAATCTCATTATTACGGGCGAAATTCCCAACACCTTTGTCAAAATAGATACCAGGCTGCTGAGATTTTTGATCCCAAGCCAAACTGTATATTGAACAATTTTCAACAACATTATTGGCAGGTCGTAAAGTTTTTTTATCTCCTCCTCGCAAAGTCACACCGTAGGAACCGACATCGTGGATTTTAGAACGACTGATACGGTTGAAACTTCCGCTCAACAAAACCCCCCCCATAGCTACATTCTTAATTTCAGAATCTACAATAGTAACATGGCTGGACTTGTCTACAATAATTCCGTTTTTACAGCCAGAATCTACTTTGATATTCTCGATGCGAATCCATGAAGCGTTTGTAATGGTAAAAACATTGTCTTGAAGTGAAGAAACATACATCGATTTCTCTAAATACCCTTCGGGAGGGTACAGGTATAAAATTCCATTTTCACGATCCATTACATACTCTCCTGGCTGGTCGATTTCCTCCAAAATATTTTCAAAGTAAAAATGACTCAAACGAGGCAATCCCCCCCCCAAACCATTCAACTCACCACTCGCAAGTGTGATTGTATTAGCCTCTAAATCAATCGATTTTATATTGTTATAAGTCCATTCCCAAGTGGTACCCAACACACCGTCAAGCCATACATTTTCAATATCTTTCCAATGTTTCATCCTGTCGAATGCCACCTCGAAAGTACCACCATTATTCATGAATTTTTTGTCCTTATCCCAATTCCACACTCTAGGTTTTTTGGGCCCCTTTTCAATTATTTTGGTAAAAGAAACCATCCCTGATAAGTTTCCAACTTTTGCTTTCTCTTCCAAATAAGGAGACAGTTCATTTTTATTTGGCCATCTCGCCAGTTCCATACGCACTCCCCCAATACTCAAGCCAGCAGGTGCTATTCTTGAGTTTGGTTCCATTTGCCATCCGTGTTTCGAGAGTGCTCCTAGTTTTTTTATACCGTGCTTTTTCAGATCAACAGTAACAATTTTGGTTTTGGCATCCTCAGAAAGCACCCTTTTCAAAATGCTTTTATCTTTTAAAGGTAAAAACCAACTAGGCTCTAAATACTGACCTCCAAAAAAGACAACATCGTGTCCTTTTTTTGCTTTGATTACCAAAGGAGCTTCATTAGTACCTGAATGGTTTTTGAAGAGTCTGAATCCCTTTTGAACGGCATACTCACCTGTTTCGATTTCGATTGTCACCCCTTCTCTTGGATAGGCAGCTCTGTTATTCAACTTTTGTACAGCTTTGAGAGCTTCTTCAAGTGAATATTCTCCTTTACCAGGATTTGTAGTTACTGTAAACACTTTCTTCTGAGCCATCATGCAATTGCTCACTAGCAACGCAAGTATAAAAAATTTCTTCATGTGTATTCAATTTAAATAAGGACTACCAGCTGAATTTAAATACGGTAGTACTTTCAAAGACTTCGTCTTTTTTTAGTATAGATTTTGGAGATCCTTGGATATTAGGTCCATTTGGATACCTGTGTGTTTCACAACAAAAACCTTTATATTTTCCGAAAGCATCTCCAGATTCTCTTGACAATGCATCCGAAGTATATTTTCCTGTATAAAATAACATACCAGGCTCCGAAGTTGCTACTACTAGACTACGTCCTGAGGTATCACAAGAAAATGAAGCTACGTCTTCCAACTCAAAATTGTTTTTATCGAATATATAATAGTGCTCGAAACCATCATTCATAGCTTGGTGCACTGCTCCTATTTGTTTTGCTGTTCGCAAATCATCAGCAGCTCCTTCCAAGTTCAAAACAGCTCCTGTCGCAGCACCCGTAGTATCTAATTCCAATTTGTTAGCGGCAGCGATGCTTACATTATGAGATTCTACAGATTGTTCAAAATTTGAAAGATTGAAATAGCTATGATTTGTCAAAGACAACGGAGTATCTTGATCTGTTGTAGCTTTGTAAGAAATTTCTAACGCATTGTTATCGTGTAATACAAAGGATACTTTGAGTGTTACATTTCCAGGATATCCCTCTTCCAAATGTTTACTCAGCAAAGACATTTCAATCCCTACACCTGTTGCTAACTGCATTTGAGTTGCCTTCCAGACCTTTTTGTCAAATGCTTCTGTACCTCCGTGTAAATTATTTTCGCCACAGTTCTTAGCTAAAGTATAGTCAGTTCCATCAAGCGAAAATTTTGAGTCTTTAATTTGAGAAGTATACCTTCCTACAGTACTTCCAAAATATGGAGCATTTTCAAGATAGTCTTTTGAAAAATATCCTTCTAGAGTGTCAAAACCACAGACGATATCTGCAAGATTCCCTTTTGCATCTGGAACTTGTAATGAGGTTATTGTAGCACCATAGTTGGTGATTTTTAAAACAATTCCATTTTTATTTTCAAGGGTAAATAAATCAATATTTTGATTTTTATATACGCCAAATTTTGTTGTATTTAGATTGGTTGTTGTCATGTTTAGTTGGGTTAAAAGACAAGGTAAGTTGCTTGGTCAAACAACTCACCTTGAAATTGTTATTTTATTTTTCTTCGAAAGGCGCAAGTTTCTCCCAGTTGAAAACTACTCCAGTTCCTGGTTCGTCAGAAGCTACCGCTCGGTAGTTTTCAACCACCAAAGGACGTGTTGTATATTCATCAATAGGGAAACTGTGTACTTCTAGCCAACCAGAATTCGGTTGAGAAGACACTAAGCTTACGTGTAATTCTTGCATTCCATGTGCACAAACAGGGATGTTATTTTTGTCTGCTAATCTAGCAGCACGCAACCATCCTGTAACTCCTCCACAATTAGAAGCGTCGGGTTGTACAAATGACAAATTAGACTGCTCAAAAGCATATTCGAATTCGTGAATGGTATGTAAGTTTTCACCCATAGCCAATGGCATTCCTGTAGCAGCACCAATTTCGGCATAGCCTTTATAGTTATCTGGAATTGTTGGTTCTTCAAACCAAAAAATATCGTATTGTTTGAAAGCATTGGCCGCTTTGATTGCTTGCTCCACCGACATAGAATAATTGGCATCTACCATAAAGGTTACATCAGGACCAATTAATTCACGTACCGCTTTGATACGCTCTAGATCCTCTTCCAATTTATCTCTACCAATTTTAATTTTAACAGCTTTGAACCCTCTGTCCAAATATCCTTGAATATTCTTCAACAATTTTTCCAATGGGAACATCAAGTCAATTCCTCCGCAGTATGCTTTACAGGTATTATTTACACCTCCTGCAGCTTTCCATAAAGGTTGTTCAGCCTTTTTACAACGAATATCCCAAAGTGCAATATCCACAGCAGATATGGCAAAAGAGGCAATACCTCCACGTCCAACGTAGTGGATATGCCATTCTAAGAAATCGTATATACTTTCGATATCTGCACCATCTTTTCCGATCAATGCTTCTGAAAAATCGTGTTCAATCATTGCTTTTATAGCATGACCTCCTTTTCCTCCAGTATAAGTGTATCCAGTACCTTCACTTCCATCTTCCAATGTAATTGTAGCCGTCACCAATTCAAAGTGGTAGTGATCACCGTGTTTGGCATCAGATAAAACCTCAGGAAGTGGTACCTTAAATAGACGTACATCTACCTTTGCTATTTTTGTACTCATAATCGTATCTTATAAAAAGACAGCCCAAAGAAAGGGCTGTCTGAATTGTATTATCCTTTAAACTTTACGTAAAACGTTTTCTTCTCCATGTACTGTTCGAAACCGTATTTACCATCTTCACCACCAGTTCCACTTAATTTATAACCGTTGTGGAATCCTTGGTGTTGCTCACCGTGACCTCTATTTACATAGATTTCACCGTACTCCAACTGATCGTTACACTTCATGATTGTGTTCATATCATTGGTAAATACCATGGCTGCCAAACCGTATTCACAGTCGTTAGCAAAACCAACTACTTCGTCAAAAGAGCTAAATTTCAACACTGGTAAAATAGGACCAAAAGACTCTTCATGAACAATAGTCATGTCTTGTTTTACATCTGTCAAAATAGTAGGTTCGAACCAGTTTCCTTTTTCGAATTCAGCACCTTCAGGACGCTTTCCTCCGTGTGCCAATGTCGCTCCTTCTTCCAAAGAAACCGCTACTAAATGTTCCATGTGCTTTAATTCACTAGCATTTACTTTAGGCCCCATATCTGTATCTTCCAACATTGGGTTTCCTACTTTTAATGCAGCTACTTTAGGCATAAAAATTGCCATAAAAGCATCGTATACATTTTCATGTACATACATACGCTCATTACAAGTACATACTTGACCACAGTTGTCAAAACGAGAATGCAACGCCGCATCTGCAGCTGCCTCTAAATCAGCATCTTCAAATACGATAAACGGTGCTTTTCCTCCTAGCTCCAACTGAACGTGGATCAAGTTGTCAGCTGCCATTTTTGCAATCTGTTGTCCTACAGGTGTAGAACCTGTCATCGTAACCATCTTAGTGATTGGGTTTTGAACCAAGGCAGATCCCATAGAACGCCCAGGACCAGTAATGATATTGATCACCCCTTTAGGAATACCTACTTTCTCAGCTAAATACCCTAACTCAAGCGTCGCTAACGGAGTTTCCCCTGTAGGCTTGATAACGATTGTATTACCTGCAACCAAGGCAGGTCCTAACTTACGTCCCGCCAGAGCTAACGGAAAATTCCAAGCTGTAATTGCAACGACAACCCCACGCGGAATTTTTTGAATCCAAATTTGCTCGTCTGGATTGTCAGAAGGAATGATATCTCCTTCTATTCTTCTAGCTCCTTCACAAGCGTACTCAATAAAAGAAGCCGTAACAGCTACTTCCATACGTGCTACCGTTAGTAATTTTCCTTGCTCTTTTACCAATAGCTCTGCCAAAGACTCGCTATTTGCTTTTATTTCATTGGCTAACTTGTACAAATATTCTGCACGAGTTCTAGCAGGAAGTTTTTTCCATTCTTTTTGCGCTTTTTCAGCCGCTTCAAGTGCTGCATCTGCATCAGCAACCGAACCATTTTGAACTGTTGCTACCACTTCTCCAGTGGAAGGACTTAAAACTTCTGAAACTTCACCCGATGCAGTCTTTGTCCAAGCACCATCGATAAACAATTGATATTCTTTCATGTTATTAATTTTTTGATCTGGTGTACCACCAAAATCTATGAAACAATGTTATTTTTTTTAATTTATTGTTGGGTATTATCTACCCATCCAACCTCCATCAACTAGAGATACACTTCCGTGCATGTAAGATGCAGCTTCAGAACACAAGAACACTAAAGGACCTGCAAAATCTTCTGGATTCCCCCATCTTCCTGCTGGAATACGACTCAAAATTGAGCTAGATCTATCAGGATCGTTACGCAATGCTTCTGTATTGTCAGTTGCAATGTATCCTGGTGCAATTGCATTTACATTGACACCTTTTCCTGCCCATTCGTTAGCAAATGCCATTGTCAACTGACCAATTGCTCCTTTACTAGCAGCGTATCCCGGTACGGTAATACCACCTTGGAAGGTCAACAAAGAAGCTGTAAAAACAACTTTTCCACTACCTCTTTCTATCATATCTTTACCAATCTCTCTGGTCAAGATAAACTGTGCATTTTGGTTTACTTCCACTACTTTATCCCACATTTCATCTGGGTGTTCAGCAGCAGGTGCACGTAAGATTGTTCCTGCATTGTTTACCAAAATATCAATTACAGGAAAATCAGCTTTTACCTCTTTGATAAATGCATACAAAGCCTTACGATCGCTGAAATCACATTGGTAAGCTTTGAATTCTTTTCCTCTTGCTACTACTTCTTTTTCAACGTCAGAACCTGACAGCTCTAGACTTGCAGATACTCCGATTACATTGGCACCAGCTTCAGCTAAACCAATAGCCATTGCTTTTCCAATTCCTCTTTTACAACCTGTAACGATGGCTGTTTTTCCTTCTAAACTAAATTTATTTAAAATACTCATATCTAATTATTATATTGTTTTATCTATGTTATTATTGTTGGCAATCCATTAACACTTTCAACCCTTCAGGATTGTTGTCAATATCTTCAAATACTTTTTGAATCGATGTCAATGCTTGCACATCTGTAATCATTGCTTCGAACGGCAGTTCGTTAGCAGTTACCAAAGCGATTGCAGTTTCATAATCTTCTTTTTCGTAAACACGAGCACCGATTAATTTCAATTCTTTCCAGAAAAATTTAAACAAATCAATTTCTTTCTTTTGACCGTGAATCGCTACCATTACGATGCGACCTCTAATACCTGCAACTTCTGTCATCACATCCAAAGCAGGCTGCACTCCAGCTACTTCAAACACAACATCCGCCAAGCTACCTCCTGTTTTCTCTTTTACATAAGAGACTAAATCTACATCTAAAGGAGAAACAGCATCAAAACCTAGTTCTTTTGCCTTTGCTATACGATTTTTATTTACTTCTGAAATAATCACCTGAGCTCCAGTAGATTTTGCAACCATAGCCACTAACAATCCGATGGGACCACCACCGATAACAACAGCAGTTTCATCTTTTGTCAAACCACTCAATCGTACATCATGAACAGCAACTGACAATGGCTCGATCAATGCAGCCAATTTTAAGTCCGTTGTTTCCTGTAATTTGTGCAAAGTAAAAGCAGGTACATTCCAATACTGCTGCATCGCACCAGGACTATCAATACCAATAAATTTTAAATCTTCACAAATATGGTTGAAACCTTTGTCTGATGGTTTTACCCCTCTATCATCTAAAGGACGTACAACAACTTTTTCACCTACTTCATATCCTTCTACTCCAGTTCCTACTGCATCAATAACACCTGACATTTCGTGACCAATAGTCAAAGGCATAGAAACTCTTTGATCCATCATCCCATGGTAGATATGTACATCTGTTCCACAAACACCTACATAGGCTACTTTGATTCGTACTTCCCCTGCTTGAGGTTGCTCGATTTCTTTTTCTACTACCGAGAAGGTTTTATCTCCTCTATATTCTGTTGCTTTCATTGGATATATTTTATTCAGATAAAAAACTTGTTTTATATATGAAGCAAATATAGTGTTTTAAAATAGCAAACCTAATTATAGTCATCACATATTTTGCCACTAAAGATAAAATAGCATTTAAACAAAAAAAGAAACTTACCTCACTGTTTGTGTGACAAATAACACCGTCAACATAAATCAACTTAGAGTTAACACAAAAAAATACAGCAAAAAAAAAGTGCAGCTGTAAACAACTGCACT
>JBELHA010000023.1:0-42069 GCA_042091695.1 Flavicella sp.
TTGGTACCCAGTATTTTAACTTAAAAGAGGGTTCGGTTATCTATCCTGATGTAACTAAGGTAGGTTTGTTAGGAGCGCAAATAGAACGTTCTATCACAAACTATAGTTATGGTATTTTAAAATTGAACGGTGCCTTGGCAGGAGGAACCGATGGTTATATGTCTATACTTATTGGAGGTGGTTTTAGCTATCCTGTAATTCACAAACACTTAAAACTAGAATCTCGTGTGCTTTTTGGACCCACAGGAGGAGGAGGCATCGAATCAGGAGGAGGAGCTACCGCACAAGTAGAAGCAGGAATTGCCATTCCCTTGCCCAACAATTTTGAGTTGAAATTTATGGGAGGAAAAACATTTGCACCTTGGGGTAATTTAAACACTAATCATCTTGAAGTGAGTATAGGAAAATCCTTTGACCGCTTGTTTCCAAAAGATATTTCAAGTACTGAATTTTCTGTTCCTGAAGAAGACTTCAATATCAACCACATGGCTTTTACCGCCTATAACAGAACTTATTTGCCTCCTAACCGACGTCGAAAAGATGGAGATTATTACTTGTCTAGCTTCCAGTCAGTATGTTTTGAAATTCAAAAATACATCGGCGAGCGATTTACGATCAATGGTGGAACTGTTTGGGCTTATCAAGGCGATTATGGTGCCTACGCAGAAGGGTTGATAGGAGCTACATATTACCAACCTTTAAGTGCTACAACTAAACTTGCTTTTAGAGGTATGGTTGGTGCTGCAGGTGGTGGTGCTATTGATTTAGGAAGTGGATTGTTGTTCGAATATTCTGTTGGGGTTGCTCGCAAATTGAACTCAAAGTGGGATCTCTTTTTAGATGTTGGAAAGACCCAACCGTTTGAAGGGAATTTTACCCCTTTTAGTGTAGATGTTGGCGTAAAAGTCCACATCAATCAGCTTGTTAAAAAAAGCTAAACGGATTATTTTTCTTTGTTAAATACCTGTAAAAAAAGTTAATACCTCGTTAATTTTCCAAAACAAATTCATTCATTTCATATATTTGATAATGCTTTATTGGTATTAATTAAAATATAAAACATAAAACATGAAAAAATTAATCAGTTTCTTTTTTGTAGCGTTAATAGCGAGTACAATTTCTCTTTTGGGGTATGTCTCTTTTTTTGAAAAGCCAACAGATTCATCAATATCCGATATTCAAGATTCACTGGCCAAAACCGTACAGACACGTTATACCAGTCCTGCTATAGTAGCAGCAGAAACAACCGACTTTGTCGCAGCTGCCGAACGTTCCTTAAATGCAGTGGTACATGTGAAAAATACATCTGTAAGCACATCTAGAGATCCTTTTGCTGATTTTTTCTACGGAAGTGGCCGCGGAAGAGGCAGGCAACAAGTGGGAACTGGAAGTGGTGTTCTTATTTCTACAGATGGCTATATCATTACCAACAATCATGTAATCGACAATGCAGATGAAATAGAGATTACATTGAACAATAAAAAAAATTACAAAGCGACGCTTGTTGGGACAGATGCTACCAATGACATTGCATTGTTAAAGATAGAAGGAACCACTTTTGAGTCTATTCCTTTTGGGAATTCTGATAATGTTCGCGTGGGGGAGTGGGTGTTGGCCGTTGGAAATCCTTACAATCTAACTTCCACGGTAACTGCAGGTATTGTAAGTGCTAAGGGAAGAGATTTGAAAGGCAATGCAAATATTGAATCTTTTATTCAAACAGATGCTGCTGTAAATCCTGGAAATAGTGGAGGTGCTTTGGTAAATACACAAGGAGAATTGATAGGAATCAACACTGCTATATCATCACAAACAGGTTCTTTTGTAGGGTATTCTTTTGCTGTTCCTTCAAACATTGCACGTAAAGTAGTAGAGGATTTGATGGAGTTTGGAGATGTCCAAAAAGCATTGATAGGAATACGTTATGATCCTCGAAATGATGATCTAGAAGGGGTACGTATCTTAGAAGTCACAGCAGGTGGAGGTGCTGCTAAAGCAGGGTTGCAAAAGGAAGATGTGATTGTGAAAATAGGCAATGTTAAAATTACCCAGTTTTCTGATTTAAAAGGACAACTCAGTGCCAAACGTCCTGGAGACGCTGTTCAGGTAACTATTTTACGAGATTCTAGTTTATTGACAAAAACTGTTGTGTTGACTGAAAACAAAACGTTACAGGTGAATGCACTTGGTTTTTCAGTGGAATTATTATCAACAAAAGAATTGACTGCTATGGATTTGGACTACGGAGTCAAAATAACCAATATTCAAAATAGTGAATTATCTGAACTTGGTGTTGAAGAAGGCAATGTGCTTTTGGAGGTAAATGGTCAGAAAGTAAAGTCTGTAAGCCAAGTGGATACCTTGTTAAAAGATCAAGCTAAATATGGTTTTTTAAAATTGAGTATTCTGAACAAAAATGGAGAAAGAGAAAATTATATTTTTAGATGATTTTCTATTGTTTCTTAAACATAGCACCGACAAAGTAATTTGTCGGTTTTTTTTATTGAATATCGATCCTCAAATCAAGAAGTGTTTTTTAGTTTTTTATCTGTAATAACTATAATCAATCTAGCAATTTTATTATTTTTACATTTATATCAAATCCCTTTTCATGAATTCAATAGAGCAGAAATTAATCGCAATGCGCAATGAATTGCACCGTTACAATCACGAGTATTATATCCTTGACGCAGCGACAATTTCGGATTATGAATTCGATATGAAACTCAAGGAATTGGAGCTTTTGGAAAAAGAGAATCCATCTTTGTTTGATGTCAACTCACCTACGCAACGTGTTGGAGGAGGTATCACAAAAAGTTTTGATACAATACAACACAAAAACCGTATGTACTCTTTGGATAATTCCTATTCCAAAGAAGATTTACTGGATTGGGAGAAGCGTATCAAAAAGATTGTGGAAGGCCCTATCTCATACACTTGTGAGTTAAAATACGATGGTGCGTCTATCAATATTACTTATGAAAAAGGAGTGCTCGTAAAGGCAGTCACTAGAGGAGATGGTGTTCAAGGTGATGATGTCACTAGAAACGTCAAAACAATTCGTTCGTTGCCTTTGCAATTACAGGATTCATTTATTGATAGCTTCGAAATCAGAGGTGAAATAGTACTGCCTTTGGAGGGGTTTCATCAAATGAATGAAATACGTAAAGCACAAGGTGAGGATTTGTATGCCAATCCAAGAAATACGGCAAGTGGTTCTTTGAAATTACAAGATAGTACCGAGGTGTCCAAACGTCCATTAGATTGTTTGTTATATCAAGTAGTTCACAACGATCCCAAATTCACTTCACATGCAGCAGTTCTGAATGCTGCTAGAAATGCAGGTTTTAAGGTTCCCAAAACAATTAAAGAAGCTGCTAGTATAAACGAGGTATTAGATTTTGTAAGCTATTGGGATGAAGCACGCCACAACTTACCTTACGAAACAGATGGTGTAGTCATTAAGGTGAATTCACTTCAACAACAAGAAGAATTGGGGTTTACTGCCAAAGCACCTAAATGGGCCATCGCCTATAAGTTTCAAACAGAACAAGTAGCTACAACCTTGAATGAGATAAGCTATCAAGTTGGAAGAACAGGTGCTATTACACCGGTTGCAAATCTTTCTGGTGTCCAATTGGGGGGTACAACAGTAAAGAGAGCTTCTTTACACAATGCAGATCAGATAGCCAAATTGGACGTGCGTATTGGAGATACCGTTTATGTTGAAAAAGGAGGTGAAATTATTCCTAAAATAGTAGGGGTAGACCTCAGTAAAAGACCTAAAAATTCTTATGTAACTCAGTATGCATGTGATTGTCCTGAATGTGGTACCAAGTTGGTTCGCAAAGAAGGAGATGCCAAGCACTATTGTCCAGATGAATTTGGATGTCCACCTCAAATAACTGGTAGAATTCAACATTTTATAAGTAGAAAAGCCATGGATATCGATGGTTTAGGAGGAGAAACTATTGAATTGTTACACAAGAGTGGATTGATAGAAAATTATGCAGATTTATACGAACTAAAGTTCGAACAACTTTTGCCACTAGAGCGGATGGCTGAAAAATCTGCTCAAAATATTATAGCAGGTATTGAAAAGTCCAAACAAATACCATTTGAAAAGGTGTTGTTTGCCTTGGGGATTCGATTTGTAGGGGAAACAGTGGCAAAAAAATTAGCTAAAAGCTTCCAGCATATGGATGCGTTGTTACAAGCTTCCTTAGAGACCCTAATTGCTGTAGATGAGATAGGCGAACGCATCGCCCAAAGTATCATCGCTTTTTCTTCTGATCCTTCGAATTTATTACTTGTAAAAAGAATGCAGTCACATGGAGTCCAATTTTCTTTGTCTGCTTCTGACTTAGAAAATCAATCGGACATTCTGAAAGGGAAAGTATTTGTAGTTTCTGGAGTTTTCCATAAAGTTTCTAGGACAGAGCTTAAAAAGTTAATCGAAGATAACGGAGCTAAAGTTACAAGTTCCATTTCCAAAAAAACAAATTATATAGTAGCAGGCGAAAATATGGGACCTTCTAAGTTACAAAAAGCAACAGATCTTGGTATTGAAATACTCAGCGAAGAAGATTTTTTAGCTATGATTTAGAGAGAACAGCATCCTCGCTAGGAAATGTCCTTTCGTCTAAATATTCATCGACCCGTTTGTCTATGAATTTTTTCATGATTGCTTCCAAATTGGTTTTAGAGATATTGTATCCAATCTCATTTTCTTGAACATTGTCAATTAGCATTGAACCTTCATCGAAAATCAACCAATTCATATTTAAATCAGGGTAATTTCTTTTGATTGACACCATCTTGTCAACACCTAAATCCTTTCCTGCTCTTAAAATACCTTCTGAAAGTCCAGTTTTCAATGAAAATTTTCTCTGGCTGATTTCTTTGTGAGCTAAATAGGTTATTATTTTTTCCTTAGAAGTCATTGTATAGTGGGTATTGTATGTTATGATATTTACATATGTTATTGCAATATAATAAATTTTTTTAAAAAAATAATAGTTTTGACCCCTCAAGTTTACTGTTTTCTGTTAGCGAGTTTCATTGTAATTAAGACTCTTGTTATTATAAAGAGATATGTGTTTTTTTTGTGTTTTATTATCGTTGTTATTGATAAATAACAATTTTTCACAAAGCATTTTTGTCAATAAATATTTGTTAAATTTGTTTTACAATTTAATAGAAATGATTCAAGATTTTTTATCCAAACTCGGTTATGGCTTGTGTACCCTCTTTGGTGTTATAACGGTTGTTTTTTTATTGTTCAATGTATTGCCAGGAGATCCCGCTCGTATGTTGTTGGACGAACGTCAAGACGATTCACAATTGCAAGCCATTCGTAAAAAATATGGATTCGACAAACCACTCTCTACACAATATATTTACTATTTAAATGATCTTTCCCCTATTTCATTTCACAGTACCAATCTAGAGGATAACAGTTCGTTGCAATCTGGTAATTATTCAGTGTTTTTTAAGCTTTCATTGTATTCAAATTTTGATATTGCAATTAAAGTGCCATATCTAAGACGTTCTTTTCAGAAGAATGGGAAGCCCGTGACTGAAATTATTGCTGAAACGCTCCCAAACACTGCAGTTTTAGCAATAAGTGCTATAGGTATTGCTTTGTTATTAGGAGTGTTGTTAGGTGTTTTATCAGCTTTACAAAAAGACCGTATTTTGGATCGTATCACTGCCGTTATAAGTACTTTAGGTATGAGTTTGCCTTCGTTTTTATCAGCTATCGTTTTTGCATGGTTGTTCGGTTTTGTACTTCAGGAATATACACAGCTCAACATGACTGGTAGTTTATATGAAGTAGATGATTATGGAGAAGGTGTTGTCTTGCAATTAAAAAATTTGATATTGCCTGCTATTGTATTGGGAATTCGTCCTTTGGCAGTTGTCATACAAATGATGCGCAATTCACTTTTAGACGTATTACAACAGGATTATATTCGAACCGCCAAAGCCAAAGGGTTGTCGGTAACTCAAATCATTATAAAGCACGCGTTAAAAAACGCTCTCAATCCTGTCATTACCGCGATATCTGGCTGGTTTGCATCCATGTTAGCAGGTGCCGTATTTGTGGAGTATATCTTTAATTGGAATGGTTTGGGAAAAGAGATTGTCGAAGCTCTGAATACCTTAGATCAGCCCGTTATAATGGGCGCAGTAACTGTGATCGCTACCTTGTTTATTTTGATCAATATATTCGTAGATTCTTTATACGCTTGGTTAGACCCTAAAGTTCGATTCCGTTAATATTTGTCTAAAAAGATTTTTTTTATCTTTTTGCTACATATTAAATGTAAGTTTGCACGTAATTTTAAGACCAATGCACAAAACTAATTTATAAACACTTAATTACTTATGAAAAAAATATTTTTATTACTTTTTATAACTGTCGTATCATGTACTACAGCCCAAGATAAAAAGGAGTTTTCCCCAAAAGGATTGCAAGATACTTTGTTAACACTTGAAGGAACTACTATTCCTTTTTCTGAGATACTTGAGAAGTACAAAGGAAAGAAAATCATGGTAGAGGTGTGGGCCTCTTGGTGTTCGGATTGTATCAAAGGAATGCCGGATTTGAAACAACTACAAAAGGAATCTTCAGAGGATGTTGTGTACCTGTTTTTATCACTTGACAGGTCAGAAGCTGCTTGGAAGAAAGGGATTGAAAAACACAATTTAATAGGAGAACATTTTTATGTGAGTTCTGGATGGAAAGGAGATTTTTGTAGTAGTATAGATTTGGATTGGATACCGAGGTATATGGTTGTGAACCCTAAGGGAGAAATAGCTGTTTATAAGGCAATTAAAGCTACAGATCCAACACTTCAAACAGCTGTTCTTAAGTAGTACTTTTAGTCTTTTGTTATGTTTAATTTAATATATTTGTTCAAAACTTAACCGACAACAATATATTATGAGAAAAAAAATCGTGGCAGGTAATTGGAAGATGAACAAAGACCTGAATGCATCTAACGACCTTACAAAAGAATTAGTAGCTGGATTAGCTTCTACATCACTTGATAATACCCGAGTTATCGTAGCGCCTACATTTGTAAATTTAGCTTCGGTACATACAGAAGCAAATAATTCAGTGTTAGAGGTTGCGGCACAAAATATGCATCAAAAAGCAAGCGGTGCCTATACAGGAGAAATTTCTGCGGAAATGTTAACATCTATAGGGATTAAATCTGTCGTTTTGGGACATTCAGAACGCAGAGAATATTTTGGAGAATCTGATGCTTTGTTAGCAGAAAAAGTAAACGCTGCGCTTGCAAATAAATTAGAAGTGATTTTCTGTTTTGGGGAATTGTTAGAAGACCGTAAGTCAGGCAATCACTTTTCAGTAGTGGAAGCTCAATTAAAAAATGCACTATTCCATCTAGAAAAAGGTGCTTGGTCATCGATCGTATTGGCATATGAGCCGGTGTGGGCCATTGGTACTGGAGAAACTGCAACCGCTGAACAGGCTCAAGAAATGCATGCTTTTATAAGAAAAACGCTTGCTGAATCTTATGACGATACCTTAGCAAATGGAATCTCTATCTTGTATGGAGGGTCTTGTAAGCCAGGCAATGCAAAAGAAATCTTTTCTAAAGAAGATGTAGATGGAGGACTTATAGGAGGTGCTGCTTTGAATTCTAAAGACTTTTTAGCGATCGTTGCTGCTATTTAACATACAGTAGCTATTTCTATAGGATTATTAAAGCACCCCAATTAAAAAAAACGATTGTTTCACAAGAAACAATCGTTTTTTTATGCGTTTGTTTTAAAATAAAACAAACAGAAAGAGTGTTTTTCGATGGATGGTTTTATCTTTGTAATAAATATACAGACGATGAGCGCAATTTATATAGGGTTTGATTTTAAGGTAATTCCTAAAGATCCAGCAACAGAATTACTGATAGCTGAACTTGGTTATGCAGGTTTTGAGAGTTTTGTTGAAAACGAAGAAGGTGTAACTGCCTATATTCAAAAGGACGAATGGAAAGAAGATCTTCTAGAGGATATCTTTGTATTGCATTCAGACGAGTTTGATATCTCATATACATCTGAGGAAATCAAACAAGTAAATTGGAATAGTGAATGGGAAAATAACTTCAAACAGATTGAAGTGGCAGGCAAGGTTTCTATTCGTGCCCCTTTTCACGAAAATCCTGGATTGCAATACGATATTGTTATTGAACCAAAAATGAGCTTTGGAACAGGGCATCACGAGACAACTCATATGATGGTAGAGCACTTGTTAACAATGGATTTGACTTCAAAGAAAACCCTTGATATGGGGTGTGGGACAGGTATATTAGCTATATTTTCAGAAATGAAAGGTGCTTTCCCTATTGACGCTATCGATATCGATAAGTGGTGTTATGAAAATTCCATAGAAAACATTGAACGCAACAATTGTAAACATATTACTGCGTATGAAGGAAATGTATCGCTTTTGAATGCTAAAGATTACGATGTCATCATCGCCAATATCAACAGAAATATCTTACTACAAGATATGGATGCCTATGGAACTTGTCTCAGTAAAGGAGGAATACTTCTTTTAAGTGGTTTTTATGAAGAGGATATTTCAATGATAGATGCAAAAGCTACATCGCTAAATTTACAACTAGAAAAAACCTTACAAAAAAACAATTGGGTTTCTTTGCGATATGTGAAAATAAAATAATTTTAATTCATGTAATTTTGATTTTATTTTATAGCTCACTGTTAAACACTTATTTACAAATATTTTTTTTAAATTTGCAGATAAGTTTTTTTTAGAAAAAATTGTTAAAGTTCAAATGTAGATAAGATGATGGGGACAAAAGAAAAAGTACAAGAAGAATTAAATGTTTTAGAACAATTGGTGTCTCAGCACGAAATTGTATTGCATAATGATGATGTGAATACTTTTGATTTTGTAATTGAATCACTGATTGATGTTTTAGATCACACATTAGAGCAAGCAGAACAATGCACTTTGCTCGTTCATTACAAAGGAAAGTGTACAGTTAAATCTGGAGAATACGAAGAATTGAGCCCTAAATGTGTCAAGCTTCAACAATTAGGTCTTTCCGCTGAATTGATTTAATAAAACAGTTTTAGGTTTACTAGTTTTAAAATGAATTGATTTTTTATTTTAAAATTACAGCTACAGCCTTGGTCGTTATAATTGGTATCAGTACCACTTGTTTTTTTCTTTGTGATTTTATTAGATTAAAAAAATTACCTTTGGGGCAGCAGTGCTTGTAGCTCACCAAAAAACAAACGAATACGAATGATTTTCCATACTTTAAAATACAAAACTATAGAGCGTTCATTTTTTAGAAAACGAGCAAAATTAAATAAAATAGTAAAGTATAAGAAACCCAATAAAATCAAAAAGGTAGGCGTTTTAGTAGATGCAACAATCTTACAGGAAACAAATTTACTCAGTTCCATTTCAAAACACTTGTCAATTCCCAAACATGCGATTGAACTTTTTCAATTCCAAGAGCACGACTCTAAAAAGGAATTAGATTCGAATGCTTGCTCAGTGAAAAGTTTTGGTTGGTTTGGTAGTTTAAAATTAAACACTCTACAGGAATTCGTTAAAAAAGACTTCGATTTGTTTATAAACTATGGATTTTCAGAAAATTTATATTCTAATATGATAACTTTGCAGTCGAAATCAAATTTTAAGATTGGCTTTGCTTCTGAATTGACAGATTTGTACGATTTGTCTGTTTCTGATCCCCAAAAGGATATTGAGAGTTTCAACACAGAGGTCGCAAAGTACTTAAAGATATTAAAGATATTATAATGCAGAAATTTTTTGGAACAGGAACCGCCTTAATAACCCCTTTTAAGGATGACAAAACGATAGATTTTGTCGCTTTAGAAACTTTGGTGAATTACCAAATAGACAATGGAGTGGAGTACCTTGTTGTACTTGGTACAACTGCAGAGACAGCTACTTTGTCTGCAGAAGAGCGAGAACTTGTAAAACAAAAAATTTGTACTGTAAATGCAGGAAGACTTCCTTTAGTATTAGGTGTTGGAGGAAACAATACACTTTCGGTTGTCAACGAACTCAAGCATTCAGACCTTTCAGCGTTTGATGCTATTCTTTCTGTTTCACCCTACTATAACAAACCTTCACAAGAAGGAATTTACCAACACTTTATGGCCATTGCGGAAGCAAGTCCTCTTCCGGTTATTATATATAATGTACCTGGGAGAACGAGTTCTAATATAGCGCCTGAGACTGTTGTAAGGTTGGCTACATCTCACAAAAACTTCATCGGAGTGAAAGAAGCCGCAGGTGACCTAGTCCAAGCATTGAAACTGTTAAAGTCAGTGCCGGACGACTTTTTAGTCATGTCAGGTGATGATATGATTGCCTTGCCTATTACTCTCGCTGGTGGTGCAGGTGTGATCTCTGTGTTGGGACAAGCATATCCTAAAGAGTTTTCTCAAATGATACGTGAAGGATTGAAGTCAAATTCAGAGAAAGCTTTCCAAAAACAATTTGAATTGATGGAGGTGATTGACTTGATTTTTGAAGAAGGTAACCCAGTTGGTGTCAAATCGCTGTTGTCTTTGATTGACTCAAAGTTAGCCACGAAGACAGTGCGTTTGCCTTTGGTAACCGCAACAAAATCTCTACAAGAAAAATTACAAAACTTCCACACTGCCTTTCTAAAAGCAAATTAACAAATCTTTAGTACCCTTACTATTGCAACTTTCATTTCTTAGTCTATTTTTGTTTTTGATTTTCATTTGTGAAATCACTTTAATAATTCATAAATAATGACTAATTTTGCAAAATGCTTAAAACAAAAAATCTTCTCTTAATAGCGTTTGCTATTTTTTTTACAGCGTGTAGTCAGTACAACAAAGTATTGAACAAAGGAACTGCTGAGGAAAAATACAAAATGGCAACGGAACTGTATGAATCTAAAAAATTCAGCAAAGCATTGCGTTTGTTTGAGATTATTACTCCAGTCTACAAAGGGAAACCTCAGATGGAACGTATTCAATTTATGGTAGCTCAATCGTATTTCAATACCAAAGATTTTGAAAGCGCATCTTATTATTTTGGAAGATTTTCTGAAAACTTTCCTAAAAGTACCAAACGAGAAGAAGCGGATTTCAACGCAGCAAAAAGTGGTTTTTTGGCTTCCCCTAAATACAGCGTAGATCAAACACTTACATTAGAAGCCTTGGCTTCTTTCCAAAAGTTTATAAATACCTATCCTACATCTAAGAGATTAGAAGCTTCTAATAAAATGGTGTCTGAATTACAACAAAAGCTTGAAAAGAAATCATTTATGATTGCCAAGCAATACTATGATATAGGGTATTTCAAATCTGCAATTACAGCATTTGACAATCTTACATCTGAATATTTAGGAACAATTTACAGAGAAAAAGCTTTCTTTTACAAATTCAAAGCTTCTTATGAATTAGGTGTTAACAGTACCTATGCCAAAAAATTAACCCGTTTGAATGCTGCGCAAAAAGCTTTTGAAAAACTCAAAAGAAATTATCCTTCTTCAGAGTATCTTAAAGAATCAGAGCGCATGCTAAAACGAATCAATAAAGAAAAAGCAATATTAACTAGTTAATAACAAGTCAAAGATGGATCACAAAAACACAAATGCACCAGATACTACAGTTACTTACGATAAGTCTAAAGTAGAAGCACCTACAGGTAATATCTATGAAGCTATTTCTATCATCGCTAAAAGAGCAGATCAAATCAACAGCGATTTGAAAAAAGAGTTGGTGGAAAAATTAGACGAGTTCGCAACTTACAGTGATAGTTTGGATGAGGTTTTTGAAAACAAAGAACAAATTGAAGTTTCTAAGTTTTACGAAAAATTACCTAAAGGACATGCAATCGCAGTTGAGGAATGGTTGAACGACAAAGTATACCACCGCGACGCTGAGAAAAATAGTTAATTGAATGAGTGTGCTACAGGGGAAGAATATTCTACTAGGTGTTACGGCTGGAATTGCAGCCTATAAGACAGCGCATTTAGTACGTCTATTTATAAAAGCAGGAGCCAATGTACAAGTAGTCATGACTCCTGCTTCTAAAGACTTTGTAACGCCACTCACACTTTCTACACTTTCCAAAAATCCAGTTCATTCTACCTTTTACGAAAAAGAAGAAGAAAATGAACTTTGGACCAATCACGTGGAGTTAGGCCTGTGGGCTGATCTAATGCTGATTGCTCCTGCTACGGCAAATACACTTTCTAAAATGACTTCGGGGTCTGCTGATAATTTATTATTAGCGGTATATCTTTCCGCAAAATGTCCAGTTTATTTTGCACCTGCAATGGATTTGGACATGTTCAAACATCCATCAACAGCACATAGTATTCAACAGTTACAGTCTTATGGCAATATATTAATTCCTGCGGCTTCTGGAGAGCTCGCAAGTGGATTGGTAGGTGAAGGACGTATGGCGGAACCTGAAACAATTGTTTTACACATTGAAGAAACGATAAAAAAGTCCCTTCCTTTGTATGGGAAAACAGTTCTTATTACTGCGGGACCTACTTATGAAGCAATAGATCCTGTTCGCTTTATAGGAAATCATTCTTCCGGAAAAATGGGATTCCAACTCGCTACTGAAGCGGCAAATTTAGGAGCTACAGTTGTATTGGTGTCTGGACCCTCTAGTCAGACAATCTCTCACAGTTCTGTGACGCGATTGGATGTTTTTTCTGCCGCAGAAATGTACGAAACAGTTCACAAATACTACGAACATGCAGCCATTGTTATTGCAGCAGCGGCAGTGGCAGATTATACGCCACGAACCAAATCTTCCACTAAACTTAAAAAGAAAAACGACTTATTGACCTTAGAACTCACCAAAACAAAGGATATATTAGCGAGTATGGGGGCAGGTAAGCAACAACAATTCTTAGTTGGTTTTGCTTTGGAAACAGACAATGAATTGGAATATGCCAAAGGTAAATTAGAGAAAAAAAACCTCGATATGGTAGTTTTAAACTCATTGCGAGACAAAGGTGCCGGTTTCTCTGTGGATTCAAATAAAATTACTATACTTGATAAAGACAATACTGTCGAAGAATTTTCGTTAAAATCTAAAGCCTTAGTGGCTAAAGATATTTTTGTAGCCATCTTAAAAAGATACCATGTATAAGCTTTTTGTAATACTGAGTTTTTTCTTATCGACTTCATATGCTGTAGTAGCACAAGAACTAAAATGTGCTGTTACTGTAAATTCTGACCAAGTCAGGGTTTCTAATAAGCAGGTTTTTGTAACTCTAGAGAAAGCATTATCGGAATTCATCAACAACAGAAAGTGGACGGATACAACTTTTAAAAATGAGGAAAAGATAGATTGCGGTATGACCTTGATCATTACTGACTACAACAACACAAGCTTCTCCGGAACTTTACAGATAAATGCGGTAAGACCTATTTTTGGAACTTCCTATAAATCGCCTATTTTTAACTTTAAAGACACTGCGATTTCCTTTAATTATGTTGAATTTGAGCCACTTATCTTCAATGAGACTACTTTTGAAACGAATCTAGTGTCCCTCTTTTCATATTATATATATATGATTTTGGCGATTGATGCAGATACTTTTGCCTACAAAGGAGGTGAGGTGTATTACAAAAAGGCCCTAGATATTGCTAATTTAGCGCAACAAGGAGGAAGCTTGGGCTGGGAAGTAAAAAGAAATGTATTGAACCGTTATTCACTTGTGGATCAAATATTATCACCTGCTCACAAAGAGTACCGCCAGATCATGTATGCTTATCATAGAGAAGGATTGGATTCTTTTTCAGAAGATGTAAAAGCGCGTAAAGAATTGCTTTTAGAAAAACTATTACTGTTCAATAACTTGTACAATAGGTCCACAAATTCCTTTCTGTTTCGTTTGTTTTTTGACGCGAAATCTGATGAAGTAGTCGAATTGTTTTCTGAAGGTCCCAAAGTGAGAATTTTTACCCTTAAAAGAATGTTGAATCGTGTATCCGCTCAGAACAATATGAAGTGGAATAAGATACAATAGGCTTATTTGAGGAGTATTACAGGTTTGTAATTGATTCGTAATTAGGTGTTAATAGCCTTGTAATTGGCAGTGCTTTTTTTATTTTTGTATTACTGATTGTAAGAAGGAGTAAATCTTAGGCCATTGCCAAAAAGAATTGTTATTTTTACACGGTACCACATACCATCTTAACGACTTTAAAGAGAATACATTGCTGACTAACATATCTATTTCGAATTTTGCATTGATCAAAGAATTGTCTACAGATTTTTCTGATGGCTTGTCTATTATTACTGGAGAGACAGGTGCCGGTAAGTCTATCGTTTTAGGTGCTTTAGGTTTAGTCACTGGAAATAGAGCCGATTTAAATAGCTTAAAAGATGTGTCGAAAAAATGTGTGATAGAAGCTTCTTTTTCAATAGACACCTACAATCTCGAATCCTTTTTCGAAGCTGAAGACTTAGATTATGAGTCTCAAACAATTCTTAGAAGAGAGATTTTACCAAGTGGTAAATCCCGCGCTTTTGTCAACGATACTCCCGTAACCTTATCAGTATTATCGGTATTAAAATCAAAGCTGATCGATGTACATTCACAACACAAGACTGCGCAATTGTCTGAAAATACCTATCAGTTTTTTATTCTAGACACTCTGGCTAAAAACGAAAAGTTATTGGCTTCTTATGGAAAAGGTCTTGTGATTCACAAAAACCTACAAAAAGAGTTGACACAATTGATTGCTGATCAAGAAGCAGCCAAGAAAGAATATACCTATAATGCCCACCTTTATGAAGAATTGGTCGCGGCAGCACTTCAAGATGGAGAACAAGAATCATTGGAAGTGGTTTTAGAAAAACTCAATAATAGCGACGCAATCAATACTGCGCTCTCTGAAAGTGTACATTTGATTTCAGACGAACAAGTGGGACTTCAAAATGGGATACAGCAAGTTGTTAGCCGTCTTGGTTCGATTGCTCCATTTTCTAAAGAATACGAAAGCTATGCGCAGCGTATCGAAAGTATAAAAATTGAGTTGGACGATGTCTTTTTTGAATTGGAAAAAGCAGCTGAAAACCTTGAGCTAGATCCAAGTGAACTAGAAAAAATTAACGATCGTTTACAGCTGTTGTACAGTCTGCAAAAGAAACACCTCGTTTCCTCTGTTGCTGAGTTGTTGGAAGTACAAGAAAATTTAGGGCAAAAGGTGGCTCAGGTAGACAATGCCAATGAACTGCTCGACGAGAAAAAGAATGCAATTGCCGAGGTTGTTAAAAATTTGGATAGCGTCGCTGATAAAATACACAAAAAACGTTCAGCAACCATTCCATCTTTAACAAAGCAACTCAAAGAGGTGCTTGCCAAGCTTGGAATGAGTAATGCTAATTTTAAGATAGAACTTTCACAAACGGATACATTCTTCCAAAATGGAAAGAACAAACTACAATTCTTGTTTTCTGCCAATAAAGGAGGGAATTTTGATGAGATGAAAAAAGTAGCCTCTGGAGGTGAACTTTCTCGTGTCATGTTGGGGGTAAAATTGATCCTTTCAAAATATACCAAGCTTCCGACCATTATTTTCGATGAAATTGATACAGGTGTTTCTGGTGAAGTAGGACATATGATAGCCAATGTAATGCAAGAAATGTCTGACTATATGCAAGTCGTCACGATTACCCACCTGCCTCAGATTGCCGCCAAAGGAAATAATCATTTTAAGGTGTACAAGAAAGAAGTTGCAGGGGTAACCTCTACTTTCTTAAAAAAGTTGACTTCAGAAGAACGTGTTGTGGAGGTCGCTGAGATTTTCGGCGGTAAAAATAGTACTGCTTCAGCGTTGGAACATGCGCGTGAACTTTTGTCACAATAAAAAAACGGATACATAAATAACCAAGTTCCATAACAAAAATTATGTTAAAAGAAACTACTTTTAAGATCAAAGCATTTGTGCCTTTTTTGATCGCAATTCTCACTTTTATAAGCGTGTCAATTTTTTATTTCTCTCCTGTATTGAAAGGAAAACAAATATTTCAAAGTGACATACAGCAATTTCGAGGAATGTCAAATGAAATAAAGGATTTCAGAGAGAAAAATGATGCAGAACCTTATTGGACAGATGCGGCTTTTGGAGGAATGCCTTCCTACCAACTCAGTACCTTATATCCAAACAACCTCGTTAAGAAACTAGATTCAGTACTTCGATTTTTACCTCGTCCGGCCGATTATTTATTTTTGTACTTCTTAGGTTTCTTTGTGTTGCTTTTGGTGTTACAGGTAGATTGGAAGTTGTCAATCTTAGGAGCTTTAGGTTTTGGTTTTTCTACCTATTTTATTATTATTTTAGGGGTAGGACACAATGCAAAAGCACATGCGATAGGATATATGCCTCTTGTGATCGCTGGTTTTTTATTGGTGTTTCAAAACAGGCTATTACAAGGTTTTTTACTGACTACAGTTGCCATGGCATTGGAGCTACAAGCAAGCCATCCTCAAATGACCTATTATTTAGGTTTTTCGCTTTTGCTACTAGGAGCCGTGTTTTTGAAAGAACAACTCACTAAGAAATTGCCTTTGATAGATTTTTTCAAACAAGCAGCTATTGTTATCCTAGGCTCATTACTTGCTTTGGGGATGAATGCATCTAGTTTACTTGCAACAAAAGAATACGCCGCATTTTCTACAAGAGGGAAAAGTGATTTGACGATCACAGCAGAAGGCAAACAAAAAGAGGCGACATCAGGACTTTCTAAAGAGTATATTACCGAATACAGTTACGGGAAGCTAGAAACTTTTAATTTGTTTATCCCTCGTTTTGTAGGAGGTGCAAATAGTGAAGATTTGGGAACTGATTCTAACACCTATGCTTTTTTAAAAGGTAAAATTGACCCCAGTCAAGCCCGTCAATTTGTAAAATCATTACCAACTTACTGGGGGAGTCAACCCATTGTTGCAGCACCTGCCTATATCGGTGCCATTTTTATCTTCTTATTTGTACTTGGGTTATTTATAGTAGACTCACCTCTCAAAGATTGGTTGGTCGCCACTACTATTTTTTCTATTTTGATGAGTTGGGGACACAATTTTGAGTTTTTAACCAACTTTTTTATAGACTATGTGCCCTTGTATAATAAATTCAGGGCGGTATCCTCTATTCAAGTTCTAGCTGAGCTTGCAATTCCTCTTCTAGGAATGTTGGCTTTGCAAAAGATAGTATTTCAAAAGTTAGACCAAGCCCAAGCCATAACTGCCTTAAAAAAGACGCTATACATACTTGGAGGTTTTGCTCTACTCTTTGTGCTTTTCGGAACTGGTCTTTTTAGCTTTACAGGAGCTAATGATGCCTATTATAACAATTTACTTCCTGGTTTAGGGGAAGCAATTGTTGCTGATCGAAAAATGATTTTCTTCCAGGACAGTTTGCGTTCATTCGTATTGGTTTTGGTCCTAGCAACCTTGCTGTACCTACGACTAAAGAATACATTGAAAACAACTCCATTTGTGTTAGTTTTTGGGGCTTTGTTGTTGTTTGATACCGTGGGTGTGGCCATAAGATATGTGAATGCTGACGATTTTCAAAGCGCATTAAGTATTGAGCGTCCTTTTGTAAAAACAGCGATTGACAAAGAGATTTTAAAAGACAAAGGGCATTACCGCGTAGCGAATCTAACAACGAATTTTATGAATGACGGTGCGACTTCTTACTTTCATAAGTCTATTGGGGGCTATCACGCTGCAAAATTAGGACGTTACCAAGACATAGCTGATTTTTACTTGTCTAAAAATAACCTACAGGTAATGAATATGTTCAATACCAAATATTTTATACTACCTCAAGAAAATAGTTCTAAAAAATCGCTACAGGTAAATCCTGATGCGAATGGCAATGCATGGTTTGTTTCTGATGTTAAGTTGGTCTCTACACCTGATGAAGAAATTTTGAGTTTAAGTGGCATTGATACCAAAAATACAGCTGTTGTAAACCAATTAGAATTTCCAAGTGTAGCTGCTACAGCTAAAAAGATACAAAAAGACAGCTTGGCAACGATTCAATTACTGTCATACCAAGCCAATGAACTGAAATACAGTGTTTCAACAGCCAATGATAATCTTGCTGTTTTTTCTGAAATTTATTATAAAGATGGTTGGAATGCTTATATAGACGGAACGCTCACATCACATTTTCGTGCGAATTACCTGTTAAGAGGACTTTTAGTACCCAAAGGAATGCACACAATTGTGTTTAAATTTGAACCGACCATTATTTCCAAAGGAAATTTTGTCAACCTTGCATCTCTAGTATTGTTTTTAGTAATGGCTTTATTTGGAGTGTATCAAAAACTTAAAACTCAGGACTGATTCTCCTTGTTTTTTTCGATTGTAGTAAATGTCAATGAAGTTTTAAAATTTCAAGAAGTAGATGAAAATAGGAATGATTTTGGATTATGTGTTTCCTCCCGATCCTAGGGTAGAAAACGAAGCCATAGCGTTAGTCAATGCTGGGCACGAAGTATTTTTATTTTGCTTAAACTATGAGGACCAGCAAGATTTTGAAATGATCAACGGTATTCATGTTTGTAGGTACGCATCTAATACTTTAGAGTACAAACTTTCTGCATTGGCTTATACAGTTCCTTTTTATACACGATTGATGGCTAGAAAGATTCAAAGTTTTGCTAAGACCTATGCCATTTCCTGTTTTCATATCCACGACATACGTATTGCTGAAGCAGTATACAAGGTGAATGCAGACTTAGAATTACCAGTTGTGCTGGACTTGCATGACAATCTTCCTGAGGTGATGAAGTTGTATCCACACTTGCAAAAATTCCCTGGAAAGTATATCATTTCCCCTCAAAAATGGAAAGAAAAAGAAGCTGTTTTTATAGAGAAAGCAGACCGAGTCGTAACCGTTTCTCAGGAGTTTATCAATGAAGTAAAGGAGCGCATACCATCTACTACCGATAAAATTCACCTCGTTCCCAATACGGTGCGCACTTCTTTTTACAAAAAAGCAATTATAGAGCAAGCCATTTTAGAGCGGTACAAGGATACTTTTGTGTTGTTGTACCTAGGAGATACACACATACGAAGAGGGCTTCAAACAGCCATCGCTGCAATCCCAGCACTCTCCAAACAGATTCCTAACTTAAAATTGGTCATTGTAGGGAGCAATACTACAGATACGATACTAAAAAAACAGGTAGAAGAATTAGGTGTGCAAGCTTTTGTTGACTTTGAAGGTTGGCAAAATGTCGCCTTATTTCCATCTTATATAGAAGCGAGTACACTTTGTTTATCTCCATTGCACAGGAATATACAACACGACGTTGCCTATGCCAACAAACTCTTTCAATACATGAGTTTTGCAAAACCATTGTTGGTAAGTGATGCGATTGCTCAAAAAAACTTAATACTACGCGTAGGTTCTGGTTTGGTTCACACGGAAAGGGATGTTACAGACTTTGTAGACAAGGTGCTGGAATTAGAAAAAAATCCACAACAGTGTGCTGCTATGGGGGAAAGAGGGAAAGCATTTATAGAGAATGAGTTTTGTTGGGAAAAAGCTTCTCAAAATCTCGTACATTTATACGATAATTTACTAGGGTGAAAGTACTCATTATTACATATTATTGGCCACCCGCAGGAGGGTCAGGCGTACAGCGTTGGTTAAAGTTTGTCAAATACTTACAAGGGTTTGGTATTACTCCAGTAGTGTATACTGTTGAAAACCCTGATTATGCCTTAGAGGATGCTTCGTTGCAGAGTGATATTCCCAAAGGGATAGAAGTTCTGAGACATCCTATATGGGAACCCTATGCGCTTGCCAATATACTCAACAAAGGAAAAGCAAAGCAGACAAGTGCTGGTTTTATTTCTTCAAAACAGTCGCTATTTGCAAAGCTGAGTACCTATATACGCGCCAATTATTTTATTCCTGATGCCCGTAAATTTTGGATCAAACCTTCGCTGCGTTTTTTAGAAAAATACTTGATTGAAAATCCAGTAGATGCTGTCATATCTACCGGTCCTCCTCACAGCACGCATTTGATAGGATTGGGATTACAAGAGAAGCTTGGTGTTTCTTGGGTGGCTGACTTTAGAGATCCGTGGACCGATATTGATTATTTTCACCAGTTACCATTGACTAAAAGGGGACTTAAAAAACACCGCACACAAGAAGCACTAGTTGTATCAAAAGCTGACTTGGTTTTAGTTGTTGGAACAACAATGCGTCAGATGCTATTGAAGTACAATAAGAATATAGCTGTTGTTACCAATGGCTATGATGGTCAAATAGATAAAGAATCAGTTGCATTGGATGCTAGATTTTCGATCACGCATATAGGCTTGATGAACGAGGCACGCAATCCATATGCTCTTTGGAAAGTACTTTCTGAGCTCTGTGACGAACTACCGGGTTTTGCAAAAGATTTAGAAATCAAATTGATTGGGAAAACGGATGCAAGTGTACAACATTCAATTGCAGCGGAAGGACTTGTAGGCTGTGTAAATGAATTGGGCTATATCCCCCACGATCAGGTGCATCAGTATCAAAAAAGTAGTCAGATTTTATTGTTGGCAGTAAATAAAGTTCCTAGTGCCAAAGGTATTATTACAGGTAAAATATTTGAGTATTTGTTGGCGAAGCGACCTATTGTAGCTATCGGTCCTGAAGACGGTGATTTGGCAGCGATACTAAAAGAGACACATGCTGGAGATATTTTTGATTTTGATACGAGCAGCAGGTTGAAAGAAAAGATAGTTGCTTTGTACCAAACATATAAAGAAAATGAATTAGTAGTTCACTCCAAGCATATTGATAAATACCATCGAAAAGCATTGACAGAAACCTTGGCAAGCTTGTTGAAAAAATTATAGAGAGATGAAAAAAATACTAACTGTTTTAGGAGCTAGGCCACAATTTGTAAAAGCGGCTGTTTTGAGTAGGGTCATTGCTGAACAAGGTGTCTTTGAAGAGGTGATTGTACATACTGGACAACATTTTGATGCCAATATGAGTGCGGTTTTTTTTACTGAAATGAAAATACCTAGTCCTAAGTACAATCTAGATATAAATGGATTAGGGCATGGAGCGATGACAGGACAAATGCTAGAGAAGATTGAAGAGGTACTCCTGATAGAAAAACCTGATGTGGTTGTTGTCTATGGAGATACCAATTCTACCTTTGCTGGTGCTATGGCAGCCAAAAAAACGCAAGTCAAAGTAGTACATATAGAAGCAGGTTTACGTTCTTTTAATATGGAAATGCCCGAAGAGATAAACCGTATACTGACTGATAGAATTTCAGATTTATTGTTGTGTCCTACAGATACTGCTCTGCAAAATTTAGAGAATGAAGGCTATCATAAGTTGACGAATACAGTGGTAAAGTGCGGGGATATCATGAAAGATGCTGTACAGTATTACAGTGCATTTTCTGAGGAAAAAGCAACTGTTTTAAACAGTATGAACTTACAATCCGGATCTTTTGTTTTAGCGACGATTCACCGTCAAGAAAACACAGATGATATCGACAAACTCAAGGCTATATTTGAAGGGCTTTCAGAGATTCATAAAACACATACGGTGGTGCTTCCGCTCCATCCGAGAACTCAAAAAATACTAGAAAAGCACAATTTAAACTATCCAATAGTTACTTGTGCTCCTTTAGGGTATTTTGATATGTTAGAAATGCTCAAACACTGCTCGATGGTTGTCACAGATAGTGGCGGTTTGCAAAAAGAAGCTTTTTTCAATAAAAAACTATGTATTGTAGCTAGGGAACAGACAGAATGGGTAGAGCTAGTAACATCGGGTTACGCTACTTTGGTGGGAAGTGATACTCAAAAATTAGTAAGTACATTTGAATCTTTCAAAGAGACAACCCGAGATTTTTCGGAAAACCTTTACGGCTCCGATGTTGGACTTAGCATACACAAGGCAATACAAACTTTATTATTTTAAAAAATGGGAATCGTACTCAAGCAAAGTTTTAAAAATACCATTACAATCTATATTGCCTTTGCAATAGGGGGGGTAAATGCTTTGTTTTTGTACACTGCTTTCTTAGAAGACACTTATTACGGTCTTGTTACCTATTTACTCTCTACTGCCAATATTTTGATGCCTTTGACGGCTTTTGGGGTACAGTATACTATCCTAAAGTTTTTTTCTAGTTATACTTTAAAAAAAGAGAAAGATGCTTTTTTATCAACGGTACTATGGTTGCCTTTACTAGTTGCACTTCCTTTGGGTTTTTTGGGTACTTTCTTTTATGATACGATAGCCTCCTATCTTTCGCTTAAAAACCCTATTGTAGCACCTTATACCTTTTTGATTTATTTGGTTGCCATAGCGACCGCTTATTTTGAGGTTTTTTACGCATGGGCAAAAGTACACTTGCAATCCGTATTTGGAAATATCCTCAAAGAACTTTTTTCAAGAGTGAGTGCTAGCATTTTATTGGTATTGGTTTATACTGGCGCTATTGCTGTGGAAGATTTTATCTACTATCTTACAGCGACCTATTTTGTGAGAACTTTGGTCATGATGTGGCACGCATTTCAATTGTACAAGCCAACATTTGAATGGTGCGTTCCTCACAATTTTAAAGAGATTTTAAGTTATTCCTTTTATATTATTTTGGCCGGTGCAGCGGGAACTATCCTTATTGATATCGATAAGTTTATGATTCCTCAAAAAGAGGCGATTGCCAATACCGCTTATTATGCTGTCGCAGTCTATATTGGTTCCGTAGTAGAAACACCTGGCCGTGCAATGTCACAAATCATGCAGCCTTTGGTAGCTAAAGCTTTGAATACGCGTCAACTGGTTGAGGTTGCAAAGCTGTATAAGCAAAGCTCGATCAACTTATTGCTCATTGCTGGTTTGTTGTTTTTGTTGATCAATCTAAATATTACAGAAATGTATGCTTTACTACCCCCAAAATACAGCGGTGGTATTTGGGTAGTGCTCTGTATTTCTGCTGCAAAATTATACCATATGTTTTTAGGGTCAAATGGAGCTATTATCTCCAATTCAAAGCATTATAGGATATTGTTACCTTATGGTGTTTTTATGGCACTTTCAGTGGTAGTTCTCAATCATTTCTTGATTGACGTTATGAGTATTAATGGTGCTGCTTTGGCTACGTTTATTGTTGTGTATTTCTTCAATAGTATCAAATTGTATTATGTGTATCGTACCTTTAAATTACATCCGATAACAATTAAAACGGGGTATCTCTTACTACTAATAGCGTTTACTTTTTTAGGCTTTTATTTTTGGAGCTTTAAGATGCATCCTTTGCTAAATATTGTTGCTAAAAGTATTTTAATAGCTGTCTTTTATGTTGGTTTCGCGTATCTTTTAAAGATATCTTCTGAAGTAAACAAACTTATCGAAGGTGTTTTTAGGTTGAATTCACACGATTAAATATGTTTTTAGCTCAGTCTTAGATACAAATACTACATATTCAATTCGGTTTTGTTATATTTACTTGAAAGCAAAAGATAATGCTCACTATGCTACAACCCATCATTGACAATTTAAAAAAATCCTTAGTACTTCTTTCGTCTATTTCGAGCAGGACATATATTGATACTTCAATAGCTCCGTATCATGTGAGTATTGGGGGGCATTTGAGGCACTTGCTAGATTTTTATGGCTGTTTTTTTGAGGGCTATGCCAATGGGATGGTGGATCTAACATCAAGAAAGAGAGCGCTTCTTATTGAAACGAATCTAGAGGAAGCAAAGATCTTTGCATTGCATATTATCAGCCAATTAGAAGCCATTAAAAATGATGATTTTGACAGGGTACTACATGTAACTGACGATTTGGGTGGAGGAAATAAAACAGCCACCTATTCTGTAGCAGCTCTTTTGTTCCAGATCCATAGTCACACCTTGCACCATTATGCTAGTATTGGCTATATAGTCTATCAATTAGGTGTTTCAATTGAAGACACTACATTTGGGGTCAACCCTACGAGTCCTAAGTATAAAGTTGTTGGAGGAGATCGCTAATTATTTGTCAGAGAAGAGGCTGTTTAGTATGATGCGAAGTCCCATAAACACGAGTAATATGGCCACAATCGCAGCTACTATACCAAAGGTAATAAATAGGTAATTTTCTTGTTTTCTTATCGCGGAATAGCCAATACTGATTAGGATAGGCCCCAAAGACATAAATGGCAAAGCTCCAAAGACATATTTCAAGCCTCTTTTCAATTCTTTTGTATCTGTACTCATTGTTGGTAGTTGTTTAAAGCATTTCTTACATTTCCATAAGTATCAAGTAGGTCAGAAGCTTCTTTCAAACTAATTCCTAAAGTATCCACCAACATAGATTTTGCACGTCCTACTAATTTGTCGTTGGATAATTTCATGTCCACCATTTTGTTTCCTTTTACCTTTCCAAGTAAAATCATAGTGGCTGTACTGATCATATTCAAAATAAGCTTCTGTGCCGTTCCAGCTTTCATACGAGAGCTTCCAGTTACAAATTCAGGACCTACCACAGCTACAATTGGATAAGTAGCGAGAAGGTGTAGCGGACTGTTTTCGTTCATGGTTATACAGCCTGTCACGATATTGTTATCATTTGCTTTTTCAAGCGCACCTAGGACATAAGGAGTGGTTCCTGAGGCAGCGATTCCAATAACCACATCCTTTGTTGAGATGTCGTGTTTTTGTAAATCTAGCCATCCTTGTGTTTTGTTGTCTTCTGCATTTTCAACAGCCTTTCTAATGGCGGTATCTCCTCCGGCGATCAATCCGACGACTAATTCATGTGGAACTCCAAAGGTAGGAGGGCATTCTGAAGCATCTAATATTCCCAAACGGCCACTGGTACCAGATCCCATATAAAAAAGCCTTCCTCCTTCTTTTATTTTTGAGACAATTATAGTGACGAGTGCTTCAATTTGCGGAATGGCTTTGGCCACAGCATTGGGTACAGTTGAGTCCTCTTTATTGATGTTTTGTAAAAGCTCCTCTGTCTGCATCTGTTCGAGATGGTTGTAATGAGAAGCTTGCTCTGTTGTTTTTTTAAAATCCAAGTGCTTAGGCTTTGTGTTACTCGTAAAGTTACAATTATTCGACAACATAAGAACTCACAAACATCTCAGATAATCTAAAGTATCCCAAAGGTTTTTTATCAGGATCCGTAGTGTTGATACAATTTCCTTTTACAGCTGCTGGAGGGGTTGCAAATGGCCCTCCTGAAGTAATCTGTTGTAATAGCAGTGACAAGTAGTTGTGGTATCTTTCAGAGACACCATAGAAATACAATATAATTTCTTCTCCTTGTTCTAGATTTTCGTCTTGTACAAACACACTATTATCATTACCATTGACAACTTCATCTCCATAGGTTCTATAATTGTCTGTTATATATTCAGATTCGTAATTGATTTGGTTGACATAGAAATTTCCCTCTTCAATTGGATCCGTAAAATTAAAATCCACGCGGATGACATCCGTGCCAAATACATTGACAATAGATTGTTCTATGGAGGTAATGTCTGCGACAGGAAGCATTGCCTCTTGTGCTGTAAATTCCTCACCCTCATAGGTAATGTTTAGTGTATAGCTAGCATTTAATTCTGGTTCAAAAGTATCCGTAACATAGATTCCTGAATTTTCTTCTTCCATAAATATGAAGGTCTCACCGCTGCTGTCATTTGTTACAGAGACTGTAGCTCCTGTTGCAACTGGAATAGATGTTTCATAAAAGCCTGTAGTTTCAGTTAATTTTATTTTTTGATTATTACCAATACTTTGTCCTGTAGCATCTTTTTGCCAATTGATGTTTGCGTCAATGACCAAGCGTTTTGGACTTTCAGTCAAAGGAATGTCAACGACTTCCTCACAAGAAGCAAGTGTCAAGAATGCGATAGCGATGTATAAATATTTTATCATGATTAAAATTTAAAGTTGTAGGTCCATGAAGGTGTAATTCCGAAAATAGAAGTTCTTACCGCTTCATTTTGTCCCGTAGTATCGTTTTCTCTAAAATTAATAGAAGCGGCATTTTTTCTACCGTATAGGTTATAGATACTAAACACCCATTCGCCTTGCCACTTTCGATTTTTGTTTTTACTCGGTGTGTAGGTAGCTGAGATATCAAAATGGTGGTAACTTGGCAATTTGAATTGATTTCGATCACTGTAGATAGGTACTGTAAGCGTACTGCTTTCAAGGTCGTAATTGGCATTCATAGTACCTGAGTATTGTGCAGAAGGGTAGGTGACAGGTCTTCCCGATTGGTAGACAAAGTTGGCTCCAAAACGCCATTTTTCAGACAATTCGTAGCTAGTGGTGATGGATAAATCATGGAGTTTGTTATACGGTGACTTGTACCATTCTCCGTTGTTGATTCCCGTTGCTTCAGGAGTTGTTCCTTTTACTTGCTGTTCTGTATTGGAGAGGGTATAGCTGATCCAACCTTTAAAATTACCTCTGTTCTTTTTTAAGGAAAGTTCCAATCCATAAGATCTAGACCTTCCTGGCAATACAATTGTTTCTATTCTATTTTGAGCAATCAGGTCGGCTCCGTCTCTGTAGTCCAATCTGTTTTTTACATTTTTATAGTAGGCTTCTGTTTCGATAGAGTAGGTACCGTCTTTAATATTTCTAAAATATCCGATTGCGTATTGGTCGAGTATTTGTGGTTTTAGGTACTTTCCACTTGGTGCCCATACATCCAAAGGAGCCGCGGATACGGTGTTTGAGATGAGGTGAATGTATTGGTTCATACGATTGTAGTTTACCTTAAAAGCATTGTTGTCATTTGCTTTATAGGAAAGTGCAAACCTAGGTTCCCAGCCATCGTAAGATTCGATAATATCACTTTTAGAATAGTTTTTACTCCCAGACTCTATTCCTTCCTCATAAACTCCTATAGAAGCATTGTACACAACTGGGGCGTTGTTTTCATAAGTATAGATTGGTTGTCCTCCCATTCGGTAAAATCCACTGTAGCGGAGTCCGTAATTAGCCGTTAATTTATCACTCAATGTATGTTCAGCTTCTAGGTAAGCTGCTGTTTCAATCGCATACTTTTGATCCAATTCGTCAGCGATAATTGGTGAGCCTTCTTTACTAGGTGTGATAGCACCTGGATTGAAATGGTAATGAATACCACTTAAACCATAGTTCATTTTGAAATTATCTGAAATAAAGTGATTGAAGTCGTATTTTAAGTGAAAGTTCTGAATTCCTGAGTCCCAATCAAAGCCAATAAAGTCAAGATTAAGGAAGTACTTATATTCTGTGTATATCATTGTCAGGTTAGAAAATAATCTATCAGAGAACAAGTGGTTCCATCGGGTATTGAATGTTTGATTCCCATAGGAATTTGCAAAAAGATTGGCAATACTAAAGGTGTCTCTTCCAAAATACCCTGAAAAGTACAATTTGTTATTGTCGTTGAGGTCAAAGTTTAGCTTTGTATTCAAATCATAAAAATAGATCGTATTGTCTTTTGTTTCAGGATTTAATTTGATAAATAAATGTGCATAAGAACCTCTACCTGCAACGAGATATGAACTTTTTGATTTTTGAATCGGCCCCTCAGCCATCAAGCGACTCGAGATAAGTCCCAATCCCCCTGAGACGTGGTGCTCATTTTTGTTTCCATCTTTTTGGTGTACATCTAATACAGAAGCGAGTCTACCTCCGTATTTTGCTGGGATTCCTCCTTTGTAGAGTTTGATATCCTTTACAGCATCTGCATTAAAAATAGAAAAGAAACCAAAAAAGTGAGAAGAACTGTATAGTGTTGCTTCGTCAAGCAGTACCAAATTTTGGTCTTCAGCTCCACCTCTAACGTTGAATCCTGAAGCACCTTCACCTGCACTTGTAACTCCTGGAAGTAATTGGATGGATTTTATAATGTCTACTTCTCCTAAAACTACAGGCATTTCTTTGATCGTAGCAATACTTACTTTGTGCACACTCATCTCTGCTTTTCTGAGACTGATTTGTTCTGAATTGCTCTTTACTAAGACCTCTTCAATTACTTCGCTAGCCTCTAACAAATCAAAATTTTCTTTTCTATTAGAGTCTAAGATAATTTCTTTACGGATAGTTGTATAGCCTAAATAACTAATTTCGATGTTATAAGTTCCTTCAGGTAGCGTAAAGGAGTAAAATCCGTATTCGTTACTACTAGTACCTTTTTGCATGTCAGGAAAGATAATAGCAACACCAATGAGTGTTTCACCACTTGATTTTTCTTTGATAATTCCGCTAACTGTATAGTTTTCTTGCGCAGATACTAGGTTTGAAAACAAACACAAACACAGTGTGTAGAGAAGTTTTTTCAACATTTAAAAAAGTTTAATTTTAATGTAAAATTATACATTTTAAACGATTGCACTTCTATAAATAAAAGTTAAAAAATAACACCCTAGGGAGTACTAGGGTGTTGTAAAATATTCTTTTTGATTTTTATTAGTAGATATAACTACGAAAGGGGATCAATAATTTTTGAAACTTCTCTTCATAAGGAGCATATGCTTGTTTTTCTCCTGCTGTACTTCTTCCTTCTGACATAATTTTTCCCATTAGTTGTGATAGTTCTTTAACAACTTTAGGATTATTTACAGCGATGTTTGTGCTTTCTTCAACATCTTTCTCCATATTGAAAAGTTGAATTTTACCAGGATTGATAACAGGTTTATCTTTAGGGTCAGTTCGTCGAGACCCTCCTTTTTTGTCGAAGATTATTTTCCATTTCCCTTTTCTCAAAGAAAAAACACCAGCGTCCGAGTGGTGCACAACGGCATCTCTGTCTGCATCTGTTTTTTTGATTCCTTTCAACAAAGGAAGGAAACTTACACTGTCCTCTCCAGCATTGTCGGGTAGTTTTTCATTGTGTATATCTACTACGGTAGCTAACAGATCGGTTGTACAGTTCAAATAATCAGTTTCAAATGCTTTTTTGATTACTTTTGGCCATTTTACAATAAAAGGTACGCGATGTCCTCCTTCGTAGAGTGTTCCTTTGAGTCCTCTGTAAATATAGCTAGAAAAATGACCCTTGGCTTCCATCGGTTCCAATTTTGCTTGGGGAGAAACACCATTGTCAGCAGTAAATACAATGAGGGTGTTTTCAGAAATCCCCATTTTTTCAATAGCACTGATAATCTGTCCTACTGTATCGTCTACGTCCATACAGAAATCTCCATGGGGAGATAAGTTGCTTTTTCCTTTGAATTTGTCACTTGGCACGATAGGAGAGTGCGGAGCGTTTAATGGGAAGTATAAGAAAAAGGGCTTTTTAGCATCTTTTTTATGTGTGTCTTCCATCCATGCAATAGCTTTGTCTGTAAAGGTTTGCATGACTTCGTCTCTCTTGAAGTTTTTATCTACCCATCCTGCTTTTCCTCCTTGTCCAAATAATTTTCGTATGTCCTTGTCATTAGGGATGTGCATCAAATCTCCTAAGAGTTTGTCATTTTCTATATAGGCATGCGGATCCATATTTAAAGAGGCAGAAATACCGAAGTAATAGTCAAACCCGAACGCATTAGGTCCATTTTTAATGGCGGCGTTGGTATCTAAATTAGTTCCTGTTTTTTTTAGTTTTTTTCCATCGTTGGAGGTCCAGTCCATTCCCATATGCCATTTTCCAACAACTGCGGTCGTATAGTTTTTGGATTTTAAATAGCTGCCAACTGTCATGCGTTCTTTTTCAATCAAATGGTCTGTTAAACCGTGAGTAACACCTCTTTTTAGTGAGGTTCTCCAAGAATAGCGCCCAGTAACAATCCCATATCGAGTAGGAGTACAAACACTAGAACTTGTATGCGTATCTGTAAATTTAACCCCTTCCGCCACCATTTGATCTAAATGTGGTGTCGGAAATTTACAGTCTTTGTTGTAGGCTTTTACATCTCCTGAGCCCATGTCGTCTGCAAGAATATAAATAATGTTTGGACTATAAATATTTTGAGCCTGTGCTGATGACAGGCTCAAAAAAGCAATAAATAAAATTTTAAAATACCCCATTTTAGTAAACAAGTTTTCCACCTACCTCAATTCTAAATGCATTTGCAATATCACTCACACCTTCTTTTGGAAATTGAATTGTAAGTCCATCCTCAGTTCTTTCCCATTTTACTTCTGTATTCGTAGCGATATGCGTAATTTTTGAAATACCTTTGGTAGCAATCTTTTCTCCTTTTGCCAAACACTTTACCTTGTAAGTTCCGCTTTCAGGGTTTCCTAATACCGTTGCATACAATTTAGTGTTGTCTTTAGATCTAGTAAAACGAATATCTTTGGCATCGATTTTTCTAAAGTCCCATCTGTATGCTACTTCTCCCTTTTTATTACCACCTTTCTTAATTCTCATCATATTTGTCGGTCCTTCAGCTGCTATTTTCCATTTACGTGTTGCATATATAGCTTCACCATTGGCATCCAACCAAGCTCCCATTCCTTTCATGATTTCAACAGATTGTGGGTCGATAGATCCGTCTCCTCTTGGTGTCAATGACATCAACATGATACCTCCTCTACTAACCATATCCACCAAACTTCTAATTTGGTATGGAGCTTTATCTTTGTAAAACTTATTGTTTACATAAGACCATGGGTAGCTAATTGCTCTGTCTGCCAACCAATATCCTTTTGGATTTGTCTCCATATCACGACAATTTTCGTAACATCTCAAACCAAATCCAAGTGGGAAGTTCCATACTTTAGAACCTGGAAGTTTGTTACAGATTACTACGTCATCTCCATTTATTGCTTTATTGGCGTAGTAGTCTTCAAATATATTTACAATGGTGTCTTGGTGGATTTCTTCTTGTTTGATAGAACCAGATAGTCCGTCAAACCATAACGCATCCGGTCTATAGTTGTTGATAACCTCTCTTACTTTGTTAGACCATTCTATACCAAAGTCCTCTTTGGACTCTTTTTCAGGGTTTCTATACATCCAACCGTATTGGTCGTCATAAATGTCCCAGTTTTCTCTTTCTTGTTTAGTATGTTTTTTATCAAATACATACCCATAAGTTCTCGCCATGTGAAAAGTAGCCAACAATTTCATATCCGTTTTACGGATTTCCTTCGCTAGTTCCCCATAGATATCTTTTTTAGGTCCCATGTCCTTTGAATCCCATTTAGTGTATTTAGAATCCCACAAACAAAATCCATCGTGATGTGCTAGACAGATACCTCCAAATTTTGCACCACCACCATTCATTACACCAACCCATTCCTTGGCGTCAAATTTATCCGCTGTAAACATAGGTACAAAGTCTTTGTATCCAAAATCTTTGATTTCTCCGTATTTTTCACGGTGGTATTTTTTAACTCCTTTTCTATCTGCACCTTTGGCTGCATATAATTCTTTAATATAATCTGGTCCTCCATGAGCAGGTACCGAATAAACACCCCAATGAGTATACATACCAAACTTTGCATCAATCATCCATTCTGGAATTTTTTCCTTTTTCAATCCTTCCCATCGAGGAGATTTTTCAAGTTTCCAGTCTTCACCATTGGTTCCTTGTTGTTGGCCTTTGGCTACATTGATCAATAAAATGATCAAGATAAGAGTGCATTTTAATAGTTTATTTTGTTTCATGATTATTAATTTCAAATTTATGTTACTCCAAATTTATTCTTATACCTCTTTTTTGAAGTTATCATTTGTGACAAAATCTATCTCAAATATATCAGTTGTGTTTTTTTGTATCTTAAACATCTTGTATTCAGTGCTTTGCTGTTTTTTGAGACTTTGTGTTTAGAGTGTTTTTTTAGAGTTTCTTGATTTTTGTGAATGTTACATTTATTGTTTTTTTTGAAAAGTTATTCGTTTTTTAGCTTGACAAGTGTTACAAGTTGTGCGATTTATTAGGGTAGCTGATGTATTAGTTATTTATATTTGAAAAAAATTTATAAACTTTTATGATGAATAAACTAATAATAATAGCGTGTTTGTTCTGCTTTACAGTAGCAGGCGCACAAAAGAAATACGAACCAACATGGGATTCTTTAGATACAAGAGAAACACCTCAATGGTTTAGTGGAGCTAAATTTGGAATATTTATCCACTGGGGTTTGTATTCCGTACCTGGATATACAAACAAAGGTACGTATGCTGAGTGGTATTGGAATGCTTTAAAAGAAGATCCAAATGCTCCTAAAAAACACAGAAGAGAACGTCACCATGCAATCACAAAGTTTCACAACAAGAACTATGGTGCAGATTTTAAATACCCACAGTTCAAAGAGCAATTCAAAGCTGAATTGTTCAATCCAAAAGAATGGGCTTCAATTTTCAAAAGATCAGGAGCTAAGTATGTGGTGTTGACATCAAAGCACCACGATGGATACTGTTTGTGGCCAAGTAAAGAGGCTTCTACCAGCTATGGTATGCCATGGAACTCTGTTGTTTCAGGTCCTAAGAGAGATTTAGTAGGGGATTTGACTACTGCTGTTCGTAAAGAAGGTGTAAAGATGGGACTTTATTACTCAATTTGGGATTGGTACAATCCATATTGGACAGAAAGACAGCAAAAAATTCTCTCTACAGGAAGTTTGACTGTTGATACTGCTGCTAAAGGAGACAAAAAGCAAAAAGCATCTGCTACAGACGTTGCAGAAGCTGAAGCAGGATTAAACAAATATGTCCACGAAGTTATGTATCCTCAAGTGAAGCAGTTGGTAAAAGATTATGAGCCGGCTTTATTGTTTTCTGATGGAGACTGGTGGATGGATTATAAAAAATGGCAAACATTACCATTGTTATCATGGGCATTGAACAATGCTCCTAACAAAGACGAATTGGTATTGAATGACAGATGGGGGAAAGTAAGAGGTTCTCATGGAAGTTACTATACTACCGAATACGGTTCTGGTTTTTCTGATGGTTCAAAGCCATGGGAGGAAAATAGAGGAATTGGTATGTCGTTTGGAATCAACAGAATTGAAAATATTGACGATTACAGAACAGAAAAACAATTGATTTTCATGTTGATGGACATCATCAGTAGAGGAGGAAACTTGTTGTTAAATATTGGTCCTAATCCTGATGGAACGATTCCTGTAATCATGCAACAACGTCTTTTGGAGATTGGAGAGTGGTTGGAATTGAATGCTGAAGGTATCTACGACACCCACCAATGGATCAAAGATGCACAGTGGAGTAAAGGTAAAAAACCTGTTTTCTCTAAAAACGATTTCCACGCTGGATTCCCAATATATAGAATGACAATTGAGCCGAAAGACAATGAAGCTGTAAAAGAGTTCTGGTTCACACAAAAAGAAGACAATTTGTATGCCTTTTCTCCAGAGTGGCCTGCAACAAAAACGATCTTTATTGCAGATGTAGTTCCATCAAAGGAAACAAAAGTTACTATGATGGGAAGTGACAAGTCTTTGAAGTTCAAAAAGACATCTAAAGGTATTAAAATAGATATTTCATCTATCGGTATCCGTGATTTGAAGTCACAGTTTGTATTTGGTTTCAAAATTTCAAACATCAAAGAATAAAAGTATAAAGTTTTTATAATGATAAGGGAGGGCTTGCCCTCCCTTTTTTAATTTAAAAGTCTCACAAAAAAATAAGAATATGAACTATTTAAATACAATGAGAAAATTGTTTTGTACTGTTTTACTTCTTGTAGGTTTTACCTCTCAAGCGCAACAAGTATTTACAGTTTCAAATGAAAAAGGATCAGGTGATTACACTTCTATTTATGATGCATTGGATGCTGTTGCAGCACAAGTATCTAAGTCTGGTTACCCAAATGAAGGTATTGAAGTACTTGTAAAAGATGGATATTATAAAATTGATCGTAAGATATTATTGTCAAAGGAGTTTTCTGGTACTGAATCCAATCCACTTGTGATCAAAGCTGAACATCCGGAAAAAGTACACTTTTTTGGTGGTGATATCTTGGATTTTTCAAAGTTTAAAAAATTCAAAGCTTCTAAGGCAGGTTTTACATTGTCCGACCCAAAGGCAGCTTCCAAGATTCGTGTTTTAGACCTTAAAAAATCGGGAATTAAAAAGAAGAGTTTGGGGGCATTTTTCAAACACGGATATGGTTTTGAGCGCAACCCAAATTTTACAACACCTGCTATGTTGTGGGTTGATGGAGAGCGCATGCACCTGTCTAGGTGGCCAAATGAAGGTGAAAAAAATGAATACTACGACAACGTGAACCAGTTCAAAGGTAAGTTTAGTGATGTAGAGATTGATGGAGCGGTTTCTATGGTTAAGGTAATAGATAAAGGTGTAAAGAAAAAAGGGAGATGGTATGAAAATGAGAATTTCCTCAACAATGGTGGAGGAACTTTTGAGGTAGCTTTTGATCGTGCTGCTTCTTGGAAGTACGCAGATAAATCAGACGAAAAAATATGGTTAGATGGAGTGCTTTCAGCTTCATGGGAGTGGGAGTACACCCGTGTAAAGAAAATTGAAGGGAAGCAAATTACCCTTGCTACAGGTTCTCAAAGTGGTTTGGGGGTATTTCGTAAGGTCACACATTTTCATTTTGAAAATGTACCCGAAGAATTGGATAGTCCAGGGGAGTACTTTATCGATAGAAAAAAAATGTTGTTGTATTTCTATCCTATAAAAGATGCAAAAAAGAAAGTATTGACATTGGCGACATTGTCTGATGACATGATTGAAATCAAAGGAGCATCAAATATTACTATCGATGGTTTGGTATTGGAGTCAGGGCGTGAAAGTGCTATTTCAGTTATAAACACAAAACAATACAAAAAAGTACTTTCAAGAAGTGAAAATATTCGCATACAGAACTGTATGATTCGTAATTTCAACCAATGGGGTGTATTGGTACAAGGTGCGCACAATTCTATTGTAGACCGTTGTCATATATACAATATGGGTGCAGGAGGTGTTAAATTGGGTATTGAGTTGCGTCAATTTAGTTTGGTCAAAGAGAACAATGTAGTTTCCAACTGCGAAATTCACCATGTTGCTTTTGACCAAAAATCTCAAGTTCCAGGAATTACATTGGCTGGTTGTGGAAATACGGCAAGAAATAATGAAATTTATAGCACGCCACACTTTGCTATTAAGATGAAGTACACGAACGATTGTGTTGCAGAAAAAAATTATATGCACAACCTACCAGAATATCACCATTTCGACGGAGGGGCTTTGTATCTAGCGATCGGGAATCAATTCTATAATAGAGGAAACGTGATTCGTCAAAATTATTTTGAAAACATCAGTACTAATGGTGCTTATTTGGACAATTATACCATGGGGAATACTGTGGAAAGCAATGTCTTTTTCAATGTAGGAAACGGCACAAAAGGGTCAAAAAACGGTGCTGTTTATATTCATGGAGGTGGACAAAACTTGGTGAAAAATAACATTGCTATTGATTGCCCCTATGCATACAAAACGGGTTCGCACATTGTTAGGGCTGCTAATACCACTAATTATTTGAACTCTTGGTTCAACGATGCGGCTACACTTTTCAAACCCTCAAGTGAACTATATAAAGCATATACTGCGCATTATCCTCAGATGAAAACATTTGTAGATAGGATTCACAACGCACCGGTTTTGATAAAGAATCACGCAAATAATAAGACTATGAAAGCGATTTCTAACAAGCAAAACAAAAAAGCACAACTAGATGCTTACGATACATTTGGAGCCAAAGCTTTTTTAAGTGAAACTGGGAAACCACAAGATTGGTCCAATTGGTTTCAGTTGCGTTATCAGTCTACAGTATTTGAAAATAATATAACTTGTTTTGCTACAGATAGGTATCTGCCAGATTTCAAAAAAACACGAATGTCTTATAAGTTAGGAGGTAGTTCAGGTGTTTTTGCGATGGCACCTTATGTGTCAAGAGAAGGGGGTAAACTCCAAAGAACAACCAATCATGTGTTCAAAGGGAATAAAGTTTTTAAAACGCTACCATCAGAATTAGGGTTACTAAAAGATGGTACTTCGATAGTTTTTAAAAAACAGTTATTTATCGGGCATATCACTGATTTTGAGCCAATAAATTTCGTTGAGATAGGTGTCTCTAAACAGTAATTCTTGAGGTTTATATGTTTTATTACAGTTTTTTACGTGCAATATGTATTAGCATTTGTAGTAAATGTGTGATAATTATAGGTTAAATTATCCTATTTTTACGCTGCTTTAACATTTTTTGTAAAAGCAGCGTAAAAATCTAACAACAATTAAAAACTTAAATCAAAAATGTATTTTATGAAAAGAATCAAACTAACAAAAACATTACAGCGATGTTTTTTGTTGACCATTTTTTTCTTGGCATCTGTCGTTCAAAATGTTCAGGCGCAATCGAAAAATGTAAAAGGTAATGTAAAGGATGCGTCGGGAGAAGTACTTCCTGGAGCTAGTATCATAGTAGTTGGTACTTCTGTAGGAACAATGTCCGACTTTGATGGGAATTACGAAGTGCGCGTAAGTAAAGATGCTACAAGTTTGTCGTTTTCATCATTGGGATATAAAACTCAAGAAGTCGCTTATACAGGACAAGAGGTAATCAACATAGTATTAGAAGAAGAAAGTAACAAGCTAGAAGAAGTAGTAGTTGTTGGGTATGGTACTCAAAAAGCAAAAGATGTAACGGGTGCTATCTCAAAAATTAAAGCCGCTGATATTGCAAAGACTGCTAATGTAACTGTAGAGCAAGCATTGACCGGAAGGATTGCGGGTGTAAATACAATTACTTCTGATGGTTCATTGGGTGGAGGAATGCGTATTCGTATTCGTGGTGGTACTTCCGTTAATGCGAACAATGAGCCTTTGTATGTAATTGATGGAGTGCCAATCGAGGTCGACTATAATATGTCTGATCAGCCTGGGATCATGGAAGGGCCATCTAGTTCACCATTGGCTAATTTAGATCCGGGTTCAATCGTTTCTATTGAGGTGTTGAAAGATGCATCTGCTGCAGCAATATATGGTTCTAGAGGAGCAAATGGTGTAGTTATGATTACAACTAAAACAGGAAAAGCTGGAAAAACCAATATAACTTACGATACAAGTACTAGTTTGAGTGTTGTTCCACAAAGTCGTTTTGTTTCGGTGATGAATACAGAACAATATGGAAATAATTTAGTGAATGCTCAATTGTATCCTAAAGGGCGTTTGAATCCCTATTTTGAGAATGACGTTGAAGGTGGAGATGCCGCTGCAGCACTTCTTGCTGCAGATTTAATTAAAGCTGATTATGCAAGTCAAGAAACTACAGACTGGCAGTCTCGTTTTTATAGAATGGGTGTTATTCGCAATCATTCTCTTGCTGCATCTGGTGGTACTGAAGGGAATTTATTTTCTATTAGAGGTTCTTATTTAAATAATGAGGGAACAGTGAGAAAATCATTTTTCAAACGATACAATTTAAATTTAAATTTACAAAATAGACTGACGGATAAACTGAAATTAAAAACAGTTTTATCTCCTAGTTATTCAATCAAACAAGGTCCAACCTCTGGAGGGTCTTTTTCTCAGAGAGCTATGGGGTCTATTATTAGAACATTATCAAGACAACCAGACAGGGGTGTCGGTGAACTTGTTGAAGATGATAATGAGGATACAGGTGTTTGGGTAGATCCAATTACAGAGGCATTGAGAACTCAATCTTATAGTACTACATTTAATATAAATGGTAATGCTAACTTGATTTATGAAATCTCAAAACACCTAACAGCAAACGTTAAGATCGGTACTAATTATTCATCAGGTACTATTAAAAATTATTTTTCTAAGGAATTTGGTAGAGGCTTTCAAAGAGGAGGTGTAGGGACGCGTAACCGTTTCGAAAACACTAATATAAACAATCAAAATATGCTGACCTATAAGAATTCTTTTGGTGACAATAACAAGCATAGATTTACTGGTTTACTTGGGTTTACTCAAACTTTTATCTCTGTTGGTAGAGAGTACATCGAAACAGCTAATTTTGATATAGAATCTCTTGGATATGAAGGATTGCAATACGGTGCTTTACCAGCAAGACCATTTACAGAATTGAGAAAGAAAGTATTGAAGTCTTATATCTCTAGGGTGAATTACAACTTAGGTAGTAAGTATAGCTTTACGGTATCTATGCGTGCTGATGGTTCTTCAGTATTCTATACAAACAAATGGGGTTATTTTCCTGCAGCAGCTTTCGGATGGAACATCGACAAAGAATCATTCATGAAAAATGCTGAAGCTATATCTAACATGAAGTTACGTTTGAGTTATGGTCAAACTGGAAATGCTGGTATCCCTTTTTACAGTGCATTTAGTCAATTCAATGATGCCTTTTATGTTTTAGGTGAAAATTCATCAGCTGTCACAGGTGTTGCTCTTGACAATATTGCAGATAAAGATTTGAGATGGGAATTTACGGATCAGTTTGATGCTGGGTTTGAGTTAGGTCTGTTCGATGATAAAATTAATTTAGTAGCTGATGTATATTATAAGCGTACTGAAGATTTGTTGTTGAGACAGCCAGTGAATGGTTCTACTGGTTTTACTCAATTTTTAACCAACGTTGGTAATGTTGAAAACAAAGGATTAGAAATTGCTTTAAACACTATTAATATCGACCGTGATTTTAAATGGACTTCAGACTTTACTTTTTCCATGAACAGAAACAAGGTTTTAAGTATGGGAGATGCTACGGTTCAATATTTTGACGATCAATTTACTAATGGTGAATTTACGGGACTTTTACAAGTTGGTGAAAGTCTTGGGAATTGGTTTGGATATGAGACATCAGGTGTTTTTAATTATGACGATTTTGTTGTCATCGATGAGGATTATACAGGGGATAGACCTCAGGATAATTTAGTGGAAATATTCACTAACCAAGGTGCTTTTGTTAGTTATGAATTGAAGCCTGAATTAAAGACATTGTATGGGAATTACAACAGTGCTACCAACCCAGGAGTTGGTGATTTACGTTATGTAGACCAAAACAATGACGGGATTATTGATTCACGAGACAAAAAAATTATAGCAAGAACACAACCAAAACATTTTGGGTCTGTTTATAATAATTTCTCTTATAAAGGATTTGATTTAGGTATATTCCTTACGTACAAGTATGGTTTTGATGTAATCAATGGAAATTACCATAGAATTAATGGTACCGGAGGTACTAACTGGAACAAAACTTCAGAAAGAACAGATGCTTGGACTCCCGAAAATCCTTACGGTACTCAACCAAGACCTGATTATGTGCAAGATAAAAACTTTACAGACCGTATTGTAGAGGACGGATCTTTCATTCGTTTGCAGTCTATCAACCTTGGGTACAAACTTCCATGGAAAGTGGTCCAAAAAATTGGTTTAAAAAGTTTAAAAATCTATTCGAATATTGATAATATTCATGTTTGGACAAAGTATTCAGGTTATGACCCTGAGGTAAGTGTTGCAAGAGGACAACGTGCCATTACAAGTGCTAATTTGGACTATGGAGCATATCCAAGAACGTTGAATGTGTCATTAGGTGTTAAAGTTGGATTATAAAATTTACTACAATGAAATTAATTAAATATTTTACAGTACTACAGGTACTTATTTTTGGATTGACTTCATGTCATGACGATTTGAATACAGAGCCGATTTCGGCTACATATTTAGATGGGTTTTACAGCTCATCGGATGAAATAGAAGCAGGACTTAACGGTGTTTATAAGGGTATGACCGGTGCTAACGGAGCTTACGGCCAATATTTTATTGCCATGTCTACTCATGGTTCACATGTTGGTACGATGCATTCTAATCAACCAAATTTAAATGGATATGCACGCTATACTTTTGACAATTCAGATAAAGCGTTGACAAACATTTGGGAATCTAATTACTCAATTATTTACAATGCAAACCAAGTTATTTCAAGATCTACAACCTATAAAAATGGTTTGCCTGATGCTGTTGATACTTCTTTGGTAGATCGTTTTATTGGTGAAGCTAAATTTTTGAGAGCTTTAGCTTATTTCAATCTCGTACGTTTTTGGGGTGCTGAAAACCCTTCTGGAGGTCCTGCTTTGGGAATTCCTCTAGTAACGGAAGAGTTGTTAGATTTTAAAAACACTGATTATGAGCGTGCACCACTAACTGCTGTTTATGATCAAATTATCAGTGATTTGGAAGATGCTAAAGAACTATGTTATTACGCTTCGTGGATCGGTAAGAGTCCTAGTTTGAATGCTAATGATTTAGGACGCCCAACTAAAGGTGCAGCTCAAGGTTTACTTGCTAAGGTGTACCTTACACGTGCTTCTTATCCTTTAAATGATGATTCTTATTTTGAGAAAGCTTATGATGAAGCTTATCCTCTTGTTTTAGGAGCTGATCAAGGTGACTACATCTTGGATGCTAGTTATGCAAATTTATTTACTGTTGCAGGTGAAACTTCTCACGAATGGATGTTTCAAGTAAACTATCATGCTGATGCATTGTTAGGAAATGTTTGGGGAGGTGTTAATAACCCTTCTGGTTCTGGTGCTGCAATTAACCAAGGTTTTGGGCGTTACAATCCTACGTTGTCATTTATAGAGAGCTACGAATTGGGGGATCCGAGACAAAGTCACAATATCGCACAAGGAAAAATTTATGAGAATGAACAAATTGGAAACAAAAAGAATGGTGTTGTAGTACATCAACCAAATACTAAAAACTGGTATACGTACAAATTTCGTTTCACATCAAAGCCTATTGGTAGATTTCAAACAGATATGAATGCGCCTGTTCTACGATTTGGAGATGTTGTTTTAATTTTTGCTGAGGCCGCTGCCAAATTAAATAACTCTGCTGATGCAATTTATGCACTGAATTTGATACTTGATAGGGCAAAAAATGGAGGTGCAATTCCTGCTAGTGTTGCTCAAACTGACTTTGCGGATGGTACAGATGAATTAATCGACTTTATATTTGAAGAAAGAGCTAGAGAATTGTGCTTCGAAGGGCATGATAAGTTTGATTTGATACGCACAAGTAAAGACTTTTTTGAAGCAACGTTAGCCTCACAACAATGGACTAATAAAGGTGCAGAAGATTATTCAATACCTGCGAATGGTAGAAAAAATGTAGATTGGCAAGGGCTTGCTCAAAGACACCACATCACATTTCCTATTCCGGAATCTGAAATGGTTACAAATTCAGCAATGGCTGGAAATCAAAATCCAGGATATAGCAACTAACATATGTTTCTTGGATTGTTGAGTTTCCAAGACTTTTATAAGTAGTTACTATTTCCAATTTATAAGAGTATTGTTGTCTGTAAGATAACAATACTCTTTTTTTTTGCCTTTATTCTTATTTGAAACTAGTTTTGTATTTGAATAATTTTGTTATATTTGTGAAGTAGACAACTATGTCCTACTTTATTATTTAACTTAAACTATTACCCTCATGAAAACTAAATTTTTAACTTTCGTATTTGCTTTAACATTAACAGTAGTATCTGCTCAAAAGTCTGCAGAAAAAATGGCTGATGGTGTTACCAAAGAAATGAAAAAAGTACTTTCATTATCTGACGAACAAGCAGATGCTTTGTATACAATCCACTTAGATAAAGTTCAAAAATTACAAGCTGTAAATAAAGATGCTGAGTTGGATGCACCAGCAAAGAAGGAAGCAAAACGTTCTATTTATTTAGCAGCTAGAGATAAATTTTTAACTGTTTTTGATCAGCAAACTATGAAAAAATGGTATGCGTATCAAAAAGAAAAGAAAAATAAGAAATAGTCGTTTAACAGATATCCTATCCAACGATTTATAATTTGTAAGATTCCTGTTTTGTTATAAATAGGAATCTTATTTTTTTAAAATAATTTTTACAAGCATCATGATGCGTATTTATATACTACTAACATTGGTATTGTCTTCAATGTTATCTTGCAAGCAACACATTCCTAACGAGTCAACTGCTTCCCAAAGTTTGGCGATGCAACGTTTCAAAGGAAACGACAGTGACAATGAATTATACACTCGTTTTCGCTACAAACCGCTCAAAGGTTTGGGCTATGAAAAAGG
>JBELHA010000023.1:42169-44378 GCA_042091695.1 Flavicella sp.
AGACGAACACAAACCTGGATTTTCTCAATTTAAAAATTGTAAATCACCAGGTTCTTGGGACAGTGGAGCCATTCATGATCCGGGTATCATTGTTAAGGATGGTAAATACTTTTTATATTACAAAGGACATCCTGTATGTGAAAAAATGTTTGCCGATTCTAAATGGGGAGTTGCCATAGCTGACAAACCTGAAGGACCCTACATCAAATCGAAGTACAACCCTGTGACCAATAGTGGTCATGAAGTGTGGGTATTTCCATGGAAAACAGGAATAGCTGCATTGGTAGACTGGGCAGGACCAGAAAAAGGAACTGTACAATATTCGGAAGACGGTATCAATTTCGAGCTAATGACTACCTTAGAAGACATACCACCCGCCGGAGGTGCCTATATAGCTGACAAGTTTACAGATTCCAAAGACGGCCAAGGATTTGATTGGGGGCTCTGTCATTATGGACGTTCAGATTGGACTTTTTTAGTTCGTTTTGAGTGTGATTTGAAACGCGAAAGCATCAAAAAAACTGGATGGAACCAATTCAAACACTACAGTACGATCCGAGCTGTTGATATTGAACCGGAAAGATTTGGTGTGACTACCGATATATTACAAGGAAATCGTATCAGAAGAAAAAAGAAAAATAAATAATTAAATACAAACAAATGAACTTTAAAGTAAGACATGTTGTTGCTATCGCTCTTGTTTCCCTATTTGCATCTTGCAATAGCGCAATGAACTCTGAGCAAACAGTGAATGAAAAACAAGAAATAAGCGGAACGCTAGATGGGTATTATGATGGTAAGAAGGTAAGTGCTTCTATGCGTCGTTTTTTGGAGCAATGGGATCAAACAGAACCCTCTCAAAATGAATTTTACTCAAGTTTTAGCTACCAAACTATGAAAGGTTTGGAATACGAAGAAGGAATTTCTAGAAGAGATCCAAGTACAGTAATCAAAGTGGACGATTTGTACTATGTGTACTATACAAGAAGTCCTAAGACAGCCGCTCCTGTTGGCTATAAAAAAGCTACCAAGGAATTGCCTGCAAACACTTGGGATTTGTGTGATATATACTATGCTACTTCAAAGGATGGTAAAACATGGGAAGAGCAAGGTCCTTCTGCAGTTAGAGGTCCTGAAGGTGCTTTTGACGATCGATCTGTATTTACGCCAGACATTATGTTCTATGAAGGAGTATACTACTTGTACTACCAAGCTGTTAAGTTTCCATACACAGAGCGTTCTAAAAATGTGATTGGTATGAGTTACGCTACCAGCCCAAATGGTCCTTGGACACGTCACCCAGAACCTGTATTGGTTTCTGGTAAATCAGGTAAATTTGGTACGACTACAACGAAACGTTCTGATATTACTGAATACGGTGATTTTGATAGTCAAAAAGTACACGATCCAAACTTGATTGTTAGAGATGGAAAGATTTGGATGTATTACAAGGCTCATCCAATGGGAGTTGGATCTGAGTACCCAGCACCAAGAGGAGTTGGTTTGAAAAAGCCTTATCCAAATTTCTCTATGGGAGTTGCCATTGCGGAATCTCCAAAAGGACCTTTTGTAAAGCACGAATTGAACCCGGTTTCTGCCAGTGGACATGAAGCTTTGGTATGGCCTTACAAAGAAGGAGTTGCTTCTTTGATCACTGCTAATGGACCTGAAAAAAACACGATTCAATGGTCGAAAGATGGGGTGAATTTTGAGGTAAAAGCCCATGTCGTATTGCCTCCGGATGCTGCTGGTTTATACTGTCCAGACAAATACGACAATACAACGGATGGAAAAGGATTTACTTGGGGAGTGTGTCACATTGCACAGTCCAAGAAACGTCCATGGTCATATATGATTCAGTTCAAGTGTGACCTGTCACAAGAAGTGAATGATTACAACCATAAAAAAGAGAATATTCGTTTCGACGAGTATTCTCGTAAAAACTCTACCGGAAGAAGGTAGTTTTTTATATAGTTTACAAAACAGGCCTAAGGCCTGTTTTGTTTTATGTATTCAAGATATAGTTTTTTAATTTTGTAGCACTAATTTACAACAATGATTGATTCTAACGAAACTACCAAAACAAATTACAATGTTCCCAATCTAGAGAGAGGACTGTTGATCATAGAGTTGTTGGCTACCGCTCCTAAAGGTTATACATTGACAGAAATCATCCAATTATTAAAAATTTCTAAATCAAGTGCTTTTC
>JBELHA010000024.1:0-44339 GCA_042091695.1 Flavicella sp.
ATCCTCCTCGTATATATCTTTAGAATACAGATAGGCTTAAAAAAACACAGCACTAAAATAAATCTGTAACATTTTCACTTTCTCTGTATCTAAATATAAAACAGAGAGAACAATATGAAAAAAACACATCTTATCATCGCATTATTCCTAGGAGTATTTTCAGGTTATGCACAAAAAATTTACACTAAAGCCTATGGAGACCCTTCTGACAAACCATTGCTATTTCTTCATGGTGGGCCAGGATACAATGCCGTTAGCTTTGAGCTAAGTACAGCAAAAGCACTTTCAGAAAATGGATTTTATGTAATTTGTTATGACCGACGTGGTGAAGGAAGGTCTAGTAATAGTAAGGCTCGTTATACGTTTGAGGAAACCTTTAAAGACATTGATTCAATATATAAAAACTTCCAACTCAGTTCTGCCACTTTAGTTGGACATAGTTTCGGTGGTATCATCGCAACTTTATATGCTGAAAAACACCCCCTTAAAACCAAAGCAATTGTATTGGTTTCAACCCCCATGTCTTTACAGGAAACATTTAAAACCATTTTAGAATCCTCAAAATCTATTTATCTTAGTACGAACAATATAGAAAACCTTCGTTATATAGCTATGTTAGAAAAGATGGACACACACACATTGGAGTACAGTTCTTATTGTTTTAGACATGCCCTTCAAAATGGGTTTTACCAAACAAAAAAACCGACAACTGATGCACTACGAATCTATAAGCGCGTTCAAGACAACCCTTTATTTTATCAATACAGTTCCCAAATGACTTATAGCGCTCCTGCTGGTTTTTGGAAAACGAAGCGTATACATCATTGGACCTGCAACACCCTATTCAAACAATTTTAAAACACAACATACCAGTGTTTGGATTGTATGGAAAAGAAGACGGTTTGTTTTCAGACAATCAAATATACACTCTTGGAAATTTGATCGATAAAAAAAATGTAAAGTATTTAGAACACACAGCACACTCTGTATTCATTGACCAGCAAACCTCTTTTATAAACACACTTAAAAAATGGGTGAAATAATGGATTTTGAAACTATCTACAAGACATATTGGCAAAAAGTCTATAGGATTTGTATGGGATATGTGAATGATACAGACACCGCTAAAGATTTAGCTCAAGAAACGTTTGTAAAAGTATTGCAACAATTACACAACTTTAGAAACGAGGCAGCGATTGGCACTTGGATCTTTCGAATTGCATCCAACACTTGCTTGCGCCAACTACAACGAGACAAAAAAATAGTAACATCTGAACTACCGATGGAACTAAAAGAAGAAGCCATAGAAACAACCATTGAAAAGGAGGTTCAGATATTATACCGTTGTATCTCAGAACTGAAAGAAGTAGACCGGATCATCATATCCTTAGAATTGGAAGATATGGACCAAAAAGAAATTGCAAAAATCATTGGTATCTCAGAAGGAAATATCAGGGTTAGAATACACAGAATCAAAGAAAAATTAAGAAACAAATTTAAGAAATATGGAAGCTAATACAGACTTTAAAGCTATTTGGAAAGCACAAAAAGTAGCGACTCCAGATACAACTCAACTTTTCAAGAGAGCAAACAAATTAAAAAAGAAAGGAAGGTTCACACTACTATTCGTAAGTGCAACCCTTTTGCTGACAATAATATATGTAAGTTTTATTTGGTACTACTATCAACCAGAGTTTATGACAACAAAAATTGGTATTGTACTCGCTATTATTGCGATGCTCGTTTTTTTAGTTCCTTTTAAAAAGCAGTTTTCAATACTCGATGACCTAGAAACGACAGCTAGCTGTAAAGAATACTTGCAACAATTAATCGCCTTACAAAAAGCGCAAACTTACCAACAAACAAAAATACTGAGTAGTTATTTTGTAATGCTTTCGTCAGGGATTTCATTCTACCTGATCGAGTTTGTTACTCAAATGACATTTTTATGGGGAACCATCACCTATAGTCTAACCTTTTTATGGTTTGCATTTGTTTGGTGGTATTTACGACCTAGAATCATCCTAGAACAAAATAAAAAACTCAATAATCTCGTAGGGGATTTCAAAAAAGTAGCGCAGCAAATGATTGACTAAAATAGCCCCCATGAAAAGGGGGCAAAAAAGTATTTCCCATAAAAAATAGTCTAAATATTGTAGCAATTAGTATTAATACAACAATAATAGATCGGATTATGAACCTATACCCCCTAAAGATGATTAATTCTATTGCTAAAAAAAACTAAAACATGGGTATGTTTGTAGCATAACAAACACTAGAGGCAGACACTTATAAAAAGTGATAAAAGTAAAAAGCAAAATTCTACCCCTAATACCCACACACCTACCCCTAAGTCTTTTTACTTTTATCTCTATGTCATTTTCAAAAAGACAAACAACTAGTGGATTGAACTATGATTGAAATAAAAATATGATGTTATAAATTCTAATAGTATCTTTACCTCATAAGCAAATTACATGCGCGTTTACATTCAACTATTTATATATCTAGCTATTCTTATTGTAAGGGGACAAGAAGCAAATCATGAATTTGTTTTTGAATACTTGACAGCAAAGGATGGTCTAGCACACAATTATGTTTCCAAAGTAGTAAGTGATTCTTTGAATATTAAATGGATTGGAACTGAAAACGGTCTTAGCAAGTACGACGGTAACGAGTTTACTTCAATTCGACCTAGTGACAATTTCCCCAACTTAAAAAACGAGAATATAGAAACATTGCTCGTCGATAGCTTTAACAATTTATGGATAGGAACCAAAAGTGGTGGTTTGTCTGTTTTGGACATTGAATCAAATACAATGGACAATTTAAATTCAATTTTAAGCAAAAACGAAAATAAACAAATACGAATTACAGAAATCCTAGAAGATAAGAACAAACATATTTGGGTAGGAACACAAAAAAATGGTGTTTTTATAATAGACCCAATAAAAAAAGTGTTGATTAGAAAATTTACCACGAACCGAACACTTTTTTTACTGAAAGATAAGAATGAAGATATATGGTTCAATAAGTATGACAAATTAATCAAATACAGTATAAAAACTCGTAAAATAGAGGCTCATCTGATTACCACTCATATTACAAATGGGGTTTATGACCTATCTCGAAATTGCATTTGGCTCACTACCTTTCAGAAAGACCAAACCCTTTTGGTTCAATATGATCTTGAAAATAACACAACAAATACTAGAAAAACAAAAATTCCTAAATGTTTTGTCGGAAGTTTATATGTTGATGATGATAATCACTTGTGGATTGGAACTTGGAGAAAAGGGCTGTATATCAGTAATAATGATGTAACCACGTTTGCAAAAAAGGAATTGTCTTCTAATGTTGATTCGAATAAAAATGCTAAGTACGATATAATTCTAGATATTCACAAGGACAACACTGGGGTTATCTGGATCGCTTCTAACTATGGAGGATTGATAAAACTAACCAAAAGTAGAGGGTTTTATAACCTCAGCAATAAAAAAGAGAATAAACTTACAGCAGGACAACTAAACATAAAAGCCGTTTACCAAGACTCCTCAAAAATTTATGTTGGTACTGCAAGCAACGGTTTATTTGTCGGACAAAATCTAAGCCAGTTAAAAAGAATAAAGCAATTAAAGGACAAAAGAATATTTTCTATACAAAAAATTAAAAAAACCCTTTTTGTGGGAACTTTAAATGCCCTGTATCTATTTGATGAAAATTTAGAAATCTATGATACAATAGACTTGAAGAAAACAACTAGTATTCTTGAGATAGACGACACTAAAATTCTGATTGGGACAGAGCATAAAGGGCTTAAAAAACTTACCTACACTAACAATAAAGAACAACTTATAAGTAACTATTTCATATTAGACTTTGAAGAATACATTGAAAGCAATCTTATAACACAAATTAAAAGAGACTATTATAACAATATATGGGTAGGTACTTACAATGGTTTTTATTTGTACGATGACCCCTCCGAGACATTTACTCATTACGCTGCATTTACTAATGACAAACTCCCAAAAATCATCAATTGTATCTATCCTGATATGAACTTCTTATGGTTAGGAACCCCAAGTGGACTTTATAAAATGAAGCAATCAGACAAAGTATTATCTCTTGAAAATACATATGCAATTGATCAAGGCTTTAAAGACCCATATATCTGTGGTATTGTTGGAGACCAAAACAATCATTTATGGATAACTACAGCTACCCATTTGGTGCATTTAGACCCTATAAAAAATTCATTAGAAAACTTTGGAGAAAAAGATGGAATAAACATCTCTCAATACAACAAAAGAGCAATCATTAGCGACCTTTCATCTGGTATCATATATACAGGAGGAAGTGATAATTTATCTTATTTTAATAGTGAGAATATAACATCTTCAACTTCCGAAGTAGCAATTATTTTTTCATCTTTAAAAGTGAACAATAAAATTGTTGCTCCCAATAAAAAAGTGGAAGGCAAAGTAATTTTAACAAAAGACATCAGTTACACCTCAAAAATAGAACTATCACACCTACATAAATCTTTTGGCCTTAAGTTTACTTCTTCGAACTTTACAGAAAATCAAGCTACTAGGTACCGATATAGAATCAAAGGCATAGACGAACAATGGAATTATCTAAAAAACCAGCAAGAAATCAACTTCGTAGGACTGCCCCCTAGATCCTACACACTAGAAATAAGTGCCTCTTTAAATGCGCTACAATGGTCTCCCTCTAAAAAAATAGATATTGTTGTTTTACATACTCCCTGGAAAAGTCCTGTAGCATTTCTAGCATATATTTTCTTTACAATTGTATTTCTCTTTAAATTTGGAGAAACACTGCTGAGAAATAGAGATTTAAAAAAGAATCGTATTGTAGAAAAAGAGATTTCAGATGCAAAATTTACGTTTTTTACAAATATTTCTCACGAGTTTAGAACTCCATTAACACTAATTGTAGCCCCTTTAAAAGAACTCTTACATGAAGGGAACATTACCAAACCAGTACTTGATAAGGTTAAGACTATTGATAAGAATGCGAACCGACTTTTAGAACTCATCAATCAATTATTAGACTTTAGAAAAGCAGAACACGGACTACTGGAACTTCAAAAAGAAAGAGAAGATATTGCTTCATTTACAAAAGAAATATTTAAGCTTTTTAAGGATCAAGCAAAAATAAAAAATATAAAATACAGTTTCAAAGACCAAGCGAACAAGCAAAAAGTATTTTTTGACAAAATAAAGATGGAAATTGTAATTTGTAATTTACTCTCTAACGCTTTTAAACACACCCATGAAGGTGGTGCTATTTCACTAATTATAGAAAGTGATGAGAATCACTACTACCTATCTGTAAAAGACAGTGGAAAAGGTATCAATAATGAATCCAAGAAAATGATATTTGAGCGGTTTTACCAAATTAAGGATACTGACAGCATGGAAACAAATGGTAGCGGTATTGGACTCACTTTTTCAAAAAAAATAGTCGAGTTGCACGACGGTACTATTAGCGTTGAAAGTGAACTCAACAAAGGTTCCATTTTTAAAATTAAAATTCCTTTTGTAAAAGAAGAAAAAGTGAACAAGGTAGTTACCAAAAAGAAGTCAAAAAAAACCATTAAAAATCACGATAACACTTTATTAATTGTTGACGACAATACAGACATTCAAAACTACTTGACGAGCCTCTTAGAAAAAGAATATGACATACTAATTGCCAAAGATGGACAAGAAGGATTCGAAATCGCAAATGAGGAATTGCCTGATTTAATTTTAAGCGATATCATGATGCCTCGAAAAAATGGGTTAGAACTGAGTAAAGAAATTAAAAATAACGTGAGTACTGCTCACATACCTGTTATTTTACTCACTGCTAGGTCTGCAGATAATTTTGAGATTCAAAGTCTCGAAAAAGGGGCAGATGCTTTTATCGCAAAGCCTTTTGACCCTAATATTATCAAAGCAAAAATTTCTAGCACACTAGCAAATAGCAAACATATAGCCGAACACCTTTTAAACAAAGCAAGATTCACCCCAGATATTGAGGAGGAAGATATAGAACCCTATGACAAGGTATTTATAAAGAAAGCAATAGCATTGATTGAAGATAATATTGGCAATCCAGACTTTGATGGAAAATCACTAGAAGATGCCTTTTTTATGAGTAAATCTACTCTATATCGAAAAATAAAAGCAGAAACAGACCATTCTACTAGTTCTTTTATAAGATCTATCAAACTAAAAAAAGCAGCTGAAATGATACTTACTACTACTGATAAGCTAAGTAACATTGCAAAGAAAGTAGGCTTTAATGACACTAAATATTTTAGAGAATCTTTCAAAAAACAATTCAATACATTGCCTTCTAACTATAGAAAACAATTCAAGGACAACAACACAGATCGTTGATCTATAGTGTAAAAAAACTCCTATTTACTTTCCCAGTAATCGCTCTAAAACCCAAGTAATATGCATTGCTGTTTCACCCGTCGAAGGATGGGGGCTGTCTAAAAAAAGTGTTTTTGCCATATTACGAACATGGAATAACTGAATAGGATCTGGATTTTGAATTCGTATTGCGTTTGTTTGCCCCTCGCTATGAACAGCTATCAATTCTTCTGCAAAAACAGCAAAGCGTATGCTCCCTTTTGCTCCAAATATTTCCACCTTATCAATTCGATTCTCTGCACCAAAATTCCAACTTCCGCAACCTGTCACACCTGAATGATGTTTCCAATTTCCAACTACTGCATCTTTAGCCGAATACAAACCTTGTTGGTTTACCGAAAATCCATTTGCTGCCTCAATAGGCCCTAATAAATACACTAATAAATCCATTCCATGACTTGCTAAATCGTCAAAATAACCTCCAGGAGCTATCTTCGCATCGGTGCGCCAATTGTAGGTTTTTGAGACATCTATATCATTTACTGGTTTTGTAAATTGCCAAGACACATGACGCAGTTCCCCGATTACTCCCTCGCGTAACCATTCTTTGACTTTTTGAAATCTAGGCAAAGACCTTCGGTAATAGGCAACAAACAAAGGTATCTTTTTAGCGGCAAAAGCCTGTACCACTTTTTCGCATTCCTCGTAAGAGGGAGCCATTGGCTTTTCAATACAACAGACCTTGCCTGCTGCTGCCACTTTTAAAGCATAAAAAGCATGGGTATCAGGAGGTGTCGCAATATAAACAGCATCGATATTTGAATCAGCAATCAATGCATCTGCATCCGTGTGAACTACTGCAATTCCATGTCGTTTTGCATAAGATGTTGCTTTTTTAACATCACGACGCATTACGGCATGAATACGAAAGCCGTCAGTTTGTTGGTAAGCAGGACCACTTTTTATCTCAGTTACATTGCCACATCCAATAATCCCCCAAGAATACATTTGTTGCTTCATTTTTTCTTTAAAAATAAGCAAACAAAGAGAGAGTAAAAAATAAAATAGTAGCTAGCACACAATCTAGTTATACAAAAAACAACTATTTTCTAGCACTTAATATACTTTAGAAAAAGCAGGGGAAATATATTTTCACAAAGCTCAAAGAATATTAGTACTTTTGCCTCAAAATACGGACAATGTCTTCAAAAAAAGATTGGTTTACAGACTGGTTCAACACCAAGTATTACCACATTTTATACCAACATAGGGACCATCATGAAGCACAAGTTTTCATGAACAACCTCACCGAATTCTCACAACTTAAGAAAGGAAGTTCTATCTTGGATTTGGCATGTGGTAAGGGCAGGCATTCTATTTACCTTAACAAATTAGGCTACCAAGTTACCGGAGCCGATTTATCCATCAACAGTATCAAACACGCTTTGCACTATAAAAGCGAGAGTCTCAATTTTATAGTGCAAGACATGCGTTTGCCATTTCCTTTAAAGGTAGATGCCGTATTTAACTTATTCACTAGTTTCGGATATTTTGCAGAAGATGCAGAAGACGTACGTGTTGTCAAAAACATTAAAGACTCTCTGCACAAAGGCGGTATTGCAGTGATTGATTATCTAAACGTTGACAAAACCATAAAAACGCTGATTCCTGAGGAAAAAATTCATTTAGACGGTATTGATTTTAACATTACGAAAACAGTTCAAAATGACTTTATCATCAAGAAGATAGCATTTACAATTGAGGGCAAATACCACAATTACTTCGAAAGGGTAAAGTGCTTGAATCTTCAGAGGTTTGAAACCATTGTTGCAAAAGCAGGTTTAAAAATAAAACATACCTTTGGAGACTATAACCTTCACGACTTTGATATTGAAACATCTAATAGACTTATACTCGTACTAGAAGCATGATTTACGCCTTGTTAATAGCATCTGTATTGATCGGTGCACTAATCGTTCGCATTTTAAATCCAAAACAATCATTGGTTCGTTTGTTATTGTCTTTTAGTGGTGCCTATTTATTGGCTATTACTGTTTTACATATGTTACCCGAGCTATACCATCATACAGCACATAAAGATGTACACAAAATAGAGGTCGGTATCTTTATCCTTTTAGGGGTATTGATTCAATCCATACTAGAGTCTTTTTCCAAAGGAGCTGAACACGGTCATATACACTCGCAGTCACAGACTAAAAAGTTTCCATGGTTGTTATTTTGTAGTTTGAGTTTGCATGCAATTTCTGAAGGAATTCCGGTAGGATACACAGAGGGGAGTGAACTTTTATGGGCCATCATTGTACATAAAATCCCTATTAGTATTGTATTGGCTACTTTTTTATTACACTCAGAATTTTCTAGAAAACAAAGTTATTTCTTTATTGGGGCTTTTGCTCTTATGAGTCCTTTGGGGGTAATTTCCTCTGAGCTGCTTCCATTTTTCAGAACCTACCACAGTGAAATCACTGGAATTACCGTCGGAATATTTTTACATATTTCAACAGTAATTTTATTTGAAAGTTCTAAAGACCATCGCTTTAATTTTGCAAAATTTAGCGCAATCCTTTTGGGGATGCTTGTCGCTATGCTTTCGTAAAAAAACACATAAAAACAATAAACTCCTCTTTTTGAGCTAAATAACATATATTTGTACCCTTGTTATATAATACCCCTTAAACAACAATGGAACATTACAATACGCCCCCTTCAAAGTCTTTTTTAAAAACCTCTAAAATAAGTCAGTACTTAACGCACTGCTTGCGCATCAAAAAAACAAATCGAACACTGATAGATATATTACTATGGTGGGAATCAAAAAGATTTTTTTTCAACTTCGTTTTACTAGTTCTTAACTATCTTTTTTATAAACTTACATATCTATTTAACCATACAAATGAAATCGCATTTTTCAACAAAAGAAATCTTTCTTTAATGCTTTTGGTAAACATACTATATTCATTGTCTTGCGTATATGAATTTATACTCCCCTCAAATACAAATTTTGCGCCCAATGCATATAAAAAAGGACTTCTTCTGTCCTTTGGGATTTTTGTACTTCAATATACCGCTGTAAGTTTTTACTAATGCTTTTCATTACATTATAAAACAAAATTATTTTTAGAGAGATTCTTTAGATAAATCTAAGGCAATAATTTCGGCAACAAATACTAAAATGTATCTTTGCATTCGAAAACAGTTATACTGTTTGCAAACACTACAATATTATAAGCATGTCATTTTTAGAAGAAATAGCAAGAAGAAGAACCTTTGGAATCATCTCACACCCAGATGCAGGTAAAACCACTTTAACGGAAAAATTACTTTTATTTGGAGGTGCCATTCAAGAAGCTGGGGCCGTTAAGAACAATAAAATCAAAAAAGGAGCCACTTCGGATTTTATGGAAATAGAACGTCAAAGAGGAATATCTGTTGCTACTTCTGTACTTGCATTTATCTATAAAGACAAAAAAATAAACATCCTAGATACTCCGGGACACAAGGATTTCGCGGAGGACACTTTTAGAACACTCACAGCGGTTGACAGTGTTATCGTTGTAATTGATGTCGCAAAGGGAGTCGAAGAACAGACAGAGAAACTCGTAAAAGTGTGTAGGATGCGAAAAATTCCAATGATCGTTTTTATCAACAAATTGGATCGTGAAGGAAAAGATGCTTTTGACCTTTTAGACGAGGTAGAACAGAAATTGGATCTGAGAGTTACCCCTTTGAGTTTTCCAATTGGAATGGGTTACGATTTTAAGGGAATTTACAATCTTTGGGAAAAGAAAATTAATATTTTCTCTGCAGACAACAAACAAACTGTTTCAGAAGGTGTAGAATTTACGGACGTTTCAAATCCTGAACTGGATGAAATTGTTGGAGAAACAGCTGCAGAAACACTTAGAGAAGAGTTGGAAATGGTAGAAGGAGTTTATCCTGAATTTGACCAAGATGCATACTTAGCAGGTGATTTACAGCCCGTATTTTTCGGGTCTGCTTTGAATAATTTTGGGGTAAAAGAATTGTTGGATTGCTTTATCAATATCGCACCTACTCCACAGCCTAAAATGAGTGATTCTAGATTGATCGACTCAAAAGAAGAAAAGTTGACAGGTTTTGTCTTTAAAATTCACGCCAACATGGATCCTAAGCACAGAGATCGTCTTGCTTTTGTGAAAATAGTTTCAGGTACATTTAAAAGAAATGTACCCTACCTACATGTGAGAAACAATAAAAAAGTAAAATTCTCTAGTCCCAACGCTTTCTTTGCAGAAAAGAAACAGATTGTAGATGAATCCTTTCCAGGAGATATCGTTGGATTACACGACACAGGAAATTTTAAAATTGGAGATACCCTAACAGAAGGAGAAATCACAAATTTCAAAGGAATTCCAAGTTTTTCACCAGAACATTTCCGCTATGTAAACAATGCAGATCCTTTAAAAGCAAAACAACTTTACAAAGGCTTGGATCAGTTGATGGATGAAGGAGTTGCACAGTTATTTACACTTGAACTCAATGGTCGTAAAGTAATTGGAACTGTAGGTGCCCTTCAGTATGAAGTCATCCAATACCGTTTGGAACACGAATACGGTGCGAAATGCACCTATGAAAATCTTCCAATGCATAAAGTATGCTGGGTACAGCCTTCGGAAAACAACGAAGAATTTAAGGAATTCAAACGTGTCAAACAACGTTATCTAGCAAAAGACAAACAAGGGCAACTGGTATTTTTGGCAGATTCAGCATTTACGATTCAGATGACTCAAGGAAAATACCCTTCTGTAAAATTGCACTTTACAAGTGAGTTTGAGTAATTAGAGACACTATGAAAAAGATTGTTTTTATTCTACTAACAGTGTGCAACACTTTGGGTATGGTGTCGCAATCACATAAAGAGGCTTTTATCGTAGCAGAACGTAAAACGCTTAGCAACTCTATAAAATTAGATTATATCCCCGTTAAGATGCCTGATGGAGAAATACCAATGGATATAATCGGATTGCACTACGACCTCAATCTGGGAAAGTATTTCTACACGGGTGTTGGGATGTATGCGGCAATTATTGGAGACCAAGGAGGGTTATTTACCCTTGGTGCTGAAATAGGATTACAGCAAAAGATTTATAAAAACCTCTATCTCAATACGGATTTTCATTTTGGCGGTGGCGGTGGCTATAGGTACCTCGTTCGAGATGGCGCTTATATCAATGCCAATATTGGACTGCAACTCAAAACAGATAATATCTCTTATGGGCTTCAATATGCATATTTTGATTTTTTCAAAGGGAGTATAAAAAGCAATGGAATAGCTGCTTTTATAAGCATCCCCTCGGAACTTGTATACACTGACTACAAACAATCAAATAAAAAGTTTGACAACAATTCTTTAGAAAAAACCGATTGGAATCAACAAGCGAATAAAGGAAGTTTCACGTTGCGACTAGACCATTTCTACACTATTGGAGAAACTAAAGACCAATGGTACAACCCCATTGACAACACTTTGCGTACTTTGGGTTTTGAATACTCAAAATACCTACACAAAAAATGGTTTAGTTTTATACATTTAGACGCTATATTCAGTGGGTTACCATCAGGGTTTATGGATTTATTTGTTGGGGCTGCCTATGAACCTGTACAGACAAGAAATCTAAAATTGTACACAAAAATGGGGGTTGGTGCATCTGGAGGACGGGTAGAACGAGAAGGAGGACTTACACTTTACCCTAGTATTGGTTTTGAAAAACGCATCAAAAACGGATTTTCTATCACAGGTCACGGCGGATATATCAAAGCTCCCTTGGGGAATTTTGAAGCCTTTACATTGGGATATGGAATTAAGTACACTTCTTATAAAAACGGTATTTACCATGCAGAAATAGAGCAACACAAAAACAGCCTTGTCAACACAAAAGGAGTACAAGTTAGTCTACAAAACCAAAGCTACCTCAAAGCTTCAAGTACCGTAAGGCCTCCTATAGACTTGCAACTAATAGCTGTACAAATAAACTATGAGGTATCAGACAGGTTCTATATTGCAGGACAGGCATCTTTTGCCTATGAAGGAGAATCAGGAGGATACGCAGATGGAATGGTAGGAATCGGGTGGTATCTACACAAGAGGAATCGAACAAATTTAGAGTTCTTTTCAGAGGTATTAGTTGGCGCTGGTGGTGGTGCTCATGTAGATACAGGCGCAGGATTTTCTATAAAACCAAAAATGGGGATACAATATTATCTAAAAGATAATATATCCTTACTACTAAGTGGAGGAAAAATGATCGCTCCTTATGGAAATTTGAACGCTACTAACATAAATGTTGGTATCTCATACAATTTTGCAACACTCGGTTTGTAATAGTTTTTTTATTCGTATTTAGAAGAATAAAGTATGCAAAAAAAACATTAAAAAACGTCCTAAACATAGCTTCTAAAAAAAGGAGGTACAATAAGGTAAAAATCAGACAATTAATAGCCTTTTTATTTTGAAACCATCAAATACATTGTTAGATTTGTTTAAAAAATTAACAAACTTATGGCTATTAAAAAACAGTACCTAAAAAGCAAACCCGTGTGCAAAGTTACCTTTGAAGTACTTGCTAAAGATTCAAAAACAGTTTCAGTCGTTGGAGATTTCAACAAATGGAATACAGAAAGCACTCCATTGAAGAAATTGAAAAATGGAAGATTTAAAGGTGTTATATCTTTGGATGCTGACAATATTTATGAATTCAAATATGTGGTAGACGGAAATTACCAAAACGAAGAAAAAGCAGATGCGTTCAAATGGAACGACTATGCGAATTCTGAAAATAGTGTTCTAGAATTGTAACATAAGATTTACAAAAAAAATTCCCTAAAACAGCTTTTCGACCGTTTCGAAAAGCTGTTTTTTTTGTACAAATTATTACTATAAGAAAAACCTATATTGACATCAATTAAAAAAATTGCCAAGAACTTAATGCTGTTTGATTTTGGTTATCTTTGTGCCTGTTAAAAAAAAATCAAACAATTTAAAACAACCATAAAATGGCAGTATTAGTAGGAAAACAAGCACCTCAATTCAGTGCTCAAGCAGTAGTAAACGGAAGCGAATTTGCAGAAGATTTCACATTAGAGCAGTTCAAAGGAAATAAATATGTAGTATTATTCTTTTACCCTAAAGATTTTACATTTGTATGTCCTACAGAACTACACGCTTTCCAAGAAAAATTAGGAGAATTTGAAAAGAGAAATGTACAAGTAATTGCAGCATCTACAGATACAGAACAATCACACTGGGGATGGTTACAAATGCCAAAAGCAGAAGGAGGTATCAAAGGAATTACGTACCCAATCGTTGCAGATACAAACAAAACAATTTCTAAAAACTACGATGTATTGGCAGGAGATTATTTCTACGATGATAAAGAGCAGTTACAAGCAGAAGGAGAATTGATCGCTTACCGTGGTTTGTTCTTAATCGACAAAGAAGGAATCGTACGTCACCAAGTAGTAAATGACTTGCCATTAGGAAGAAATGTAGACGAAGCTTTAAGAATGGTAGATGCTTTGCAGTTCAACGAAGAAAACGGAGAAGCATGTCCAGCAAACTGGAATTCTGAAAAAGAAGGCTTGGTAACTACACACGAAGGTGTAGCAAACTACTTAGCAGAAGTATAAGATTTTAAATATCCCTCTCAAAAACAATTGATTTAGAGGTAGATTCTTAAAATGTTTACAAATAAGTGATAAAACTCTCGAATCCATTTCGAGAGTTTTTTTTTTAATGTATTTTTGATGCTCACAAAAAAACCAAAACCATGGCTAGAATCACATTGGGAGGTACTCCCGTAGAAACAATCGGAGATTTACCTGAAATAGGAAGTAAAGCTCCTTCTTTTACATTAAAAACAAAAGACTTATCCACATTTTCTTTAGCGGATTATAAAGGATCACGAGTGGTATTAAATATATTTCCAAGCATCGACACAGATGTCTGTGGAAACTCAGTAAGAAACTTTAATAAGAGTGCAGCAGCACTCGAGAATACAAAAGTACTCTGTATTTCTAGAGACCTACCTTTTGCACACGCGCGTTTTTGTGGTGCTGAAGGAATTGAAAACGTTATTACAGGTTCTGACCTAACAGGTGATTTTTCAAAAGATTACAACTTGATGTTTTCTACAGGAGCTTTTGAAGGTCTGGCATCGAGATCTGTTATTGTTCTTGATGAAACTGGAACTGTTGTGTATACAGAACAAGTAGCTGAAACTGGTAATGAGCCTAATTATGATGCTGCGCTAAAAACACTTGATTAATGAAAAAAGAATCTTTTGTGAAAAATCGTCTCAAAAGTTTTAAATATGCATACAGAGGCTTGTGTAAATTAATTCAAACTGAAAACAGTATCAAACTTCAATTTTCTGCGGCCATTGCTATCACTATCATAGGTTTTGTAATGCAAATATCACCCGTAGAATGGATGTTACAATTGCTCTCTATTGGATTGGTACTGTCTATTGAAGGTTTGAATACTGCAGTAGAGAGGATTGCAGATTTCATACACCCTGAACACCATGATAAAATTGGAGAAATCAAAGATATTGCTGCTGGAGCTGTTGCATTTAGTGCCCTAGCGGCACTAGGTATAGGCTTGTTTATATATGTGCCAAAATTCATCGCCTAGTGCAACTCTAAATTGTATCTTTACGTTATAAATTTTATCCAAAATAATGAAAAAAAGAAAAAAAGAACAACCTAAAGAACGATTTTTGGCAACAAAATCATTTTTTAAAAACCGTCAAGTACAAAGTGTCTCGGGTGTATTCACTTTGCTATTTGGTGTCTTTTTATTGATTTCATTTTTCTCCTTTTTCTTTTCATGGCAAGAAGACCAAAGTAACAAAGGTCAATTCTTTGAAAGGACAGTTGCTTCAAAAAACCTACTCGGTAAAGTTGGAGAGAGCATCAGTCGTTTTTTTATTGAAGATGGTTTTGGAATTGCAGCTTTAGTAATCCCCGTATTATGCATAGTACTGGGACTCTACATTCTACTACAGATTCCAATCAAGCGTATTTTCAAATCACTGAATTGGGGAATACTAGGAATGGTCTGGATTGCAACCTCTTTTGGGTTTCTCAAGGGAAATGTACTGTTACTCGCAGGTACTATCGGCTTTGAATTGAATGAATTTCTGACGGATTTTATAGGCGTAGTAGGACTTGTAATTCTTCTGTTTTTTGGATATTCTAGCTATGCGATCATACGTTTTAAAATCACACCTGAAAAAGTAAAAAGTTGGTTCCCTAAAAAAGAGGAAAATTCTCATAATACTACCTCAGACACTTCACAAAGTGACAAGGACTCTGAGCTTGCTAGTAAAAGTACAGAAACGACTCCGGAGACGAATTCAGAGACATCTAGCATCACTCGCTCAGGTGAAGACCTAAAACCAACTATAGAAAACCACTCTGTCATTGGTGATAGTGAGACTTCCAAAGAAAAAAAGTCAGCACAACCCGAAGAAAATATTGTACTCGACGTTGTTACAAACGACACAAAAGAAAAGTCCATTGAAGCTGAAGAGGAAACTTCTCTAGAGATCGCTGTAAAGACAACCTCGAACGAACAAAAGGTAGAAGAAAACTTAGCCAATAAATTGGTTGAAAAATTTGGAGAATTCGACCCTAAATTAGAGCTGAGTAATTTTAAATTCCCCACATTAAATCTACTAAAAGAATACAACGAGAGTATCGCTGTAGATGCAGAGGAGTTGGAAGAAAATAAAAATAAAATTGTAGACACCCTAAAGAATTATAAAATTGGAATTGCCGAAATAAAAGCAACAGTTGGACCTACCGTAACCTTGTACGAAATTGTACCAGAAGCAGGAATTCGAATTTCTAAGATTAAAAACTTAGAAGACGACATTGCACTTTCATTGGCAGCACTCGGAATTCGAATCATCGCACCAATTCCAGGAAAAGGTACGATAGGAATCGAAGTCCCTAACAACAGACCCTCCATTGTTTCGATGCGTTCTGTAATTGCCTCAAAAAAATTCCAAGAATCAAAAATGGAATTACCAATTGCCTTAGGTAAAAACATCTCCAATGAAACCTTTGTTGTAGATTTAGCTAAGATGCCCCATTTATTGATGGCAGGTGCTACGGGACAAGGTAAATCTGTCGGACTGAATGCTATTTTGGCCTCTCTACTCTACAAGAAACATCCGGCAGAAGTTAAATTTATCTTGGTAGATCCTAAAAAAGTAGAATTGACTCTTTTCAATAAAATCGAGCGTCACTACTTGGCAAAACTTCCTGATACAGAAGAGGCAATTATCACAGACACTACAAAAGTTGTGCATACATTAAACTCGTTGTGTATCGAAATGGACGAGCGTTATGAGTTGTTAAAAACAGCCATGGTTCGAAATATCAAAGAATACAATACCAAATTTAAAGCACGTACACTAAACCCAGACAATGGGCATAAATTCTTGCCGTATATTGTTTTAGTTATTGATGAATTTGCTGATTTGATTATGACAGCCGGTAAAGAAGTAGAGACCCCTATTGCTAGATTGGCACAGTTGGCAAGAGCTATTGGTATCCATCTTATCGTAGCCACTCAAAGACCTTCTGTAAATGTTATTACGGGTATTATAAAAGCCAATTTCCCTTCGAGAATTGCCTTTAGAGTAACTTCAAAAATTGATTCAAGAACAATACTAGACACTTCAGGTGCCGACCAGTTAATTGGAAAAGGAGATTTATTGTATTCCGGAGGAAGTGAAGTTCTTAGAATACAATGCGCATTTGTTGACACCCCTGAAATTGAAAAAATTACAGATTATATAGGTTCTCAAAAAGCGTATCCAGACGCACACTTGCTCCCAGAATATGTAGGAGAAGAAAATGGCACCAATCTTGATATAGAAATATCAGATCGCGACAAACTATTTGAAGAAGCAGCAAAACTTATAGTTATTGCACAACAAGGTTCTGCTTCCCTCTTGCAACGAAAATTAAAACTCGGGTACAACAGAGCAGGTAGACTGATCGATCAATTGGAAGCAGCAGGAATCGTAGGACCTTTTGAAGGAAGCAAAGCGAGACAAGTAATCATCACAGACCTTCAAGCATTAGACACACATTTAGCAAACGAAAAATCTTAATTACCCATACATCATGAAAAAAAATAGCATCTACTTAACGCTCCTATTTGTTTGTTGCAATACCTTTGCTCAAAACAGCGATAAAGCGGCAACATTATTGAACGAAGTAGCATCTAAAATGGCTTCTTACACAACCATGCATATTGACTTTAGCTACGAACTTATCAATACAGAGGTAGACATCAAGCAAGAGAGTTCTGGTTCAGTAATTACAAAAGCAGAAAAATACAATTTAAACTTCATGGACAATATCTTCATTCACGACGGAAAAAACACCTATGTGATTGTCACAGAAGATGAAGAAGTAAATGTAATAGAGGGGGGTGATGAAGAAGACCTATTGAACCCTTCTAAATTATTATTTTTTTACAAAGAAGGATACAAGTATGAATGGAAAAATAGCAAAATAATAAAAAATAAGAAAATTCAATTTATAAAACTGATTCCGATTGATTCCAATACGGAAGCTTCACATTTTGTTTTGGGTATAGATGTTGCAAACAAACATATTTACAATATCTCAGAAACTGGAGAAAACAGTACGGTTACCACATTTACGATTGACAATTTAAGCGTAAATGAAGTCACTCCTGAAAAGGTATTTGAATTTGACGAAGCGGCTTACATACAAAAGAATTACACCATCAACAACTAAAAAAAATCGTGTGAATATACTCGATAAATACATCTTAAAAAGTTTCTTAAAACCTTTTTTTGCGACATTTTTCATAGTAATGTTTGTTTTAGTAATGCAATTTTTATGGTTTGCATTTGACGAAATTGCAGGAAAGGGAATTGACATCTTTTATATTTTAAAATTCCTTGGATACACTTGTTTACAAGTGACACCTACTGCCTTACCCGTTGGAATTTTACTGTCTTCTATCATGGCTATGGGAGCTCTTTCTGAAAACTATGAAATGGCCGCTATCAAATCGGCAGGATTATCGTTGAAGAGGATTTTAAGACCTATGATTGTATTGACCCTTGGCATAAGCTGTGTCAATTTTGTATTCCTGAACAATATCTATCCTTATGCCTCACTAAAACAAAGGAATCTCTTGTTTAATATGCGGAAACAAAAACCCGCATTGGCCTTATTAGAGGGAAGTTTTAATACCGAAATTCCTGGGTACAGTATTTATTTTGACAAAAAATACGGTCCTGAGGAAAATTTATTAAAAAACGTACGTATCTACGATTTAAAAAGTGGTAAAAAGAATGACATTTGTATCACTGCTGCCAAAGGAGAAATTACGACAGAGCCAGGTAGTAAATACATGACCTTAAATCTTTGGGATGGCTATTATTTTGAGGACCATTCTCAAAACAAAAGGAGAAAAAAAGACAAAGACAAAATGCCCGCTTCTTCTGCGAAGTTTGATTCCTATAAAGTGAATATTGATATTTCTTCCTTGAGCAATAACAATCTCGATATGGAAAAATACAAAAACCATTATTTGATGCTCAACATCAAACAATTGGACAAACAATCTGACAGTCTAAAAACCTCTTACCATAAATACTTAGCATCAAAGGCTTTTTCATTCTACACAAGAAACAATGCCAAAGCTTTGCACAAAAGGCCAGACAGTATTGTGGACCGTAGTTTGAATAGTACTATTTTAGAAAATTTCAGTTTAAACAAAAAACAATCGCTGCTAAAAACAGCATTGACCAACATAAAGCGCCCTATTCGAACCATTGAAGTTTTCAAAGAAAACTATAAGAATAAGCGGAAAGTCTTAAATTTATTTGATTTTGAATACCATTATCGAATGGCTTTTTCTCTTTCATGTCTCCTACTCTTCTTTATTGGCGCACCTTTAGGAGCCCTTATAAAAAAAGGTGGATTTGGTTTGCCTATGGTCATGGCCATCCTTATTTTTGTAGTGTACTTTTTTATAAACTCTCTCGGTAAAAATATCGCTGAAGAAAGTTCTATACCAAGTATGACTGGAGGCTGGTTGGCGACAATAATTTTAACACCCTTGGGTATTTTATTGACTCGTAGAGCTACCAAAGGAACAAGTAGTAGTGGTTTTGATCGCGTGAGTACAGCGGTCACAAACTTTTTTAAACGTTTTATAAAAACAAAAACAACCGTTTAGGTGATGACAGAAAAAGAAAAACAAACAGGCGAAATGAAGTTGAATACGATACAAGAAGCTATTGCAGATATTCGCGCAGGAAAAGTTGTTATTGTTGTAGATGATGAAGATAGAGAGAATGAAGGAGATTTTATAGCTGCTGCAGAAAAGGTTACACCTGAGATGATAAATTTCATGGCCAAATATGGTCGTGGTTTGATTTGTGCACCCCTTATCGAAGAACGCTGTGAAGAACTAGGATTGAATATGATGGTAAACGACAACACCGTATTACACAATACGCAATTTACTGTTTCCGTAGATCTTATTGGTAATGGATGTACTACTGGAATATCCACACAAGACCGCTCTAAAACAATCTTCGCTCTTACAGAAGCTACTACAAAAGCAACGGATTTAGGAAGACCAGGACATATCTTTCCCTTAAAAGCAAAGAAAGGTGGCGTGCTTCGTAGAACAGGGCATACAGAAGCAGCTGTAGACTTGGCACGTTTGGCAGGCTTAAACCCATCTGGAATTTTGGTTGAAATACTCAATGAGGATGGAACTATGGCACGTCTGCCTGAATTGCGCGAAGTTGCTAAAAAGTTTGATCTCAAATTAATTTCTATCGAAGATCTAGTTTCGTACAGAATGCAACACGATTCACTGATTAAAAAAATAGAAGATTTTGATATAGACACACGATTTGGAACCTTTCGATTGAGAGCATACAACCAGACCACAAATGATCAAATTCATATCGCGCTGACAAAAGGAAGTTGGAAGAAAGATGATGACATTTTAGTCAAAGTAGCCCCTAACTCATTTGGAAACGATATTTTGGGGACTTTGAAGTTCAATATTGACGATAAGCTAGAACGTATTTTTAAATTGATCAATGACGAAGGAAAAGGAGCTTTTGTATTCATCAATCAAGAAAAACAATCATTTAATCTAAAAGGAAGATTACAGCAACTTAAAAACGCTGAAAAATCTCAGAGTTCAAAACCAAGAGCTTTTGACGATAAGGATTTTGGAATCGGTGCTCAAATATTACACGATTTGGACATCTTTAATTTGAAACTCATTTCAAATTCAGAAGTCATCAAAAAGAGGGTCGGAATGACAGGATATGGTTTGAAAATTACAGATCTTATTTCTTACTAAGAAACTTTATAAAAACAAAAAACTCATTTCCTCGAAATGAGTTTTTTGTTTTATATCTTATCAGAGAAAACCGTTGCATCGGGATAGTAACAAACATCCTTCCCTTTTCGAAACAGAGGAGCGTCTAGATTTCCTTTCAACACTACTAAGTTTCCATCAACTTTTAACCAACTCCCTTCTCGTAAACCAACAACAGGTGTGTCATGAAAACAGTGATATTCCTTGATACGCGTTGCTCTAGTCTCTCCTTTGTGAGTGGAATCTTTTGAAGGCTCTATATAGTGTGCATTGATATTAAAAGGAACTGCCCCTATTGTTTGATATGACTTAGGGTATACAATGGGCATGTCATTGGTTGTCTGCATAGATATCCCTGCAATATTACTGCCTGCGCTACAACCTAAATATGGAATTCCTTTGTCAATCGAATCCTTTAGGACATCCATAAGATGTTCATTGTATAGAGTATCAACAAGCACAAAAGTATTGCCACCCCCTACAAAAATAGCTTGGGCTTTTGAAATAGCTTCTTGTGGGTTGCCAGAAGTATGAATTCCAACCACCTTTTTCCCCAAGGACTCAAAACCTTTTTTAGCAATGCTTGTATACATATCGTAAGAAATACCTCCAGGACGTGCATAAGGGATGAACAAGATTTCATCTACTCCTTTCAAAAATTCACGAAGCTCAGGTTGTAAATACTCCAAGTACCCACTACCAAAAACAGTTGAAGTACTTGCTAAAATCATATTTTTCATAAAATTAACGATTAAAACATGTTCAAAAATAGGTATTGTCATTCAAAAAAACAGTGAATATTATAATAAATATTTGCTAAGTTTGCTTCGCTGTGAAGGCTTGTTTAATCAGTAAGAAATCAGCATCTTTGTACAAATATTATACATGAAAAAACAGTATTTCCTTTTGCTACTTACGTGTGTTGCACTCGTTTCTTTTAGCACACATAAATTCTACCTAAGCTTGACTCAAATCAATTATGTAGAAACACAGAAATCGCTTCAAATAGTCACAAGAATCTTTACAGATGACCTAGAGTTAGCATTGAATGAACGTGCACAAACAGACACTTTAGAACTCAACACAAAAAGAACCCCAAAAAATATAGACAAGCAATTTGATGACTATCTCAGACAAAAGCTACAATTTAAGGTAAATAATACTCTCCGCGAATTTGACTACATAGGCAGTGAATATAGTGATGGGATGGTTTTGTTTTATCTAGAAATACCTTCAATTGATAGTTTACAACAATTAGAAGTCAGAAATAAAATATTAATACATTCAATTTCTGAACAAGAGAATATCGTAAAAACTAAAATATACGACCGTCATAAAACCACTTTATTTGACTTAGAAAACACAGTGGCTTTAATAAACTTTTAACAAAAAATTCACAATCTTAATATTACATTTACATTTTTAAAAACAACAATTGATGAGAAAAATAAATTCTTCTATTTTTTCCTTATTTGTCATGATGAGTTTTTCTGTTTTTGCACAAGAGACAGCAAACAAAACCATACAACAAGGTCATACAAATGAAAACAAATTCAAACAATTAAAAGATGAATTTGCAACCCCAAATAGCCAACATACTGCTTCAGGAGCCCCTGGTGTAAATTACACACAACAACAGGTAGACTATGAAATGGACATCGTATTGGACGATGCAAAACAGACCTTGAGTGGGTATGAAGACATTGTATACTACAACAATTCTGAAGATGTTTTGGAATATCTATGGGTACAGTTGGATCAAAATATGAGAGCCAAAGACTCTAAAACTCCAGACATCAAGGGAGCTGGTGCAGAGCCATTGTACAGTCCAGAAAAATTTGCATCAGAATTTATAGAAAAACCATTTGACGGTGGTTTTAATATCATGCAAGTAAAAGATAAAAAAGGCAATAATTTGGCTTATACCATCAACAGAACGATGATGCGTATCGAATTGCCAAAACCTTTGGCATCTGGAAAGAAATTCAAATTCTCTATCAAATGGTGGTACAATATCAACAATCATGTTCCGCAAAGAGGACGATCTGGATACGAACACTTTGATGAAGATGGAAACAATTTATATGTTATTGCTCAGTTCTTCCCAAGATTATGTGTTTACAACAATGTAGAAGGATGGCAAAATATGCAGTTTTGGGGACGTAGTGAATTCGCATTAGAATTCGGAAACTACAAAGTAAACATCACCACTCCAAAAGACCATATTTTGAATGCTACAGGTGTTTTAAAAAACCCTAAAAAAGTATTGACAGCAACACAATTGGATCGTTTCAAAAAAGCACAAACAAGCTTTGACAAACCTGTTATGATTGTCACACAAGAAGAAGCAGAGAAGGCAGAGAAAGGAAATAGTACTGAAACAAAAACATGGACTTTTGACGCAAAAAATGTAAGAGATTTCGCATTTGCTTCTTCAAGAAAATTTATTTGGGATGCTATGGCAGTAGACATCAATGGAAAAACCGTTATGGCCTACTCACTGTACCCTAAAGAAGGAAACCCATTGTGGGAGGAATACTCTACTAAAGTTGTAGCCCATACGTTGAAAGAATACTCTCATTACACATTTGACTATCCATACCACAAGGCAATCTCTGTACATTCTAAGAATCAAGGAATGGAATATCCACAGATTTGTTGGAATTATGGAAGACCTAGAAAAGACGGTAGCTATTCTGACAAAGTTAGAGATGGTATGATTGGTGTTATTACACATGAAGTTGGACACAACTTTTTCCCGATGATTGTAAATTCAGACGAACGTCAATGGACATGGATGGATGAAGGATTGAACTCTTTTATCGAAACCTTGACTGAATTGTCATTTGACAAAGATTTCAACACTAGAAATTTACCTAAAAATATCGTTCCTTATATGTCTGGAGACCAAAGTAACCTCTCTCCTATCATGACGCAAGGAGACAACGTACACCAGTTTGGTCCAAATGCATACACAAAACCAGCAGCAGGTTTGTACATGCTTCGTGAGACGATTATGGGAGAAGAATTATTTGACTACGCTTTTCAAACCTATTCAAAACGTTGGATGTTCAAACACCCTACTCCTGAAGACTTTTTCAGAACAATGGAAGATGCCTCTGCAATGGACTTAGATTGGTTCTGGAGAGGATGGTTCTACACAACAGATTTCAACGATATAGGAATTAAAGATGTTGCCGAATATAGAATCACAAACAAACCTACACGCAAGATCGTTAAGATGGCTGCAGCCTATGGTATTTCAGAAGAACAAATCAGACCGAGTATCTTTTTATCGACAGATGCAAAAACAGAAGGAGAGCCAGAGCAACCAAAAGATATTGCAATACTTAAAAAGTATATCGACAAAAAATATGGAAAAGAAGCTAGCGTAGCTATTCCTACTTATTTTTACGAAATCACTTTTGAAAAGAATGGAGGATTGGTGCTTCCTATCTTAGTAGAGTATACCTATGAAGATGGTTCTAAAGATATGAAAACATACCCAGCACAGATCTGGAGTAAAAATGACAAAGAAGTGAAAAAATTGATTACTTCAGAAAAGGCTATCAGAAGTATTGTTATTGATCCAAATGCAAAAACTGCAGATGTAGATACTTCAAACAATCAATGGCCAAAAGCTGAAAAGTCAGCATTTGATCTTAAAAAAGAAGCACTTTCAAAATAGTACTTCCAGCAATCAAAAAAAAGCCGTTCTTTCATAGAACGGCTTTTTTGTTTTAAATGTATAAACACATTAAAAAGCATGAAAAAAAACAGTGAACTGAGCTTTGTTTTTAAATGCATGCATAAATTTACAAGTTTGTTAACATCTTCCTTTTTATTAACTCATAAATAATTGTATTTTTGGATTCTAAATCATATTTGAATGGGAAAAATTATTGCTATTGCTAATCAAAAGGGTGGTGTTGGTAAAACAACAACTACAGTAAATTTGGCTGCTGCACTTGGTGTCTTAGAAAAAAAGGTACTACTTATTGATGCTGATCCACAAGCGAACGCTTCATCTGGATTGAGCATTGACGTAGAAAATGTTACCAAAGGTACTTACCAAATTTTGGAACACACTATCTCTGCTTCAGAAGCAATACAACCTACAAACTCACCAAATGTAGATATAATCCCTGCACACATTGATTTGGTAGCGATTGAAATTGAGTTGGTAGACAAAGAGGACCGTGAGTATATGTTGAAAAAATCACTCGCTTCAGTCGTAGATTTATACGATTATATTTTGATTGATTGTGCACCCTCACTGGGCTTGATTACATTGAATGCTTTGACGGCATCCAATTCTGTAATCATTCCAATACAGTGTGAATATTTTGCCTTAGAAGGACTTGGAAAACTTTTAAATACAATTAAAAGTATTCAGAAAATACACAATACTGAATTGGATATAGAGGGACTATTATTGACAATGTTTGATTCGCGATTGCGTTTGTCAAACCAAGTAGTAGAAGAAGTTACCAAACATTTTAATGAAATGGTATTCAAAACTGTCATTCAAAGAAATACACGTTTGGGAGAAGCACCGAGTTATGGTGAAAGTATCATTGCCTATGATGCAACGAGTAAAGGAGCCGAAAACTATATAGGTTTGGCAGATGAAGTATTAAAAAAGAACGCATAGCATGGCAAAAGCGACAAAAAAACAAGCTTTAGGTCGAGGATTATCAGCACTTTTAAGTGAGTCAACTCCCAACAGTACACCTCCAGCTGAGTTGGTGGGAACTATTGTTGAGTTGAAAATAACAGACATTGAAGTAAACCCATTTCAACCAAGAACTTACTTTGACGAGGAAGCCTTGACTGAATTGGCAAATTCGATTCGTGAATTGGGGGTTATACAACCGATCACTGTTCGTAAGAAAGAAGACAATACCTTTCAATTGGTTTCGGGAGAAAGAAGGTTTAGAGCTTCTAAACTGATTGGAAACGAAACAGTTCCAGCCTACATTAGACTGGCCAACGACCAAGAAATGCTGGAGATGGCATTGGTTGAAAATATACAGCGCGCAAACTTAGACCCTATTGAAGTTGCTTTGTCATATCAAAGGTTGCTCGACGAAATAAAACTTACACAAGAAGAATTGAGTATTCGCGTTGGAAAGAAAAGATCTACAGTGAGTAATTATTTAAGATTGCTAAAACTAGATCCTATTATTCAAACAGGTATGCGAGATGGTTTCTTGTCTATGGGACATGGAAGAGCCTTGATCAATGTCGAAAGTATCGATGATCAATTAAGTATTTATGAAAAAATCATAAAAGACAAGCTTTCTGTTCGACAAACCGAAGAAGCGGTGAAAAGTTTAAAAAACCCAATCAGCAAAGAAAACACAAAGAAGAAGTCAGATATCCCTGAATTTATAAGTACAGGAAAGGCTTCAATGAGTAGTTTTTTAGGGCATAAAATTGACATCTCGGTAAACGCAAAAGGAAAAGGAAAGATTTCAATACCTTTCCATTCAGAAGAGGACTTCAAAAGAATACAAAAACTTCTTAAATAGGTGTCGTTAAAACTAACATACACCCTATTCTTTTTCATTGTTTTTTCTTTTGGGTCTACTCATAGTCAAAATGAAGTAAAAGCCTTCACAAGTAAAGAAATACTTGCTAAAGAAGGTTACAATCCCTTAGGTCCCTCAACAGCTTCCTTTTATTCTGCGATTGTACCAGGAATGGGACAGGCATACAACAAAGACTATTGGAAAATTCCAATCGTATATGGAGCTATGGGAACGAGTATCTATTATTTTGTAATCAACAATCGTTCTTACAAAAGATACCGAACCGCCTTCAAACAAAGAGAAGCAGGATTTCAAGATGAATTTACAGAAGATGACGGAACAGAATTAATCTCGAGAGCTGGATTGATCAGTGCACAAAAGACACTAAAAAACAATCGAGAAACTTCTTTATTGACTTGTGCATTGTTTTATGTACTTCAAGTCGTAGACGCAAGTGTTAGTGCACATTTATTACAGTTCAATGTCAATGATAAACTTACTTTTGACCCTTTATTATACAATGAACCAGGAACAAATAACGTGAATGTTGGGTTGACGTTCAATTATAACTTTTAGATGAAAATAGCATTATTAGGATATGGAAAAATGGGACAGACAATTGAAAAAATTGCCCTAGAACGCGGACATGAAATCGTTTTAAAAGTTGACAAAGACGATACCGATTATGATATCACAGTTGCAGATGTAGCTATTGATTTTAGTATTCCTGACGCAGCTGTAAACAATATCACTAAAGGAATTACAAACCAAGTTCCGATAGTTTCAGGAACCACAGGTTGGTTAGACAAGTACGAAGCTATGAAGACACTTTGTGAGAAAAACAAAGGTGCCTTTATCTATGCTTCCAATTATAGTTTAGGGGTAAATATTTTCTTTGAGCTGAACCAACAATTGGCAAAAATGATGGGGAATTTAGATCAGTACAATGTACAGATGGAAGAAATTCATCACAAACAAAAACTAGACGAACCCAGTGGAACCGCAATCACACTAGCTGAAGGTGTAATTGCACATACTAAAAACACACAATGGGAACTCGACAAAAGCACCCAAGAAAACAGCATACCTATTACAGCGATTAGAAGTCCAGAAGTTCCTGGTACGCACACGGTTAGCTATGCCTCTGCTGTTGATCAAATAGACATCAAACACACCGCACACAACAGAAGTGGTTTTGCATTAGGAGCCGTAGTTGCTGCTGAATGGATTCAAGGAAAACAAGGGGTATTTAGCATGAAAGATGTTTTGGGAATATAAATTCCCTTCAATTAAAATAATATACATATGTCAGGAGTAGAATGGTTGTTATTTATAACACTTATACAAGTAGTTCATTTTTTAGGTACGTGGAAACTCTACCAAAAAGCAGGTAGGAAATCGTGGGAAGCTCTAGTTCCTATTTACAATGCCATCGTTTTGTTACAAATTATAAACCGTCCGAAATGGTGGGTGTTTTTATTGTTTGTACCAGTAATTAATTTATTGATGTTTCCAATTATTTGGGTAGAAACAGCAAGGAGCTTTGGTCGTAATAAAACACAAGATACATGGTTGAGTTTTTTGACTTTAGGTTTGTATCTATATACAATCAATTACGATGAAAAAGTAAGGTATATTGCTGATAGAAGTACGCATCCAAAATCAGAAGTAGGAGAATGGGTCAGTTCTATATTATTTGCAATTATTGCAGCTACTATGGTCCACACTTACGTAATGCAGCCTTATACGATACCTACTTCATCATTAGAGAAATCTTTATTAGTGGGAGATTTCCTGTTTGTAAGTAAGTTTCATTATGGAGCCAAAACACCGTTATCTTTGATTGCTGCTCCAATGGTACACGACACTTTACCTATTATAAATACGAAATCATATCTGTTCAACGACAATCCTGAGGAGCAAGAAAATTCATTTATCAATAAATTTCAATTGCCTTATTTTAGATTGCCTGGTTTTCAAAAAATAAAACGCAACGATATTGTTGTTTTCAATTGGCCAGCAGATACGGTGCAACAATTTTTCAAGAAGGATAGAAAATATATAAAACCTGTAGATAAAAAATCCAATTATGTAAAAAGATGTGTTGCCATTGCAGGAGACACACTTGAAATAAGAGATGGGCATATTCATATCAATGGGAAACGTTCTATAATGCCTGAAAGAGCAAAACCCCAATTTTTCTATGAGGTAGATACACAAGGTAAAAACCTGAGTGAAAACTCCTTGTACAACACTTATCATGTGAGGAGAGGAGAAGCTTTTATATCCAACGGTAAGTATATCTTGAACATGGACGAAGAGAATGCTACAAAACTCGCTAAAAACCCTGCTATTGGCTCTGTGAAAAGAAGGATACAAACCAAAGGTAAAGCAGAAGCTGTATTTCCATCAAAAAGTTTGGGATGGAACAAAGACAATTACGGTCCTTTGTACATTCCCGCAGCAGGAAGAAATGTTGAGTTGAATTCAGAAACACTTCCTTTTTACACAAAAATCATCGAAGAATACGAGCATAACAAACTAGAAGTTATAGGTACTGATATCTATATCAATGGACTCAAAAGTGACAGTTACACCTTTGCTCAAGATTACTACTGGATGATGGGAGATAACCGTCACAATTCAGAAGATTCTCGTTACTGGGGATTTGTACCTTTTGACCATGTAGTAGGTAAACCTGTTTTTGTATGGTTTAGTTGGGATACATATGGGAAAGGGTTTGATAAAATCCGATGGGAAAGATTGTTTACGACTGTTCACGGGAACGGGCCTTTGAATTCCTACTTTTACCACTTTTTGGTTCTATTGGCTCTATACACAGGTATTAAAAGATATAAGAAATATAAAGCAAAAAGATAGCGTTTTAAGATGTGCCAATGCTAGATAAAAATACTGTTCATTTACACCCTACTTATTTCCCCCCGATTGTTCAATATGCTGCTATTTTACAATCGGAGCATATTATTTTTGAAATGGAGGACAACTTTCAAAAGCAGACCTATCGAAATCGTTGTTATATATACGCTGCTAATGGAAAGCAGATGCTAAATGTACCAATCATACATCAAAAGTCAGCAGGAAAGATAAAAACAAAAGATATTTTAATAGATCAGGAAACTAATAATTGGCAAAGCAACCACATAAAATCATTGCAAGCTGCCTATAGGTCTTCTCCGTTTTATGAATTCTATGAAGACGACATTCGAACTGTTTTAAATAAAAAACACAAGTTTTTGATCGACTTAAATATTGACATACATGAACTTGTTATGGAATCTATACAGGCTTCCCAAAAATTTGATGTTACGATCGACTATGCATCAGAATCTGAGGGCATTGATTTTCGTGGTTTTGCAAATGCTAAAAAAGAAAACAACAGTACTTTCCCAGAATATACTCAAGCCTTTAAGGAAAAACATGGTTTTCTGAAAAACTTAAGTATTTTGGATCTTTTATGCATGGAAGGTCCAGCGTCCTATAGGTATTTAAACAAAATTAAATTGTATTAAACTTAAAAAAAACACCTTAATTAAATACGATTTAGTCATTTACAAATACTTTAATATTTTTATTAAAATTAGTTTTTTAACAAATGTTATTGTATATTTAATAAGTAATTAAAATTTAAAATATGAATGCCCTTCACAAATTCATGAATAATATTTCAAGCTTATCGGATAAATCATATGATGAATTTTTCGAATTATGCTATGAAACTAAATACAAGGCTGGAACTGTTTTGGTCTCTATAGGAACTGTTCCTGAAAACATCTATTTTGTCAAAAAAGGTGTTTCAAGATCTTATAGTATTTCTGAAAAAGGTGTTGAATATATACGTTCGTTGATAAGCAGTTATAATATATTGGCTTGTACAGAAGCGCTCATCACAAAAGAAGCTTCTAAAATAGCTTTGCAGTGTTTGACAGACTGTGAAGTATTAGAAATAAACTATGACAATTTAATGAAGTTGTGCAAATCTAACAGTGAGGTATCTTCTTGGTACACTCGAACTGTTGAATTACACTATGCACATTTGCAAAAAACAAATGACGAATTGCTCACTTTAAATGCTACTGAACGTTATCTTAAACTTCAAAAACGCATACCAAATATTGACAATATGATCAATCAATATCACATTGCTTCTGATTTAGGAATCACTCCTATTCAGTTGAGTCGTATTCGAAAAAAATTATATAGTAGGTAATACTATCCAAAAAAAAAGCGGACTTTAAAAGTCCGCTTTTTTTTGGTATACCATTGATTATCGAATCAACTTTTTGTACTTGATACGTTTTGGCATGATATCTCCACCCAAACGTTTCTTTTTATTCTCTTCATACTCTGAAAAACTTCCTTCGAAGAAGTACACTTGTGAATCCCCCTCGAAAGCTAGAATATGCGTACATATCCTATCTAAAAACCATCTATCATGCGAAATCACTACCGCACAACCGGCAAAATTTTCCAAACCTTCTTCCAAAGCTCTTAATGTATTCACATCCAAATCATTGGTAGGCTCATCTAACAAAAGAACATTTCCTTCTTCTTTTAGAGTCATGGCCAAGTGCAATCTATTTCGTTCTCCTCCTGAGAGGGTTGAAACCTTTTTGTTTTGTTCAGAACCACTAAAGTTAAAACGGCTTAAATACGCTCTAGAATTAACCATCTTACCTCCCATCATGATAAGGTCTTGCTCATCAGCAAAGTTGGCCCAAATAGAGCGTTCTGGGTCTATATCTGAATGTGACTGATCTACATAAGCGATCTTTGCAGTATCCCCTACTTTAAAATCACCAGCATCAGGAGTTTGCTCTCCCATAATCATTCTAAAAATAGTCGTTTTACCGGCACCATTTGGTCCTATAATTCCAACAATACCATTGGGTGGTAAGTTGAATTCTAAATTGTCATAGAGTATTTTTTCTCCGAAGGCTTTTGAAACGCCGTTGGCATCAATCACGTTGGATCCAAGTCTTGGACCATTAGGGATGTAAATTTCTAGCTTTTCTTCCTGTTGTTTTTGGTCTTGGTTCATCAACTTATCATAGTTGGCCAAACGAGCTTTAGATTTAGATTGACGCCCCTTAGCACCTTGTCTCACCCACTCTAATTCGCGTTCTAATGTCTTTTGTCGTTTGGAAGCTGTTTTGTCTTCCTGCGCCATACGTTGCGATTTTTGATCCAACCAAGAAGAGTAATTTCCTTTCCATGGAATTCCTTCTCCTCTGTCTAATTCTAAAATCCACCCTGCGATATTGTCCAAGAAATACCTATCGTGCGTTACTGCAATAACAGTTCCTTTGTATTGCGCTAGGTGATGTTCTAGCCAATGTACCGATTCTGCATCCAAGTGGTTGGTAGGCTCATCCAATAGCAATACATCAGGTTGTTGTAATAACAAACGACAAAGGGCAACTCTTCTTCGCTCCCCTCCAGACAATACAGCAATTTTAGTATCAGGTTCTGGTGTACGCAAAGCGTCCATTGCTATTTCTAATTTGGTATCTAGTTCCCAAGCATCAGAAGCATCAATTTGATCTTGAAGCTCTGCTTGACGGTTCATTAGCTTTTCCATTTTATCAGCATCCGAATACACTTCCTCTAAACCAAACATATCGTTGATTTTATTGTATTCATCAAGGACAGCTACTGTTTCGGCAACTCCTTCTTTAACAATATCGAGCACTGTTTTTTCATCATCTAGTATAGGTTCTTGTTCTAAGAATCCAACAGAATAACCAGGTAAAAAGTTGATATCTCCTTGGTAATTATTATCCACTCCAGCAATAATTTTTAGCAAAGAAGATTTACCAGAACCATTCAATCCTAAGATTCCTATTTTAGCTCCATAGAAAAAACTTAAATGGATATTTTTTAATACTTGTTTTCCTGTGCTCTGGTAAGTTTTACTCAAACCTGACATGGAAAAAATGACTTTTTTATCGTCTGACATATACTCTAATTTAATATTAAATATTCTATTCACATTTGCAGCTAGCAAAATACTGCGCAAATATCGGAAATTACTGAGGAAGGAAAAGATGTTTACAATAAGAACATCTTAAAATTCATACAGTATAATGAGTGTTTATATAGCTGATAACACCTTTTTAGCAAGTGCTATTCTAGCGACTATTATGCTTGTCCTGTGGGACCAAAATTCATTGGAATTGGTGGTTGTTCAGGTTCGTTTATAGACCCGTTTGCTTTTTCAAACCTCTTTATATTTTCAGCCAATGCTTTAGTAAGGCGTTTTGCATGCTCTGGTGTTAATATGATTCTAGATTTTACTTTTGCTTTTGGAATACCAGGCATAACATTGATAAAATCTACTATAAATTCAGAAGCAGAATGGTTGATAATTGCCAAATTAGAATAGGTTCCTTCAGCCACAGATTCGTCGAGTTCAATATTCAATTGCCCCTCTTTGTTTTGATTTTCTTTCATCTTATAAATATATAAAAATATGTACCTAAAAAAAAGTTGGTTCACATCTATGATGTGAACCAACCTGTATTAATTATAATTATTGTTGAAACAATAGATTACAAGTTTTGTTCAATTTCGTCCTTTGGACCAACGATTAATTTATCGTACGAACGCATCCCTGTACCTGCAGGAATTCGTTTTCCAACAATTACGTTTTCTTTCAATCCTTCTAAGTTATCCACTTTACCACTTACAGCAGCTTCGTTTAATACTTTAGTAGTCTCTTGGAAAGATGCCGCCGAGATAAATGATTTCGTTTGAAGAGAAGCTCTTGTAATACCTTGCAATATCTGCTCAGCTGTTGCTGGTTGTGCATCTCTTGCGATAACAAGTGCCTTATCTTCTCTTTTCAATAGAGAGTTTTCATCTCTTAATTTACGAGAGGAAATTATTTGACCTGCATTCAATTCATCAGATCCACCAACTTCTTCAACAACTTTCATCCCGTATATTGCATCGTTCTGTTTGATAAAGTCGTTTTTATGAATCAATTGATTTTCTAAGAATAAAGTATCTCCAGAGTCAATAATTCTAACTTTACGCATCATTTGACGTACAACTACCTCAAAGTGCTTATCGTTAATTTTCACTCCTTGTAGACGGTATACTTCTTGAATTTCATTTACCAAGTACTCTTGTACTTTAGATGGTCCTTGAATTTTCAGGATATCGTTTGGAGTTGTAGCTCCATCTGACAATGGCATACCTGCCTTGATAAAGTCATTCTCTTGTACTAAAATTTGGTTAGATAATTTCACCAAGTATTTCTTGATATCTCCAAACTTAGATTCTACAATGATTTCACGGTTACCACGTTTGATTTTACCTAAGGTCACAACACCGTCAGTTTCTGCAACTACTGCAGGGTTCGATGGGTTACGAGCTTCGAATAATTCAGTTACACGAGGTAAACCTCCTGTAATATCACCTGCTTTACCAGACTTACGAGGAATCTTCACCAATACTTTACCAGATTCGATTTCTTCTCCGTCATCAATCATCAAGTGAGAACCTAATGGTAAACTGTAAGAACGTAATACTTCTCCATCAGCACCTAAAACATTCAATTCAGGAATGATTTTCTTGTTCTTTGATTCGGTAATTACTTTCTCTTGGAATCCAGTTTGTTCATCAACTTCTACAGAGAAGTTGATTCCTTTCTCAACGTTGTTGAAGGTTACTTTACCTCCAAATTCAGATACGATTACACCGTTAAATGCATCCCACTGACATACAACATCTCCTTTCTTGATTTTCTTCTTTCCTTTGATAAATACGTAAGAACCATAAGGAATATTATTCGTACTCAATACCAATCCAGTTACTTCATCAATTACTTTGATTTCAGAAGTTCTTGAGATAACGATATCAACTTTGTTTCCTTGAGGATCTATACCTTCAACAGTATTCAAGTCTTCAATCTCAATCTTACCATTGTGCTTAGCGATCAATTTGTTGTCCTCAGAAATGTTACCTGCTACCCCTCCAACGTGGAAAGTTCTCAAGGTCAACTGTGTTCCTGGTTCTCCAATAGACTGCGCTGCAATAACACCGACAGATTCACCTCTTTGAACTACCGTTCTCGTAGACATACTCTGACCGTAACACATCACACAGATACCTGTTACTGCCTCACATGTCAACGGAGATCTTACTTCCACCGTATCAACACCTGCTTGTTCAATTTCTACAGACAATTCATCCGTAATTAAAGAAGAAGCTCCTAGAATTACTTCTTTAGTAGTAGGATTTTTTACTTCGTGTAAAGTAAACCTTCCTACGATACGTTCAGAAAGTGATTCAAAGATTTCGTCATTTTTCTTTAAAGCAGAAACTTCCAATCCTCTCAATGTACCACAATCCTCTTCGGTTACGATTACATCTTGAGAAACATCTACCAATCTTCGTGTTAGGTAACCCGCATCGGCAGTTTTCAAAGCCGTATCTGCAAGTCCTTTACGTGCACCGTGGGTAGAGATAAAGTATTCCAAAATCGAAAGACCTTCCTTAAAGTTAGAAAGAATTGGATTTTCAATAATTTCCCCTCCAGATGCTGTAGATTTTTTAGGCTTTGCCATCAATCCACGCATCCCTGTCAACTGGCGAATTTGTTCCTTAGATCCCCTTGCTCCAGAATCCAACATCATGTATACCGAGTTGAAACCTTGCTGATCTTCTCTCAAACGTTTCATAGATAACTCAGTCAAACGGTTGTTCGTAGATCCCCAAATATCAATTACTTGGTTGTAACGTTCCTTGTTGGTCAACATACCCATGTTGTAGTTGGCCATGATTACGTCAACTTCAGCATTTGCATCAGCGATCATTGTCACTTTTTCTTTAGGGATAATGATATCTCCTAAACTAAATGACAAACCACCTTGGAATGCAAACTTGAACCCCATTGTTTTGATATCGTCCAAAAACTTACCAGTCGTTGGAATATCTGTTGCTTTTAAGATGCCACCGATAATTCCACGTAAGTTTTTCTTGGTCAATACTTCATTGATATATCCAGCTTTTTCTGGTACCACTTCGTTGATCAATACTCTACCAACAGTTGTTTTGATAATTCTAAGTACAGAGTTACCATTTTCGTCGATGTCTTGAGTTTTTACTTTGATACCAGCATTCAAGTCCACTGCTTTTTCGTTGTAAGCAATGATCAATTCTTCTGGAGAGTAGAACGTCAATCCTTCTCCTTTTACAGGTACTTCAGGAGTTGAAATTCTTTCTTTGGTCATATAATACAGACCCAATACCATATCCTGTGATGGTACCGTTACTGGTGCACCATTGGCAGGGTTCAAAATATTATGTGATGCCAATAATAACATCTGAGCTTCTAAAATCGCCTCAGGTCCTAATGGCAAGTGAACGGCCATTTGATCTCCATCAAAATCGGCGTTAAAGGCAGTACACACTAATGGGTGTAATTGGATTGCCTTTCCTTCGATTAATTTGGGTTGGAAAGCTTGGATACCTAGACGGTGCAACGTAGGTGCACGGTTTAGTAATACAGGGTGTCCTTTCAATACATTTTCAAGGATATCCCATACTACAGGCTCTTTTTTATCTATAATCTTCTTTGCAGATTTTACTGTCTTTACGATTCCTCTTTCAATCAACTTACGGATTACGAAAGGCTTGTAAAGTTCAGCTGCCATATCTTTTGGCAATCCACATTCAGACAATTCTAATTCTGGTCCAACAACAATTACAGAACGTGCAGAATAGTCAACACGCTTACCAAGTAAGTTTTGACGGAAACGTCCTTGCTTTCCTTTCAATGAATCAGAAAGAGATTTCAAAGGTCTGTTAGATTCTGTTTTTACAGCAGATGCTTTACGAGTATTGTCGAACAATGAATCTACAGACTCTTGCAACATACGTTTTTCGTTACGTAAGATTACCTCTGGAGCTTGAATTTCCATCAAACGCTTCAAACGGTTGTTACGGATGATTACTCTACGGTACAAGTCGTTCAAATCAGAAGTTGCAAAACGTCCACCATCTAAAGGAACCAAAGGTCTCAGTTCTGGTGGTATCACAGGAATTGCCTTCATGATCATCCAAGAAGGATTGTTTTCTCTATTTTTCTTAGAGTCTCTAAAAGCTTCAACAACATTCAAACGTTTTAAAGCTTCAGTTTTACGTTGTTTTGAAGTTTCTGTATTTGCTTTGTGTCTTAATTCGTAAGACAAAGCATCTAAATCAATACGGTCTAATAAATCTATCAGACACTCAGCTCCCATTTTCGCGATGAATTTATTAGGATCTGTATCGTCTAAGTATCTATTGTCTTGAGGGATTGTTTCTAAAATATCTAAGTACTCTTCCTCAGTAAGGAAGTCCATTTTTTGTAATGGAGTACCGTCTAAGTTAGTCGCAGTACCCGGTTGGATAACTACATAACGTTCGTAATAGATAATCGTATCTAACTTTTTAGATGGCAACCCTAAAAGGTATCCCATTTTGTTAGGCAATGATCTAAAGTACCAGATATGAGCGATAGGAACAACCAAGTGGATGTGACCTACACGATCTCTACGTACTTTTTTCTCCGTTACTTCAACTCCACATCGGTCACAAACGATTCCTTTGTAACGAATTCTTTTGTATTTACCACAAGCACATTCAAAATCCTTGATAGGACCAAAAATACGCTCACAAAACAAACCATCTCTTTCAGGTTTGTGTGTACGGTAATTTATAGTTTCTGGTTTTAACACCTCTCCTCTTGATATGTCTAATATCGATTCTGGAGATGCCAAACCGATTGAAATTTTACTAAATTTCTTAACAGTGTATTTATCTTCTTTTCTTGCCATGGTATATGATGGATTCGAATTTAAATGTAATTTAATATAACGTTTATTGTACTAATAGCGAGCAAGAGAGAGACTCTCTCGCTCGAATATGTATTAGTCTTCTAAACGAACGTCTAATCCTAAACCTTTCAGTTCGTGCATCAAAACGTTGAATGATTCCGGTAAACCTGGTTCTGGCATTTGCTCTCCCTTCACGATTGCCTCGTAAGTTTTCGCTCTTCCCATTACATCATCAGATTTAATCGTCAAGATCTCTCTCAAGATACTAGATGCTCCATAGGCTTCTAGAGCCCATACTTCCATCTCTCCAAAACGCTGTCCTCCAAATTGCGCTTTACCACCAAGTGGTTGTTGCGTAATCAATGAGTACGGTCCAATAGAACGTGCGTGCATTTTGTCTTCAATCATATGCCCCAGTTTGATCATGTAGATGATCCCTACTGTTGCTGGTTGGTCAAAACGTACTCCTGTTCCACCATCATAAAGATAGGTATGTCCAAATCTTGGAACTTCAGCCTTGTCAGTCAAAGTGTTAATTTCTTCCAAAGATGCACCATCGAAAATAGGTGTCGCATACTTCTGACCTAATTTTTGACCTGCCCATCCTAAAACTGTTTCATAAATCTGACCAATGTTCATACGAGAAGGTACTCCTAATGGATTCAATACGATATCTACTGGTGTTCCGTCTTCAAGGAAAGGCATGTCTTCAGCTCTTACAATACGAGCTACAATACCTTTGTTACCATGACGTCCGGCCATTTTATCTCCTACTTTCAATTTACGTTTCTTAGCAACATAAATTTTAGCTAGTTTCAAAATACCTGCAGGCAACTCGTCTCCAACACTAATTGTAAACTTGTTACGACGTAAAGATCCTTGTAAGTCACTTACCTTGATTTTATAATTGTGAATCAATTCACCAATCATTTTATTCAATTCTGTATCTGTAGTCCAAGATCCCTTAGTTAAGTGAGAGTAATCATTCACAGAATTCAACATTTTAAGTGTAAATTTCTTTCCTTTTGGGAAAACATCTTCACCTAAATCATTTTGAACCCCTTGAGAAGTCTTACCAGACACCAAATGGAATAATTTTTCAATCAATAAATCTTTAAGAGCTTCAAACTTCACTTCAAACGTTGTTTCAAGTTTCGCTATTTCCTCTTTATCACGCGTACGCTTAGATTTATCTTTTACAGCTCTTTGGAATAATTTCTTATCGATAACAACCCCTCTCAATGAAGGAGATGCTTTTAAAGAGGCGTCTTTTACGTCACCTGCTTTGTCACCAAAGATTGCTCTTAACAGCTTTTCTTCCGGTGTTGGGTCAGATTCTCCTTTAGGAGTAATTTTACCAATAAGGATATCCCCTGGTTTAACCTCTGCACCGATACGGATCATTCCGTTTTCATCTAAATCTTTGGTAGCTTCTTCACTAACATTAGGAATGTCATTTGTCAATTCTTCATTTCCTAACTTCGTATCTCTAACGTCTAATGAATATTCATCGATATGAATAGAAGTAAATATATCTTCTCTTACAACTTTTTCCGAGATTACAATCGCATCCTCAAAGTTATATCCTTTCCAAGGCATGAAGGCAACTTTCATGTTTCTACCAAGAGCTAATTCACCCTTTTGGGTTGCATAACCTTCACATAGTACTTGACCTTCAGCAACTCTATCACCTTTACTAACAATAGGTTTCAAGTTGATATTTGTTCCTTGGTTGGTCTTTCTAAACTTGATCAAGTCGTACGACTTTTCATCCTTATCAAAACTCACCAATCTTTCATCGTCAGTTCTATCGTATTTGATTGTAATCAAGTTAGCATCCACATACTCAACAACACCCGCTCCTTCTGCATTGATTAAAATACGAGAATCTTTTGCTACTCTTCTTTCCAAACCTGTTCCTACAATAGGAGATTCAGGACGTAACAATGGTACTGCTTGACGCATCATGTTAGATCCCATCAATGCACGGTTGGCATCATCGTGTTCCAAGAATGGAATTAACGAAGCCGAGATAGATGCAATTTGGTTTGGAGAAACATCCATGTAACTTACCTCTTTTGGAGATACTACAGGATAATCTGCTTCTTCTCTTGAGATAATTTTATCAGCGATAAAGTTACCTGCATCATCTAACGGTAAGTTAGACTGTGCAAATTTGTGACCTTCTTCTTCTTCAGCACTTAAATAAGTAGGTTGATCGGAAATATTTACAACACCGTCATCAATTTTTCTATACGCTGTTTCAATAAATCCAAGATTATTTACTTTAGCATATACAGCTAAAGATGAAATCAAACCAATATTCGGTCCTTCAGGAGTTTCAATTGGACACAAACGACCGTAGTGCGTGTAGTGTACATCACGTACCTCAAATCCAGCTCTTTCTCTCGATAATCCACCAGGTCCTAAGGCAGATAGTCTACGCTTGTGCGTGATTTCTGCAAGAGGATTCGTCTGATCCATAAATTGAGACAATTGGTTGGTTCCAAAGAAAGAATTGATCACAGAAGACAAAGTCTTTGCATTGATCAAATCAATAGGAGTAAATACTTCATTGTCACGTACATTCATACGCTCACGAATCGTACGAGCCATTCTAGACAAACCAACACCAAATTGACTTGCTAATTGTTCTCCTACGGTTCTTACACGACGGTTCGATAAGTGATCAATATCATCAACCTCTGCTTTAGAGTTGATCAATTCAATCAAATATTTCACTATTGTGATAATATCATTTTTAGTCAAAACTTTAGCGTCCAAAGACTCATCAAGTTGTAACTTCTTATTCATTCTGTAACGTCCTACTTCACCGAGGTTATAACGTTGTTCAGAGAAGAACAATTTGTCAATAATCCCACGTGCAGTTTCCTCATCAGGCGGTTCCGCGTTACGTAATTGTCTATAGATATGTTCAACAGCTTCTTTTTCAGAATTTGTTGGATCTTTTTGCAAAGTATTGTGGATGATTGCATAATCAGCCATTTCATTATCTAACTTGTGCAACAATACAGTTTTAGCACCAGAGTCAATAATTTCTTCGATATGTTCTTTTTCAAGAACAGTATCTCTGTCTAATACAATTTCATTTCTTTCGATAGATACAACCTCTCCGGTATCTTCATCTACGAAATCTTCGTGCCATGTTTTCAATACACGAGCCGCTAACTTACGTCCTAAGATTTTCTTTAAACCGCTTTTAGAAACCTTAATTTCTTCAGCTAGGTTAAAGATTTCAAGAATGTCTTTATCTCTTTCGAATCCGATTGCACGGAATAAAGTAGTAACTGGTAATTTTTTCTTTCTATCAATATAAGCATACATTACTTGATTGATATCAGTTGCAAATTCGATCCAAGAACCTTTAAAAGGTATTACTCTTGCAGAGTATAATTTGGTTCCATTTGCGTGGAATGATTGTCCAAAAAAGACACCAGGAGAACGGTGTAATTGAGATACAACAACTCTTTCTGCTCCATTGATTACAAAAGTACCAGAGTTTGTCATATAAGGAATAGTACCTAAATAGACATCTTGTACAATTGTTTCGAAATCCTCGTGTTCAGGATCGGTACAGTATAGTTTTAATCGAGCTTTTAGAGGTACACTGTGTGTCAAGCCTCTTTCGATACACTCTTGAATAGAATATCTAGGTGGATCTACAAAGTAGTCTAGAAATTCTAATACAAAGTTGTTTCTTGTATCAGTAATTGGGAAATTATCCATGAAGGTTTTATACAAACCTTCGTCACTTCGCTCATCAGCTTTTGTTTTTAATTGGAAAAAATCTTGAAAAGATTTTAATTGAATATCCAAAAAGTCAGGATAGTCAGTAACCAATTTAGCGGATGCAAAGTTTATTCTTTCAGTACTATTTTTCGTTGCCAAAGGAGAAAAAATTTTAGTTAAAATTCTGTATTAAATAAAGAATAAATATATATATGCAAAAATGGTTTAGGTCAAAAAGAGTTGCCTCTTTTAGACCTAAACCTAAATTTAGTTGTTGGGTGAAAAGCTTATTTAAGCTCTACTTCAGCACCAGCTTCTTCTAAAGATTTTACAAGACCTTCAGCCTCATCTTTAGATATTCCTTCTTTGATTGGAGCAGGTGCTCCATCAACGATACCTTTAGCTTCTTTCAATCCTAAACCAGTTAATTCTTTAACCAATTTAACAACTGCTAATTTAGATGATCCTGCTGCTTTTAAGATTACGTCAAACTCAGTTTTTTCTTCTGCTGCGTCTGCTCCTCCTGCTGCTGGTCCTGCTACTGCTACTGCTGCTGCAGCTGGCTCGATACCGTACTCATCTTTTAATATTGTAGCTAATTCGTTTACTTCTTTAACTGTTAAGTTAACTAATTGCTCTGCGAAATCTTTTAATTCTGCCATTGTACTAATTTTTAAAATGTAATATAATAATTTATTTGTGCGCTAATTCTATCTTTCTGATAATGTCTTAACAATACCTGAAAGAGTTTGTCCACCTGATTGCAATGCTGAAACAACATTCTTCGCTGGTGATTGTAACAATCCAATGATATCTCCAATAAGCTCTTCTTTAGATTTGATGTTTACAAGCGTCTCTAATTGATCGTCTCCTAAGTAAACAGCTTCTTCGATATAAGCTCCTTTCAATACTGGTTTGTCAGATTTTTTTCTGAATTCCTTGATTATCTTAGCAGGAGCATTTCCTGTTTCAGACAATAAGATTGATGAATTTCCTTTCAATGCTGTAGGTAATTCTCCAAAGTCTTTTTCAGCTTTTTCCATTGCTTTTGCAAGCAACGTGTTTTTCACTACTGCTAACTGAACATCCGCTTTAAAACAAGCTCTTCTTAAATTAGAAGTTGCTTCAGCGTTTAATCCTGAAATATCAGCAACATAGATAACACTACTATCAGATATTTGGGCAGTTAAATCTACGATTACCTGTGATTTTTCTTCTCTAGTCATAATTTCCGAGTTTTAACTTCCTATTAATTTGATTTGATATCTACAGCTAATCCAGCACTCATAGTACTTGACATAAACGTACTCTTGATATAAGTACCTTTAGCTGCTGTTGGCTTCAATTTGATCAATGTCTGGATCAATTCGTTTGCATTCTCTTCAATCTTTTTAGCATCAAAAGATACTTTTCCAATTGCAGCGTGCACGATACCAGTTTTATCAACTTTGAAATCAATCTTACCTGCTTTCACCTCGTTTACAGCTTTTGCTACATCCATAGTAACAGTACCTGTCTTAGGGTTAGGCATCAAACCTCTTGGTCCTAATACTCTACCTAATGGTCCTAATTTACCCATTACAGAAGGCATTGTGATGATAACATCAACATCTGTCCATCCTCCTTTAATTTTTTGTAAATACTCGTCCAAACCTACGTAATCAGCACCCGCTTCTTTAGCTTCTGCTTCTTTGTCTGGAGTAACCAATGCTAAAACTTTAACATCTTTACCTGTTCCGTGAGGAAGTGTAACTACACCACGAACCATTTGATTCGCTTTTCTAGGATCTACTCCTAAACGTATAGCTAAATCTACAGATGCGTCAAAGTTTACAGTTGTTATTTCCTTTACCAATGCAGACGCTTCATTTAAAGAATATACTTTAGAAGGGTCTATCTTAGCGTGAGCTTCTTTCTGCTTTTTTGTTAATTTTGCCATTTCTTAAGTTTATTGTGGAGCGTCTCCTTTCATTGTAATTCCCATAGAACGTGCAGTACCTGCAACCATTCTCATACCTGATTCAACTGTAAATGCGTTTAAATCAGCCATTTTGTCTTCCGCAATAGCTCTCGCTTGGTCCCAAGTAATACTTGCAACTTTCTTACGGTTTGGTTCTCCTGATCCTTTTTTTACTTTTGCTGCTTCTAAAATCTGAACAGCTGCTGGAGGAGTTTTGATAACAAATTCGAAAGATTTGTCCTTGTATACAGTAATTGCTACTGGAAGAACTTTTCCTTGTTTGTCTTGAGTTCTAGCATTAAACTGCTTACAGAACTCCATGATGTTAACTCCGGCAGCACCTAAAGCAGGACCAACTGGTGGAGACGGGTTAGCCGCTCCTCCACGAACTTGTAATTTTACTACTTTACTTACTTCTTTTGCCATTTCTTAATCTAATTTACTTTACATATAGTGGAAGCCATGTGTAACAGAAATATTCTCTTAAAGAGAGTATGTTATTAATTATGATATTTTATCTACTTGCATATAGCTTAACTCTAATGGTGTCTTTCTTCCAAAAATCTTTACCATTACTTCAAGCTTGCGCTTTTCTTCATTTACATTCTCAATGACTCCATCAAAACCATTGAAAGGACCGTCAACAACTTTTACAGTTTCACCGACAACAAAAGGAATCTCCACATTGTTATTTTGAACTGAAAGTTCATCAACTTTACCTAGCATTCTATTGATCTCACTTTTTCTCAATGGAACAGGCTCACCTCCTTTTGTTTCACCTAAAAAACCAATAACACCCGTTACAGATTTGATTACGTGAGGAACTTCACCACTAAGATTGGCTTCAACCATAATGTACCCCGGAAAGTAAATCTTTTCTATACTAACTTTCTTTCCATTTCGAATTTGAATAACTTTTTCAGTAGGTACTAACACCTGCTCAACATAATCAGACAATCCCAATCTAGAAATCTCAGTTTCGATATAAGATTTCACTTTATTTTCTTGGCCTCCAATAGCTCTAACTACGTACCATTTTTTAACTGATTCAGCCATAGGTCTTAGTTAAACATATTAAAAAAGTTATCCAAACCATTTTGAAATACTGAATCAACAGCAAAAACAGCGAGCGCAAAAATAATAGTAAATAAAGCAACAATCACTGTTGACTTTTGTGCTTCATCTTTAGGCAACCATGTCATATTGCTATTTAACTCTTCGAAAGACTCTTTGATATAATTTACAACACTCATTTTGTACGTATTTTTGCTACTATAAAGATGCTTGACAGGATTGAATTCTAGCAAGCATCTATAAAATGTTAATTTGCACGGGCGGAGAGACTCGAACTCACGACACCTGGTTTTGGAGACCAGTGCTCTACCAACTGAG
>JBELHA010000025.1:0-8757 GCA_042091695.1 Flavicella sp.
AATACTAAAAGCGAATATCTAAATAGATATTCGCTTTTTTTATGTCTCACAATTAATTTTGTTAATTCATCTGCCGTAAGCCCTCTCCCAATGCCATAGCAACGGCATTTCCTAAATTGAAACTACGAACAGTTCCTGGAAATGGTATTTTCACACATTGATCCTGAAATTTTGATACAATTTCAGCAGGCAAACCATCTGATTCTCTTCCAAATACCAACCAATCACCCTCTTGATACGCAACATCATAATAAGTTTTAGAAGCACGTGTCGTAAAGAAAAAAACACGAGATATATCGGGAATCGTAGCGATCAAAGCCTCGAAATTTTCGTGATAACAGAGGTCTAAATCCCCCCAATAATCCAAACCAGCACGTTTTACCCTACTGTCTGTAATCTCAAAACCCAGAGGCTTTACTAGGTGTAAAGTACTCAAACTCCCAACACACAAACGACCTATATTACCCGTATTATTGGGTATTTGAGGGTTGACTAAAACAATATTAAAATTCACTTTTTCCATAGCATTGAAAGCGTCTGTTAGAATTTGACCGTCGTTTCTAAATAATGATGGTCAATACCGTAAGTAGCTTTTAGAGCATCTATCTTTTGATCCAGTAAATCTATATCCGCATTTTTAGCAGATTTTGAGGCAACTAACATCACATTTTTGTGGGTATGCTCACTAGATATAAATTCAAAAATTTTAGTTTGATATTGTTTCTTTTCCAATATCATCGCACGAATTGTATCTGTTACCATTTCGAATTGACGTTCTTTGAAAATCCCATATTTTAAAATTGGATCTTCTTGTGCTTTTCCTTTCAATTGCTGACGGATTTGTTTGTGACAACAAGGTGCACAGACAATCAATCCTGCATTGGCAACAATCCCCTTGGTAATGGCATCGTCTGTTGCAGTATCACAAGCGTGTAAAGCAATCAAAATATCAATTTTCTTATTGGCGTATTCCTGAATGGGTTTGCATTCAAAATTTAGGTTTTCAAAACCACATGTAGCAGCTCCTTCATTACAATAATCAACCAATTCTTTGCGTAATTCAATACCAGTTACAGTTACATCCATTTTACGCTGTACTACCAAATAGTCGTATAAAGCAAAAGTCAAATATCCCTTACCAGACCCCATGTCTACAATTTGTACTTGCTTGGGCAATTTGGTATTGTTGATCAAACTTTCCATGATCTCCAAATACTTATTGATCTGACGGAATTTATCTGCCTTTTTGGGAATGACATTGTTGTCTTTATCAGTAATACCTAAATACTGCAGGTAAGCACCAAGTTGGGCTCTTTTCTGCTTAGGCTTGTCATGTGATATAGGAGGTTTATTGGTAAAACTAGGATGTTGGTCTTTGTAAGACACCTGTTTCTTTTTAGAAATAAAAACATGCACATCTTTTGCTAAAGTAAATACAACTGCCGTACGAAACGTAGTCATCAAATGCTCTTGTAATACTTCAATCCCCTCAACTACGGAATAATTTTTTACCTGATCATTGGTTTTATAATGATAGGTAAAAGACATTTTTAAGACATCCTGTATCAAAACTAGACGCACATAAATATTGCGCAAACCATCATTTTTACGAATCGGTTTGCTCAAGGTGATTTTTACAAAATCGTCAGCGGTTATACTTGCTTGTATTACTTCAGAAAAAGTCTCTAATGTTTGCATACAGTCAATTTATGGGGGATTTATAAATATTATAGTGCTTCTAAACTCGCTTTTAAGGTTTCTATTTTTGCCAATGCATCAGCTTCTTTTTTGCGTTCGTTGGCAATCACTTGATCTGGTGCATTGTTTACAAAACGTTCGTTACTTAATTTCTTTTGTACCGATTTTAAGAAACCTTCTGTATATTTCAACTCTTCATTTAATTTTGCGGTTTCTTCTTCCACATTGACTGCACCTGAAATCGGCACAAAGTACTCATTGGATTTTACTCTAAATCCTATAGCACCTTCAACAGCAGCATCTACCTTTTCAATCGTTTCTGTGTTTCCTAATTTTTGAATAACAGTATCAAAAATACCTTCCCCCTTTTCATTGTCTATAACGAACAATGCAATCGCATCTTTGAAAGCGATGTTTTTGTCTTTTCGAACCTTACGAATTCCTGAGATTACTTCCGATGCAAATTCAAATGCTGTTATCAATTTTTCATCGTAAGAAGTTACTTTTGGATATTCCGCAACAATCAAAGCTTGTTCCGGTGTTCTCTCTGTAATATGTTGCCAAATTTCTTCTGTCAAGAAAGGCATAAATGGATGTAAGAGTTTTAAATTGTCTTCCAAGGCAGCAATTACTGCTTTGTAAGTCTCCGCATCAATAGGTTGTTGATAGGCAGGCTTTACCATCTCTAAAAACCAAGAAGAGAAATCATCCCATATCAGTTTGTACAGGGTCATCAAGGCTTCACTAATTCTGTATTGGTCAAATGATTGTTCAATCTCAGCCAGTACTTTTTGAAATTTAGAAGCATACCAATCAATCGCTATTTTAGACGATACTGGTTGTGCTATAGTCTCAGATACTTCCCATCCTTGAACCAAACGGAAAGCATTCCATATTTTACTTGAAAAGTTTCTCCCTTGAGCACACAATTCTTCTTCAAACAATAGATCATTTCCAGCCGCCGCGCTCAATAACAATCCAGTACGAACACCGTCTGCTCCGTATTTTTTCATCAATTCGATAGGGTCTGGAGAATTCCCTAATGATTTAGACATTTTTCTACGTTTTGAATCTCTTACAATTCCCGTAAAATAAACATTTTCGAAAGGCTTTGCATCTGCAAATTCATACCCAGCAAATACCATACGCGCTACCCAGAAAAAGATAATATCTGGACCTGTTACCAAGTCGTTGGTTGGGTAATAATATTTAAATTCTTCATTTTCAGGGTTTTTAATACCGTCAAACAAAGATATTGGCCACAACCAAGATGAAAACCAAGTATCCAAAGCATCTGCGTCTTGTCTTAGATCAGCTGCTTGTAAATTTGGGTTTTTAGTTACTTCCTTGGCTTTTACTAACGCTTCTTCAATGGTTTCTCCAACCACATAATCATCCATACCATCTCCATAATAGTAAGCTGGAATCTGGTGTCCCCACCATAACTGACGAGAAATATTCCAATCACGGATATTTTCTAACCAATATTTATAAGTACTGTTGTAATGTTTTGGGAAAAATTTAATTTCTTCGTCTTTCAATACTGCATCCAAAGCAGGCTTGACGATTTCTTCCATTTTCAAAAACCACTGCGCAGAGATTTTAGGCTCAATTACAGCTTTTGTTCTTTCCGAAACACCTACTTTATTATTGTGTTGCTCGATCTTTACTAGCAATCCTAATTCCTTGAGCTCTTCAGTAATTTCCTTGCGTGCTACAAAACGATCTTTTCCTTCGTAGTGCAAACCTAAAGCATTTAGAGTGGCATCGTCGTTTAGGATGTCAATCACTTCCAAACCGTGCTTCTCTCCTATTGCCTTGTCATTTTGATCGTGGGCTGGCGTTATTTTCAAACAACCTGTTCCAAATTCTACATCTACATATGCATCTTCAATGATAGGAATCACTCTATTGGCTATTGGTACAATAGCCTTTTTTCCCTTTAAATGTGAAAAACGCTCGTCATTTGGGTTGATACAAATTGCAGTATCTCCCAATAAAGTCTCTGGACGTGTCGTAGCAACGGTCAGATACTCTTCAGCACCTTCTATTTGATACTTAATATAATATAAGTTTCCTTGTTTTTCAACATATTCAACTTCTTCATCAGATAGCGTTGTTTTTGCTTCAGGATCCCAGTTGACCATTCTATAGCCACGGTAAATCAATCCTTTTTCGTATAAATCAACAAAAACCTTAGAAACCGCCTCACTCAAGCCTGAATCCATAGTAAATGCAGTTCGCTCCCAATCACAAGATGCGCCAAGTTTCTTTAACTGTTCTAGAATGATACCCCCATGTTTGTCTGTCCAATCCCAAGCGTGTTTTAGAAACTCTTCGCGAGTTAAATCATCTTTTTCAATGCCCTCGCTTTTCAATTTAGCAACAACTTTAGCCTCTGTAGCAATCGATGCATGATCGGTTCCAGGAACCCAACAAGCATTAAAACCCTTCAAACGCGCACGTCGAATCAATACATCTTGAATCGTATTGTTTAGCATATGCCCCATGTGCAATACTCCAGTAACATTCGGTGGAGGGATTACAATAGTATACGGTTCTTTTTCATTGGGTGTCGAATGGAAATAACCATTCTCCATCCAATAGTTATACCATTTGTCTTCTACGTTTTCTGGATTGTATTTGTTTGGAATCATTATTGATGTTTATTATTTTGCTTTTTTATATGTACTGACTAGGAACTTAAAAAATCTTTTTAATTCCTAAAAAAACACGTAAGTGCAAAAGTACAAAAACCCCCAACAACTAAAAACTAATACTAGGGTTTTTGAACATTGCTAAAAGAACAAAAAACGCAGTAACTAAAGTGAAGTCACACTATATGAAGTTCTAAATTTATTGATCCTAAAAAATAATTGTGTAACTTATAAAAGCTTTACTTTTATTTTAACGAATAACTAACAAATTGATGCCTGTAAACTCATCAATATTTTTTAAATTTGAAAAAAAATCAACATTATGATCAAACATTCTCTTATCGCTATTACTTTATTTATTGCTTCATTAAGTGCAAATGCACAAGCAACATCACCTGTCGTGACATTTGATGCCAATGCACCTGCTTTTAAGTTTGAACAAGAAGTCATTGACTACGGTAAAATTCAGCAAAACGCAGATGGAAACCGTGAATTTGTATTTACTAACACAGGAAACAGTCCTTTGATCATTTCTAATGTAAAAGGTAGTTGTGGTTGTACGGTACCAACAAAACCAGAAGAACCAATTATGCCTGGTGCTACTGGTACAATAAAAGTAAAATATGCTACAAACAGAATTGGACGTTTTTCAAAAACAGTAACAATTACTTCCAATGCGTCTGAAGCTAAAAAAGTGGTGCGTATCAAAGGTGAAGTATTGAAACCAGTTGTTTCTGCTTCTAAATAAAATACTCTAACATATGAAAAGCCCATTTTACAAATTGTAAAATGGGCTTTTTTGTATATCTAAACTTAGCGTGTTTTAGTTTCATCAAATACTTCTTGAAGTATTCGTTGGTCAACACCACTAAAAGGTTCTTTTTTAAGAGTGTACATTTTTTCTGCTACTTCTAAGGCTTTTTCCAATATATAAGGTTGTCGTTCTTCACCTATTCCCCACTGAAAAGAAGCTATGTTTTTATTGGGAAAACCTGAACCAAACACATTAGAACTCACTCCCAGTACGGTACCAGAATTCAACATAGTATTGATAGCTGTTTTACAGTGATCGCCCATAAAAACACCACAAAATTGCAAATCAGTATCTTCAAAATCTTGTTTGCTATAATCCCACACCGCAATTGTACCGTGGGTATTTTTCATGTTTGAAACATTTGTATCTGCTCCCAAATTACACCATTCACCAATGACTGAATTTCCCAAGTAACCATCATGTCCTTTGTTAGAATTGGCAAAAAAAACAACATTTTTCAACTCACCTCCAACAGTACATTGAGGACCTATAGTAGTTGCTCCATAAATTTTAGCCCCCATTTTCACAACAGATGATTCTCCTAAAGAAAAGGGACCTCGAATCATTGCACCTTCCAAAACAGTAGCGTTTTTCCCTATATAAATAGGTCCAGCACTTGCATTGAGGATACAACATTCCAAGGTTACGCCTTCTTCTAAAAAGACATTTTCAGGGCAAATTACTTGGTTACTTTTGGGTATAGGTTGGCTCGTACGGTCCTCGGTCAACAGCTTAAAATCAGAAGCGATCGCTGCTGCATTGAGTGTGAACAAATCAGTCTTTTCGACTATTTGTGAACAAGCTTCAGTAAACTCAACACATTCGTAGCTTTCAAAATCAGGTGTATCTTGGGTATCGTTTGCAAAGAATGCAACAACTGCTCCATTTACGGTCAATAATTGGTTGCTATCCAAAAAAGAAATGGCTTCTGCTAAATTTTCAGTAGGCAATAGAGAGGCATCTATAAATATGTTTTCTGAAAATTCAACCATTGGGTATTTTTCCTCAAGATATTCTTCTGTCAAGTGGGTTACTGTTGTACCCAAATACTTTTCCCACTTTTCAGAAATTGTAAGCGTACCCAATCGAATTTCAGCCACAGGACGGGTAAAGGTAAATGGTAACAAGGTTTCCCTAACAGAACCGTCAAATAAGATATAATTCATCTTTTTTACTCAAAGATATAAAATATGAGTTGTTAAAAAACTCGCAATAGGTTAAATCCAAAAAATATATCTCCAGTAGCCCAATCACCATTCGCATTTATAAAACCAGCATCGTTCATATGTCTTGAATTAGAGAAATGCACTTGAAATACATGCCCTCCTGTTTCAATGTCACAACCTATAGACAATGGATTTACAAAAGGATTCTCTGTAGCTCTATTAAGGTGATGTACATAGTCAAAATTGATAGAAAAACGTGCGTCTAATTTGTAACGCCCTCCAAATCCTGCAGCATATTGACTATTTTCTTGCGTGTCTTGTACTACAAAGTTTTCGTGTAAAAACATTGGTGTTACTTGCAATGACAAATTGGTATTGATTTTTCTTGAAATCAATAATTGCCCCACATAATTCAAGCGGTGTATGTCTTTGTAACGCACATAACCAAATGCTGGGTCAATAGTTTTGTAAGCCATCGCTCCAAAAAGAGCTATGTTTAAGGGAAAACCTTCCTTGTCTTGAGTCAGCAATTTGTATTTGGTAGTAAAATCATAAGTCTTTTCATAAGAGCTTCGAGACAATCCCGCAGTCAATCGATCTGTAAATCCATATAAAAAACTAAAACGAATGTTAGATTGATCCAAACCGTACAATTCTTTAAATCCACCTTTGATAGAACCAAATCGATGCGCAATCACAAAATAAAAATCTCCTTTGTCTATGGTCTTCGTAGATTCTAGATTTACAATTTTCAATCCTTTAAAGACAGAACTTACTTTAGTAGAAACAGTAACTTCTGCGTCTATTTCAGCCAACAAGTCATTTTGAGCGTTTGTTGTTTGTAACAAGAAAAGGGAGAGCAGCAATGCAAAAAATAATTTCATTAGAGTGATTTTTAGTTTTTGTTTATAATGGAACATTGATCTAATTTTATTTCTTCAAGTAGTTCGTCATAGCCAATACACCTTCCTTTGATTGTAAATAAAGACATATTGTCATTATTTGTATCTGAATTCATTTCTTTAAAATAACAAATAACAACAGCATTAAGTACAATACTTTGATTGTCTATACTCGTTATATTGCCTGACACTTCAATAGTTTTATTTAAAAATTTTTGTGAAGCTGCCTCTACATCTAATGCAAAAGCAGAGGACAATACAGAAGCGGTAACTTTATAAGACGTTTCAGAAGCTTGAATATCCTTATGTGGCCTATACACATATTTGAAAATAGCGGTAGTAACAACTACAAAACAAAAAAATAACAGTAAATAAAGTGTTTTTTTCCACATGGTATCAAAAATATAAGTTTGACTTATTTTTCCTTAATAATATTTGTACATTTAGCAGTATAATTATTAAATATTCATTTAATTTATAAATATACTCAAAAATACACATTACAAATGAAAACCCCTCGTTATTTAAGTACAATCCTTATGTTTTTAATGCTGAGTTGTGCCTTCGATTCAGAATCTGATGTCATAGAACCTATCATTGACAACCCAATTGAAATCGTTACGTATAGCAATACTATTGCGTCAATTATGCAATCCAGTTGTGCTACGAGTGGTTGTCACGATGCAGTATCAAAAACGGCAGGAGTAGACTTAACTTCCTTTGAACATGTTAAGAATGCATTTGAAAACAGAGATGCACTTGGAGAAATTGAAAGAGGAGAAATGCCCATAGGAAGTCCTGTACTAACTGAAGCAACAATCACACTTATTAAAAATTGGATAGAAAATGGATATGTACAATAAAAAAAACAAACTCGGAATCACACTATTGTGTTTATTAATGAGTGTTCAACTCTTTTCACAAGAAAAATACTTCACAAGATCTGCTAGTATTCAATTTGAGGCTTCTGTGCCTTCTTTTGAAGAAATCAAAGCCAAAAACACTAAAGTAACAGCAATTGTCAATACGAAAACAGGAGCTATTGCCGCTTTAGCTTTGGTCAAAGGATTTCGTTTTAAAATAGCTTTGATGGAAGAACATTTTAACGAAAACTACATCGAATCTGATAGCTATCCAAAAGCAAAATTTAGCGGTGAAATTGTAGATTTTAAATCCGACAACACCAACATACCTAAAAAGTATGCAGTAAAAGGAATATTGACTTTACATGGAATCTCAAAACCATTAGAAATTGTTGCAGACATCTCTCAATCAACTGAAAAAATCAATTTAAAAGCGTCTTTTAAGGTAAAGGCAGCTGATTTTGACATTAAGATCCCCTCGATTGTCGCCAAAAAAATTGCAGAAACTATCGATATTGAGCTAGATTTTGAATTGAAACCAAAGAAATAATCACACATATTTTAACACACAACACACCTATACTATTTACAAACCTCCAAAAAAAACACAATGACTGTATCAAAAAAAAAGAAAAGAATTGCCACTGTATTTAAAAT
>JBELHA010000025.1:8857-44005 GCA_042091695.1 Flavicella sp.
AAAAAAAGGGTTTCCAATTGGAAACCCTTTTATATTTATAAGTATGAGATTTATTTATTCAAATACATCTTTCTTCTAGAGTACAATTCATAGAAATCATCATCTTTCAAATCGTCAATAAACAAGATACTCTCTCCTGTAGATTTCATCTCAGGTCCTAGCTTCTTATCTACATTTGGAAATTTATTAAAAGAAAATACAGGTTGCTTGATCGCATAACCATCCAAGTGAGGTTTGAAATCAAAATCAGTCACCTTGTTTACTCCCAACATTACTTTAGTTGCATAGTTTACATAAGGCTCACCATAAGCTTTTGCTATGAATGGAACCGTACGAGACGCTCTTGGGTTCGCTTCAATGATATATACCTTATCGTCTTTCACTGCAAACTGAATATTGATCAATCCAACTGTTTTCAAAGCTCTTGCAATCTTTGCAGTATGGTCTTTGATTTGTTGCATTACCAAATCACCTAAATTAAAAGGAGGCAATGTTGCGTTAGAATCTCCTGAGTGTACACCACAAGGTTCAATATGCTCCATAATACCAATAATATACACGTTACCATCTGCATCACAAATAGCATCTGCTTCCGCTTCAATAGCCCCATCTAGGTAGTGGTCTAATAACAACTTATTTCCAGGAATAGACTGTAGCAAACTTACTACGTGCTTTTCTAACTCTTCCTTATTGATTACGATTTTCATTCCCTGACCTCCTAATACATAAGAAGGACGAACTAAGATTGGGAAATCCAAAGCATCGGCTATGACAAGTGCTTCATCAGCATTGGTAGCGATACCAAATTTAGGGAAAGGTATGTCTAGAGATGTCAGCATATCAGAAAAACGACCTCTATCTTCTGCTAAATCCAACGCTTCGAAAGAAGTACCAATAATTTTGATTCCGTTTTTCTCTAATTTTTCTGCCAACTTCAGTGCCGTCTGTCCACCCAACTGAACAATAACACCTTCTGGTTTTTCATGTTTGATGATATCGTAAATATGCTCCCAGAATACAGGTTCAAAGTACAATTTATCAGCCGTATCAAAATCTGTAGAAACAGTTTCTGGGTTACAGTTGATCATGATGGTCTCATAACCTGCTTCTTTAGCGGCTAACACACCGTGCACACAACAGTAATCAAATTCGATTCCTTGTCCAATCCTATTAGGACCAGAACCTAAGACCACTACTTTTTTCTTTTCCGTAACTACAGACTCATTGTGAGCGTAAGGCTTACCTCCTGCTACAGACATTGTGTTTTCAAAAGTAGAGTAGAAATATGGCGTTTGTGCTTCAAATTCAGCCGCACAAGTATCTACCAATTTATACACACGATTGATGTCTAATTCTTCACGTTTTGCATATACCTGTGATTCTAGACATCCTAGCATATGTGCTATCTGTCTGTCACCGTATCCTTTTTGCTTTGCTTCTAGCAATAGATCTTTAGACAAAGTATCCAATGTGAATGAAGAAATTTCATTTTCTAAGGCAAATAATTCTTCGTACTGTCTCAAGTACCACATATCAATTTTTGTGATATCGTAAATTTTTGACAAAGAGATTCCTGCTTTGATAGCATCGTATATTGTAAAAACACGATCCCAAGAAGGATACGTTAGTTTAGAAATAATCGTATCGTAGTTAGACTCTTCTTTACCATCAGCTCCCAAACCATTTCTCTTGATTTCTAGAGACTGTGTCGCTTTGTGTAAAGCTTCTTGGAAAGAACGTCCAATTCCCATTACCTCTCCTACAGATTTCATTTGCAATCCGAGTGTTCTGTCAGAACCTTCAAATTTGTCAAAATTGAAACGTGGTATTTTTACGATTACATAATCCAACGTAGGCTCAAATAAAGCAGATGTTGTTTTTGTAATTTGGTTGTTCAACTCATCAAGAGTGTATCCCAATGCTAATTTAGTAGCTATTTTAGCGATTGGATATCCAGTTGCTTTAGATGCTAAAGCAGATGAACGAGATACACGTGGGTTGATTTCAATCGCAATGATATCTTCTTTTTCGTCAGGTGAAACGGCAAATTGCACATTACATCCACCTTCAAAATCACCGATAGAACGCATCATATGAATAGCCATATCACGCATTTTCTGGAAAGTAGAATCACTCAAAGTCATGGCAGGTGCCACTGTGATTGAATCTCCAGTGTGAATACCCATAGGGTCCATATTTTCAATAGAACATACAATAACAACATTGTCGTTGCTATCACGTAACAATTCGAGTTCGTATTCTTTCCATCCCATCATTGCTTTATCGATCATCACCTCGTGAATTGGAGAAATCTCCAAACCTCTAGACAATAACTCATCAAAGTCTTCTTCCTTATAGACGATAGAAGCTCCTGCTCCACCTAAAGTATAAGAAGCACGAATCACCAATGGAAAACCGTATTCTTGAGCGATTTCTTTTCCTTTCAAAAATGAAGTCGCAGTAGACTGAGGTGCCATTGGCACACCAATCTTTATCATCAATTCACGGAATTGCTCTCTATCTTCAGTAATATTAATTGCATCAATATCGACACCAATCATATCTACATTAAAATCCTCCCAAATCCCTTTGTCATCTGCTTCAATACAAAGATTCAATGCTGTCTGTCCTCCCATTGTAGGCAAAACTGCATCGATATTTGGGTGTGCTTTCAAAATTTCTATAATTGACTTAGTTGTCAATGGTTTTAGATAAACATTGTCAGCTAGAGAAGGATCAGTCATGATAGTTGCCGGATTTGAATTGATCAAAGTAACTTCAATTCCTTCTTCTTTTAACGATCTAATAGATTGAGAACCTGAATAATCAAATTCACATGCTTGTCCAATAATAATAGGACCAGAACCTATAATTAAAACTGATTTGATATTGCTGTTTTTTGGCATGTTAAAAATATTTATTAATAGTGATAACTTGATTTAAAGATACGCATTTTAAGAAAAACGCATTTCATTCAAGTCTAAATATGACATTTTAAAAAAAAACTCAAAAAAAAGGTGTTACTAAGTAATAGTAACACCTTTTGAATGAATCATATATTCATTATTTCTTTGGTCTTGGAGCTGAAGAAACAGAAACTCTTTTTCTTCCTTTAGCTCTTCTTCTAGCCAAGACTTTACGTCCATTTGCTGAAGCCATTCTTTCTCTAAAACCGTGTTTGTTTCTTCTTTTTCTCTTTGATGGTTGGAATGTTCTTTTACTCATTGCTATATATCTTAAAATCTATTTATTATTGATAGTTAAGGTAGAAAAACCACCCACTAAAAGCGTTGGCAAATATACAAAACCTTTTGTGTACTACAAGTTATTTTAAAAAAAAAATAGTTTTTTTTTCACATAAAAAAATCACAAAGTCTCACGTATCGAATAAATAGATAACAACACTCAAATACATTTAAAAAACATTCTTTTCAACAGTTCAGGTGCGACAGACAACACAAAAACCGACAAGATGTCACTTTAAACTGTCGAGTCGGCAGAAATCTTAGTTTGGTATTTATTTTGTACAATAGTTATCAGTTATAAAAAAAGAATATCATTAATTTATAAAACATAGTTATATGGCTAAAGGAAATATCAATGTATCTGTGGAAAACATCTTTCCATTGATTAAAAAATTCTTGTACTCAGATCACGAAATATTTTTGAGAGAGTTAATTTCTAATGCGACTGATGCGACATCTAAAATGAAGCACTTGATCGCAATGGGAGAAGCTGGCGGAGAAGAATACGGAACTCCTCGTATTGAAGTAATCGCAGACAAAGAAGCAAAAACACTTCGTATTATCGATCAAGGAATCGGTATGAATGAGGAAGAAGTTGAAAAATACATCAACCAAATCGCATTTTCTGGTGCAGAAGAATTCATTGACAAGTACAAGGATAAAGTAGAAGATTCAGGAATCATTGGTCATTTTGGTCTAGGTTTTTACTCTGCATTTATGGTTGCTGACAAAGTAGAGATCCTCACAAAATCTTACAAAGATGCACAAGCTGTTAAATGGTCTTGTGACGGTTCTCCAAACTACACAATCGATCCTGTTGAAAAAGAAACAAGAGGTTCTGAAATAGTATTGCACATCGCTGAGGACTCTTTGGAGTTTTTAGAAGATGCTAAAATCAACGAATTGTTGACAAAATACAACCGTTTCAATCAAATTCCAATCAAATTTGGGACAAAAGAAGAGACGTTACCAAAAGCTGAAGATGCTGCTGAAGATGCAGAAGCTGAAAAAATAACTGTTGATAATATCATCAACAATGTAAATCCAGCTTGGACTAAAAAACCTGCAGATTTAGAGGCTAAAGATTATAATGAATTTTACCGTGAACTCTACCCTTCTCAATTTGAAGAGCCATTGTTCAATATTCACCTAAACGTAGACTACCCTTTCAACTTGACAGGAATTTTATACTTCCCAAAGTTGAGTAGAAACATGGACATACAAAAGGATAAAATCCAATTGTACCAAAACCAAGTATTCATTACTGACAACGTAGAAGGTATCGTGCCTGATTTCTTACAGATGTTGAAAGGAGTTATCGATTCTCCAGACATTCCCTTGAACGTTTCTCGTTCTTACCTTCAAGCAGATGGTGCTGTAAAGAAAATCTCTGGTTACATCACTAAGAAGATTGCTGACAAATTGAGCTCTCTCTTCAAAAATAACCGTGAGGATTTTGAAGCGAAATGGAACGACATCAAAGTAATTATTGAATACGGAATGTTGTCTGACGATAAGTTTTACGACAAGGCAAAGAAATTTTCTTTGTTCCCAACTGTAGATGGAAAATTCTATACAATTGAAGAATTGAAAGAAAAGACCAAAGATGCACAAACTGACAAAGATGGCAACTTGATTTTGTTGTATGCTGCCAATAAAGAAGCGCAACACAGTTATATACAAGAAGCTTCAGAAAAGGGCTATGAGGTATTGTTATTAGACTCTCCTATTGTTTCTCACTTGATGCAAAAAGTAGAAGGTAGTAACGAAAAATTAAAGTTTACACGTGTAGATTCTGACCATATTGACAACTTGATCAATAAAGACGAAACAAAGATCAGCAAGTTAAGTGACGAAGAAAAAGAGGCCTTAAAACCGATTATTGAAGCAAACGTACCAAAAGAAAACTATACAGTTCAATTGGAGGCTTTGGATTCAAACTCAAACCCGTTTAGCATTACAGTTCCTGAATTCATGAGAAGAATGAAAGAAATGAGCCAGTCTGGAGGTGGTGGTATGTTTGGAATGGAAAACATGCCAGAAATGTACAACTTAGTTGTAAACACCAATAATGACCTAGTCAAAAACATTTTGGAAAGCAAAGACGAAGCAGTGCAGAAAGAATTGATTGGACAGGCATTTGATTTGGCCAAATTATCTCAAAACCTGTTGCACGGTGAAGAGTTGACGAACTTTATCAAAAGAAGTTATGCAATGATCAAATAAGTATATTTGATACAGAATATAGATCCCATCTTTACATCGTAAAGATGGGATTTTTTATTTATTTTTGGCAACACATTTCAATCCCACTAAGACATGTTTAGTAAAGAAGAAGCTGCAATATTGAGAAAAGACTTCTGGACGAGTTATGGCAAATCATTTCCAAGAAAATGGCTCCTCTACAACACAAAAATAAAAGGCTTTTCCTTTAAATTCTATGCAGACAATAAAATCGCAAGAGTGCACCTAGACATAGAACCGTTGAGTGAAGAGAAACGCAGTCTACTTTTCGAACAAGTCCAAGCGTTAAAAACTGTCTTGACAAACGAATACCTCCCAGAGGCTATTTTTGAAAAAGACTGCTATTTAGAAAATGGCAAATGTATTTCAAGAGTATTTGTGCAACTAGAAGGAAAATTCAGTATCTACAATAAAAATACATGGGGAGATGCTTTTCAATTTTACAACCACACGATGGAGCAATTCGAGTTTTGGTTTTATGAATACGAAACATTTATAAAGCAAGCTTTGGATTGATGATAACCACTGTACACGCATTCTATACTAATAATTGTATCTTTATACTAGAAACAAAAAAAAACTTATGAGACGAGCAGTTTTTCCAGGGTCTTTTGACCCTATAACACTAGGACATGTCGACATTATCAAAAGAGCCATCCCTTTATTTGATGAAATCGTCATTGCTATCGGTGTAAATTCTGACAAAAAATACATGTTTTCCCTAGCAGAAAGAATTGCTTTTATAGAAAAAACGTTTGCAGGAGAATTAAAAATAAAAGTGACTAGCTACAGTGGACTTACAGTAGATTACTGTAAGGAAGCAAGCGCTGCATTTATTTTGAGAGGCCTAAGAAATCCGGCAGATTTTGAATTTGAAAAAGCCATCGCAATTACCAATAGAAAACTTGCAGGGATTGAGACTGTTTTCTTATTGACTAGTGCAGAAACTTCCTTTATAAGCTCGAGTATTGTTCGTGATATACTGCGAAATAACGGAGACGCAACAAATTTTGTTCCCAAAGGAATTATCTAACTCTTTCGTATTGTCTTTCTAACACTAAGAAACACTAGCTAAATTAGACCAAAGTAAATAAGAAAACTGCGTAGATAAAGAATCGTAAAAAACGAAACAAACCAAGGTATACAACCCACTTTATAGGATAACCGGTAGCTCCACAAATCAACAAGACGATTGAAAAAGGCACTGGTAATAAAGCAGATATTACAACAAAGAAACCACCCCATTTTTTTAAGTTTGAAAACAACTCACCATATGAAGTCAATGCCCACTTGTGTACACTTGGGATACCTATGATTTTGTACCCTATATAATAAGAAAACAACCCTCCTATATAAGAAAGACTTGCTAGCAAACCCACAAGCAGCCATGCATTAACGCCAATCTGATTGCTCAATTCTTTGGACCAAACTATAAATAGGTCTGGAGGTAATATCCCTAAAAAAGACTCTGAAATAGTAAAAACAACAAATATTAGCCACGTATTTACGTGTGTTACAATCAAGCCAAAGAGGTCTTTAATAGTTATTAAGTAATGCTCCATCAAAACTATTGCCAGCGCAAAGACAGCAAGCACACCTGCTAATTTTAACAAGTTTTTAGCCAAAAAACGGAATAAGCCAGTTCTTCTAAGGTAATGAAAATATAATTTGGAGTAGCGATTCAAAGTTTAGTTATTATTCGTTCAACCCCTTAGTAAATCTCTCAGGGTCCGCGGCTAGATGGTATCTAGGATCGTCAATATCATCGACGATAACTTTTTGGAAATTTGGATTTCCTTTCATCAATAAGACCTTACACTCCTTACTCAAATGCTTAAGTTTTACTGATTTTCCAGCTTCCTTGTATTTATCTACAATAGAGGATATGGCCTCAATAGCAGAATGGTCACTGACACGAGACTCTACAAAATCGATTTCAACTCCATCAGGATCATTCTTTACATCAAACTTCTCGTTGAAAGCACTTACAGAACCAAAAAATAAAGGTCCCCATATTTCATAAATCTTAGTACCGTCTTCTTTGACACGTTTTCTTGCTCTAATACGTGTTGCATTTTCCCAAGCAAACACCAAAGCAGAAATAATCACCCCTACAAATACAGCTATTGCCAAATCGAAAAATACAGTTACAGCTGAAACTATAATCAAAACAACCGCATCAGCAACAGGTATTTTACGTAAAATTCTAAAACTAGACCAAGCAAATGTTTCAATAACCATCATAAACATCACCCCAACTAAAGCTGCAATAGGTACTTGTTCTATGTATTGATCTGTGAACAATATAAATGTCAACAATGTCAAAGCCATCATGATTCCGGACAACCTTCCTCTTCCTCCTGCATTGATATTGATTACGGTTTGACCAATCATACCACATCCACCAGTTCCTCCAAACAAACCACTTACTATATTCCCAGCACCTTGTGCGATACACTCTCGGTTACCATTACCTCTAGACTCTGTCAAATCGTCTACCAAATTCATCGTCATCAAAGACTCGATCAATCCTACAGACGCAGCTAAAAAAGCATAAGGCAAAACAAACATAAAAGTGTCCATATTGATTGGTAAGTTAGCCCACAACTCCTTGTTAGGAGTTGGAAATTCCCCTTTCAATCCTTCTCCTCCACCTTCAATAATATAAGACCCTACTGTACTAACATCCAAACCACCAAAAACAACAATACCAGTTGTAACAAGAATAGCAGTCAATGCTGCAGGTATTTTCTTTGTCAATTTAGGGAGCAACCATATAATAGCCATCGTAAGTGCAACCAAAGCTAGCATTACATACAATTCGGTTCCTTGCATAGGGATATTTAAATATTTTTTCACCCCGTCAGCAGCTACTTCCATTTCTTTATGAGAAAACATACGTACTTGTGCCATAAAAATGACAATAGCCAATCCGTTAACAAACCCCATCATTACTGGATGCGGAATCAATCTTACAAAACGTCCCAATTTCAATACTCCTGCTCCCACTTGAATCACTCCCATCAAAATAACGGCAGCCAACAAATAGAAATAGCCCATATTTTCAACAGGCGCGTCAAACAACATACCTTTAGAATGTCCTTCAGAAATCATGTGCACAAAAATAACGGCAACAGCACCTGCAGCCCCAGAAATCAAACCTGGTCTACCGCCAAAAACAGCCGTAATTAAACCAATCATAAAAGCTCCAGACAAAGCCACCAAAGGATCTATCTGAGCAACAAAAGCAAAGGCAACCACTTCTGGAATCATTGCTAGTGATACTGTAATCCCGGCAAAGATGTCATCTTTTGGGTTTTGAACTAATTTCTTGATAAAGTCAGTCATGCTATTCTGTATTTTTTAATAAGGTGCAAAAATACAGTAATATTTTTACTTACAAGGATAATAATAGCTTAAGTAGCATATTTTACAATTTCATAAAAAAATATCTCAAAATAGCAGCTTGATATTCTCATAAGTATTTGAAAGTGCCTGTTTGACTTCTTTGGGGTTTTTAAAATCTACTACAGTGATACCTTCTTCTTCTTGAGGCACCAAAATAGCAGTAGAGTCTGTAGTCATCTCAAACCAATAGGTAACTTTCAAACGTACTTCGCCTTTGAAATCAAACACATGATAGGTGGTTTCAAGTGGGTGTTGAATTTTTAATGCATCAATTCCACACTCTTCTTGCACTTCACGCAATGCAGCTTCTTCAATAGATTCGCCTTTTTCAACATGTCCCTTGGGCAAATCCCATTTTCCTAACCGATAAATAAACAGTATTTCTTTTGACTCATTGTATACTTTGCCCCCTGCAGCTGCTATCACCTTAAAATTGGCTTGAAATGATTCCCAATCTTTATTGAGATCAAGACACAGAAGTTGAATACCCTTACATGAATCTGAAAAAATAAGATTTCTCAAGGCATCGAAAGAAACAGCAGTGAAATTCAAACAAACAAAATTCTCGCCAACATCATAAGAATCCGTTAGTAGAATTGGCTTGTCATTCATAAAAACTTTATACATTTGCAACATGATTTTGAACAAAGATACAGCAAATGCTACCGCAAAAATGCTTTTGGAAGTAAAAGCAATAAAACTAGAACCTAAGAACCCTTTTACATGGGCATCAGGATGGAAATCTCCAATCTATTGTGATAATAGAATTACCCTTTCCTATCCAGAAGTAAGGAAATTTATAACACAGCAAATGGCTGCTACTATAGTCGAAAAATACGGAAAACCCGAAGCTATCGCTGGAGTAGCTACAGGAGCTATAGCCATTGGTATTATGGTGGCTGAAGCATTGGATGTACCTTTTGTTTATGTTAGACCAGAAGCAAAAAAACACGGAAGACAGAATCAAATAGAAGGCTACTTAAAAGAAGGAAGTAGTGTTGTGGTTATAGAAGACCTTATCAGTACAGGTAAAAGTAGTTTACATGCTGTGGAGGCGCTTCACAAAGCAAATGCAAACATACTAGGTATGTTGGCTATTTTCACATATGGTTTTGACGTAGCTGAAGCAAACTTCAAAGCAGCCAATGTTGAATTAATTACGTTGAGCAACTACAACCACCTTCTTGAACAAGCGCTTGAAGACGCCTATATCTCAGAAGAAGAAAAGGAAACACTAGCGCTATGGAAAAAAAATCCAAATACTTGGATGCAATAAAAACCAAACCAAATAGAAACCAATGAATTTAGAAAGCAAAAAAATTACAATCTCAAAAAAACCGCAATATATATTTGAGAAACTAGAAAACCTAGCCTCTTTCGAAGGATTAATGCCTGACAATATAGAGAAATTCGAAATTGATGGAGACTCTTTTATTTTTGGTTTAAAGGGGATGCCTGAAATTAGACTTGTACTCAAAGAAAAAATAGAGTATTCTCGTATCGTACTTGGAGCTGCAAGTAGTAAAATACCTTTTACACTCAGTCTTGAGTTGAAGGAATTGGAAGAAAACAAGACAGAGGCACAATTGTTATTCAATGGCCAATTCAACCCGATGATAGGCGTGATGGTGAAAAAACCACTCACAGGCTTTATTACAAACTTGATTGAGAATATAGAGAAATTATAATAACAACTATTACACATATAAAAAAGGACATTCGCTAAGAATGTCCTTTTTTTAATTCTCAATAATTCAGTAAACAAAACGAATCTCTTTCAGATTATATAAAACCACTGAATCATCCGTCAATTCAACAGATAATTTTCCTTCATGAGTGACATCTATTATTTTGCCCATAAAAACAACTCCTAGCTTATCAGCAAACATAGCAGGTGCTTGATATTTATATAAAACAGATAGATAATTATTTTTTAGGGAAGAAAATGATGTAGGCAAACAATTTTCAAGCTCATAGCGTATAGATTTTAAGATGGAATCTAATAAAATATCCTTATCAAGCTGCGCTCCCAACACATTAGAGACTGAAGATGCATGAGGTAGATCAGAACCAAAAAAAGATTGATTAACATTCAATCCGAGACCAATAATACTGTGTTGCACTACCCCACCTTTGATAGTATTTTCTAATAATAATCCTCCTAACTTAGAATTACCTGACATAATGTCGTTTGGCCACTTTAAAGACAACTTGGGAATCTTATACTTATTTAGAGTCTTGTAAATTGCTATAGCGGTAGCCATACTTAAAAAAAAGCTATCCTCAATTGCATAGTTTTCAAGGCGACAATAAACACTAAAAAGCAGGTTTTTATTGGGTTCAGACAACCATTTGGCACCCATTTGACCTCGGCCTTCACCTTGAGATTCGGTAGTCACAACCGTGAAATTATTTAGCATAGTGTTGGCTGCCATGTTTTTCAAAAAAGTATTTGTAGAAGTGGTGGCATCAAGTTTGATTATATCCATACAATAATATAATAATAAAGGTTGCAAATACGTGCATAAATTAATAAAAAACGATAACTTTGCTACAAATTAAATAAATTTTAATGGCTAAAAAAAACATTAGTACAGACGAGCTAATCGCGACGATAATCAAAGGAATTGAAGAGGTAAAAGGAGAAGATATCCAACTATTAGACCTTAGAGATATTGAAAATACCGTATGTGACTATTTTATAGTTTGTTCAGGTAATTCAAATACGCAAGTGAAAGCCATTTCTGGATCCGTTCAAAAAATTGTCGGAAAAGAAGCGCAAGAGAAAGCATGGCATGTAGAAGGAGAATCTGTTGCAGAATGGGTATTAATGGATTATGTAAATGTTGTTGTTCATGTATTTCAAAAACAAATACGTGAATTTTATGACATTGAAAGCCTTTGGGGTGATGCTAAAATCACAACTATTTCTTCATCTAAATAAAAAAACATGTCTTCAGATAAAAATAACAAAAAATTAAAAGAATCTAATTTCAAACCTAAATTCAATTTTTATTGGATATACGGAGGTCTATTCGTTCTATTCATTGTGTTTCAATGGTTCAGTAGTGGAAGCATGACACAAAGAGAAATTTCTCAAAATAGATTTGAATCGATTTTAAACAGCAATGATATCTCTGATATCGTTATTGTAAACAGAAAAACGGCTCAACTCTTTATTAAAGAAGAAGCGCAATCTAAATCTGAATACAAAGAGATTACAAGCACTAGTTTTTTCAACAAAAATGCTCCTATGTTTGAGTATAAATTTGGAGATTTACAAAATTTTGAAAAAAAATTAGACACTGCTGCCTCAGAATACGATTTAGATTTTGACAAACGCAATGACGAACAAACAGATTTACTAGACTCTGTTTTAGCATACCTACCATTTATCTTCTTAATTGGTCTTTGGATATTCTTTATGAGAAGAATGTCTGGAGGAGGAGGAGCCGGAGGTGGCGGAGGTCAAATATTTAATATTGGAAAATCAAAAGCCAAGTTATTTGACCAAGATCAAAAAGTAAAAGTAACATTTAAAGATGTTGCAGGATTACAGGGAGCTAAAGAAGAAGTTCAAGAAATTGTTGATTTCTTGAAGAAACCTGAAAAATATACATCTTTAGGAGGTAAAATTCCTAAAGGAGCCTTACTAGTTGGTTCACCAGGAACCGGAAAGACCTTATTAGCAAAAGCTGTTGCAGGAGAAGCAGGAGTTCCATTCTTTTCATTATCTGGTTCTGACTTCGTAGAAATGTTCGTAGGTGTAGGTGCATCTAGAGTTAGAGATTTATTCAAACAAGCACAACAAAAATCACCTTCTATAATATTTATTGATGAAATAGATGCAATCGGGCGTGCCAGAGGTAAGAACAATATGACTGGTGGTAATGACGAAAGAGAAAATACACTGAATCAGTTGCTTACAGAAATGGACGGTTTTGGAACAGACACCAACGTAATTGTTATTGCAGCAACAAACAGGGCTGATGTTTTGGACAAAGCTTTGATGAGAGCAGGTCGTTTTGACAGGCAAATCATTGTAGATCTTCCCGATTTAAATGAACGTAAAGCAATCTTTGAAGTGCATATGAAACCTTTGAAACTAGACAAAGGAGTAAATTCAGAGTTTTTATCACAACAAACGCCTGGTTTTTCAGGGGCTGATATTGCAAACCTTTGTAATGAATCTGCTTTGATTGCAGCAAGAAAAGGAAACGAATCTATTGAGAATCAAGATTTTTTAGATGCTGTTGATAGGATTGTTGGAGGATTAGAAAAGAAAAATAAAATCATCTCGGTAAAAGAGAAGAAGACAATAGCATACCATGAAGCTGGACATGCGACAGCTAGTTGGATGTTAGAACACGCTGCACCTTTGATCAAAGTTACCATCGTTCCAAGAGGACAGTCCCTTGGTGCCGCTTGGTATCTTCCAGAAGAGAGAATGATTGTTCAGACAGAGCAAATGTTAGATGAGATGTGTGCTACCTTAGCAGGTCGTGCAGCTGAAAAAGTAATGTTTGACAAAATTTCTACAGGAGCACTTAACGACTTGGAAAAAGTTACAAAGCAAGCAAAAGCGATTGTGAGTGTTTATGGTTTAAATGAAAAAATAGGAAACATCACCTATTATGATTCATCTGGTCAAAACGAGTATGGATTTTCAAAACCATATAGTGAAGAAACTGCCAAAACTATCGATGAGGAAATTTCAAGAATTATTGAAGAACAATACCAACGTGCAATTAATATATTAACTGAGAACAAAGAAAAATTGGTTACTCTAGCTGAATTATTATTGGAAAAAGAAGTCATCTTTAAAGACGATTTGGTATCTATTTTCGGTAAACGTCCCTTTGAAGAAGAAATAAAAATCGAACAAAAGAAAACTGAAGAACAGACAACTGAAGAACAAACAATAGAGGAGAGTTCAGAACTGAAGGACGAAGAAACTACTTCATCTGAGAAATAATTTAAACATCCCTTTTTAATTAATAGACATTCTAAGAAAAATGAATTTTTTTAAAAAGTTTTTAGGTCTAAAAAAGGAATCTTCTGAAGAAAAAAAACTTGAAAACATAGAAGTTAACCTCTCTTTGGATGATTTGTTTGTACACAATTTTATTCAAAAAGGGGGCAAGTTTCTCTATTGCACTACCCATCAAGAAATCATCGATTATCTCGTTTCTATTTTAGATGAAAACAAGTGGAATAGTTTGACATGTTTAAAACAAGATTTTTTTGCAAAATATACAGATTGTCTTTCGACTGAGATCACAAACGATACAAATTTAAAAAATGCTTTTCTTACGGATTGTGAATATTTGATTTCTCAAAATGGCAATATACTGTTTTCGTCAAATCAATTACAGGGCAATAAATTGAATAATTTAACAGGAGATTTTATTGTCGTGGCAAATACCAGTCAGATAGTTAGAAATATGGGAGAAAGTCTTACGGGAATTAAAAATAAATACAAAGAAAATATCCCTTCTAATATTTCATCTATCCGAAATTACAACCGCTCTAAAGATGAAGATAATTTTATATCATCTGAAAACAGCAATTCAAAAAACACTTATTTATTACTTTTTGAAGATTTATAATATATGAATACTATGATTAAGAGAGGGCTTTCTGGAGCTGTATATGTTTTATTGCTTATAAGTTGTATATCGTACAATGAAACTTCTTTTTTCCTATTGTTTTTTGGGCTTATGCTCATAAGTATCTTTGAATTTTCAAAGATGATACAAAACAGTGAATATCTAGTGTACGGGATTGGATCTTCTATCTTACTGAGTCAATACGAAGGGGTACCAATTTCTTTTAGCAATCACTTTCAAAGCATTGCTATACTAATGGTTTTAATTTTAGTTATCAAAGAATTACTGCACAAAGATAACAATGCAATACACAAACTCTCACAAGCAGCAATAACAACATTATATACGGTTGTTCCTTATGTGTTTATTATTAAGATACCTTATTTGAATACGCAGCATACATATGAAGGCATCATTATATTCATGGTATTTATTTTAATTTGGGCAAACGATTCTTTTGCTTATTTGATTGGAAAATCTATAGGGAAAAACAAATTATTTGAACGTATTTCACCCAATAAAACGATTGAAGGTTTTATTGGAGGCGTGCTCGCGACCATGACACTTTCATATTTTATTGGAAATCAATTTGACATCCTAACCCCTATTCAGTGGTCTGTAATAGGAGGGTTAGTAAGTATATTTGGAGTGATTGGTGACTTGATAGCATCTCAATTCAAAAGAATCACAAAAGTAAAAGATACAGGAAAAATTATACCCGGTCACGGGGGAGTTATTGATCGCTTAGATAGTGCTATCTTTGCATCACCATTTATATATTTATATTTAAAATTCATTTTAGAAAATGTTTCATAAAGAAGGAAATGCCAGTATCGCTTTGGCAATTGTAATTGCAACAGTAGGAGTATTAGTAACAGACAAATATGTAGAACTCAATTGGCTGATGTACTTGTCCTACGCAATTTGTACATTCATACTTGTAATCATATTACAATTTTTTAGAAACCCTAAAAGAAACACAACTTTTGGTGACAACCATGTTGTAGCACCTGTAGATGGAAAAGTAGTAGTGATTGAAGAAGTATATGAACCTGAATATTTTAAAGACAAAAGAATTCAAGTTTCTATATTTATGTCACCTATAAATGTTCACGTAACAAGATACGGTCTAAGTGGTATTGTCAAATTCAGCAAATACCATCCTGGGAAATATCTAGTAGCATGGCACCCAAAAGCCTCAGAAGAAAATGAACGCAGCACTGTAGTCGTTGAAAATCCAGTTTTTGGAGAAGTATTGTACCGACAAATTGCAGGAGCTTTAGCAAGAAGAATTGTGAATTATGCAAAAAAAGACATGCAAGTGGTGCAAGGTACAGATGCTGGTTTTATAAAATTTGGTTCAAGAGTTGATTTATTCTTACCTTTAAACGCAAATATTAAAGTAGAATTAAATCAAGTAGTAAAAGGAGCAGAAAATATAATTGCCTCGATCTAAAAAAGTTTTAATGAACAAAGAATTAGACATCGAATTTAGAAAAGCTTATGAAAAAGCCTCTAAAATGAGTGAAAAATTACCTCAAGACGTGATGTTGAAATTCTATGCTTACTACAAACAAGCCACAAATGGTGACAATACCCCCTTTCACATAAATGGTGGTGTCCGTAATGCTTTTAAACTAAATGCTTGGATGCAATTGAGAGGCCTTAGCTATGAAGATGCAAAAAAAGAATACATTGAGTTGGTAAAAAAACATTCTAAATAACGATTTTTATGAAAAAAATTTATCTGTTCTTACTAATTATAATTGGGACTACAACGCAATCTTGTAAAGAAGCTGAAAAAACAAAAAAAACAGGAACATTATCTGTTGATAAAAATAGAACTGAAATCAATTGGACGGCATACAAAACCACTTCAAAAGTTCCTGTTTCTGGAAAGTTTACTTCGCTAAACATTAAAAACGAAATCAAAGGAAATACTGTAAAAGAGGCACTCAACAATGTTGAATTTTCAATACCTGTGAGTAGTATTTTTTCAAACAACCAAGACAGAGATTACAAACTAAAATCATTGTTTTTTGGAGTCATGAAAAATACAGAATTACTCTCAGGAACCATGCACATTGTTGATGATTTTAATGGATATGCTGACTTTTCAATGAATGATATTATTGAGAAATTACCCTTTACCTATTCCGTTGAAGGGAAAACAATTGAAATTAAAGCTGTTATGAATACTGACAGCTGGCAAGCACAATCTGCCATCGCATCCATCAACAATGCCTGTCTAGAATTACACAAAGGTTCTGACGGTATCAGCAAAACTTGGAGTGATGTCGGAATTGCAATATCTGTATACTTTAAATAAGACAATAAACGGAACTAAAAACCACACTTAAGTGTGGTTTTTTTTTGTACTTATATCACGTAAGTTAAGTGTAATATTTACAAAAACAGAGAACTAAGTAATGAAAAATGGGGATGCCTTCTACTAAAAAAGAAGCGTAGAAACGAGGTTGATTTGTAGAAGATATACTGAGTAGGACAAGCAAACACATAGCACTAGCGGAAAAGGAAAACCAAATATCAAAGTGAAAATAAATCAAAAAAAGGAGTATACACAACAACAACAATACAACACCTAAAATCTTAGTTCGAAAAACACCTAGTAGTTGTGGTATTGTTTTCAATGCATCAGTATCAAAATCCAAATCTCTGATATCAAAAGGAAGTGTCAGCACAAAAACATAGACACAAACTAGTAAAAAGTACCCTCCCTCAAACAAACCGAAAGAGACTGTATTGGCTACCATAGGAAACCCAACTACCAAACTAGCCCAAGTTACCGATATCAGAAATATTTTCAAGCCTGGAACCTTACGAAGTGCTGTTTTTTTGTTTTTATAGCTTATAGGAAGCATATAAGCAGCAGTGATGACTATAAAAGGAAACAAAAAAAGAACCAACGTTGCTGATAAAAGGGAGTAAAACAGCAAACACATTCCTAAAAAGGCCAACACATTTAGCAGCAATAAAATTGTGATATTGCTCGAAAACCATAGATTCAACTGAGGACGAAGTTGGCTAGATTGGTATTTAAAATAGCGTATGCCATTGTATGAAAAAAAAGTAGAAAGTCCCATGAATAATGCACTATTGTCAACATTTATTTCAAAAACAACACCTGTAATCATGCACAAACAACTGACAGCAAAAGCTACATGCATATTGCTATAGATATAAAACTGAAAAAAATTCTGTGCGAGTCTCATATTACAAAAATAACACATCTCCGAAAGCAATTCAAAACAAACTAAAAGAATCATCTTAAAGCATCATTTTTCTACGTTTAATCAACTTTGGTCTATCTTAGATTGTTAATAAACTAAAAAAAACGGTTGACAAAAACAGAACAGCATATAAGAATACACCTGTTAATATGCTTATTTTTGTAAGAGATTATATTTAACGCTTTAAGTCAATAGCATGAAAACGGATTCTTTTGCAAATAGACATATTGGTCCTCGTGAGAATGAGCAATTAGAAATGCTTGAAAGTATTGGAGTGAGCTCCATAGATGAATTAATTCAACAAACAATTCCGTCTGATATATTATTGCATAGGAATTTAGAATTAGATGCTGCCATGAGCGAACATGAGTACCTATCTCATATGCAAGAATTGGCAACGAAAAACAAACTTTTTAAAAACTATATTGGTTTGGGCTATCACCCTACCTTCACTCCTGGTGTCATACAAAGGAATATTCTTGAAAACCCCGGGTGGTATACAGCGTATACACCCTACCAAGCAGAAATTGCACAAGGAAGACTTGAGGCACTTCTAAACTATCAAACAACGGTCACCGAATTGACGGGTATGGAAATCGCTAACGCATCACTTCTCGACGAGGGAACTGCTGCCGCTGAAGCAATGATCATGCTTTTCAATACCAGAAGTCGGACTCAAAAAAAACAAAATGCATCTCAATTTTTTGTGGGTGAAAATGTATACCCACAAACTATAGACCTCTTAAAAACAAGAGCAATACCTCTAGGTATTGAGCTGGTTATTACAGCTCATGAAACCGTTGATTTGACTACTAATTATTTTGGAGGGCTCCTCCAATACCCTGGTAAAAATGGTCTAGTTAGCGACTACTCAGACTTTGTAAATGCCGCAAATGAATTGGAAATTCGAATCGCAGTTGCTGCAGATTTATTGAGTTTGACACTACTTACTCCTCCAGGAGAATGGGGGGCCGATGTAGTAATTGGAACTACGCAACGTTTTGGGATACCACTTGGATATGGTGGTCCACATGCTGCCTATTTCGCTACCAAAGAAGCCTACAAACGCAATATACCTGGACGTATTATTGGTGTTACAAAAGACGCCAATGAAAATCGTGCCTTAAGAATGGCGTTGCAAACAAGAGAACAACACATAAAACGAGAAAAAGCTACATCCAACATCTGTACTGCTCAAGTATTATTGGCAGTTATGGCCGGAATGTATGCCGTATACCACGGTCCCAACGGTTTGAAATACATTGCCAATAAGATTCATCAATTGACATACACACTGCATCATACTTTGAGTCAACTAGGAATTCTTCAATGTAATGACACTTTTTTCGACACCTTAAATATCAAAGTATCGTCTGCAGCAAAAATCAAAGAAAATGCAGAATTATTAGGTGTAAATTTTGAATATATAGATGAAAAAAGCATCAGTATATCTTTGAACGAAACAACAACACTTAAGGATGTCAATCAGATCATTCAAATCATCACTAAATCAGAAGGTATTGTATCTCCTAGTATAAAGGAAATCAATACACAGGTGACAATTCCCGCAAACCTATCTCGTAGCAGTCCTTTTCTAACGAATGAGGTCTTTAACAAGTACCATTCAGAGACGGAAATGATGCGTTATATCAAAAAATTGGAACGTAAAGATCTTTCGTTAAACCACTCTATGATATCGCTAGGCTCCTGTACTATGAAACTGAATGCAGCCTCTGAAATGTTTCCATTGAGCTGGGCCAACTGGGCAAATATGCATCCTTTTGCACCTATCAGTCAAGCCAAAGGCTACCATGAGGTATTTATAAAGTTAGAATCTGATTTAAATGAAATCACTGGTTTTTATGCAACTTCATTACAACCAAACTCTGGTGCACAAGGAGAATATGCAGGTTTGTTAGTAATCAAGGCTTATCACGAGGCAAGAGGTGATTCGCATAGAAATATTTGTTTGATTCCATCATCTGCACATGGTACAAATCCTGCCTCTGCTTGCATGGCAGGGATGCAAGTAGTCGTTACCAAAGCCACTGAGGAAGGAAATATTGATTTTGAGGATTTAAAAGAAAAAGCAATCCTGTACAAAGATCGTTTGGCAGCATTGATGGTCACCTACCCTTCTACACATGGAGTTTTCGAAAGCGGTATCAAAGAAATTACTGCTCTGATTCACAAGTATGGAGGACAAGTATATATGGACGGTGCCAATATGAATGCTCAAGTAGGCTTGACAAACCCAGCAACTATTGGCGCAGATGTATGCCATCTAAATTTACACAAAACATTTGCCATTCCACATGGAGGTGGTGGTCCTGGTGTTGGACCTATTTGCGTGGTGGAACACCTGGCTCCTTTTTTACCTTCAAACCCAATCAAACCAACAGGAGGTACTCAAGCGATCACTTCAATTTCAGCAGCACCTTGGGGATCTGCATTGGTGTTATTAATCTCTTACGGTTATATAAAAATGTTGGGTAGCAAAGGCTTAAAACAAGCGACAGAAACCGCTATATTAAACGCCAACTACATCAAAAACAAATTAGAAAGTAGTTATGATATCTTATATACTGGAGAAAATGGATACTGTGCACACGAAATGATTTTGGATTTTAGAAAATTCAAACAAAAAGGTATTGAAGTGGTAGACATAGCAAAAAGACTTATGGATTATGGTTACCACGCACCTACCGTTTCTTTTCCAGTCAATGGAACGATGATGATTGAACCCACAGAAAGTGAAACAAAAGCGGAATTAGACAATTTTATAAATGCCTTTTTATCTATCCGAAAAGAAATTGATACGGACAAAGGAGATATTGAAAATTCATTGTTGAAAAATGCACCGCACACACAGCAAATGTTGACCAGTGATGAATGGCCGTATTCCTACACAAGAAAAGAAGCCGCTTATCCCTTAGATACCCAAGAAACAAACAAGTTTTGGCCCTCAGTACGACGTGTAAATGATGCTTTTGGAGATAGAAACCTTATCTGTTCTTGCCCTCCCTTAGAAACCTACGTAATTGAAGAAGCTAAAGAGCTAAAATACAACTAAGTAAGCAGCCTTGTAGCTTTAAACACAAAAAAACAGAATATAACTACCTGCATACTAACCTTTAATTGTGAAATCTTCAAGCTTAATAAACATATATTAACAAAACACAAACATCTTAAGAAAAAATAGCAAGTATCCTACATTTATAGCCGTAATCATTAGAAATATGAAATTTGTCAGTAAGATTGAAAAAAAGTAAGGTGTTTGTTTCTATCTTTCTCAGTAATATATTATTTTTGCGGTCATACTTTGAATAAATATTATATTTCATCATGAAAGAAATTACAAAAGAGACCTACATCAATTGGTATAAGGACATGTTGTTCTGGAGAAAATTTGAAGACAAATTAGCTGCAGTTTACATCCAACAAAAAGTAAGAGGATTTTTACACCTTTACAACGGTCAAGAAGCTATTCTAGCAGGTGCATTGCATGTAATGAACCTAGAAAAGGATAAGATGATTACTGCCTACAGAAATCACGTACAGCCAATTGGAATGGGAGTTGATCCTAAAAGAGTAATGGCTGAATTGTATGGAAAAGTTACAGGAACTTCTCATGGAATGGGAGGATCTATGCATATTTTCTCTAAAGAAAAAGGATTTTATGGTGGTCACGGTATTGTAGGTGGACAGATTCCTTTGGGAGCAGGTATGGCTTTTGGAGACAAATATCACAATACGGGAGGTGTAACTATCTGTTGTTTTGGTGATGGAGCTGCAAGACAAGGGTCACTTCACGAAACTTTTAACATGGCTATGTTGTGGAAACTTCCGGTTGTATTTATTGTTGAAAACAATGGATATGCAATGGGAACTTCTGTAGAAAGAACAGCAAACCACGAAGAGATTTGGAAACTAGGTTTAGGATACGAAATGCCTTCAGGACCAGTAGACGCTATGAACCCTGTTAAAGTTGCGGAAGCAATGGAGGAAGCAATGGAAAGAGCTAGACGTGGGGACGGACCTACTTTCTTGGAAATGAAAACATACCGTTATAGAGGACACTCTATGAGTGATGCGCAGCACTACAGAACCAAGGATGAAGTTGCTGAATACAAAAAAATTGATCCAATTACACAAGTCTTAGACATCATCAAAGAAAATGACTATTTGACGGAAGAGGAAATCAAAAATATAGAAAAAGACGTAAAGTCTAAAGTGATCGAATGCGAAAAGTTTGCTGATGAATCTCCTTACCCAGAAGTACAGCAATTGTATGATGTAGTTTACGAACAAGAAGACTACCCATTCATCAAACACAAATAAGACTAATAAATATCATAACATATAACTCATAGTAGTATGGCAGAAATAATTACAATGCCTCGATTAAGTGATACAATGACAGAAGGTGTTGTTGCTAAATGGCTTAAAAACGTTGGTGATAAGATTGAAGAAGGAGACATCCTTGCTGAAATCGAAACAGATAAAGCAACCATGGAATTTGAATCTTTCAACGAAGGAACCTTATTACACATCGGTTTGCAAGAAGGTGAAACTGCTCCTGTTGATTCTCTATTGGCTATTATAGGAGAAGAAGGTGAAGATTTTACAGCCTTATTGAGTGGAGATGCTCCTGCTGCTGCAGAAGAAGCTCCTACTGAAACTGCTGTAGCAAAAGAAGAACAAGCTCCTGCAGCTACTGAAACTGTTGCTGCAATTCCAGAAGGGATTACTGTAGTAACAATGCCTCGTTTGAGTGATACAATGACTGATGGTACTGTTGCTTCTTGGTTGAAACAAGTAGGTGATGAAATTTCTGAAGGTGATATCCTTGCTGAAATTGAAACAGACAAGGCTACTATGGAGTTCGAATCTTTTAACGAAGGAACTTTATTACATATTGGATTGCAAGAAGGTGAAACTGCTCCTGTAGATTCTCTTCTAGCGATCATTGGTGATGCTGGTACAGATGTAACGGCTGTTGTTTCTAATTTCAAAGTAGGTGGAGAAGCACCTGCTGCAGAAGCTCCAAAAGCAGAGGCACCAAAAGTAGAAGCTCCAAAGGCAGAAGCTCCAAAAGCAGCTGCTCCTAAAAATACAGGTAGTGTTGCATCACCTTCTAAAAAGGTAAGTGCTATCCATTCAGAAAATGGAAGAATTGTTGCCTCTCCTCTAGCAAAAGCATTGGCGGAAGAAAAAGGAATCAATTTGGCCAAAGTAGTTGGTACAGGTGAAGGTGGACGTATCGTTAAGACTGATATCGAAAACTTTACAGATGTAATTGTTACTGAAGCTCCTGCAACAACTTCAGTAGTTGCTGCACCTGCAGGTGAAGTTAGCCAAACAGAAGTTAAAAACTCACAAATGCGTAAAGCAATTGTAAGAGCTCTTGACAATTCTCAAACCAAAGCCGTAAACTTTACGATTGGAATGGAAATTGACATGGACAATGCAATGGCTTCTCGTAAGTTGATCAATGCTTTGCCTGATACAAAAGTATCTTTCAATGATATGGTAGTGAAAGCCTGTGCTATGGCTTTGAAATCTCACCCTCAAATCAATACTGAATGGCAAGATGAACAAACGATCTACAACAACCATATCAGTGTTGGTGTAGCCGTAGCTATTGAAGATGGATTGGTAGTGCCTGTAATACCTTTTACAGACACAAAGAGTTTGACTCAGATTGGTGCTGAAGTTAAAGACAAAGCAATCAAAGCTAAAAACAAAAAATTGACACCAGCTGAAATGTCTGGTTCTACGTTTACAGTTTCTAACTTAGGAATGTTTGGTGTAACAGAATTTACTTCGATCATCAACCAACCAAACTCTGCGATTCTTTCTGTAGGTGGAATCTTCCAAAAACCTGTTGTAAAAGAAGGACAAATTGTGGTGGGTAACGTAATGAAAGTTACATTGGCATGTGACCATAGAACGATTGACGGTGCAGTGGGTGCTGCTTTCTTAAATACATTAAAGCAATACATTGAAAATCCTGTAGCAATGCTTGCTTAAGGATATGTACTTCATAATATAAAAAAGAGACTGTTTTTAAAACAGTCTCTTTTTGTTTGTAATTGTCCCTAAAATCTTAAATTTTATGTTAAATATTTATGTGAACAATTCAATCAAATAGAATTGTAAGTATCTTTGAAATTCATAAAAAACATAAAGAATGAAAAAACTAATACTCCTTTGTTTTGCTGTTGTATTTACAGCCTGTAATAATAAACCTAAAGATTATGTTTCAATATCTGGTAAGATATACCAACCGACAGATAGTGTTTTAGTTTTTCAAAACAACGCATACAAAAAGGAAATTAAACTAGATAAGGAAGGGAATTTCAAAGACACACTTCACATCTCTAATACAAGCGATAGAGAGACGTACCAAGAAGGTTTTTTTGGATTGTCAATTGGACAAGCACGAACGTTCACCTATTTAGAGAATGGTTTTGAATTGGAAATTACAAAGGTAAAAGATGCTTTTACGTTTAAGGGTATTGGCGCAGAAAACTCAAACTATATCAAAGAAAAGATTGATTTAAGCATGCAATTTATGAATGTTCAAAGTTATTTTGCACTTGAACAAGCTGACTTTGAGACTAAGTTAAAAGAAGCAAAGCTTGCGTTTGACGGATTAGTTAGCTCATACGAAGACAAAATAAATCCTGAATTTTTAGAAGGTGAAAAAAAGGGTAACACTGGATTTTATAAGACACTTCAAGACAACTACGAAAAAGAATATAAGATTGCCAATGCGACGAAGAAAGGAAATCCTTCACCAAAATTCAATGGCTTTGAAAATTTTAATGGTGGTACAACATCTCTAGACGATTTAAAAGGTAAATATGTATATATCGATGTATGGGCAACTTGGTGTGGTCCTTGTAAAAAGGAAATACCTTATTTGCAAAAAATGGAACAAAAATTTCACGGTAAAAACATAGAATTCGTAAGTATTTCAATTGATAATGTTAGTAAAAAGTCAACTTGGAAACAGATGATCGCTGACAAAAATATGGCAGGAACACAGTTGTTTGCTGGTGATGACCAAAGCTTTGTAAAAGCTTACAACATATCAGGAATTCCGAGATTTATATTGATAGACCCACAAGGAAATATTGTTGATGCAAATGCCTTGAGACCTTCGAATCCATCATTAGAAAAGGTATTTACCGATTTAGGGATATAATTGAATTTTAAAAACAATATAAAAAAGGGAAAACTTAAAGTTTTCCCTTTTTTTGTGCAGTATATCTAAGTAAAAAAATATATAAATTCACGCTGTAATACATATAGATTAGAAAAGTTTACTCACATTTAAGCAAACTTAATAGATTTTGATGGGTTTATTTTCGTAATAATTACAGAAGGAATCAATAACATTAGAAGGCATAAAAGCAAAGTACCCATATTCAAAAACAATACATGCCATAAATTGATAACAACAGGTGCGGTACTTACATAGTACGTTTCTGGATCTAGTTGCACTAACTCGAAGTATTTTTGCAGTAATAACAAAACAATACCAATTAGATTACCAATACATAGACCTTTGAAAATGATATAGGAAGCATTGTACAAAAATACTTTTCGTATACTCCAATTGTTCGCTCCCATAGATTTTAAAATACCAATGGTTTGTGTACGTTCCAATATCAAAACAAGTAAAGCTGTAATCATATTAATTCCTGCAACCAAAATCATTATTCCAATAATGATAGTGATATTTTTGTCGAATAATTGCAACCATTCAAAAATTGCAGGATACAATTCTAAAATAGTTTTACTATTTAAAGTAGTGTCAATCTCGTCATAAATAGCAGCACCAAGTGCATCAATTTGATCAAAGTTTTCCAAAAAAACTTCAAAACCACCAATTTGGTCTGACTTCCATTTGTTCAACTTTTGAATGTGTTTTAAATCACCTAAAATATAACTCTTATCAAAGTCATTAAAACCTGTGTTATAAATTCCGCACACCCTAAAAACACGTCTATTAGGAAGTTTATTTGGACTGTCTTTGATAAAGTATGTGTCAAACTTATCTCCTAATTGAATACTCAATCTTTCAGATATTATTTTTGAAATCAAGACCTCTGAAGTTCTAGCAATCGAGTCTATATTTGGTAATTGACCTTCAACGATATATTCTTCAAGCTTGCTCCAATCGTACTCGTGATCTACACCTTTTAAAACAATCCCCTCAAAATCTTTTTCTGTACGAATCAATCCCGCTTTTATAGCATAAGCTTGGACCTTGGTCACCCCACTTACTTTATTGAAATCCGGATAAAAATCTTGTTGCTTTGAAATCGGGAATTGACTGGTCTCAGAGGTATTATTATCATAATTCACAATGGAAACGTGCCCATTGAATAAAGAAAGTTTCTCCCTTATTTTGTGCTTCAAACCAATGCCTGTAGCAACTGTTACCAACATCATCACCATCCCCAAAGAAATCGCTGTAATCGCAATTTTTATAATTGGAGATGAAATGCTACTTTTATCTTTCTTAGTAGTTCTAAAACGTCTGGCTAAAAATAATTCGTAATTCAAGGAAATCGATTCATGTTAAAATTCAAAAATACATATAATAATTGGGGAGTAGACATAAAATTTTTAAGAATAAAAAAGAAGTACGAACTCTTCTTTGTACCTCTTTTTTGTTTCGCAATGCTATTCACTTCAATTGCTTGCACTGCCCAAAAAAGCACATCAAATATTAGTGTCGCCGCAAACAATACGGCTGCTTATATTCCTTTGTTAGCAGCAAAAAACATCGCTGTTGTGGCCAATCAAACCTCTGTTATTTACAAAAACTCAAAGCAAGACAGTCATAACCATCTTGTAGACTCATTATTACAACAGGGCATCAATATCATTCAGGTTTTTTCACCCGAGCATGGATTTCGTGGCAAAGCTGATGCAGCAGAACATGTAGCAAATGGGATAGATACAAAAACAGGGTTGCCTATTATATCACTTTATGGCAAACATAAAAAACCTTCAACAGAAGACCTTAAAAATATAGAACTTGTTTTGTTTGATATTCAAGATGTCGGTGTGCGTTTCTACACCTATATTTCTACCTTACATTATGTGATGGAAGCTTGTGCTGAAAACAAGATACCTATTGTAGTACTTGACAGACCCAATCCTAACGGACATTATGTAGACGGTCCTATGCTAGAAAGTAAACACAAAAGCTTCGTCGGCATGCATCCTGTTCCACTAGTCTACGGAATGACTATTGGTGAATATGCACAAATGATCAATGGTGAAAGGTGGTTGAAAAACGGTTTGCAAGCAAACCTCACCGTAATACCTTTGAAAAATTACGATCATAAAACACCTTATAATCTACCGATACGCCCCTCACCTAACCTTCCAAATGCAAGATCGATAAACCTATATCCTTCGTTAGGTTTTTTTGAGGGAACAACTGTAAATGCAGGTAGAGGTACCGAAAATCAATTCCAACAATTTGGAGCACCATGGTTTCCCTTTACTGGTTTACAATACAAACCCATCGCTAATTTTGGAGCCAAATACCCTAAACACAAAAACAAAACCTGCAATGGAATTGATTTAAAAAACCAGAAAAATATTGACAAAGTTAACATACAATGGCTCGTGGATGCCTATCATAAAACACGAAATGCAAATGAAGCTTTTTTTGGAAAAACCTTTACTGTTCATGTAGGAAACACAAAACTCCAAAAACAATTAGAAAATGGGTGGACAGCTAAAGAAATTCAAAATTCATGGAAAAATGAGGTAAAAACCTTTAAAAAAACGAGAAAAAAATATTTGCTTTACGAGTAAAACGTCAAAGCACTCTCTGAAACCTTTACTTTTTTAATTTTCCAATCATAGGACTTTCCTTTATGGATGATTCGCAATTTAAAAAACGGACTTTCGGTTTTTTCCTTTAACAAAAGGGTCGCTTTTTTTACCAAATAAGCATCTTCTATGACAAACACTTCAAAACTGGACTGCTGTACTTGAAAAATATCAAAGTCTAAACCTTTGCATATTTTAAAAGAAAAAATGGTGTATTTACCCTCAAAAAAAGCGAGGCAATTTTTAGCAAAAAACTGTTTTTCTGAAATTGAATCACTGTAACAATAAGTGAAAAATTTTGTAACTCGAAAAAAAAACATCTAGGTGTCAATTGTGGGCTAAAATACTAATTATTTAAATTTAGTTTCAGCAGATTTCTTGCCTCCTAAAGGGATGGCTTTTTTAAGGTTTTCAATAATATTAAAAGTAGCAGGACATATTTCAGCATTTTTGACCGTCAAATCCGTAATTTGTATGAATTTCTTTCGATTCGTATGTGGATATTCACTACAAGCCTTAGGACGTACGTCATAAATTGTACAACTGTTGTCGTTTTCATCTAAAAAATGACAGGGAACATTTTGTAACACATAAAAATCATCGGAATCTCTTTCTAAAAACTGGCTGATAAAGCGAGCTTCTTTCATTCGGAAGTGTCTAGAAATACGCTGAATGTCTTTTTCTGTTAGAATCGGACTTGAAGTTTTACAACAATTCGCACAACTCATACAATCTGTTTTTGAAAACTCTTTATCGTGTAAATCACGCATCGTCAAATCTAGAGTTTTGGGGGTGCGCTTTTTCAAACGTTGAAAATACTTCAATGTTTCCTTCTCAACTTCTTTAGCGTCCTTATGTAACGTTTCTAACTGTTTCTCGATATTCATATCACAAAGATAGCAGAATTTGAGATGCAATGCGTCTACAAAACTAGTTTAGAATCATTACAACCTTAGGTTTTCCTTCATGTTACACTAGGGATTGTCTATTCAATTCAGGTTATTGCTTGTTCAAAACTTTGTACCTTTGGCTGACACAATCAAATCGAAAATACATTGAAACATCTTATTACAGTAGTAGGTCCCACAGCTATAGGAAAAACATCCTTGAGTATTGCACTTGCAACTAGTTTTAAAGCACCTATTATCTCATGTGACTCAAGACAGTTTTACAAAGAAACTAAAATAGGTACAGCTGTCCCAACAGAGGAAGAACAAGCGAAAGCGCCTCACTATTTTATTCAAAATCGCTCTATTTTTGAAGATTATAATGTGGGACAATTTGAACGAGATACACTGGAATTACTCGAGGCATTATTCCAAGAAAACGAGGTGGTCATTATGGTAGGTGGAAGTGGCCTGTATGTTGATGCTGTCCTAAAAGGGTTGGACTATTTTCCTGACATCAAACCTGAAATACGTGAACAACTCAATGAAGATTTAGAAAAAGAGGGCTTACAAGTTTTACAACAAAGGCTAAAGTCATTAGATTTGGAAACCTACAACAGTATTGCAATCGAAAATCCACATCGTGTCATTAGAGCGCTTGAAGTTTGTATCGGCTCAGGAAAAACTTATGCTTCCTTTAAAAACAAACCTAAAAAAGAACGGAACTTTAACTCTATAAAAGTTGGCTTAGAAGCTGATAGAAAAATAATTTACGATCGTATCAACCATCGTGTAGATGTGATGATCAATGAAGGCTTGATCGAAGAGGCAAAAAAAATGTACCCTCACAAAAATCTAAATGCACTTCAAACTGTTGGATACAGAGAATTGTTTGCCTACTTTGACGGGACGATTAGTCTAGAATTTGCTATCGAAGAAATCAAAAAAAACACCAGGAGGTTTGCAAAACGACAGTTGACATGGTTTCGGAGAGATACCGAAACGCTATGGTTTGATTACAGCATACCTAAAAATATAATTGCAGCAAAATTACAAGCTATTATTTCTTAATAATTCAGAAAAAAACCAACATAATATTAATATCTCAAATAAAAGAGGACTATTCTTTAAATAGTGAATATTCTTTTAAATTGAATTTTGTTGCAGGTATTTGAAAGGATATTTCTCTCCCTTTACTTATATTTGCTAACGAAACAAATAGCAAATACCATGAATACCATTGACAATTTTAAAGAATACGTTCAAAGCATAACCTCACAAGAAAATTATGCGAAGCCATTGGCTTTCGGCTTGGGAATCAGAAGAGCTAAAGGAGCGAAAACATTAGATGTTAACTTTCCAAATATCAATTGGAACAGTGCATTTGGATCTGCAGCTTTATTGCAAGATGTAACCGGGTATACTGCAACAGAAAATGGGTTCACTACAGTTTCAAAAGCCCAATTGCAAACTGCTTTTGATAACTTTGCTGCTTTTCATCATGAAATAGAAAAGCATCCAAATATTGTTACCATCAAACAATTGTTAGACAATTACAACCAACCAGAAGGATATCAGGAGATTGATGTAATTGCTTATTTTCTATTCGACAAAGACCAAGCAGTTGTCTCAGCAGAAGAAGGTTATTTTAAACTTCAATGTTTGTCACAATTACACGTAAAACCTCACGGTTTGAGTTTAGAAGGTGTATTTGGAAAACTAAACAACGTAGCTTGGACTAACAAAGGTCCTATTTTACCTGAAGACATCAATGAAGAGCGCATCAAAGCAACCTTCAAAGGAGATATTATTAATGTAACACATGTAGATAAATTCCCTTATATGGTTGACTATAACGTGCCAGATGGAGTACGTATAACTTCTGCCTCACAAGTGAGATTGGGAGCTCATACAGCAGTTGGAACTACTGTAATGCCAGCAGGATATATCAACTTTAATGCAGGAACATTAGGAAATGCGATGATTGAAGGACGCGTATCTGCGGGAGTAATCGTAGGTCACGATTCTGATCTAGGAGGAGGTGTTTCAATTATGGGAACGCTTTCAGGAGGAAATAAAAATGTGATTTCTATCGGAGACAAGTGTCTTTTAGGTGCCAATTCTGGTACGGGAATCTCCTTAGGGTTTGGATGTACAATTGCAGCTGGAGTCTATGTAACTGCTGCCGCAAAAGTATGGATGTACAACGAAAATAAAGAACCTATTAATGGTGACGGAAATGTAGTCAAAGAAGGTGAAAATATTGTGAAAGGAGCCGAATTGAACGGTAGAGATAAACTGTTATTTTTACTGGACAGTACAAACGGTCACTTGACTTGTAGACCCAATCCTAAAACGATTGAATTGAATGCGAGTTTGCATGTCAAAAATGACTAAAGAATAACACAATTAATGCAGTCTAACCGATACATTTGTTTGTATCGGTTTTTTTATTTTAGAATTGAAGTGAATGTTACATATGACGCGCAATTGTAACAAGATATTAATTACATTTGTAGAAATATGCAGAAAAAAATCAACATACAAAACAAGAAGGCTCGCTTCGAATATGAAATTATTGACAAGTACACCGCAGGAATTCAATTAACGGGTACTGAAATAAAATCAATACGAGAAAGTAAAGCTCGTATTACTGAGAGCTTTTGTGAATTCAACGAGAGAGGAGAGTTGTTTGTTGTCAATATGTATATCGAAGAATACATCTATGGACACTCCTACAACCACAAGCCAAAAAGTACTCGAAGATTGTTACTCAATAAGAGAGAATTAAAAAAACTAGAAAAAGAAGTTAAAAACGTAGGACTTACTATTGTCCCTTTACGTCTTTTTATGACAGATAAAGGTTGGGCCAAAATTGACATAGCGCTCTGTAGAGGTAAAAAGATACACGACAAAAGAGAAACAATCAAAGACAGAGATAACAAAAAGGATTTGGCACGTATCAAAAAAAATTTTTAAGCTAAACTTTAGTCTTTATATCCCTATGAAGTTACTTCACAATTTAGCAACTATTCTACAATTAATACGTTGGAAAAATCTCATTTTACTACTAATTACACAGAGTATCTTTTACCTGTTGTTGCTCTTTCCAACTGTTAAATTTACTAGAATACCTCCCTCCTTTTATTATTTAATGGTCGCTACACTCACTATTGCTGCTGCTGGTTATATTATCAATGATTTTTTTGATATTGTTTGTGACCGTATTAACAAACCTAAAAAAACATATATTACAACGCATATTTCCAAGAAAAGAGCCTTGTATCTGTATGGTATTTTGAACTTTATAGGTCTATATGCTGGAATACAGCTCTGTATATTATTGGAAAAAAGCACATACTCAATTGTATTTTTAAGTATCGTATTTTCATTGTATGCCTACTCAAAACACCTAAAAAAAACACCTTTAGTCGGCAACATACTTATTTCTATATTGGTAGTCAGTAACACATTGATATTGTATTATTTTCCGTTTGGAGAATCGGAGAAAGAAACAACGCTTTTACTACAATTTTCATTATTTGCCTTTTGCATCAATATATTACGAGAAATGGTAAAAGATCTTGAAGATATAAACGGAGATTATAATGCGGGAATGCACACCTTACCAATCGTGTTGGGTAGAGAAAGAAGTATCAAGGTAATCTTGAGTTTCACCTGTATTACCGTGATTTTATTTATTCGGTTTTGTCTTGTGCAACTAGAAGAAAAAACTTATTTTCAAATAGCTTATCTACTCACTATAATTGCACCCCTATTTTATTTTATGATTCAATTGCACGCAAGTAAAACAAAAAGGCATTTTAACAAGATGAGTCTATTGTTGAAAAGAATACTGATAGTTGGACTCCTATTTATTACATTGTTATGCTACACAAATTAATCGAAAAATTCGATATCATTCTCGCTTCGGGGTCACCGAGAAGACAACAGTTTTTAAAAGACTTACATATTCCACATCGCATTCAGCTTTTTGAAGTGGAAGAGATTTATCCAAAAGAGTTAAAACGTGAAGAGATTCCCGTCTATTTGAGTCAATTAAAAGCAAGCCCTTTTGATTCGATACTTAAAGAGAACGAGTTGGTGATTACATCTGATACAATTGTATGGTCTGATGAACAAGCTTTAGGAAAACCAAAAAATGCAAAAGAGGCTTTTACTACCCTACGCAAACTTTCTGGTACAATGCACGAAGTAATAACTGCAGTTTGCTTAAAATCAGCTAAAAAAGAGACAATCATTCACGATACTACAAAAGTATATTTTTCTGATTTGACTGACGCTGAAATCAATTATTATATAGAAAACTTCAAACCCTATGACAAAGCAGGAAGTTATGGGATTCAAGAATGGATAGGATATATTGGTGTAGAGAAAATTGAAGGAAATTATTCAAATGTAATGGGACTTCCTCTACAAAAAATGTACCAAGCACTAAAAGAACTTTAATCAACAAAATTGCTATAAATTAAAAAAATATGTATTTAAAACTAACCGTTTTATTGAGTTTCATTTTAATGTCATGTAAAAAACACGATGACGTACCGAATCCTAAAGTTACATTGGAAATCTCTGACCTTCTCGTACATAAAAACACCGATATACGTGCCTTAGAAATTAATGAACAGCACCTAGTAGCCGGTACTTCTAATGGTGAAATTTATTTGATGGATTTAGAAAATGAAAGAGAATTAATAGCTGTACACAAAAATCAGAAACAAGACTCTATTAAAAACAACTTTAGAGCAGTTGCGTATCAAAATAAAAACACGTTTGCAATCAGTATTGAAAACCCCGCACGACTCTACAAAAATGGGCAACTCGTTTACAAAGAAATACATCCTACTGTGTTCTACAACGCAATGGCTTTTTGGAATGATAACGAAGGTATTGCAATGGGAGATGCTACAGAAAATTGTTTGAGTTTGATCGTTACAAGAGATGGAGGGAATACATGGCATAAAATACCTTGTGAAGAACTTCCGAAAGGCGATGGAACTGAAAGTGCCTTTGCTGCGAGTAATTCCAACATTAAAATTATTGGTGACAAAATTTGGATTGCTACCGGAGGATTCAAAAGTGATATTTATCATTCACATGACAGAGGACATACTTGGAAAATTATAAATACACCAATTGTACAAGGAGCAGAAACTACTGGTATCTATGCAGTCGACTTTTACGATGAAAACAACGGTTTTGCCATAGGAGGAGATTATGAAAGTCCAAAAGAAAACAAAAAAAACAAAATAAAAACCTCAGACGGAGGTAAAACTTGGAAAGTGGTTGCTGAAAATAAATTTCCTGGATACAGAAGTTGCGTGCAATACATACCTAATAGCAACGCCAATAAAATCATTGCAGTTGGCTTTGAGGGTATTGCCTTCAGCAAAGACAAAGGGAAATCTTGGAAGGAACTAAGTAAAGAAAGCTTCTATACAATACGCTTTTTAAATGACTCTGTTGCATTTGCAGCTGGAAAGGGAAGAATATCAAAGATAAAATTTAATTTATAGTCATTGAAAGGTCACATACAAAAAGTCAAATAAAATATGGATTACTCACTAAAATTATTATTTTTGTGGGATTACTAATAGTTCAAATCATAGGATGAAAAAATACACATTTACAGAGAAAAAGGATACAAGATCAGGATTTGGTGCAGGATTGGCTGAGTTAGGTAGAACAAACCCTAATGTAGTTGCACTTTGTGCTGATTTGATTGGTTCTTTAAAAATGAATAAATTTATCGAAGAAAATCCTGAAAGATTTTTCCAAATTGGTATTGCAGAAGCTAATATGATGGGGATCGCTGCTGGTTTGACTATTGGAGGTAAAATACCGTTTACAGGTACTTTTGCTAACTTTTCTACGGGAAGGGTATACGATCAAATTCGTCAGTCTATTGCATACGCTGACAAAAATGTGAAAATTTGCGCTTCTCATGCAGGTTTGACATTAGGAGAAGATGGAGCAACTCACCAAATTTTAGAAGATATCGGTTTGATGAAAATGTTGCCTGGAATGACTGTAATAAACACCTGTGATTACAATCAAACAGAAGCTGCTACAATAGCAATTGCTGAACACGAAGGTCCTGTATATTTGCGTTTTGGAAGGCCTGTAGTTCCTATTTACATGCCTAAATATTCTGAAACAAACCACGAAAATAAGTTTGTTATTGGAAAAGCCATACAAATGACTGAAGGAGCAGATGTAACGATTGTTGCAACTGGTCACTTGGTGTGGGAAGCATTACAAGCCTCTGAAAAACTTGAGGAATTAGGGATCAGTGCAGAAGTAATCAATATGCATACTATCAAACCTTTGGATGCAGAAGCTGTTTTAAAATCTGTTGCAAAAACAGGATGTATTGTTACAGCTGAAGAACATAACTATATGGGAGGACTTGGTGAAAGTATCTCGGGAGTCTTAGCAAAAAACACACCAGTACCTCAAGAATTTGTAGCTGTAAATGACAGTTTCGGTGAATCTGGTTCACCAGCGCAATTGATGGAAAAATACGGACTAAACGACACTGCTATTGTTGCCGCAGTTCAAAAAGTAATTCAAAGAAAATAAATAACCAAAACTAACTATATATGAAAAAAGTAAT
>JBELHA010000026.1:0-43162 GCA_042091695.1 Flavicella sp.
AAAACCACCTTATAAAAGGTGGTTTTTCAACAAAAATCAATCTAATAACTATTTTGATCGAAGGGGTATATTTACATTTTTATTATTGAAAATCCTGCGATTCCAGATGGCATCGAGGTAAGTCCGTATTTATTTTTTATGGCACTAAATACTTCTTGGGGTGTTGGCCCTATCAAAGAAGATTTTTTTACAATTTCAACCCACATTCCATTGGCTACTTGAGCCTGATCTTTTGTGGCGGTTACTTTCCATAGTGAATTCATTACTGAGCTTTTAAGTTATTTCTATGCTTATGCAAACGAATTAGATTGAACACAGTATTTTATCTACTAAAATAGTACTGATAACAGAAGTGTAAATCTAACTAAATAATCAAAACGCTTTTGAACTAATACGTGAACGTAGCACATTGCTCAATAAGCAAAACACTTCAAAAATCTTCATAAGTAAAGGCTAATCAATGCCTAAAACGGCAAACTACATACCTAAAAAAATACGTATACGTAGCTTTATTGTATTTAAAAAACAAGTAATACGCTTTGAAATACCGTCCTTTTATACACTTATAAAGTCAATTTTGAATAAAAAAAGAAATTTTGAAGAGGGTAATGCTAATTATTTACCTGAAGTAAATACTCGCTTGACACAAAAATTAAGAGGAAGAACGGTTATTTTTATTGTACATCTCAATATACAATGCCTCAACTTTACTTTTGGCCCAGTTAGTTCGGCGTAAAAAAGTCAAGCTAGAACCGATGGTTGGATTGTTGCGAAAACAACCGATTCTAATTTTATGTCCCAAATGTTCCCATCCGTAATATTCCACCAATTCTTTGAGGATGGTATCGAGTCGTTTTCCGTGTAAGGGATTGTTGGGTTGTTGGTCCATAAATGATATTAAATGATGTATTTTAGCCTTGACAAATATACTTTAAAAAAACGAAGTCAAGAACACCCTATACCACATATATCAATTATGACCGTAGCAGAACTCTTATCCAAACTTGTGTCTTTTCCTGTACTAGGAGGAGAAAGCAACCTGTCCATCATCCATTGGATCCAATCTTATATAGAATCTTTTGGAGTCACCACTACCCTAGTTCCAAATGAACAGGGCAACAAAGCTTCTTTACACTGTCGTATTGGCCCTCCTGTCAATGGAGGTGTGATTTTGTCAGGACATACTGATGTGGTTCCTGTAGCAGGGCAAGACTGGCATACAAACCCTTTTGAATTGACCGATAAAGGAGATGGTAAATTGTATGGAAGAGGTAGTTGTGACATGAAAGGGTTTGTAGCTTGTTGTCTAGCGGTATTGCCAGAACTGACTAGAGCCAATTTAAAAACCCCAATATATTTTGCTTTCTCCTATGATGAGGAAATTGGTTGTTTGGCAGCACCCGAATTGATCGTACACTTACAAAACCATTACAGTGAATCTCCTAAATATGCTATCATAGGAGAACCTTCCAGCATGCAACCGATGATTGGTCATAAAGGAATTGGTTTTTTCAATACCACAGTTAATGGAACAGCTGGACACAGTAGTGGAATTCTAAAAGAGGTCAGTGCTGTTCACGAAACAGCAAGACTCATACTGTGGTTGGAAGACAAAATGAAACATTTAGCTACTACAACCATAGACGAACGTTTTAGCCCTCCTCATACTTCTATACATATTGGATGTGTGCAAGGAGGGATTGCACCCAATATCATTGCGGACAAAGCAAACTTTTCATGGGACATTCGCGTAATCCCAAAAAATTCAGCACGAGAGATTATCGCAGATTTTGAAAAATATTGTAACCATAGGAAAAAGGAATTACAAGAAATTTTTCCGGAGTTTACAATTGAAACAAAAGCCTTACACCCTCCTGTACCATCTTTGAGTACAACTCCAGAATCTGACATCGTCAAATTATTACAACAAATAAACCCAATTCAGGAGCTAGATACTGTTGCGTATGCGGCAGAAGCTGGACAGTTTTCAGATGCGGGAATTGAGAGTATTATTTGTGGTCCTGGATCTATAGAACAAGCCCATAGAGCCAACGAATATGTTCAAAAAGATGAACTAAAATCTTGTATTGACATGTTAAAAAAACTGATTGAAAAACTTACACTTAAATAAAAAACAATTTTATTTAAAATTATTCTAAATAACCTTTTTTTATAGTGTTTCTATGTATATATTTGCGACTTATATTTAATAAGTCTAAATAATAATAAATAAAAACACAAATTAAATTAGGAATCTTGTCAATGATTGGAGTGGCAATTTTCAGTTGTTCAGATGATGATAACAACAATGAAGGAGCAGTAACTAAAAACGAAGTAATCGAAAATTACGCTAATATCGTTTATACTAGCTACAAAGACAGTTACGATGCTGCAGTTGCTATGCAAACAAAAATCTCTGCCTTTACAGCAAACCCAGACCAAGCTAAATTCGATGCAGCAAAAGATGCATGGAAAGCAGCACGTGAATTTTACGGACAAACTGAAGTGTATCGTGGTTCGAATGGACCTATCGATTTTGAAGGAGCTGATGCACCAGCATGGGCAATTTCTAACGAAGGGCAAATCAATGCTTGGCCATTAGATGAAGGATACATTGACTATGTAAAAGCAGAGTCTGAGGCTTATGCAGGATCTTTTGAAAACAGCATCATTGCTGGAACTCAAGCAATCACTAAAGGCTTTTTAGCAGGTGTTAACGAAGGGGCAGGAACTGACCTTGACGAAGATGCAGCAGGAAAAGCGATTAGTACTGGATGGCACGCAGTTGAATTCTTATTGTGGGGTCAAGACGAAACTTTGCCTTCTGAAAAATTAGAAGGACAAAGAGAATTTACTGACTACACGACAGCAGATCATAAAGACAGAAGAGCTACTTACTTAAATGTAGTAACTGAATTGTTGGTAGATGACTTGAAGTTATTGGTTGATACTTGGGCTGAAGGAGGAACTTACAGAGAAGTATTTATGGCTTTGGACCAAAAAGAAGCACTTACAAACATCGTATCAGGACCTCACTTCTTAGCAGCTGAAGAGTTGTCTAACGAAAGAATGTTGGCTTCTGCTACTAGTGATGTAGGTATCGATGGTTCTGGTCAGGAAGATGAGCACTCTTGTTTTGCTGATTATACACACCAAGATGTATACAGAAATGCACAAGGTGTGATGAACGTATTGTTCGGAAGATATGAAGATGGTGCTGTCTCAGGTGCTTCATTGTACGAATTGATCAAGCAAGAGGATGCAACTAAAGCAGCAAGCTTAAAAGCAGCAGCTGACAAAGCATGGGCTAGCGTAAAATTAATTGACGATGCTTACAATGCAGGAACTCCCTACGATCTTTTGATCACTCAAGAAGGTGAAAACAACCCTGGATTGGTTTTAGATGCAAATCAAGATTTATTGGATTTAGGAGACGTAATTGCGGAAGCAGTGGGGGTTTTTGAAATCAACTTATACTAATAATTTATTGAGGTATTGTTTCAAATACCATCAGTAATCATTATTTTTGTAAAGGAATTGTAATTCTCTGAATTTGTGCTATCAAATACACAAAATTAGAGAATTGCTTTTTAATTGAATAAGCAATAGATTCGATAGATGACAAGAAACAAGCTCTATTTCATTGGACTGCTTGCACTCCTCTCAAGCTGTACTTTAGAAATAAACAAATATGAAGAAATTCCAGCATATGAGGATGGTGAAGAAAGTTTGACCGAACACCTCGCACGATTGGGGACCAATAGCAACGCTTTTGGACGTAGTATTCCGGGATTAGACAGATCTCAAAATATTTTGTTCTTTAACGGAAACCGCTTGTTCAATACTTCTTGGGTTTCTGCCCCATCCATTACCTCTGGATTGGATGGTTTGGGTCCTACTTTTAATGCCAAAGCCTGTGAAAATTGCCATCTAAAAGACGGTAGGGGAACTCCAATTATTGAAAACGGACACTTGTCTAAAGGTTTTTTACTCCGATTGAGTTTGCCTGGTGTCAATGCCTATGGTGGTCCTTTAAAAGTTCCTGGCTACGGAGATCAATTGCAACAAAAATCTATACTTAACGTTCCTGAGGAAGGACAAATTGAAGTGAGATACGAAACAATTACTGGTGCGTTCAAAGACGGGACTCCCTACGAACTATTAAAACCTATATACAGTATCGTCGACACTAATTTTGGTGCTTTGAATGATGTACTCACCTCTCCAAGAGTAGGAACACAAACCATCGGTCTCGGTTTGATAGATGCCATTTCTGAAGATTCAATCTTACAATACCAAGACATTCAAGACTTAGACAAAGATGGTATATCAGGAAAAGCTAACTATGTTTGGGATGTACAAAAAGAAAGTTTAAGCCTCGGTAAATTTGGATGGAAAGCCAACCAACCCAACTTAAGACAACAAGTAGGATCTGCACTTCATGGTGATATTGGGCTTACCAACGCCCTGTTTCCAGATGTTAACTGCCCAGACCCACAAAATAACTGTAACGAAGCTCCCAATGGAGGAGCACCAGAAATTACAGAAACTCAAATGGATCGTTTGACCTTTTATCAAAGTGCACTTGCGGTTCCCTTGCGTAGAAACTACAAAGACGAAAAAGTACGGCACGGAAAGCAACTTTTTGATGTATTGGAATGTTTCAAATGCCACAGAACAGATTACACTACGGGTGCCTACCCTTTCAACCCTTTATTGGAAGGCGTCACTATAAAACCTTATTCAGATTTTCTTTTGCACGATATGGGAGAAGATTTAGCTGACAACAGACCCGATTATCTCGCCAATGGTCGCGAGTGGAGAACCCAACCTTTGTGGGGAATTGGGATGATTTTTGCCGTCAACAAGCACACCAACTTATTACACGATGGTCGTGCACGTAATATTGAAGAAGCCATCTTATGGCACGGTGGTGAGGCTACCACTGCAAAAAATGCCTACACATCACTTGATAAAGAAAAACGTGAAGCTTTGTTAAGCTTTCTAAACTCATTATAAAAAATCATGAAAAAAATAATTTATATTCTAACCGTTATTTTTGCAATTGCCTGCACACAAACTAAAAATGAGGAAGTTGCATTTGACGAAAAAGAACTGATTCAAGACATAGGAACGCATAGCATTGTTCCAGAAATAGAAAAATTCTATCTAAACACGACGGAATTATATACTAAAATACAAACTTTCAATACGCAAAGAACTGAAGAAAATCTAAATGCTGCACAAGCACAATGGAAAACTACTGCTAACTCCTATGCCAGTGTGTATTTGTTCAATATTGGGGATTTAAAGAAAGCCTATACTCATGTTAAATTGTTCAATTGGCCTACCAGTGCAGGAACCATTGAAAATAACACTTTGAAAGAGACGATTGATGAAACTATAGTGATGAACTTAGGATCGGGATCTAAAGGATTGAACGGGATTGAATACCTTTTGTTCAATGCAAATAATGAAACAGTACTCAGTCAATTTACAACAATTGAAAATAGAGGATTGTATCTAGAACTTATCGCAAAGGAACTACAGTCTAATGCTCAAAATGTATATGATAAGTGGCGTCCTGAAGGAGAAAACTATGTACAAACCTTAGTAAACAGTGAAGCAACGAGTATTAAAGGTTCTTTCAATATGATCTACAATGGAATGTTCAATTTATTGGACAATGCCAAAGTGACAAAAATCGGAAAACCTGCGGGTCTCGAAAAGACAAAAACAACCAACACAAAATTATTACAAGCTCCTTACAGCAAATATTCTAAAGAAATGATTTTGGCAAATCTAAACGCTATTGAAAATCTCTTTTTCAATACGAATGGACTGAATATTGCTGACTTTGTGTATTCTAAAACGAAAGAGACTACCCTTTCTGACGAATTTAAATCTAAATTAAACACATGTCGCGCAAAAGTTAATGCCATTGATGGCACTTTTTACAGCGCAATCAATGAAGAAAAAGATGCGATGGAAAACCTACACGATGCCATCGAAGCATTGCGCCTATTTACTGCGGTTGCATTAAAATGGGAATTGTCAGTAGTTATTACGAGTACAGACAATGATGGAGATTGATTTCTTCGTATATTTGCAATAGCTAAAGAGGTACGGATATGACGACACAAGAAATAGTAACTTTTTTACAAGAAGGACTCGAAGTCGCCTCTAGATACCTCCTATCTACCACCAAGAGAACCCATTATATTTATTTGATGAGTTCTCTGCTGCTAGCTTTGTATGTATACCTAAAGTCCAAGAGAAAAAAACAAACGTTTCTACAATACCTATTTCCCAAAAAAATATGGTGGAGCCGTTCTGCTTTCGTAGATTATATTTTTATTTTTTTCAATAGCTTTATAAAGATTATACTCATTGGGCCCTTTTTGATTTATGGATTGCTATTGGCATACCATACCAACGACTATCTGGAATATTGGTTTGGCTTTAGCAGTTTGCAATTTTCGGATACAGAAACGATTGTTTGTTATACAATTGTCTTGACATTGGTTAGTGATTTTACGACCTTCTTGGTGCATTATGCCTGTCATAAAATCCGCTTTTTATGGGAATTTCATAAAATACATCATTCTGCCACTACCATGAATCCTTTTACACAGTACAGATTGCATCCTGTAGAACTCATTTTAAACAATATCAAATCAATTGTCGTTTTTGGTTTGGTAACTGGGTTGTTTGATTATCTGTCTAACCATCAAGTAAGCAAATGGACCTACCTTGGTGTCAATGCTTTTTCGCTTTTATTTTACACCTGGGGTGCCAACCTGAGACATTCGCATGTAAAATTGCGCTTTTTTAATTTTTTGGAATACTTCCTTATTAGTCCCGTTCAGCATCAGGTACACCATAGTGACAACCCGAAACACTTCGATAAAAACATGGGGTCTAGACTGGCTATATGGGATTGGATGTTTGGAACCTTAGTACGTTCAAATCAAACCGACAAGCTTGTTTTTGGTTTGGGGAAAAAAGACAATAGGAACTATACTTCATTTTGGAAAAACTTGACTATGCCTTTTTACAACATTGCTAAGAGGTTAAAAGTACTTTCTAAATAAATATTTGCATAAAATTAGAGTTTAACTTCAAAAGTAGCATAAAAATTCCTCGGTGCAGAAGGAATGATACCAGGTCCTGGATACCCCGTTGCCCTACGCGTAAAATAATAGTTATTCATGACGTTGTTGATACCCGTTTCCAACTTAAAACGCTTGTATTTGTAAGAAAGTGAAAAGTCTACAATACCATAGGCCGGTAAAAGTCCTAAAATACCACTAGGATCACTTTCAGAAGTGGAATTTGTAGCATCTGTAAACTGTGACGACAAGTAGGTATATTGCAAACTTGTAAGTAGGTTTTTGTAACCGAACTTGATCCCTGTTTTAATATTGACATCAGGTACAAATTCAACTTCCTTTCCATCCAATATTCCATTGGCTGAACTCAAGTATTGAGAACCTATAAAAGAAGTATTCACAAATAAAGATGCTAAAAAACGGTTGTCTTTTAGTAGAAAATTCGCAAGGTTAATATCAATAAGTGACTCGAGACCATAGATGGCTGCATCCCCAACATTGGTACGTTTGGTTTTGACGCTATTGTCCGTAGTGTCTTCTTCTAAGACAAACCCAATACGATCGCTATAATTCAAATAAAATAGCCCAACATCATAAGAAATATACTTTTTGTAAGTACCTCGCAGTCCAATATCTGCTGTATAGCCCATCTCATCGGATATATTAGGATCAATTTTATAGCTAGGATTAATAATCGTAATATCAGCGAAGGTTACGGAACGGTAATTTTCAGACAGGTTAGCATATAATTCTAAGGAGTTGGTTGGTTTATAACTCAACCCCATACCCAATAATACAAAATTTCTTTGAAGGCGTTCAGAAGTAGTATCCGTTTGATCTTTAATCTCAGTGCCATTGTAAACTATGATATCGCGTAGAATACCATCTGCCTTAGTCAAAATAGATTCATAGCGAAAACCTGGAGTGATGGAAAATTTTGGAGAGAGGTAAAATATATGTTCCCCGAATACAGCATAATTCAAATTGGGATAGGTATTGGTTTGGTTGGTTACACTATCAAATCTATCGAATTGAAATCCAAAATCAGCATCTGAATTGGCAGAACCAGGTCCTTGATCAGCTGTATTGTAGGAATTGTAATATTTAGCTCCCAACATAAAAACAGCCTCTTTTTCTTGCAAGGTATACTTGTGTAAAAACCTTGTTTCAAATCCAAAATTATTGTAAGTACCACGAATCAATTCTCTATCTTCTAGGGGATCTGGAGTGACTATCCTCCTATCGCGAAAACCCAAAGCATCTCTTGAAGCGTTCAGACCAAAAGCACTGAAAGTAAAATTGGTCTTGTCAGAAAATTGATGCTCAAATTTGAAGTTGTACAAAGCCCAGTTGACACGAAACCAGTTACGAGTTCGATTGGACTGGAAAGGATTTTCAGCAAACATACGATCATCCAAACCACCTGCTTGTTGTGCTAAATAGTTAAGGTAGGTAACTTCTGCACTAATTTTAGTCTTTTCAGAAAAATCATATGCGAAATAACTGAATACATTTTGTGAGTCAAATCCAGAATTGGGGCGAAAACCGTCACCTGTCTTTGCATTGAAATAGGTATAGTAGCTAAACTTACCAAGCGTTCCACCAATACTTGTAAAATTAGTATACAGTCCATAGCTTCCTACTGTATTTCTAGTGATGAGTTCAACCTTCTTGTTTGGGTTAGGTTTTTTCATGATAAAATTGACCAAACCACCAAATTGAGTACCGTATTGTAGAGAGGCGGCACCTCTTATGATTTGTATTTCTTGTAAGCCTTCAGAAGCCGGTGCATAATAATTCTCAGGATAGCCCAGGACATCTGCACTGATATCATAACCGTTTTGACGGGTATTGAAATTAGAAGTTCGGTTGGGATCCAATCCTCTTCCTCCTATATTGAGTTGTAAACCAGCATCGTCATTTTGGTAGATATTGAGTCCTGCTACTTGACCGAAAATCTGACGTGCATTGTTTGAGGCTAAATTTGCCATAGATTGCGCTACTAATACAACTTCTGTCTTTTTTCCTGCATAAATAGCAGTACCTTCTACGTCTTTTAAGCGGGCCATTTCAAAGACTTTAGCTTTTCTGGCATTGATTGCTACTTCAGACAATTCCTCTGATATAGGCGAAAGTTCAATAGTAATTGGTGTGCTTAGAGAAGTCGCTACTTGTTTTTCTACAATTTTATAATTGTAGGAAAAAATAAAAAACCTTATTTCCTTAGTGTCAGAAAAAAACTCAAAATATCCATCTTTGTCAGACTTTGCTAGTAATTTAGAAGATTTTGAAAAAATTTCTGCTTCCTGTACTGGTAAATTAGTATTGCCATCCCTCAGATATCCATGTACATAATTTTGAGCACACAAGCTTTGTGAGAGCGATACTAACAGTATAGAAAGGTATAGAAATCGTAAAAAAGACATAAAGGAAAAAGTAAGCTTCTACTTAGGAGATAAAAAACAATTAAAAAAAGATTCTCAATAATCTATCGAGAATCTTTTTCTAAGATTTTAAAAATCAATCGCCATCAGCGTCAGCATAATCAGAACTGATTTTAAAGGCAGCTAACATGTAAATTTTAAATTTTGGAACATTTTTTTGAATCGCATCATAGGTACGTAAAAACTCCAAATTATCTGTTGCGATCTGAGAGACAAAATTGTCTTGAACTTTTTCAATTTGCTGTCTTGCCAATTCAAAATTGTCAGTAATTTCTTTTGGTAGCTCTGTTTCGCTGTCCAAATGTTCTAAATAGGTTTTAAAACTTTCACCTGTTTGTTCGGTACCGTATTTTTTTCCTAAAAAGAAATTTTCAGCAGCAGACATAGCTTCCAATAGTAAAACTTTAGAGACATCTTGTTTGTAATATGCTTCTACAAAATTAGGAAATGGTTTGCTACCAAAGTAACCGGCAGGAATTCCTACTTTATTGGCACGCAATCCTTTTTCATAATAGTAAACAAAGTCATTGGCCAATTTGTTCAAACTAGAGGTTGCTGTATTTGTAGCATCGCTGACAAAAGCATCTCTATTGCTATTCCAATCGGCAATACATAGACTTGTATTTGAAAGTAATTCATCTACTAGCGCCCCTAGGTAAAGACGGTATTTGTCTGAGTCCCCTTCTAAAAGCCCCTCCTCTAAACCGTGTAACACGTAGTCTATTGCAGGAAAACCTTGACTCAAGTAAGAAGGTTCATTGGCTGCAGAAAAATCAAACATTCCATCCGCTATATTTTTATCTATTTGCGTGGTATTTGATTTGTATCCATTCATACGTTGGTTATAGCTAATTTCTTCCGCTTTCCCTAAATCAAACATTTCTACATGTTGCCATAGTTTATAAGAGACCAACCACGCTGTATTGACAGCATCAAAGTTTTCTTGAGTTGGATCATTTACATACGTATCTGTAACAGTGTCAAAAACTTCCAAAGAAGCATAAAAAGCGTTGTAAGATGGTAGTATTATATTATCGGTCAGGTTTGTTAATACTTCTGTTCTGTTGTAAGAATCACTAACAACTCCCGTTCCTATATTCTCTTTACAAGCCGTAAAAAAAAGTGTTATTAAAACTAAATAAAAATAAGTTCGTATCATAGTGCAAAAATAAGAAAACTCAGTGATACACAAAAGTTACCACTGAGTTTTATATTAAAAAAGTAAATTATTTTACTTTTTTATAATTTAGCAGCAATATTAGTTGCCATTGCTTCTAACTCAGCATCTGATCTGTCCCAGAAACCGTTTCCTTCCAACAAATCAGCCAACATTACTTCTACTTCAGTATGTGTAAAGTAAGGTGTACCAGCAGCATCATGTGTAAACTGTAAACTAAAGATAAATCCGTACCCTTCAGACAGAGCGTGGAAGTAATCAGCAGATAAATCATCTTTACCAGCAGCAGAATTCAAATAGTAAATTGCTTTGTTGATTACTACTTCAGAAATCTTTTCGCTAACGATTGCTGCTTGCGCGTCTCTTACTACAGCGTTGTTAGCTACAATAGCAGCTCTTCCGTAGATAAAAGCTTCCATTACATCAGCATTATTTCCCTCGAAACCACTATCTGCAGTATCTTTAGCTAAGTATTTTTGTAATAAGATATCGTCTTCTTTGGCAACACCGTATACATATCCGTATCCTTCATCCCAGTGGTGCTCCATTGCAGTTGCATTAGAATCTTCGTTAGGATCACGTGTTACATTGTCAACAGCGTCACCGATTTTAGCATCGCTTAAGTATCCATTAGCAACCTGATCAACACACAAAGCTCCGATTAAACCTTTCGCAAACGCTTGGTCCAATTCAACACCTTTAGCATTCAATTGACGTTTACCTCCTGACATACCAGCAACTCCAGCAGCAGCATCTGTTCCTAGTGCTGGAGCAACATTGTCTACATAGTCAACTAAAATATCTTCAAAATAAGAAACAACGCTAGCTTTTACTTCAGCAGATTGGTAGCCACCAACCTTGTTCCCTAATTTTCTACCAGTATCATTCAATGCTGCATCGGAAAAACCAGCTCCATTTAAAAACATATCTTCCAATTCTGATTTTGAAACGCCTGGGTTCTCAGACGCATCCAAAATACCAAAAATAGCACTGGCCATATTCAGACGAGTTGTTTGTCCTCCGTAACTTACTGTTGAGTTTCCGTCGACCTCAAATGTATAGGCGCTTGGTGCATTTATATCATCGATTGTGTTATCGTCATTGTCACAAGATGCAAAAAGAAACGTACTTACAGCAAGTACTCCTAAGTTTACTAATTTAAAATTCATTTTACTGTTTATTTAGATTTAATACAAATAATATTTTGATGCAAATATAACTAAGTATTTAAATAAAACAAGCTTTATTTAGATTTAATACAAATAAAATTAAAAGATAGTTGATGCGGCATTATAGGCGGACTCAAATGACATAGGACGCGTATTAGTAGTAGCCTTTGCAGCTGTAAAATAAGAAAGGAGTTTTTCGGTAGGCATGTTACCTATGAGTTCATCTTTGGCCATAGGGCAACCACCAAATCCTTGAATAGCACCATCAAAACGCAAACAACCTGAAGTATAAGCAGCATTAACTTTTTCATACCAAGTAGCGTAACTAGTATGCAAGTGTGCACCAAATTCTACATTATTGTACATAGGTATGAGATTTGAAAACAAATAAGATATAGATTCAGGTGTTGCACATCCAATAGTATCAGAAAGGGAAATGATCTCCACTCCCATCTGTATCAACTGTGCTGTCCATTTCGAAACAATTTCCACATTCCATGGATCTCCATAAGGGTTACCAAATCCCATTGAGAGGTAACAGACTACTTTTTTTTCGGATTTTGATGCAATTGAAATAATTTCTTCAAGCACTTTAACTGACTCTGCCATAGTTTTTGCCGTATTCCGCATTTGGAAAATTTCGGAGATAGAAAAAGGAAAACCTAAGTATTGAATTTCATCAAAACTAGCGGCATCTTGTGCTCCTCTTGCATTGGCTACGATCGCCAATAATTTAGATCGAGAATCAGAAAGGTCTAATTTGGATAGTACAGCTGCGCTATCCCGCATTTGAGGAATTGCCTTTGGTGATACAAAACTTCCAAAATCAATAGTGTCAAAACCAACATTCAAAAGGGAATTTATATACAGGACTTTTTTATCAGTTGGAATAAATGTTTTAATTCCCTGCATGGCATCACGAGGACATTCGATTATTTTGACAGTAGGAGTATCGGTTTTCAAAAGAAACTGGTTTATATACTAAAAATACTCAAGTCTATCTTTAAAAAAAAATAAACTTGAGTATCATTTAGATTTTGGGACAACGTTTGCAGTTTGTCTTGCCACTTTTCTTGTATTTCTTACAACATTTAGACTTCTTCTTTTTACCACAAGAAGTGCTACAATCTGCATCTGATACCAAACAAGGTGTCACCATCAGGGTATTCATATTTGCGCTTATTTAGAATAAATAAGCGCAAATATAGTAAAAAATTTACTATTTAGAATGATTTTATTCTTGCTCTGTAGCAGCAGCAATAGATGCAATATCTCTGTCAAACAAATAGTGTCCAGATTTATCATCTCCAATAATGTTCAATTTATCAAGCAATGTACGGGCTGTAGATTCTTCTTCTAATTGCTCCGTAACATACCACTGCATGAAGTTATGCACGTTGTAATCATTCTTTTCTAAACAAACGTGAATGATTTTATTGATCTTTTCAGTCACGAAGATTTCGCTTTTCAAAAAGTGTTCGAACAACGAATTTAAAGAATTGAATTCATCCAAAGGTTTGTCTAATGAAGGAATAATTACATTTCCTCCTCTTTCATTTACAAACTTTACCAATTTGGTCATGTGCGCTTTTTCTTCTTCAGATTGTGCATAGAAAAAATCTGCAACACCATTGTACCCCTTGTTGTCTGCCCAAGATGCCATGGCTAAGTAATGCATGGATGCACTTGCTTCGTATTTTATTTGATCGTTTAAAAGGGACTCTATTTCTTGTATCATAATATTCAGGTTTTGTATATTCAAAATTAATGAATATGATCAAGAATTAAAAGCACTCTTTAAGATTCATATTTAGACCAATTCTAACAGAAAACTGATGTAAACTCCTATTTTATTAACGCTTTATTGATATTTTTTATCAATGAAGGACCTTCGTATATAAAGCCTGTATACACCTGCACCAAATCAGCACCAGCGGCAATCTTTTCTAAAGCATCTTCTGAAGAATGTATCCCTCCTACGCCAATAATTGGAAAGGATTTACCTGAAGTGTCAGCGAGGTATTTAATGGTTGTCGTACTTTTAGCTTTGATAGGTTTTCCACTCAAACCACCGTTACCAATCGCTTCTAATTGCTCTTGTGAAGCTTTCAATCCAGTACGGTCTGTGGAAGTATTGGATGCGATAACACCATCGATTTTCGTCTCTGCAACCAATTCGATGATTTCATCTAGTTGTTGATTGTTTAGATCTGGAGCAATTTTTAACAAGATTGGGCGCTGAATAGCCTCTGCATTGTTCAATTGTTGAACGGCAGCAATCAATTCTAAAAGATAGTCTTTGTCTTGTAACTTGGCATGACTTCCAACATTTGGACAGCTTACATTCAACACAAAATAATCTACATAGGGATGTAACTCTTTAAAAACAGCACAATAATCCTCTGTGTATTGAGTACTAGGAGTGTCGGTGTTTTTCCCGATGTTCCCACCTATAATCACTTTTCCTTTGTTTCTTTTTAAATTTTCAATAGCAGGAGCAATCCCATCATTATTGAACCCCATACGGTTGATAATCCCTTGGTCGTCCTTTAAGCGAAATAGCCTCTTTTTAGGGTTTCCTGCCTGTGCTTTAGGTGTTACGGTTCCTATTTCAATAAAACCAAAACCAAAATCTGCCAATTCATTGAATAGCACTGCGTTTTTATCAAAGCCTGCAGCCAATCCCACCGGATTGTCAAATGTCAGTCCAAACAATTCTCTTTTCAAGCTCGGATCATTTACTTTGAACATACTTCTAACCAATGCAGGTACACCCGGTATTTTAGAAAAGATTTTAATCAATGAAAAAGTAAAATAATGTACTTTTTCAGGGTCGAATTGAAAGAGTAAGGGACGAATAATTTTGCTGTACATGAGTTGGTAATTGTGTTAATTTAAACGCTACAAAATTACAAAAAAGAAAATATTTTTCTCTTAGCAATAGTGATGGATCCTTAATGAGTGTAAAAAAACCTTTTGAAATAAGTATCAAAAGGTTTTTATTGTTTTACATTATCGTAGTGTGGCACCGACATTTTTTTCAAAAGTGGCCAGTAGCTTTTGCATTATTTTTTCAATTTGCTTTTCATTCAAGGTTTTTGCTTCGTCCTGAATGGTAAAACTAACCGCATATGATTTTTTATTTTCTGGCAGTTTATCACCTTCATACACATCAAATAAATCGACTCCCTTCAATAGTTTGCGTTCTGACTGATAAGCAGTAGTATAAATATCGTTGAATGATACTTGTTTGTCTACCATCAATGACAAATCGCGTTTAACGGCAGGAAACTTAGGCAATGCTTTTACTTTGAACCCTTTTGAAGAGGCTATTTTCAAAACATTTTCCCAATTAAAATCAACATAAACAACCTCTTGTTTGATTCCAAAATTCTTAAGTATTGATTTCTTTACGATTCCAAAATCAGCCAATTTCACTTTTCCTAAGCTGAGCGTGATTCCTTCAGCAAAAACATCATTTTTAGTTGGAGTTGTCTTTAATTTAGAAGCTCCTAAACGTTCTAAGAGTGAAGTTACCACTCCTTTTACGTAGAAAAACCCAGCAGTCTGGTTATTTTGCAACCAAGAATCTTCAATTTTATTTCCTGAGACAAAAAGCGCTACATGCTTTTGTTCGTCGTAACTGTCTTCAAATTTATGGTAGGTCTTACCAAATTCAAAAAACTGTAAAGAAGCATTTTTTCGATTGATATTATATGCGACAGATTCCAGGCCACTAAAAAGCATCGATTGACGCATTACTGCCAAATCACTACTCAATGGATTCAACATTTCTACATTGTTTTCTGCTTTGAGATTATCTGAATTTTCAATATAGCTCCCCTTAGTCAAGGAGTTAGACATGATTTCGTTAAAACCAAGTGCATTCAATTGGTCTGCAAAAATATTTTCAACTTTTACACCATTAAAATCAGAAAATGAAATTGAGGTATTTAATTTATGAGAAAACTCAATATTATTATAGCCATAGACACGTAAAATTTCTTCTATTACATCGGCTTCTCTTTGTACATCTACTCTATAAGAAGGCACAATCAATCCCAAACCACCTTCAGTTTCACTGTTTATTTTAATTTCTAAAGAAGCTAAAATATTTTTTATAGTATCGTTTGGTAATTTTTCACCAATCAAACGTGCCACGTTTTCGTAGGACAATACGAGTTCAAAGTCTTCAATTTTTTCAGGATATAAATCTGTAATCTCTGAAGCGATTTTACCTCCTGCTATTTCTGTGATCAACAAGGCAGCTCTTTTAAGTGCATACTTGGTGAAATTTGGATCAATACCTCTTTCAAAACGGAAAGAAGCATCTGTATTCAAGGCGTGTCTTTTGGCAGATTTCCTTACAGAAACTGGATTGAAATAAGCTGATTCGAGGAAAATAGAAGTGGTGTGTTCAGAAACACCTGATTTTTCACCTCCAAAAACACCTGCGATACACATAGGCGTACCTTCTCCGTCACAAATCATCAAATCTTCAGCATCCAATGTTCTTTCAACACCGTCTAAAGTGACAAATTTAGTTCCTGATTCTAATGTTTTTACTTCAATCTTGTTGCCTCTTATTTTGGCAGCATCAAAAGCATGTAGGGGTTGTCCCAACTCGTGCAACACATAGTTGGTAATATCTACAATATTGTTGACAGGTGTCAGACCTAAGGCTTTTAATTTCGTTTGAATCCATTTTGGTGATTCAGCGACTTGTACATCGACAATACTAACACCACAATATCTAGGAGCCAAATCTTTATCTGCTACGTCAACATCTATTTTTAGGATTCTTTCATCTACATGAAAAGTACTCACAGATGGAGAAATCAACTCTAAATTAATTCCTTTTTGCATCAGACCTGCCTTTAAATCACGGGCAGTTCCGAAATGACTCATGGCATCGGCACGATTTGGCGTCAAACCAATTTCAAAAACTTGGTCAATTTCAATATCAAAAATTTCAGCTGCTGGAGTTCCAGGAACCAAGGCATCGTCTAGTACTAATATCCCTTCATGAGAAGTTCCTAATCCAAGCTCATCCTCAGCACAGATCATCCCAAGACTTACCTCGCCTCTAATTTTACCTTTTTTTATTTTAAAGGATTCTCCTTTGTCATCATACAATACTGTTCCGACAGTTGCGACAGGAACTTTTTGTCCTGCTGCTACATTGGGAGCACCACATACGATTTGTACCGGTTCCTCGTCACCAAGTGCAACAGTTGTCACCTTTAACTTATCGGCATTTGGGTGTTTTTCACAGGTCAAAACTTCGCCAACAACGACTCCTGCTAAGCTTCCTTTAATGGATTCAATCAATTCGATTCCTTCCACTTCCAAACCTAAATCAGTAAGTAATTCGCCTGTTTTCTCAGCTTCCCAATCAACTTTCAGGAATTGTTTCAACCAATTGTATGATATTTTCATCTATGCTATGTGTTTCTTATAATCGTCAGCAAATATACGGAAACCATTAAATAAAACAACCTATATCGTGATTATTGAATTGGAAATGAAGTGGAAGTATATTTGTAAAAAAACAAGAGCTACACACAAGTAATTAAAGCTAATTAATGGGACTTTCTTACAAGGAGTCTTTTATAATTTGTGCTTGCTGTCTTAGCTATCTTTGTTATCTTTGAAATCAAATTATACGAACGATGCATACAACAACTTTATTCAGATATATCAGTGTGTTAGAAGGAGTATCACTACTTGTTTTACTTGGAATTGCTATGCCTTTAAAATATATGCTCGGACTCCCTATGATGGTAAAAATCGTAGGCATGTTTCATGGAATACTCTTTGTAGCCTATGTATTGTTTGCTCTATTCTTTACAAAAAGAGCAAAATGGACTTTTTTAGAGTTGACTTTGATTGTCTTGTTATCTGTGATTCCTTTTGGAACCTTTTATGCAGATGCTAAATATTTGAAAAGGCTTTAAAAAATTTTTTAAACAAAATACAATTCACTAAAAAACCCCTTGTTTAATACTTTAAACAAGGGGTTTCTATTACATTTCCGTTTTTTAAATCTGACAATGCAATGTTTCCAATGCGAACCCTTACGAGACGAAGGGTTGGGAACCCTACTGCAGCTGTCATTTTCCGAACTTGACGGTATTTCCCTTCATTGATGGTTATCGAGATCCAGGTTGTAGGACCGTGCCTTTCGTCACGAATTTTAAACGTAGGAGGTTCAAAATTAGGATTTTTATCTAGGACAAAAGCTTTACTCGGTAAAGTCATATATTGAGTCCCCTTAACACTTATACTTACACCATTTTGAAGTGCTTCCAATGCAGTGTCTGTAATATTCCCGTCTACTTGTACATAGTATTCCTTGTCTACTTTTTGACTACATATAGTGTGGCTAAGCTTCCCATCTGTTGTCAATAGCAAGAGGCCTTCGGACTTAACATCCAACCTACCTATCGCCATAGTCCCTTCAGGGAAATCAAAAAGTTCACTCAACAAACGTTTTTTACGTGTTTTGTTATTGACAAACTGAGACACAAAACCAACAGGCTTGTGCATGATAAAATGACGGTGCATTTTAGTCTTGTAATTGAAATTCACGCAAACGCTCCACCAATGGAATCATTTTTTCAATAGTCACGTGTTCCATAATTACAATTTTATACCATTTAGGATTCAAATGATTGTCAGGCACCAAACCAAATTCTTTGGCCACATCTGCATCCAAAAAATCACTGTTGATTGTTACTATATTGGAACGTTTGTGTCTGAAATAAGAAATTCCCATTTGTGACAATTCATCACAAATCCATTCGGCACGTTTCTGCAATAAATAAATTTTCTCTTGCCATCCAAAAGGGCCATTTTTAACTAAGATCATCCAAACAGCGATAGCATTTGCTCCAGAACGACTTCCTATCAATGTACAGTCCTCTCCACTTACGTAAGAAGCTTCTTTGGTATGTACATTGTCTATAAGACCTTTGCGCATTAAAAATATTCCTGTTCCATAAGGCGCTTGCGCCATTTTATGTGCATCTAAAGTAATAGATGAAACGGCAGGATTACTAAAGTTAACGGCTGTTTCTCCCTTTACAAAAGGATAGTAAAAACCACCATAAGCACCATCTACGTGAAGTTTATATTCACAATCATGTGCATCAAGTACATCAGTATATGTACTGATTGTATCAACAGAACCGAACATAGTAGTCATCATATTTGAAAATACGATAAAGTATTTTTTTCCAGCTTTCTTTGCGTTGACTACAGTTTCCTCAAGAGCAGCTTTGGACAAATCACGTGTTTCAAAATCCACAGCGACTTTTAATACGTCCAACACAAGTATGTTTGCAGACTTGTCAACAGAATAATGACTGTCTTCACTTGTCAAAATACAAATCTCATCCAAGGAAGCGTTTTTTTCGTTTACAAAATAGTTACGATACACCCATACAGCCTGCATGTTTGCTTCAGTTCCTCCAGAAGCAACATAGCCATCAATTGTATCAGGTTGCGCTTTTAAAATATCCACCGCACAAATCTCTATCAATTCTCTTTCAATAGCTTGAGTCCCTTGAAAATATTTTTCTGAGGTTCCCAAAGTGTGACAACCAATATGATTTGCATTGCTAGCCAAAGCAGAAATATAAGGAGCGTCTTTCAAGAAAAATTCATCCTGTGAAAACACTTTTTCATCCAAATACGTTGCAGGAATCCCTAAAACATTTTCTTCTTTATAATTTACATTCTCAGACAAAGCCTTAAAAACTCTTGTTTTTATTGCTTCCTGAGATAATTTATTCCATATATGGTATTTCATTTGATATATTTTTTAAAGTGATATCTGCTATAAATCACCACTTGAATATTTTGCAAAGTTACGAAAACAAAACTTTGCCTTGCTTAAAAAAAGAAGCCAAAACCCCTGTAATTTAAAAATGGATAAATTTTTTACAATTTATCCATTTTTTGCTTTTTAAAAAAAGTAAGGTCTATTTGTAGACACCCATTTTTTCATACTTTGATATACGAGCAGCAATCATATCTTCTTCAGACATTGCACGCAATACCTTAAGCTCTTCTAATACTGTCTTTTTAACCGTTTCAAAAGTACCTTCTCTATCAGAGTGTGCTCCTCCTAATGGCTCTCTAATAACACCATCTACAAGGTTCAATGCTGACATATCTTTCGAAGTCAATTTCAAAGCAGAGGCAGCTTCAATTTTATAGTCCCAGCTTCTCCAAAGAATTGAAGAACAGTTTTCAGGAGAAATTACAGAATACCAAGAGTTTTCCATCATCATTACACGATCACCTACACCTATTCCTAAGGCTCCTCCAGAAGCACCCTCACCAATAATTACAGTGATAATAGGTACTTTAAGCACACACATTTCAAAAATATTTCTTGCGATAGCTTCTCCTTGACCTCTTTCTTCAGCTTCCAAACCTGGATATGCTCCAGGAGTATCTACAAAAGTCAATACAGGAATGTCAAATTTCTCTGCCATACGCATCAAACGTAAAGCCTTGCGATATCCTTCAGGATTCGCCATACCAAAGTTTCTGTATTGTCTTGTTTTTGTATTGTATCCTTTTTGCTGTCCAATGAACATGAAAGATTGGTCACCAATCTTACCAAGTCCACCTATAATCGCTTTGTCATCTTTGACACTACGATCCCCGTGCAACTCCATAAAAGTATCTCCTGCCAAAGCTTTTACATAGTCTAATGTATAGGGTCTTGAAGGGTGTCTCGACAACTGAACTCGCTGCCAAGGTGTTAAATTCTTATAAATGTCTTTTTTTGTCGCCACTAGTTTTTCAGAAAGGTTTTTACACGTTTGTGATACGTCAACGTCACTTTCTTCACCAATCGTTTGGCATTTGCCTAGTTGGTCTTCTAGTTCTTTAATTGGCAATTCAAAATCTAAATATTCCATATTATTTCTATTGATAAATGACAAAGATACTAACTTCGTGAAAGTATCAAATCAATTCTTTTATTTTTTTGCTTTTACATATAAATATATACCCAAGGACCCAAAAACGATATTCGGCATCCATACCATCAATAAGGTACTACTACCTGCAACAGCTCCTAAAACCTCAGCTACCTTCATAAAAAACACATAGACAAACATCAGTCCTATACCAAATGACATATTGAGTCCCATCCCTCCTCTTTTCTTTCTAAAGGACAAACAAACCGCTATAAGTGTCAATATATAGGACGAAAGAGGCAATGAGGTTCTCTTGTAGAGTTCTACATAGTAAGCGTTTAGATTTTTAACGCCTCTCTCTTTGGATTTTTGAATAAATTCGTACAACTCTCCAGATAGCATTTCTCTGGACAAGTAATCAACATACAATAAGTCTTTCGGAGTAAAGTCAAAAACGGTATCCATTTTTCGACCCGTTGTTATGAGGTCTAAATTGTTTTGTATGCGTCTCTTTGTAAAAGTATTCAGGGTAAAAACACTGTCTCTTTTGTTCCAAGAAATTTGATTTGCCGTCAAGCGATAGGTCAGTTTAAGACCGTCAAACTCTTCGTATGAAAAATCATACCCTTTATTGGTTCTCAGTCCAAAATTCTGAAGGTATATAAACCTACCTTCTCCCAACTTCATTGAAAACTCTTTGACGTAATTGTTTTTGTTTTTAGACTTCCTAGAAAGGTATTTATTGTTAAATTCTGTTAGTGTTTCATTACTGTGTGGTACCACTAAGTGGTTCATAAACAAGGCAAAAACAGTTACTAATGTTGCTCCTATAAAATAGGGCTTTAAAAACCGAGTAAAAGAAATACTCGCACTGTTTATAGCTATAACTTCGGTATTTGAAGATAATTTTGACGTAAAAAATATAACCGATATAAACAATGCCAAAGGCATGAATGTATTGGCATAATAAATGATAAAATTCACGTAGTAATCTTCTACGATTTCACCAACAGATAAATTGGTATTTCTCAAAAACTTGTCTATTTTTTCAGATACATCTATCGCTATTGCAATAGGGATCAGAATAAATAGGGTAAAAAGAAAAGAACCTAAATATTTTTTAAGTATGTATTTGTCTAAAATTCTCAAAGCATCACTCTAAAAAGCAATCGGCACTCAATTAGAGGCGGTTGTCCATTTGTTTTACCATTTTATTTTTCCAAGAAGCAAAATCACCAGCAATAATGTGCTTACGAGCTTCACGAGTCAACCATAAGTAAAAACCTAAATTATGTATGGTTGCAATTTGTTTTCCAAGCATTTCGTTGGAAGCAAATAAGTGACGAAGATACGCTTTTGAATACTCTGTATCTACATAGGTAATTCCCATTGGGTCAATCGGTGAAAAATCGTCTTCCCATTTTTTGTTTTTGATATTGATGCTCCCTTGAGACGTAAACAACATTCCGTTTCTTGCATTACGTGTTGGCATCACACAGTCAAACATATCTACACCTAATGCGATGTTTTCTAAAATATTGATCGGAGTTCCAACCCCCATCAAATATCTTGGTTTGTCTTCTGGCAATACACTACATACCACATCAGTCATGGCGTACATCTCTTCAGCAGGTTCTCCTACAGACAAACCTCCAATTGCATTTCCTTCTGCTCCAACACTCGCGATAAACTCTGCAGATTGCTTTCTAAGGTCTTTGTAAGTGCTCCCTTGAACAATAGGGAAAAAAGTTTGTGAATAGCCGTATTTAAAAGGCAATTTTTCCAAGTGATTGATACAACGTTTCAACCAACGATGCGTCATATGCATCGACCTTCTCGCATAGTTAAAATCACAAGGATAAGGGGTACACTCATCAAAAGCCATGATAATATCTGCTCCAATGGTACGCTGAATCTCCATTACATTTTCAGGAGAAAAAAAGTGCATCGAACCATCAATGTGACTTTTAAAATTAACACCTGCTTCTTTGATTTTTCTTCTACCAGATAATGAATATACTTGGTATCCACCACTGTCCGTCAATATAGGTCTGTCCCAATTCATGAACTTGTGGAGTCCCCCCGCCTTTTCCAAAATAGGAGTTTTAGGTCTGAGGTATAAATGATAGGTATTACCGAGTATAATATCTGGATTGATATCTTCTTTCAATTCTCTTTGATGTACTCCTTTTACAGTACCCATTGTACCAACAGGCATGAATATAGGAGTTTCTATAACACCGTGATCGGTGGTCATTTCAGCAGCTCTCGCTTTGCTTTGTGGATCTTTCGATTTTATTTCAAACTTCATAGGAAACAAAGATACTAGAAAGTAGCAAAGTCTGAAAGTTTAATACTAAAACTTTGAAAGATACTTTTCAGAAGAATTCGATAGAAAGGAACAATTAAATAGGGAATTATTTGGTAAATTTGTAAAGAATTTAAAAGTTAAAAAATGGAATACCTTTATATCAAAGCGTTGCATATTATCTTTATCGTCACTTGGTTTGCAGGACTTTTTTATATCGTACGTCTTTTTATCTACCACGCTGAAGCTGAAGGAAAAGAAGAACCTGCAAAAAGCATCTTGCAAACACAATACAAACTTATGAGTAAAAGGCTTTGGTATATCATTACTTGGCCCTCTGCGATATTGGCAAGTTTTTTTGCTATTTGGCTGCTTACTTTAAACCCTGCTTTACTTTCTAACACATGGATGTGGGTAAAACTCTCTTTTGTTTTTCTATTGTATTTGTACCAGCTCGGTTGTCATGTAATTTTCAAACAGTTACAAAATGATATTGTAAAATATAGTTCCGCAAAACTAAGACTATGGAATGAGGTTGCTACAGTTATTTTATTTGCTGTTGTTTTTATCGTAGAACTACAAAATAGCATGAATTGGATTTGGGGAGTTTTGGGTATTATTGCCTTTGGTATTACAATGATGGTACTTGTAAAACTATACAAGAAAACTAGAAAAAAGAAAAGTTGGGATGGCAATGAAAACAAAGAATAATAAACAAACACTTAAATAGACTAAAAAATAAATTACTTTTTAAGGTCTACTATTTCACCACGACCATCTGATGAATTGCTACCGATGACATAATTTGTATTCTCAGAGTGAAACTTATAAATGGTACTCAAGCTATTGAATTCCGATATCATTTTTATAATCTGTTGGTAGGACAGAAATGAAACGTCAAACCAAACTTCTTCAACTCCATTTTTCTTTATAAAACGCTCTATCTTTTTATATGAATTGAACTGTACAAACTTTAATTTCTTTTGCATTTGCTTGTCGATTGATATCTTTTTCGCTCCAACATATAATATTTTCTCTCGATTATTAATGATAATGGGTGCATCTGAAAGTTGTAAGTATTTTGCGAAAAACCAAAGGCGAATTCCAACAGTCATTGAAATATTCATCAAAAAACTTTTTTTAAAATGTTTTTTGTAAAATATCTCCATGGCACCGTGAAAATGCTTTAGGTAACGCACATCTTTACGAGTAGACTCTCCTTTGAAATGTATAATTTTACTCGTTCCTAGATAGTAATTTTTATAGCCTGCCTTAAGCAGTTTATAACTGAGATCAATATCTTCACCGTACATAAAGTAATCCTCATCAAAGCCACCTACCTCTTTGTAAACTTTTGTTTTCAGCAACATAAACGCCCCCACCAACACATCGATTTTTCCAGCATCTGTTTGCGAAAGATGGTTTGCATAATAGGTGTTTTTGGAGGTATTGATACCAAACATCTTATATAGGGTAGATTGTAATGAGGGAATTCCTCTTTTACTCTCTGGCAAATAAGTCCCTGTTCCATCTACAAGCTGCACGCCAAGTGCCCCTAAATCTTCTTTTGTGTCTGCTTCCGCCAATATCTCTTCAAAAGTATGTTCCCCAACTATCGTATCTGGATTGAGGATCAACACATATTCTCCTTTGGCATTTGCAACACCCATATTATTTGCTTTTGAAAAACCAACATTTTCGGTGTTTGCAATCAATACTACATCTGGAAAATGCCTTCGTACGTGTTTGCAACTATTATCAGAAGAATCATTATCAACCACAATAACCTCGGAAGATATGTTTTTACACGCTTTGAGAACACTTCGCAAACATATGTCCAGAAAATATTGAACATTGTAGTTGACAATTACAACAGAAAGCTTCATAATAGGTGACGTTGAATTATAGTACACAATCTAAATTTGAGACAGTGGGGTTAAGAATTCGTAAAGAAACAAAAAAAAAACAGGTGACAAAAAAAAGAGCAAAAAAATATTCTTAGGCCTCTAAAGAATCCCCAAAAGGAATTCTATTGGCAATACTTCTTCCCAATGTAATCTCATCTGCATATTGCAATTCATCACCGACAGAAATCCCTCTTGCAATGGTTGAAATAGTAACATCCGTATCTTTTAATTGTCGGTAGATATAAAAGTTAGTAGTATCTCCCTCCATTGTTGAGCTCAAAGCCAAGATTAATTCCTTTACTTTTCCTGACTTTACTTTGTCTACTAGACTTTCAATTGTTAAATTATGAGGCCCTACTCCTTCCATAGGAGATATTTTACCTCCTAGCACATGGTACAAACCTTTGTATTGTACCGTATTTTCGATCGCCATAACATCTCGAATATCTTCCACAACACATACTACTTCCCTATTTCGACTGGGATCTGCACAAATTTCACATAAGATTACATCCGAAATATTATGACAGCTTTCACAGTATTTGATATCATCTACAAGCGTATCTAAAGCAGCTGTTAGATGTTTGGTATGACTTTTAGATTGTTTTAAAAGATGAAGAACCAAGCGCAATGCAGTACGCTTTCCTATACCGGGTAAATGCGCTACTTCATTGACCGCATTTTCTAATAGTTTTGACGAAAAATTCATACTACAAATGTACTAATTAAAGAGGGTTTTCTTTTATAAACAGTCAGCTTATTACACATTAATTGCCTTGGTTTATAAATTATAAATATATTAGCGTTCGAAACTAACATCAATAAAATTTTTATGGAACCTTTTGTTCTTCTGAGTATCGTTGCGCTTTATTTTTTTCTTTTAATTGGTATCTCATATTTGACAGGTAAAAATGATAGCAATACCAATTTTTTTAAAGCCGGAAAAAGCTCTCCATGGTATGTGGTCGCTTTTGGAATGATTGGAGCCTCTCTTTCAGGCGTCACATTTATTTCTGTTCCAGGCTGGGTTCAAAGTAGTCAGTTTAGCTATATGCAGATTGTAATCGGTTATTTATTCGGTTACATTGCTATCGCATACATACTAATTCCGCTTTACTACAAAGCTAATATCACTTCTATATACCAGTTTTTAGATTCGAGATTTGGCCCTACTAGCCATAAAACTGGAGCCTTTTTCTTTTTTGTTTCTAGAGTATTGGGTGCCTCATTTAGACTGTTTTTAGTAGCTTCTGTCTTTCAGTATTTTATATTTGATGCCATGGGTATCTCTTTTGAATTTACAGTTGTAATTTCAATACTCATGATATGGATTTACACATTTAAAGGAGGCATCAAAACCATAGTTTGGACTGACACCTTGCAAACCCTTTTTATGTTGATTGCAGTTGGAACAGCAATAGTAACTTTACTAGGGGAATTTGAGGGTACTATTTTCGATGTATTGGCATCTCCTACCTTTAAAACATATAGTAAAACACTTTTCACAGAAGATTTTAACGATAAAAAATACTGGATTAAATCTTTACTTGGAGGGATGTTTATTGCCATTGCCATGACTGGATTGGATCAAGATATGATGCAAAAAAACCTGACCTGTAAAAACAGCAAAGAAGCACAATGGAATATAATGTCTTTAGGTTTTGTACTCATTTTCATCAATTTTATTTTCCTTTTTTTAGGAGCACTTCTTTTTATGTATGCAGAAAAATACAACATTGCAATTCCTATGATTGATGGAAAAGTAAAAACGGATTTACTTTTTCCAGAAATTGCGCTCAATGGCGTTCTTGGCACTCCGCTTGCCGTTGTCTTTATTTTGGGCTTGATTGCAGCCGCTTATTCAAGTGCTGATAGTGCTTTGACCTCTTTAACCACTTCATTTTGTTATGACTTTCTAGACATTGATAAAAAACCTAAAAACCAACAAACAAAAATTCGTAAAAATGCTCACATCTTAGTTTCTCTATTGTTAATTGTTGTAATTATTGTTTTCAAATATATCTTAGAGGACAATGTAATCAGCAGTCTATTACAAATTGCTAGTTACACCTATGGACCACTTTTGGGAATGTTTGCCTTTGGAATATTTACAAAGCACAGGGTTAAAGATCAAATAGTCCCTTTTATAGCAATTGTATCCGTACTGCTAAGTACCCTTCTAAATACTTTTTCGGAAGAATACTTACAAGGATATCAATTTGGCTATGAACTATTGATTGTTAATGGAGGGTTGACCTTTTTAGGCATGCATCTAATAAGGGCAAAGAGAGAATAATTTTTATAATTCCTTAGAAATAAACTTAAAATAATCTTATTTTTGAAACATGGAAAAAGACTTAAGTGACTATAGGAAATCCTATGTTAAAAAAGAACTTCGAACTTCCGAAGTTCCCAAAAATCCATTCGTGCTATTTCAAAAATGGTTTGACGCCGTAGAAGCTAGTAATAGCGTTGAAGAAACCAATGCAATGTCTATAGCAACTGTTGGAGAGGATGGTTTTCCCAAAACCCGTATTGTTTTACTCAAACAACTCACAGAAGAAGGGTTTGTATTTTACACCAACTACAACAGTGAAAAAGGAAAAGCCATCACAAATAATCCTCAAGTGTGTCTGTCATTTTTCTGGCCTGAAATGGAACAACAAATTATCATCAAAGGCATAGCTGAAAAAGTAAGCCCTGAAACATCGGATGCTTATTTTGCTTCTAGACCTAAAGGAAGTCAATTGGGAGCTTGGGCGTCAGCACAAAGCACTGTTGTCCCTTCTAAAGAGACGTTGGTAGCAAGCCTATCGCAACACGAAACCTCATTTGGAGATGGAAAAATTCCACGACCTAAACATTGGGGGGGATTTATGGTAAAGCCAACAAGCATAGAATTTTGGCAAGGCAGACCCAACCGTATGCACGATAGAATTCGTTTTAGCTCGGAACAAGATAATTCTTGGAAAATAGAACGCCTAGCTCCTTGAACCTAAGTACAGAATATTATTTGAGTTTTTGATATATAAATATAGAATCGTATATTTAAATTAGCTTTTACAATTTATGAAAACAGTATATATTGTTAGACATGCAAAGTCTTCTTGGGAATACGAAGGAATAGCAGATATTGATAGACCTTTGAAAAAAAGGGGAATCAACGATTCTTATTTGGTTTCTGAGCACCTCAATACACTCATTGAAAAACCAGATGTTTTCATCACTAGTAGTGCTGCTAGAGCATTATCTACGGCTGTAATTTTTAGTAATAATTTTGGATATCCCCTATCCAACTTAATGATCAAGAAATCACTGTATTCTTTTAGTGATGGCTATTTGGTAAAAACCATAAAAGCCTTAGATGATGGATTTAATACCGCTATTATATTTAGCCACGACCACGGTATCAATGATTTTGTAAACAAATTTGGTAGCAAAGAAATTATACATGTCCCAACTTGCGGTGTTATAGGTATTCAATTCGAAGATTCGCATTGGAAAAGCATCAAAAAAGGAAAAACAATACTGAATATAGCTCCCAAAAAAATAAAAAACCTAAAAAAATAGTCCTTTGTTAGAAATAAAGAAATATGCTGCGATAGATATAGGATCCAATGCTGTAAGGTTATTGATTGCTAACATCGTTCTCATTCCTGATGAAAAACCAAAATTCAAGAAATCTTCTTTGATTCGTGTGCCTATTCGTTTGGGAGCAGATACCTTTAATACAGGTAGTATCTCTAAAACCAATATTGATAGAATGTTGGAAACAATGAAAGCGTTCCGGTTGTTGATGAACGTTCACAATGTAGAAAAATACAAGGCTTGTGCAACTTCTGCCATGCGAAATGCTAACAATGGTGAAGCACTGATTCACAAAATACATAAAGAAGCTGCCATTGATATAGAAATCATCGATGGAAAAAAAGAAGCCGAAATCATTGCTTCCACAGATTTGTCACAATTGATAGAAGGACATAAATCCTATTTATATGTTGATGTAGGTGGTGGAAGTACCGAATTTACTGTGTTTAGCAAAAAGAAAGTTGTGGCCTCTAAATCATTCAAACTCGGGACGGTTCGTTTGCTCAACAAAGAAATTGACAACAAACCAACTTGGTCAGAAATACGCTCTTGGATTGAAACTCATACTGCAGACTTAAGAAAAGTAGTACTCATAGGATCTGGTGGAAATATCAATAAGATTTTTAAAATGTCAGGTCAATCTGTTGACAAACCATTGACCTATATCTTTATGAAAGCAAACTATCACTTTCTTAAGAAGATGAGTTATGAGGAAAGAATATCAGAACTGGGCTTGAACCCAGATCGAGCAGATGTAATCATACCAGCAACTAAAATATACCTCTCTGCGATGAAATGGTCGGGTGCTAAAAAGATTTACGTTCCAAAAATTGGTCTGTCCGATGGGATTATCAAAAGTCTTTACAACGAAACTCTTTAAGACTATTGCAATGCAGTTAAATATTGTACTAAAAAAAAGTGTATACATCTTTGCGCTCACGCTACTAACGATTGCTTGTAAGGATACTAAGAAAACAAAAACTCTTAAAAAAAACATCCCTACCAAAAAAGTCGTAACGATATCCAAAAAGAAAAAAGAGAAGTTTCGGTACATTAAAGATACCGTAAACTCTGAAAATGCGATTGCCTTTTTTACAGACTACGGTAAAAAGCACCCTGAAACAAAAGTTAAACTATCGACTCGTTTTGGGGACGTTTATATCAAACTTTACGAGAACACTCCGCTACACAGAGCTAGTTTTATCTATTTAGTAAAAAACAAATATTTTAATACAACCTGTTTTTACAGAATAGTCCCAGACTTTATCGTACAAGGAGGAAATTCTGACGAAGAAACTACAGCTGAATTTAGAAGACAGCTCAACAACTATTTACTGCCGGCTGAATTCAGAAAAAACCGAAAACACAAAAGAGGTGCTTTGGCAGCTGCAAGAGAATGGGTTGACAATCCTGATAAAAAATCATCTCCTTTTCAATTTTACTTTATACAGGCTCGAAGAAGCCAAGCACATTTAGATTTTGAGCATACCGTATTTGGAGAAATCACAAAAGGGCTATCAGTCATCGATACAATCGCTGAACTACCTACAGATCCCAAGGAATGGCCCTTACAGGATGTGTTTATTAAGATGAGAGTATTGGAATAAATTTACTCAAAATTTGATTTTTAATTAAAAAAGATACTAAAAAATAAACAAAAGACATTGAGATGAATGTATAAAATTTCAACACTCAAATCAATTCACATAAAAAAAATCAGTTAATCAAACATAGATAATATTGTTTTATACATGAATATTTGTTTTATATTTAAAAAAATAATTGTTTCAATTATTTTATATCTATTCAACTAAATAATCTACGCTTAAGTGAATGAAAATCACTGATATTAACTTGTTTTTTTAATGTAATTCATAAAAATGGAGTCCAGAAACCATTCAAACGGGACGGTATCCGAAAAGTCATTAGAGTAGGAAGTATTTAAACAAACAAAAAATGAAAAATTTTAAAATTTTAGCTGGAGCTTTATTAGTTGGAACAATGATGACATCTTGTTATACATACACAAGTGTAGTGGGTGAAGGTGCACTTGGTAATAAAGAAGTAAGAGCTAAAAACCACTATCTAATCGGTGGACTAGCTCCAGTTGGTATTTCTGATAGTAAAGAATTGGCTGCTGGTGCCAAAAACTACGAGGTTACAACAAGTCAAACATTTGTTGACGGACTTATAACCGTTTTAACTTCAGGTATTTACTCTCCATCGACAACTACAGTTAAAAAATAATTCGTAAGTTAAACCCCCTGTAATTGCATTACACGGGGTTTACTCAAAATCGCTTGGTTCGATTTTACTTTTTTTACTGTGGCGCCCTAAATAACCGTTACAGATTTTAATAAAGATAATTTTAAATTCCAGAAGTTACAAGACTTCTGGAATTTTTGGTAAAACCACTTACCTGCAGTGTCCAATAATTCTAGTTTCAATATTAGTATTTATGGTTTTAAATCAATATCATAAATGAAACATATTATTCTATTTTAGAATATGTAAATTGAAGTGAAACAGGACTAACGACCAAAAATTGATTGGATACTACATCAAAACCTTCTATTCTATAACTTCCCTGAGAATAGTTTTACACACATATTAGAAATATGACACACTTGTGTTTTTTACATAATTCTCTTAAAGTTTATTGTCTCAAACACTTATGAAACTTGTAGTTAAAAATTAAAATTATTTACAAGTAAAATACACAGTACTAAAAACTCCATCAACAGATACGTAAGTCCACTGTCTAGATAAATTACAAAAATGCCAATAGACTGTGAACGCGACTGAATATCTAATTTGCCCTAGAATTTTTCAAAAAAAAACCACACAAATAGTAACTTGTATGGCTTGATTGTAAAATAGCTTGTATCTGATTATTCAAACCAAACAACAAAAGATACAGGTTTTAACTTGTTTGGAATTTGATCCAATTGTATGGTTCCAGTGCTCATCGGTTTGAGTCCAACAGCATCTTTTGGCAAAGAAAAGGTAGCATTTAGTTTGTCCATATACAACAGTACTTTTGTAAAAGTAGATTCTACTTTAGCAACATGTGTCAAAAAATTAATTTCTTCAAAAGTAGAGTTCAACCCTATTCCTTCTTTAGTTGTAAACTTAGGGTCATACACATCTACGTATTTTATTGTGGACAAAGAATCAAGAGACTCTTTTGGAGTTATGGTCAACATGTGTTTCCCCTCTACTGAATAAATATGGTACTTGTCTTCTTCTTGAGAATAGGCACCGTTGTATCCAAGAGTCCCTTCACTTAAATGTTTTACAATAGAGTCATTTTCAAAAATAGTCTCAATTTCATGAACGGTAGTAGTTGCATTGATTTTCCCGACCTTATTTTTTGAAACTTCAAATTGATCGTTAGACGAGCATGAAACCAAAAAAAACAAAGATGTCGTTAAAGCCAATATAGAACGCGTAATTTTTTTCATAAATAAAAATGTAATATAATGTCTGTAAATGTACTTTTTTTAACTGAATTTTATGGATTAAAAGAGTGCAATAAAAAATAAATTACCACAAATAACGGCTAAACTACTTCCTTTGAGTATCTTTGCATTCTGAAATTTAGAATTATGAAAACCGAAAACAACAAAGCATTGATCGCCTCAGGAAAAATGCTCCCTTTGATGGAAGAATTTTACACCATTCAAGGAGAAGGAGGTCATACAGGTACGGCAGCCTATTTTATAAGAATTGGTGGTTGTGATGTAGGATGTCATTGGTGTGATGTGAAAGAAAGCTGGGATGCCAATCTACACCCACCTACATTGACAGATACTATTGTTTCTAATGCTAAAAAATACGCAAAAACTGTTGTTATTACGGGCGGAGAACCACTCATGTGGTCTTTGGACTACATCACACAACAACTCAAAGAAAATGGGATGCACACCCATATTGAAACCTCTGGAGCCTATCCGCTTTCTGGAGATTGGGACTGGTTTTGTCTTTCACCTAAAAAAACAAAGTTACCAACAGAAGAATGTTACAAAGTTGCAGATGAACTCAAAATGATCATTCAAAATAAAAGTGACTTTCGTTTCGCTGAACAGGAGGCTGCTAGAGTTGGTGAAAACTGTAAATTGTATTTACAACCTGAATGGAGTAAAAAAGAAAAAATGACGCCACTGATTGTAGACTATGTAATGCAGAACCCTAAATGGAAAGTTTCATTACAAACACATAAATATTTGAATATTCCATAAAAAAATCACTTTTTTAAAAACTATTTAAAATGGTGTCTTTCAAAATAAAAAAGCGCTTGGTCAACAACCAAGCGCTTTTCTATTTTATTTATTTTAAGAGATTAATAATCTCCCAAAGTCTCAGGGTTTTGAGCTAGTGCGTCTTCTAACTGTGCATCGTTTGGCGCCTTACCGTGCCAAGCATGCGTGTGCATCATATAATCAACACCATTCCCCATTTCAGTATACAATAGAATACATACTGGTTTTTCGTTTCCTGTCAAAGACTGCGCTTTTTTGATGGTAGCTAAGATAGCTTCCACATCATTTCCTTTTTTCTCTTCTAGTACGATCCATCCAAAAGCTTCGAACTTCGCTTTTAAATCTCCCATATGAAGTACTTCGTCTGTAGTTCCGTCAATTTGTTTGAAGTTCAAATCTACAGTAGCAATCAAATTGTCTACTTTCTTAGCAGCAGCATACATGATAGCTTCCCAGTTTTGTCCTTCTTGCAACTCACCATCACCGTGTAATGTGTATACTAGTTTACTATCTCCGTTTAGCTTTTTAGCTTGAGCTGTTCCTAAAGCAACACTCAATCCTTGTCCTAATGACCCAGAAGCCATACGAATTCCTTCCAAACCTTCGTGGGTTGTTGGATGACCTTGTAAACGAGAGTTTAACTTTCTAAAAGTTGCCAATTCACTTACTGAAAAATAACCACTTCTTGCCAAAACACTATAAAAGACAGGAGATATATGACCATTTGATAAAAAGAAGACATCTTCATTTTTAGCATCCATATCAAAATTCTCAGAAGAATACTCCATTACTTCTTGATACAAAACTGTTAAAAATTCATTACATCCTAATGAACCACCTGGATGACCAGAATTAACTGCGTGTACCATTCGTAATATATCTCTTCTAACTTGTTGAGAGAAATCTTTCAATTCTTGTGTTGTTGCCATGTTTGTTTATTTTGAAAACAAAAATACATTATTTAGACGATGCGACAAATTTTATTGCATTTGAAAATGAATTGCATTTTATGTCTAAATATTATATTTAAAATTTTATTTTTAAAATTATTAGAAAAAAATAAGGTTAAATTCTATTTCGTTTAAAATGGCATACCATCATCTTCTACCTCTCCAAAAGCATCATTGGCACTTGGAAACTTATCGGCAGTAATTTCTTGATTGAAATCGTTCATTTTGGACTGAAATTCATTGCCAAAACCTTCTTCTAAATCTGAGAAACGAGCTAAGTGACCTGTAAATTTCAAACGAATATTTTCCAAACCACCGTTACGGTGTTTTGCAACTATAAATTCTCCTTGACCTTCACAGGGTGAGTGATCATCGTCGTCCCATTCTGTAAGTCCGTAATATTCTGGTCGGAAGATAAAGGATACAATATCCGCATCTTGTTCAATGGCTCCAGATTCACGCAAATCAGAAAGTAACGGTCTTTTAGAGCCTCCACGTGTTTCAACAGCACGAGACAACTGAGAAAGCGCAATTACTGGAATATTTAATTCTTTTGCCAATGCTTTTAAGTTTCGAGAAATCATAGAGATTTCTTGTTCACGGTTTCCTCCAGCGGCACTTCCAGCAGTCATCAATTGTAAGTAATCAATAACAATGATTTTGATACCGTGTTGAGATGCCAATCGTCTAGCTTTGGCACGCAAGTCAAAAATTGAAAGTGAAGGAGTATCATCTATAAATATAGGAGCATCTGTCAAGTTTTTAACCTTTACGTTCAATTGTTCCCATTCATGGGCTTCTAAATTCCCCTTACGTAGTTTTTCAGATGTCAAGCCTGTTTCACTTGAAATCATACGTGTGATTAGCTGAACGGAAGACATCTCCAATGAAAATAAAGCGACTGGATGGTTGAAATCTATAGCCATGTTTTTTGCCATAGAGATTACAAAGGCTGTTTTACCCATACCTGGACGTGCAGCAATAATAATCAAATCCGAAGGTTGCCAACCGGAAGTCAACGCGTCTAATTTGGTAAAACCTGTTTCCAAACCACTCATCCCCTCCTGGTTGCCGATCTCTTGAATCTTATTTACTGCTTGACGTACCAAGTCTTTGGCACTTTCAGAACTCTTTTTTAAGTTTCCTTGAGTTACCTCAAATAACTTAGATTCTGCTTCGTCTAGTAAATCAAAAACATCTGTAGTTTCATCATAAGATTGCTCTATGATTTCACTCGAAATACTGATCAATTGTCGTTGGATATATTTTTGAATGATAATTCTCGCATGGAACTCAATATGTGCAGAGGATGCAACTTTTTGGGTCAAACCAATCAGATAGAAATCTCCTCCAACAAATTCTAATTTTCCTTCTTTTCTCAACTGGTTAGAAACCGTCAACAAGTCGGTTGGTTCAGAATTTTGGAACAGTGTAAAAATGGCAGCATACACTTCTTTGTTTGCTTCTTTGTAAAAAGCATCAGGATGTAAGATATCGATGACGTCATCGATTCCTTTTTTATCAATCATCATTGCTCCTAACACCGCCTCTTCTAAGTCAAGTGCCTGAGGTGGTAACTTTCCTTTTTCAAGATTGATAAGTTTGTTTTTATCTTGACGTTTCCCCTTTACAAATTTTGTTTGCTCCATATCACAAAAATAAATTAATATTCCAATACAGCTGTTTAAAATTAGAATTTAATTTATACACAGACATTTTGTCAATTATTGAAATCTGTTGATAAAAAAACACAGGTCTAAAAGCAAAACATCTCAGTGTTTGTGGTCGTTAAAATCATTATTTTTGTACGGCTAAAAATTAATTTTAACGCAAGCTACTCGAGCAAGTCGATTAGAAGACAAATTGCTACGATGAATAAAAAAAATACCTTATTTTTAAATTTCCTAATATTTCAATAGCTACAAATAGTTATGAACAATTTTTTATACGCAAGGTACCTCTCTTTGATTCTTTTGATACAGATTGGACTTGTACAGATCGCTTCATTGTACCCTGCATTTATAGAAAGCTATTATGCAACGGGAATATACCCATATCTTTCTCAAGCAATTCGCTTTTTACAAGGTTGGATTCCTTTTAGTATTGGAGATATTGTATACAGTGTATTATTACTGTATAGTTTTCGATTCTTGTACATTGTGATTCGAGATCAATTTTCAGAACTTTTAAAATACCTCTATGCAATTGGAGCATCCATCTCAGTACTCTATTTTATATTTCACCTTTTTTGGGGACTGAACTACTACAGGATTCCTTTTGCTGAGAGAATTTCAATTGCAAGTGACACATACGATTTAAATCAACTGAACTCTTTTACACTACAAAAAATCAACAATCTCAATGCATTGCATCTCACACTAGTTACAGCTGATAGTTTGCCCGTTATAATTCCATTTTCAAAAGTAGAAATTCACAAAAAAGCGGCCAAAGGATATCAAAATTTATCTAAAAAATATCCTTTTTTAAACTACAAAAACCCTTCTGTCAAGACATCTCTTCTCAGTACACCTCTCAGTTATATGGGATTTGCTGGTTATTTAAATCCATTTACTGGAGAAGCACAAGTAAATACAAATATCCCAATCAGCACCTATGCATTTACTGTATCGCATGAAATTGCACATCAATTGGGCTATGCTGCAGAAAACGAAGCTAATTTTATTGGTTATTTAGCCTGTATGGCACATGATGACCCGTATTACCAGTATGCAGGTCAGTTGACAGCCGTCAAATATTTGTTATCTGACATGTATAGAAATGACAGAAAAAACTATCCCAAAATGCGTGCATTACTGCACAAAGGAATTCTAAAAAACATCCACGAGTCAAGGGTGTTTTGGAATACTTATAAAAACCCATTGGAACCACTATTCAAAAAAAGTTACAATTCATTTCTCAAAGCAAATCACCAAAAAGAAGGGATCAAAAGCTACAATGCTATGGTCAATTTATTGATAAATTATCCCTTATAATAAATCAATAAGCTTAATTTATATAGGATGCACTTATTTATGGTAGAATAGCTATTTTTGTAAAAAAAGTATATGCACAAACAACTCAGCAGTCTTCAAAATCCACTCGTAAAAGAGTTGGTGCTCCTCAAGGAAAAATCTAAAACTAGAAAAAAAAAGGGGTTGTTTTTATTGGAGGGACAAAGGGAAATAGCACTTGCCCTACAAGGAAAATATACCGTAACTCAACTTTTCTATTGTCCTGCTATCTGTGGTGAAGATGCGCTTCAAACACTTCTAAAATCTACTGAAAGCCAAACGCAGGTCATCGAGGTCAGCAAAGAAATCTATACAAAAATAGCGTATAGAGAAACCACAGAAGGAATTGTAGCAGTCGTTAAATCAAAAGAGCACCTTTTGGAAGGTATTGTTTTTAAAAGAAAGAAACCATTAATTTTGGTTGCCGAGGCTCCAGAAAAACCTGGAAATATTGGTGCTTTACTTCGAACAGCAGATGCCGCAAATGTAGATGCTGTATTTATAGCCAATCCCAAAACAGATACCTACAACCCGAACATCATTCGAAGTAGTGTCGGATGTTTGTTTACCACACAAATTGCAACAGGGAGTACAGAAGAAATTTTGAGTTATTTAAAAAAGAATAATATCCACTCCTATGCGGCAGCTTTAAAGGAGGATTCAGAACCCTACCAAAAGCAAAACTTTGAAGAAGCTACTGCTATTGTTGTAGGAACAGAAGCTACAGGGCTTTCTGATATTTGGCTAGAAAACGCCAGCAAAAAGATCATCATTCCTATGTCTGGAAAAATAGATTCTATGAATGTTTCCGTCGCTGCATCTATTCTTATTTTTGAAGCAGCCAGACAAAGAAATTTCCAATAATTTATTTTAAACTACCCGTGTGTCACCTATGAATTCACAATCGCTTTTTACCATCATAATTACATTGCTTTTGTTCGATTATGTGAAAGAACGTCTTCTTTCTTTTTTCAACGCAAAACACTTTAATGATACTCCCGACAGGTGTGTTTCGGATGTCTATGAAGAAGAAGCCTATCTTACGTCACAGGTTTATAAAAAAACCAATTATCATTTTTCAATAGTTTCTAGTACCTTTTCGTTACTCTTGGTATTGATTGTGTTTTATTGTGATGGTTTTGCCTTCTTAGATACATATGTGCGAGCATTGACATCGAATTACATCTTACAAACTGTATTGTATATAGGTATATTGCTTTTGGGGAATGGATTGTTTCAGATTCCTTTTTCTTACTACAGAAATTTTGTCATCGAAGAAAATTTTGGTTTTAATAAAATGACCCCCATGTTATATTTCATCGACATGTCGAAGTCACTCCTGCTTACAGTAAGTGTAGGAGGAAGTATTTTGGCATTGATTGCATGGTGCTACCAATTAATGGGGTCACATTTTTGGATTTATACGTGGATTTTTATTACTCTTTTTTCAATTTTCCTAAATCTATTTTACGCGTCTTTGATAGCACCACTATTCAACAAGCAGACACCTCTAGAGGAGGGTACTTTAAAAGAAAAACTTAAAGCACTATCAGTTAGAACCGGTTTCAAATTGGATGCTATTTTTGTCATTGATGGTTCCAAACGATCTACCAAAGCAAATGCTTATTTTACAGGTCTTGGCCCAAAAAAAAGAATTGTACTATACGATACTCTAATTGAAAAATTGACAGAAGACGAGATTGTTGCTGTTTTTGCACACGAAGTAGGACATTACAAAAAGAAACATATCATTAGCAATCTTTTGCTTTCCATAATACTCACTGGAATCCCATTGTATTTGCTATCTATAGCGCTTGAGAGTCCATTATTAGCTGCAGCCTTACATATTGAAACACCAAGTTTTCATGTAGGTCTCATCGTGTTTAGTATTTTATACGGTCCCCTATCCGAATTTACAGGAATACTAATGCATCTTGTATCCCGAAAATTCGAATACCAAGCTGACGATTACGCAAAAAAATATAGCGATGCAGAGGATTTAATCAGTTCCTTAAAAAAATTATCTCGAAGTAGTTTGAGCAACTTGACCCCACACAAAGCAACTGTATTCTTTTACTATTCGCATCCAACCTTGGTGCAACGTGTAAAAAATCTTAGAAAATAGAAATAGAATTGATATTTATTAGTATTTTCGATATATGACGTATACAAGTACTATAGAAGAAGAAAACAAAGAAATAGCCAACAGGTACAAAGACCTTCTAAAAGGAACATATCAAACCTTGTCTGTAAAAGACAAACAGCTGATTCGAAAAGCATTTGACTTAGCTCTTGAAGCTCATAATGAACAACGTAGAAAAACAGGTGAACCTTATATCTACCACCCTATTGCAGTGGCTAAAATTGTCGCCTATCAAATAGGATTAGGAGCAACTTCGATAGCTGCAGCATTGTTACACGATGTTGTTGAGGATACCGATTATACAGTTGACGATATAGAACGTCTTTTTGGAGAAACGATTGCTAAGGTTGTGAGTGGGTTGACGAAAATATCAATCTTAGACAAAGAAAAAGATGCCTCTATACAAGCGGAGAACTTTAGAAAAATGTTACTCACCTTGCACGATGATGTGCGTGTGATTTTGATCAAAGTAGCAGATCGTTTGCACAATATGCAGACCATGGATGCTATGCCCCCCCACAAACAAATAAAAATAGCCTCCGAAACACTCTATATCTATGCGCCACTTGCACACAGACTAGGATTGTACACAATAAAATCTGAGTTGGAGGATCTAGGCCTAAAATATACAGAGCCTGAAGTATACAACGACATCCTCAATAAGATGGAGGAAAGCAAAGAAGAGCAAGATGCTTATATCAAAGGTTTTTCCAACAAAATAAAAAAATCACTCTCTAAGGAAGGCTTTTCATACAAAATTAAGGGACGTTCAAAGTCTATTTTTTCAATTCGCAGAAAAATAAGTGCTCAAAATGTAACCTTTGAAGAAGTTTATGACAAATTTGCCATTCGTATCATCTACAAGTCAAGTGAAAACAATGAAAAGTTTGATGCTTGGAAAATATATTCTATTGTAACAGAGCAATTCAACCCAAATCCATTGCGTTTGCGAGATTGGATTACCAACCCCAAAACAACCGGATATGAATCTTTACACATCACGGTAATGGGACCGCAAGGAAAGTGGGTAGAGGTACAAATTCGATCGGATAGAATGGACGAAATTGCGGAGAAAGGCTACGCAGCACATTTTAAATACAAGCAAGGAAACCAAAGTGAAAAAGGTTTAGAAACCTGGTTGGATCGATTGAAAGATACCCTGGAAAACAAAAATATAAATGCAGTTGACTTTGTAGAAGACTTTAAGCTAAATCTATATTCTGAGGAAATTTTTGTGTTCACACCTAAAGGAGAACTCAAAACCTTACCAAAAGGAGCCTCGGCATTGGATTTTGCATTTGCAATACACACCGATATAGGACTGCGTTGTAGAGGCGCAATTGTCAATGGTAAATTGACACCATTAGATACAATTTTAGGAAGTGGTGACCAAGTAGAAATTATGACTTCCTCTAACAAAAAACCCAATATACGTTGGTTAGAATTTGTTGTAACCGCTAGAGCAAGAGCAAGAATTAGAGCCGCCCTTAAGGAAGAAGAAAAAGGAATTGCTGAAGAGGGTAAAATTCTTTTAGCTCGTAAACTAAAGCAATTGAAAATTACTTTAAATGAAAAGATCGTCAACGAATTGGTACGCTATTTCAATTTAAAAACTAGTTTTGATTTGTTTTACAGAGTTGGTGTGTCAACCATTGAAAACTCTCAGCTGAAAACATTTGCAAACCAACGAAGCAACACAATCTACAATTTCTTTAAGAATAAAATTAAAAGAAATAACAACAAGGTAAAACAAGAAGTAGAGGAAGAACTAACGAACAATTACGACCTTCTTGTTTTTGGAAAAGATGAGGAAACTTTGGAGTACAGCCTTTCAAAGTGTTGTAATCCTATTTCAGGAGATGACGTATTTGGATTTGTAACCATCAACGACGGAATTAAAGTACACAAGTCTAACTGTCCTAATGCTATCAGTATGCAATCCAATTACGCATATCGCGTTTTACTTGCAAAATGGATCGACTCATCCAAAAGGAATTTCAAGGTAACACTCAAAATTAACGGGGAAGACAAAACAGGTATCTTAAACGAATTGACACGAATTATTTCAGGAAACAACAATATGAATATCTATAATATCAACTCCATAACTAGAGGGTCGGTATTTCAAGGGAAATTTACGATAGATATTAAAAATAAAAAACAACTGAATAAACTTATAGAAAACATTTCAAAAATAGAGGGTATCAATAAAGTTACAAGGGCAGACTAAAAGGATTGAAAGATTCATTTTACAGAAATACAATCTGTACAATTTGATTTCCGTAATAAACAAGTGAATTACATAAAGAAATGATTTTATACCTTTTAAATTATTATGTAATTTGTATCATCAAATGAAAAATAAAGTTAAATTTGCATTTTTTGCTATTAAAATAGATTTCATATGGAAGCAACTAACAACAATCAGGAAACAGTAAAGAATGTCTTTACGAAGTTTTTGGAAAAAAACAAACACAGGAAAACTCCTGAAAGATTTGCTATACTACAAGAAATTTATGATTTAGAAGAACATTTTGATATAGAATCGCTTTATATCAGTATGAAAAACAAAAACTACAGGGTAAGTCGTGCAACTTTATACAATACTATAGAATTGCTACTCGATAGTGGTTTGGTGAGAAAACACCAATTTGGACAAAACCAAGCACACTACGAAAAGAGTTTCTTCAACAAACAACACGATCATGTGATACTTGACACAGGAGAAGTTATTGAATTTTGTGACCCGAGAATACAAAACATTAAAAAATCAATAGAAGAGTTTTTTGATCTAGAAATCGAAGACCACTCGCTCTATTTCTACGGAAAAAAAAAACAATCAATAGATAAAACAAATTAATATTTAAGATCATGGCTGTAGATTTATTACTGGGCTTACAATGGGGAGACGAAGGGAAAGGTAAAATTGTAGACGTACTTACAAAAAATTACAATTTAATTTCTCGCTTTCAAGGAGGGCCTAACGCAGGACACACTTTGATATTTGATGGACACAAGCATGTATTGCACACCATTCCATCTGGTATCTTTCACGATGAAGCATTAAATATCGTTGGAAATGGAGTCGTTGTTGATCCCGTAATATTTAAAAAAGAACTAGAGAATTTAGACAAATTCAACTTAGACCTAAACGCAAAAATCTTGTTGTCACGTAAAGCACACTTGATTTTACCAACCCACCGTTTGTTAGACGCTGCCTCTGAAACTTCCAAAGGAAAAGCTAAAATTGGTTCTACATTAAAAGGAATTGGACCAACATACATGGACAAAACTGGCCGTAATGGAATGCGTATTGGTGACTTGGAAATGGACAATTGGAAAGAGATTTTTGAAACACTAACCAACAAACACCTAAAAATGTTGTCCTTTTTTGACGTTGAATTGGAATTCAATTTAGAAGAACTAAAAGAGGAGTTTTATAACGCTGTAGCGCGTTTGAAAGAAATGACTTTTATTGATAGTGAAGAATATTTACACCAAGCAATCAAAGCAAACAAAACAATCCTTGCTGAAGGAGCGCAAGGTTCCTTGTTAGATGTTGACTTTGGTACTTATCCATTTGTTACCTCTTCGAATACAACTGCAGCTGGTGCTTGTACAGGATTGGGAATTGCGCCTAATAGTATAGGAGAAGTATACGGTATCTTTAAAGCTTATACAACACGTGTAGGTTCAGGACCTTTCCCAACTGAATTGTTTGACGAAGACGGAGCTAGAATGGCTAAAGTAGGTCACGAATTTGGTGCAACTACAGGACGTGCACGTCGTTGTGGTTGGTTGGATTTGATTGCACTGAAATACGCTTGTCAAATTAACGGCGTAACACAATTGAACATGATGAAAGGAGATGTACTCTCAGGATTTAAAACTCTAAAAGTATGTACTGCTTACAAATACAAAGGAGAAGTGATCGAACATTTCCCTTACAATATCGAACCTGAAAACGTAGAACCTATCTATACAGAATTCAAAGGATGGTCTGAAGACATTACGGAAATCACTTCTGAAGCTGAATTCCCAAAAGAATTGTCTGAATACATTGCCTTTATCGAAAAAGAAACAGGAATACGTATCAGTATTGTTTCTGTCGGTCCAGATAGAAAACAAACTATTGTGAGATAAACTATATCACTA
>JBELHA010000027.1:0-40488 GCA_042091695.1 Flavicella sp.
CTGGCTTTGGATGAACATGCACAAAATCCACATTCCAACCACTATAATTGGGCATTGACCAAGCGAACTCTCCTGGAGAATACTTATCTGATTTTGTGATATAACCACCGGAAAGTTTTGGAAAACTGTTGTGATCTTCATCTATTTTTTCAATATCAATTCGATCCCCATCTGCTTTTAATTTTTCTTGCAACACATAAATACCCTGGTAATTATCATTGAGAACAACTTCACAATAACGTCCTTTTGCAGCATATTGACCTATATTGTTGGATAGTTTATAACTTACATAATCTCTTACAAATGTAGTATCAAAGGCGATACCGCTCAGAATCCAATCATTTTCTTTGGCCATGCCTAATAACTTGACGTTTTTCTTTTCATCATCACTGTCATAGGTTGTCAAAGAATATTGTTGTTTGGAAAAAAAGGTCGAACTCGACCCCCTAACTTCAATTTTTATAGGGCCTTCGTGGTCTAAAAAGTCTTCATTTCCCTTGTCGGCCACTAAATTTCGTTCTCCATCTGGACGCTCCACAATCTGTATTACAGCATTTATTTTAGGTTCATCAGGGATTTGTTGCCCTCCCTCTGTTTCTAAAAAAACGATTGGTAAATTAGAAGATTCAAAAGTTATCGGTTGGTTTGCAGGTGCTTGAAACCAGAAAGGGGGTTCGTTGTAGACAAAACCGTCACCTTCCATTTTAACTGACAATACAGGAAGTGCTGTTAAATCTGAGGAACCTAATGATTCGTTATGTACTTGTACTGCTAATACATTGGTGCCATTGCGTAATAACGAGGGAGTTACTATAAAACGTTCTGGCACACCACCTCTATAAAAATTAGCCTCATGGATATCATCACTTGTTTGATCAAATGCAACTGGATCTCCTGATAATAAACTTCTCGCAATTTCTTGGCCGTTTAAATAAGCTACAAAACCATCATCATAATCCATATCCAACACCAACTCTTTGATGACTGCTGTGTTTTGAATTTCAAAATTCAAACGCATGTACACTGAAATTAAATTAGGATCTGTTTGAGTTGCATCGTCAGCATCTCCATATCCAAACCCTGAAGGACCCGAATTCCATTCTGACACATCAAAACTCGAAGAGTTCCAATTTGAAGAAGGTTGAGATGTAGGTTGTATATAAGACCAATTACTTCCTGGCATCACTACTGTTTCCCAATGGTAATTTTGGGCTACGGTAGCTTGGAAACATAAAATAAAAGAACAAATTAAGAGAATCGGACTGAAAACAATTTTTGAAATACACATAGGATTAAATAGTAGTTTATTACACTTAAACCTAACAAGTTACGGAAAAATAAAAAATAAAACTAAAAGCTCTACGAGAAGGTATATTGTATCGATGAACTGTATTATTACGCTAATAAGACGACAAGATAACTTCACGTTCAAAGAGCATCATATAATAGAAACCAATAGAATACTTCAACTCATTTTTCTTTATCTTTGATAAGAACCAAAACAAAAAACCATCAGACCCCCTTAGATATGTTCAAAAGAAATTTAATTATCGTTGTTTTACTTTTGATTTCCCTTGAGATATATTGTCAGGTCACACCACTTCCTGGAACTCCATTTGTGAAAAATTTCACAGAAGAAGCTGTCAATTTTAACTTGACTATTCATGATATCTCTCAAAACGATAACGGGATTCTTTACTTTGCAACACCTGGAGCACTTTTAGAATTTGACGGTGAAAGATGGCATAAACACAACTATAAATCTGAATCTGATTTAAGGGCAGTATATTTTAAAGATGATAAACACATCTACACATCTGGACACGGTGGCTTTGGATTCTGGTCTAGCAACCAACTTGGACAGCTAGACTATACCAGTTTATTTTTCAAACAACCTCAAAAGGAGGCTCCATTGTTGCCCATCTTTTCAAACATCAATGAAGTTGATGGGAAAATATTGTTTCAATCATTTCAACAAATAATTAGCTACGACCCTGAGACAAAAAAAACAGAAACGATGAATGCCCAAAGAGGTTTTGAAAAATTAATCGTTACAGAAGGGCGAGCATTTATTCAAGATAATAGTATAGGGTTGTTTGAGATTATTGGTAACAAACTCAGTCTTGTTGAAGGTACCGCAAACACAAAAATGAAAATTGTTAATATATTTTCTAAAAAGAATGGTGCACTGACCATTGTTACTAAAAACAATGGGTTTTGGACATTAAAGAATGCAACTCTTCTCAAAAACAATTGGTCGATAAACAAATTCATTGAAACACATATCGCTAATGAAGTAGAAAAATTAGGAAATGAAAAATTCATTGTAGGGACTTTAAGAAAAGGAATCTTTGTGGTGAATTCATCTGGAGAAGTTTTACTGCACCAACAAAAGAAAAACGGTCTTTTAAACAATAGTATCAAAACAATTTTTACGGATGCCAACAAACATGTCTGGTTGGGTATGGAGAATGGTATAAGTTACCTACAAACTGGTAGCAACAACAATTATCTACTAGATTACGATGGTACATTTGGCACTGTTTACACTAGCTTACTACTTGAAAACACACTTTATATAGGAACCAATCAAGGTCTGTTTTTCAAGAATATCCTAAACCCTGATTCAGAAATCAAACTCATTGAAACGAGTGTCGGACAAATTTGGAAACTAGAAAAGATCAACAACACGATTCTTGTTGGAACTGATCAAGGGATATATAGTTTGAAAAACAAAAAATTAAAGCTTATTCATAAAGAAGGGGGGGCTTGGCTATTTAAAAGGCATCCTAAATTTGAGAGAATTCTATATGTTGGGTTTTATTCAGGAATTGGCGTATTTAAATTCATAAATAACAGTTGGGTCTTTCAAAAAAAATGGAATAATTATGGGGAATCGTCTCGGTTCATTGAATTTGATAAATTTGCAGACCTCTGGGTTTCTCACCCTTCAAAAGGGTACTATAGGCTGCATCTTTCAGAAAACGGGATGGACTTAATTAATTATGAATTTTATGGAATAGACCAAGCCAATGTAGCAACATTTGCATACCTCTGTAAAATTGACGAAACATTGGTTTTTTTCAATCCTAAAGGATTTTTCAATTACGATCATTTAGAAAATTCTTTTAGCCCTCATAAATACGCAGCGACCTTATTTAAAAACACACAAAATATAAATTGTATTGTTCAAGATGGAAATACATTTTGGTACTCGACCCCAAACAGTCTTGGGTATATCAAAAGAAATCGCAATAAATTTGAAAATTATAAGAGTGACTTTTACGCTGTAAGAAACAAACACCTTAATGATTTCAATAAGTTTGAAAAAATAAATGACTCAGTGGTTGCCCTTGGAATCAATAATGGAGTAATTTTCCATGCTCACAAACAAAACAACAACAACAGCAACAACAAAGATAAAATTGTCAAACCCACAATTCGATCGATTCAATTTATCAGTAAGAAAGATTCTATCGCAAGTTTTGCTCAAAAAGGAAGAGTTATTGAAATTCCACATGGAAACAACTTTCTTAAAATGGCACTAGCAATGCCAAAAACACCTTTAGCAAATTCTTATAAAGTTCAATACAAGCTCTCAGGACTCAGTAATGAGTGGTCTACATGGGAATATGTTTCTGAGCTCAACTTCCCAGGACTATCTGCTGGAAATTATCGCTTTGAAATTCGTTCTGGTAGTGAAAATGAAACCCCTTCAGACATTACAAGCCTGAACTTTTATATAAAATCACCTTGGTATCTTTCTAGTTACGCAATAACTGTTTACATAATTACATTCCTACTCATTAATCTTTTTTATCGTATTTATTTTAAAAAGAAAAGTGAAATACAAATCACATCACTCAAGCAAACAGAAGCAAATAAAAGAAAATCACAAGAAGAACAGTTCAAATTAGAAAAGTTAGAAACAGAAAAAGAAATGCTATTGCTGAGAGAAGAAAACCTGAACCTAGAATTGAAAAAGAAAAATGCAGCCATAGCATCCTCAACATTAAACAATATCAAGAAAAATGAACTGTTGATCGATTTGATCAAAGACATCAAAAAAATTGACGATGAATTGGTCAATAGCGCATTACACTATCCGATTAAAAAAGTAGTCAAAAAAATAAACCACCATCTTGTTGACAAAGAAGACTGGCTCACATTTCAATTGCATTTTACTAACTCTCACTCTGAGTTTTTCAAGAATCTAAGGCAAAAACATCCTGACTTGTCGTCCAACGAAATCAAACTGAGTGCCTATCTAAAATTAAACCTATCCTCTAAGGAGATTGCATCATTAATGAACATAGCGATTACTAGTGTTGAACAAAGTCGCTACAGGTTGCGAAAAAAATTCAACCTTGAAAAAGAAATGAAGTTATCAAATTACATACAAAAGTTTTAAATAAAATATAAACAACTGATTTACAGTGTTTAAACTTTAATTAACAAAGTATTTGTAGAGGTAAAAAAAACAAACAGAAGTAGTTTTGTAGAGGTTTAAAAATTGTTTTTTTGATACAATAAATAGAAATTTGTTAAAGTTGATTTGATAATCATTAACCAGTATATCATTTCATTATACATAAAACTAACTTTTAACTAAACTATTTACCATGAGAAAAAAACTACTCTCAATTCTATTGGTATCTTTTGGGCTATTGCAGGCTCAAGAGGTTACACACATAGATTTCGACACAAACAATGCAGACATTGTTTTCAACAGCTGGAATACTTCATCTACATTTTCCAAGATAATGAATCCACATATAGATCCTAGTAATCCGAACAATGCTGACAATCCGTCGGGATTTGTCGGGCAGTTTACTGCAGGAAGTGACAATGGAATAGGAATTGGAATTATCAACTCGACAAGTGTTTTTCAAATGCCATTCAACTTGGAAAACAATGCTGTCTTTAGCATGAAAGTCTTTTCTGAAGAAGAAATCAAAGTAACTTTTCACTTAGAAAACTCTCCTGATTGGGGAAACAACCTTGAAGTGGATGCAAATATTGGCGCTGATGACATCAACAAATGGACTACGCTAACCTTTGACTTTAGTGAATATTCAAATATTTACATGAACAATATTGTCATCAAAATTGGAGGAGACAATACACAATCAGGAGACACGTATCTATTTGATGACATCAAAGGACCTGAAATGTATACTGCACCAGCACTCATGCTTACTCCTAAGAGCGGATCCGAAGACATAACTATCAATACCAACTTAGAAATTACCACAAACAGTAAGTTTAGAAATCTAGACGATTCAGACATTTCTGATTTATCCACAATAATTTCTATAAAAAAGGGAGATGAAAATGGAGATGCTATTGCTTTTACAGCTGAAATCAATGGGGACAAAAATAAAATTACAATCAATCCAACTAATGATTTGGAGAATGGTACTACCTATTGGTATGGAATCGTTGACGGCAGTATTGAATACGATACAGATACGGCTGTAACAGGAGTGCATGCTAGTTTTACCACTAAAGCAGCAGTAACTGGTGACATCAATGAAGTATTGTTTGATTTTGATGCCAACAACGGTGATATAGGATTTAGTTCTTGGGGTGGAACAGAATTTGAAAAAATTGAAAACCCAGACAAATCAGGAATCAATACATCTGATTATGTCGGAAAATACATACATGGAGGAAACGATTCAGGGTTGCAAAACAATCTCGTAGACGAAAAAACAACATTAGAGCCTTTTGACTTTTCCGAAACTCCATTTATCAAAGTAAAAGTTTGGGTATCCAAACCTGTTGCTGTTTCTGTAAAACTTCAAAACGAGCCTAATTGGTGGGAAGGACATGAACAAAAAATAGAGGTGACAGAAACTGGTAAATGGGTGGAAGTTGTCTTTAATTTTGGAGCGATTACCGCAAGTAATTATGACAGAGCGCAAATTTATTTTGACAAAGAAAGGGTTGCAGGTTCTGAAAAAGGAGACATTTTTTATTTTGACGATTACATGAAGAGTAATGTAGCTCCTGCTGTAGAAAAGTCTATGAGCCCTGCACAAGGAGTAACCGATGTAGCCTTGAATGCAAAACCTACCTTGTCTTCTAACTTTTCGTTTAGAAACCTAGACAATACAACAATTACGGATATCTCAGCCCATGTAGAATTGAGAGAAAATGATGCCACTGGTATGCTTGTACCTAGTACTGCAAGTCTAGATGATAGCAATGCTAAAATTACCATAACACCTAATGAGCTATTAAAAACGAGTACTACCTATTGGTATGGTATCGTTGATGGTGCGATTGAATACAAAGAGAATGACACTGCAGTGACAGATTTCCACGGAACATTCACAACGACTGCAACAGAAATTGCAATTAGCATGTACAATGACTTTGACGGTGTCAATTTGACTACTATGACAGAAACAATGGGAGATCCTGCTGCTATGTTAGAAACTGTTGCCGATCCAACCGACGCTAACAATATGGTTGGAAAATGGCAGAAAGGTGACTCATGGGGAGGATGGGAAAGAATCCACTTGGAATTGAACGAAGCCTTTGATGCCTCTCAAGGTGACTTCTTCTCTTTCCGTGTATACTCTCCAGTAAAAACAGGAATCCGTTTCAAAGTAGCCAACGCCAAAGAGGACGGTGATATCGTAGCACAATTGGAGGTTGACGAAGAAATCATCTTTGAAAATCAATGGCAAACAGTGTACTTAAACACTTCAGAATTGGCTGACGGTGTTGATTTCAAACACATCTTTATTTTCTTAGGAAGAGGTGCCAGTCAAAATACTACCTTCTATATCGATGATATTAAAGGACCTGCATTGAAAGGAACTGCCTCTATCAACAGTATTGGAAAAGTAGCCTTTGGCATGTATCCAAACCCTGCTAGTACACATGTACAGTTTACAAATGTAGAAGATGGAGCAGCTGTTGAAATCTTAGACAGTAGCGCCAAAGTAGTTCATAGAACTTCTGTATCAGGGAATAGTATCTCTGTTGAAAACCTACAACCTGGACTCTATATTATCGGAGTCAACGGTACTTACCAAAAACTGATCAAACAATAATTTTTTTTTTAATATTTTAAATTATAGCACAACAGAAAATTAATTTTTTCTGTTGTGCTTATAAATAATACTCAATGAATAAAGCAACGAGATTTGTATATAATATACTGCCATTCTTCGCTTTTTTTCTTTCATGTACGCTCTATTCTCAATCGGGAATTATATCGGGTGAAATCTATGACGACTCAGGAAACCAACTTCCTGGAGTATCAGTCATCGTAGAAGGAACAAGCAATGGGACATCTACTAATTTTGATGGTAAGTATGTATTGAATATCAAAAAAGCAGCAGCTACTTTGGTATTCTCATATATCGGGTTTGAAACCCAAAAAATAAAAGTTGGCAACCAAAAAGAAATCAATATCATCTTAAAGGAAAGCTCTAGCCAACTTGAAGAAGTTCAGGTAGTAGCCTTTTCCAAACAAAAGAAAAACAGTGTCATCGGTTCGATCACGACCTTAAAGGCATCTGAATTAAAACAACCCACTTCCAATATTACCAATGCACTCGCTGGTAAAATATCAGGTCTTATCTCCTACCAAAGATCAGGAGAGCCTGGTGAAGACAATGCAGCCTTCTTTATCCGTGGTGTCACCACTTTTGGATTCAATAACAGTCCTTTAATTCTATTGGATGGATTGCAAATTACCGCCAACGATCTCGCACGCTTGGAACCAGACAATATCGCTTCTTTTTCAATCATGAAGGATGCAACCGCTACCTCTCTTTATGGAGCCAGAGGTGCCAACGGAGTTGTCTTGGTAACTACCAAAGAAGGAAAAAAAGGAAAAGCAAAAATATCGATACGCTATGAAAACAATTTCTCTAGCCCTTCCAAAGTGAATAGCTTCTTAGGTGCTGTAGACTATATGGAACTCTACAACAGAGCCGAACGTATGAGAGACCCTTCTGCGAACCTTCTGTACTCTAAACAAAAGATTGAAGGTACTAGAAATGGATTGAATCCAAATCTATATCCAGACATCAATTGGTTTGACGAATTGTTTACCGACTATGCACACAACAAACGTTTTAATGTAAATATCAACGGTGGTGGAGAAGTTGCACAGTATTATTTGGCAATCACTAGTGCCAATGAACGCGGAGTATTAAAGGTGGACCCTCTTAACAATTTCAATAATAATATTGATATCAATCGCTCCAATTTAAGGGCCAACATTAACATCAACTTGACAAAAACCACAAAGGTTTCTACCAAATTTTATTCCCTATTCCAAAGATACAACGGTCCTATTGTGAGTGCTTCTGATATTTTTAGACAAGTCGCACAGGCCAATCCGGCAAACTTCCCAAAAGTCTATGATACGGATGAAATCACACAATTTTACAACCATACCTTGTTTGGAAACAAAGGAAATGGTGGGTTTTCAAATCCTTATGCTGAAAGTGTACGTGGTTTCAAGGATCGTTTTAGCAACACTACCTTGGCACAGTTTCAAATCAAGCAAAAACTAGATTTTATTACAGAAGGTTTGCAATTCCGAGGTATGGCCTCTGTTAGGACCTATACTGAAAATCAAAATGAACGCAGTTTTACACCCTTCTTTTATGGTGCCAACGAAGTTGAAACAGAAAGTGGTATTGAAAACACGACCTATTTGATCAGCGAAGGGACCGAATTTTTGAACGACCCTACTGTATCTAACTATAGTAATAGTAACTTTTACTACGAAGGAGTCCTAGAATACAACCGTAGTTTTGACGAAAAACACGACGTCAGTGGCTTGTTAGTGACCTATTTCCAAGAAGCCTTGAATACTATTGGAGGAGGCACCGCTTTTTCTACGCTTCCCTCTAGAAATATGGGAATATCAGGGAGAGCATCTTACAACTATGACAAAAGATATTTTGGAGAATTTAACTTTGGTTATAATGGTTCCGAAAAATTTGCTGAAAAAAATCGTTTTGGCTTTTTCCCCTCTATTGGAATGGGGTGGATTTTGTCTAACGAACCTTTCTTTGAAAAGGCGCTACCAGACGTAAATCTATTCAAACTTAGATATACTTACGGTTTGGTTGGTAATGACGGTATTTCAAGTGCCAGCGATCGTTTCTTTTACCTTTCAGATGTCAACCTCAACAACGGAGGAACGGGCTATACTTTTGGAACTACCTACAACAACTACTACAATGGTTTCAATATCAACCGTTATGCCAATGAAAATGTAAGTTGGGAAATTGCGACCAAATCCAATATTGGTTTGGAATTGGGATTATTCAACAAAGCCAACCTGCAAGCTGATTTTTTCACAGAAAACAGAAGAAATATCTACATGGAAAGACAGTACATCCCTGAAACTTCAGGTTTGACAACTGGTATCAGTAGTAATATAGGAGAAGTTAAGTCTAAAGGAATTGACCTTTCTTTAGATTTCAATCATGCGTTTAGCGGTGATTTTTACATCACTGCAAGAGGAAATTTCACCTATGCTACTAACGAAATATTGATCAATGGAGAACCTGAGTTACTCAATGAAAACTTAAGTAGAATTGGACATCCAGTCAACCAACAATGGGGTTATGTAGCCGAGCGTCTTTTTGTAGATCAAGAAGATATCGACAACTCACCAGAGCAATTCAACGGTTTTTCAACAACGAATGCCTATTTGCCTGGAGATATTAAATACAAAGACATCAATGAAGATGGTGTTATCAATGAATTGGATCAGACAGCAATAGGAAAGCCGAGCGTACCGGAGATAGTTTATGGTTTTGGGTTCTCAACAGTGTATAAAGATTTTGATTTTTCAGTCTTTATGCAGGGGTCCGCTCGGTCTTCCTTTTTTATCAATCCAAACGATATCTCGCCTTTTGTAAACGAGCGAAATGCCTTGAGTATTATTGCCGACAACCACTGGTCTGAAGCCAATCCAGATCCAAATGCATTTTGGCCGAGATTGTCAACCTATCAAATTGACAACAATGAAAAAACGTCTACTTGGTGGATGCGTGACGGTGATTTCCTACGATTGAAAAGCTTGGAGTTTGGTTATACCATTCCAGCTGCTACAGGGAGGGTATTTCAAAATGCAAAAACGAGAATATACATCACAGGTTTGAACCTACTGCACTTCTCAAAATTCAAACTCTGGGATCCAGAAATGGCAGGAAACGGTTTAGGATATCCTCCACAACGCGTTATCAATTTGGGTGCTCAGATAAATTTTTAAAAAACACAACATGAATTATAAACATTATATAGTCGCAATTTTAAGCCTATGCAGCAGTTCGCTGTATATTAGTTGCGAAGATTATTTAGATATTGTTCCTGATGGTACTCAGGAATTGCGTTTGCTTTTCAATCGAAAAGAAACAGCTTACAATGCCTTGGCCAATAGCTATAGTTATTTGCCACAAAACGACGGTACCTATGCAAGTTATGTATTGGCAAGTGATGAAGTAGCAGTTCCCGTTCCTAAAGAATCTGATGCTATCAAAATGATGAAGGGACAGCAGAGTGTCTCTTCACCACTGATGGGCTACTGGTCTGGATTTGGTGCAGGAGGAAGAGGACAGGGTTCTGTATGGGAAGGAATCCGAAGTTGCAACACGCTGATCGATAATATCGATTTGGTTGTAGACATGGAACAAACAGAAAAAAACCAATGGAAAGCGGAAGCTAAGTTCTTAAAAGCCTATTACCATTTTATGTTGGTTAGCAATTATGGACCTATTCCGATTGTAGACCGAAACTTACCTATATCTGCCTCGGATCAGGAGGTACGTTTAGAGAGAGCCTTGGTAGATACGTGTTTTGAATACATTGTAAACACGATCGATGAAGCTATTAAAGATTTACCCGAAAAGGTTCTTGGAAACAACGATGTAGGTCGTATCGACCAAGTGATTGCCAAAGCCATCAAAGCTAAAGTCTTATTGTACAGTGCTAGTCCTCTATTTAATGGAAATGCAGACTTTTATGCAGACTTTGTAAATGCCGAAGGAAAACCTTTTTTCAATCAAACATACGATGCCAACAAATGGAAACTAGCAGCCGATGCTTCCAAAGACGCCATTGATGCTGCTGTTGCACAAGGAGCGGCTATGTACTATTTTACGGATACACCTCCAAAATTTGATGAGGATAATTTCCAATACGAAATCATCCGCAAACAATACGACAATCGTTTTGCAATGACAGAACCTTGGAATTCAGAACTCTTATGGGGAAACTCTAGTCCAGTAACAGGAGGTCAATACTGGCAAATCCAGTCTCCTGCCATGATGAAGGACCCAAGCTCTTCCTCTGTAGAAGCGGCTTGGCAATGGTTGGCACCTAGCTTGCGAATGGCAGAAACTTATTACACCAAAAATGGATTGCCTATCGATCAAGATTTAAGTTATGATTATACAGGTAGGTATGGTGTTGAAAATGTAGCTATCAACCAACGATTTTATGCTACTTATGGTAACAAAACAGCCAAGCTCAACTTGGACAGAGAACCTCGATTTTACAGTTCTCTTGGCTTTGACAGAGGGATAATGAGAACCTGGGGTACATTGTGGAACTTGAAAATGCGAAAAGGAGAAACACACGGTAGAATTGCCAACACTGGTGATTATTTGGTAACCGGCTATGCGCTAAAAAAATTGGTACACCAAGATTCAGAAGGAGACGCCTACAACAAATCGATCACCTATCCATGGCCGATGGTCCGCTTGAGTGAACTGTACTTAGGCTATGCAGAAGCAATGAATGAATTCAGTGGTCCTTCTGAAGAAATCTACACTGCCTTGAATGAGATAAGAACCCGTGCAGGTGTTCCTTCTGTACAGGATTCGTGGAGTGATGCAGCCATTGCTGCGACACCAAACAAGCACACAAACAAAGATGGATTGCGCGAAATCGTACAACAAGAAAGAATGATAGAATTGGCCTTTGAAGGACAGCGTTATTACGACATCAGAAGGTGGAAACTAGCAGACCAATACTTTGCGACTCCAATCAAAGGGTGGTCCGTAGATGAAGAGTCCGAAGAAAACTACTACCAAATTATGGATGTAGGACTGCGTGCTTTTAGTACTCCTAGAGATTATTTACAACCTATTAGTTTTACGGAACTCTCACGAAACCCAAAACTAATTCAAAATCCAGAATGGTAAAATTATGAGGATTACAAATAAATACAAAACAGTTATATGGGCTTGTGTAGCTTTACTTTCGTTACTTTCGTGTGATGAAGATGACAATATAGACACACAGGCACCTGGTATCCTGACCAATCTAACAGTCACTGCCACCAATGGAGGAGGAATTATCAATTACGACCTACCTGAAGACGATGACATATTATATGTAAAGGCAGTCTACACCAACTCACAAGGTGAAGAGGTGTTTAGTGTCTCTAGCAAACACAATAGCAGTGTAGAAGTCACAGGACTCAATCAGACAACTCCTATCAATGTACAACTCTATGTGATTGACGAAAGCCAAAATAGGTCAAAGGCCGTAGGTTTTGATTTTACACCCTTGGAGTCTTTTATACATTTAGTGCAAGAAAGTATGACGATCAGTCCTGATCTAGGTGGGGTAAAAGTAACTTGGGACAATATTGCTTCGAAAACAGTATTTGTCTACTTGTACATTCAAGATGGTGCAGAAGAAATTGTTAGGATCCTATCATCAAGCAATGCTGAAGAAAGTCAATTTGTGCGAGGTCTAGAATCTAAAGAACTTTCTTTTTCCATCAAAGTAGAAGACTTTGACGGCAACATGACGGAACTAGAAGACAAAGGAAAATTCACCCCTTTATTTGAGGAAAAAATTGACAAGTCTACATGGAGTTTAGTCAGTTCTCAGTCTATCAACGGAGATGCCTATGAAGGAAAAACGGTGAACTTATGGGATGATATCGTAGATACGGTAGAGACTGACAACGACAATAGCTATTTTATCGCTACCAGAGAGGACAACGGTGGAAGTTTAAATTTCCCAATGGATATCGTGATCGATTTGAACAAAAATGTAAAAATCCAACGCTTCAAATTCTGGCAAAGAGCGTATTGGTACAATGGTGGCGGCAAGAGCTATTACTACCAAGAAGAAAACCTAAAATCCTTTAATTTATATGCAAGTACCGACGGTGAAACTTGGAACATACTAGGTGAATTTGACTTGGGTACTCCTGAATTGAATAGCTCTGGTGACGTACCTGCTGCTATCCTACAAGCAGCTAGTGAAGGCCACGAATTTAGCCTACCCGAAATTTCAGAAGCATTTAGATACTTAAAATTTTCGATTACCTCAAACTACGGTAGCACACAAATTGTTGTAGGCTCAGAACTCACCTTATACGGATTGGATAATTTAACAGAATGAAAAAACGAAACACATATATCGCGTGCCTAGTATTTCTATGCACGCTTGCCCTAAACGCCCAAGGTTTGAAAAGATCCGGCAAAAAAATTATCGATGAAAATGGACAAGAAGTACTACTGAGAGGAGTCGGGCTTGGCGGCTGGATGCTACAAGAAGGGTATATGATGAATTCCTCGGTGGGTGCGGATACCCAACACGAATTCGTCGAAAAACTCAACTTGTTGATCGGAGAAGCGGAGACTGAAATATTCTATGAAAATTGGCGCGCCAATTTTATGACCAAACAAGATATTGACTCTATTGCAAAATGGGGCTATAACAGTGTTCGTTTGGCCATGCACTATAATTTATTTACTCCTCCTATCGAAGAAGAGCCCGTTGCAGGAGAAAATACATGGAGAACTACTGGTTTTGAAATGGTCGACGAATTACTGACTTGGTGTGAGGAAAAACAAATCTATCTGATATTAGACTTACACGCCGCTCCTGGTGGACAAGGGAAAGATGCCGCTATCTCAGATTACGATTCAGACAAGCCTTCTTTGTGGGAAAGTGAAGACAACAAAGCTAAAACAGTAGCACTTTGGGGAAAACTTGCAGAAACTTACAAAGACAAAAAATGGATTGGAGGCTATGACCTGATCAACGAAATCAACTGGGACTTAGGGCCTACCGATTTACGAAACTTGTACGTTCGTATTACCAATGCCATTCGTGCCCATGATACAGAACACATCATCTTTATAGAAGGTAACTGGTTTGCAAATGATTTTACTGGCCTTACACCTCCTTGGGATGACAATATGGTGTACAGTTTCCATAAGTACTGGACCTTTAACGACACCGCCTCTATTCAATGGGTATTGGATATGAGAAACCAATACAACACCCCCTTGTGGATGGGAGAATCAGGAGAAAACTCCAACGTGTGGTATACCGAAGCCATTGACTTGTTTGAAAGCAATAATATCGGTTGGTCTTGGTGGCCATGGAAACGAATAGAAACCATCGTGAGTCCGTTTTCCATCAATTCGAATCCTCAATACGAAGCCATTATCAATTATTGGAAAGATGAAGGTGCAAAACCCTCCGCTACAAATGCCATTGCTGGTTTGAAACAACTGACAGACGATTTGTTGGTGGATAATAATACCTACTACAAAGATGTGGTAGACGCTGTATTGAGACAACCCAACGACCCCAACTTGGTACCCTATAAAGACCACACAATTCCAGGGGTCATTTATTTATCTGATTATGACTTAGGAACCAACGGTGTTGCTTATAATGATGTGGACTACGGAAACTATGCCTTATCTACTGATAACTATCAAAATTGGAATTCTGGTTGGGAGTACCGTAACGACGGTGTAGACATACAAACGAGTACAGATAATGTCAACAACAATGGTTATCAAATAGGCTATACTCAAAAAGGAGAATGGCTAAAATACACCGTAAATATTGCAGAAGAGGGCTATTACGACTGTAAATTCCGCTATGCCACAGAGCAGACAGGTGGCGCCGTACAACTCTTTATGGACGGTATAGACATCACCGGTAAAGTGGCTGTTGGAAGAACCGGTAGTTGGAACTATTTTGTAAACCAAACTATTAAAAATAGTTATTTAGAGACAGGTACTCATGTACTAAAAGTATTGGTGGCTGGAGAAGGATCTTACAATATGAGCAGTATTGAATTTTACAAAAGCTCCAACCCAGATACTTCCTTTGCATTGGTTAGTGCCAACACAATCGACGATGAAAGCTCAATTGCATTGGTGTGCAACCTTCCTTTGGCTGACCAAGAAATCGATGTAACAAATTTTTCCCTTACAGTAAACAACGAAACTGTAAGTATCGTATCTGCTGAAATAGTATCTACAAATAACAGAAGTATGCACCTCTATACGGATAGCTCATTCTATTCAGAAGATGTGATCAAAGTAAGCTATTCTGGAACAGATATCGTGAATACATCGAATGTTTCCTTAGAAACATTTGCCAATGAGACTGTTGAAAACAACCTCGTACAGAGGGCTTTGATTCCTGGAAAAATTCAAGTAGAAAATTTTGAAACACAAGTAGGCTTGGCCATTGAAGACACAGAAGATGTTGGAGGAGGTGAGAACTTTGGCTATACTGACGCAGGAGACTATGCAACTTACAATGTATTTATCCAGAACAGTGGTACTTACAATTTACAATTAAGAACAGCAGCAGCTTACGATAGTGGACGTATACAATTTGAACTTACTAAAGACGGAACAACAGAAACGATTTCAACCATCAATCTTCCTGTAACAGGTGGATGGCAAAGTTGGACGACCAGTGCGACTCAAACCACCTTAGAAGCAGGGATCTACTCACTCAAGATGAAAATCTTAAAAAGTGGTTTTAATATCAATTGGTTTGATTTCGAATTTACAGGAAACTTGAGTTCTGGAGAAGCATTGTATACCGGTGTATCTGTTTATCCAAATCCATTTACCGATATACTGTATGTTCAAACTACTGATGGGGCTGCCTTAGAAAGCTTAAAAATCAGAGACATTCAAGGACGTATACTCAAACACCTGAAACCGAGTAAGGCACAAAAATACGCATTAGAAAACTTAGAACCCGGGGTATATATCCTTGAAGGAGCTTCAGAAAACAGAAGCTTTCAAAGAAAGATTATCAAGAAATAAAGAACACGAACAATTTAAAATTTTTAAGTATGAAAAAAACTTTCTCTTTTTATATTTTATGTACAGCAGTACTTATAATGGCGTGTAAGACAAAAGAAACACACGACTCAGATAATAAAAAAACAAACAAAAAAGAAAACCCTGTGTGGACTGTTGACTTTTTAGATGATTTCAAGACATTTGATACAAAAAACTGGCAAGACCAGCGTATCTGGGTCAACAACGAAACACATTGTTATGTTCCTGACAATAAATTCAATACACGTGAAGTAAGCAATGGAACCATCAAATTAAAAGTTGTAGATACTGGAGAAAAAAGTCCTTGTGACAATTTCGACAAGCACGGCAAACAACACCCTGAGACCCAATACGTGGCAGGCCGTATCTGCTCAAAAAACCGTAAAGAGTTTATCAAGGGTAAATGGACGGCAAAGTTACGTCTATGGAGCAATGGGCAAGCAAGTATGTTTCCTGCCTGGTGGATTCTAGGTGCTCAAAACAACGAACCTCCCGTACAAGAAGCGAATGAAAACATCTGCTGGCCTATGACAGGTTCAGGAGAGATTGACATCTTCGAACACCATGGAGACCATCAAAAAGATCATTTTACGGCCGGAGCCATTAAAAACTTGGGTGAGTGTGACAAAGGAGATTGGTGGAGCCAACGCAAAGGGTTTGATGTAACACTCAACGAATATCACGAATACTCTGTCGAATGGGAAGGGAGTGATTTGGTATACCGTGTTGACGATGAAGAGGTGTATAGAAATGTAGGCGAAGGAGACAAGTATCCAGAACCTATGTTTGCCATTCTAAACTTTGCAAAAATCACAGATTCTCCAATGGATGTTAAAGAATGGGTCATGGAAGTAGACTGGGTAAAACATGAATATAAAAACTAAATCGCATGCTAAAAAAATGTATTGTCATTGGATTGGTCACCTCACTATGGGCATGCTCCACAAAAAAAGAGGAGGCTGTAACTACAAGCGCAACTGAAAAAACTTCGTATCTAAACAAAAATCTATTCGTTTATACCACCGCCAAAGACACAGCACTCAGACTTGAAAAGACTGGTACAGAAACCTTTGGACAAAAGGTACAAGCGAAAGAGACGGAAATTGCGGTGTTTGTCAATACCTCAAAAACCTTTCAACGCTTTTTGGGGATTGGCGGTGCCATCACTGACGCCTCTGCGGAGGTATTCTCTAGCTTGAACCCTGTAAAAAAAGAAGAACTATTACAAGCCTATTTTGGTGAGGAGGGTATCGATTACAATATCATCCGAACGAGTATTCACTCCAGTGATTTTGGACTGGGAAGTCATACCTATATCGAAGAAGGAGATGCGGAACTGAAAACATTTTCTATCAGAAAAGACAAAGAAAAAAGAATTCCATTTATCAAAAAAGCCCAAAAAATGATTGGCGAAGATTTAGTATTCTACGCAAGCCCTTGGAGTCCTCCAGCCTTTATGAAAACAAATAAAAATATGCTACAAGGAGGGAAATTACTCCCTGAATTTCGCCAAGCATGGGCAGATTACTATGTAAAGTTCATCCAGGCCTATGAACAAGAAGGCATTCCGGTATGGGGGTTGACACTGCAAAATGAACCCATGGCAGTGCAACGTTGGGAATCCTGTATCTACACTGCAGAAGAAGAAAGAGACTTTTTAAAAAACTATTTAGGACCAACCCTTGAAAAGGAGGGATTGGGAGATAAAAACATCGTCGTGTGGGACCACAACCGAGACCTAATCAGCGACAGAGCTAACACTATTTTTGAAGACCCTGAAGCTGCCAAGTACGCATGGGGTATTGGGTTTCACTGGTACGAAACATGGACAGGAGGTGCTCCTAAATACGACAACCTAAAAAACATCAAAGCGTCTTTCCCAAATAAAAACTTGTTATTTACAGAAGGATGCCAAGAAGGCTTTGATTATGAAAAAATGCAGCACTGGCCGAATGCAGAACGCTACGGAAACTCTATGATCAATGACTTTAATTCAGGAGTCGTAGGTTGGACGGATTGGAACATTCTCTTAGATGAAAAAGGAGGCCCTAATCATGTAAGTAATTTCTGCTTTGCTCCCATTCATGCCGATATTCGTTCCGGTCAACTAATATACACACCTACTTATTACTACATAGGACACTTTTCGAAGTTTGTCAAGCCAGGCGCAAAAAGAGTCAGTACCACAACGAGTAGAAGCACCTTAGAAAGTACTTCTTTTCAAAATGTAGATGGACAACTCAATACTGTGGTAATGAACAAAACAAATCAAAACATTCGCTACAAATTGATCGTAAACGACAGCGAGGTAACACTAAACATAAAGGCACATGCCATGCAAACCATAGTCTATTAGAACAAATTCAAAAAAAAACACCTACCCCTTCGTTTTTTTAAAACCCAATAAATTAGACCCATGACTATATACTCTAAATATCAAATTTGCATCCTCGTATTGAGCTTTGTATTACTTACAGCTTGTACTACAGGGAAGCAAAACACTAAAAATGAAGCAGCTCTAATAGAAAAGAAAGTTGATTCCTTGTTGCAACGCATGACCTTAGAGGAAAAAATTGGTCAGATGTCACAAGTACGCCATTTTAGTGATATTTCAGCTTCAGATGTGGCTACAAAATTTATAGGTTCAGTAATACATACCGATGGTCCTACACCAGGAAATACCGCAGCAAAATGGCAAGCAAAATTTATTGCTCTGCAAAAAGAAGCGCTATCTACGCGTTTGGGAATTCCATTGCTATTAGCAGTAGATGCCGTACACGGTCAAAACACCTTTGATGGGGCTACTATTTTCCCGCATAATATTGGTTTGGGAGCGAGTCACAACCCTAAATTAGTCGAAGAAGTTGCAAGAGTTACGGCGGTTGAAACACAGGCTACTGGGTTTAATTGGACCTTTTCTCCATGCATTGCTATCCCCTACAACGAAAAATGGGGACGTGTCTACGAAGCATTTTCTGAGAGTACTTCGATGACTACGAAAATGGCAAAAGCTTCTGTAAAAGGACACCAAGGCAACTTAAAAAAGAATACAACTGTGTTGGCAACTGCAAAGCATTTTATTGGTGACGGAGCTACAGACTATGGAAAAGAAGGGGGCAACACTTCCTTGACCGACAAAGAAATTTACGAACGTCTACTTCCCCCCTACACCGCTGCAGTACAAGAAGGTATTGGTGCGGTCATGGCTTCATTCAACACCCTAAATGAAGTGCCCATGCATGCCCACAAAACCTTGTTGACAGATACGCTAAAAAAAAGTATGAACTTTAATGGTATGGTCATTACGGACTGGAAAGGCTATTCTCGGTTTGGTAAGAACAAACTGATCAATGCGGGAATCGACATGGTGATGGCAGTCGATGGAGATTTGGACTTTTTCCAAAATGGCGTACGAAAAGGTGTTGAAAATAAAAGCATCCCTATCGCACGAATCAACGATGCAGTACGAAGAATATTGCGTCAGAAATTCCGCCTAGGATTGTTTGAAAACCCATTTCCAGATGCGTCTTTGACCTCGCAAATAGGAAATCTGAAACACAGAGCAATTGCTAGGAAAGCAGTACGAGAATCCTTGGTCTTGTTAAAAAACAAAAATAAAGCATTGCCACTCGACACAAACACCAAAAAGATAGTCGTTGTTGGCGAGCATGCTAACAATGCCGGATTGCAATCTGGTGGCTGGACGTTGCGTTGGCAAGGCGTACAACACACCTACAAGGGAGCTACTACAATCTTACAGGGTATACAACAAGAAGCAAAAGGGGAAGTAATCTACGACGAAAAAGCCACTGTAGTACACCGAGATGCTGACGTAGCTATTATAGTTGTTGGAGAAACACCTTATGCCGAAATGTTTGGAGATATATCGGAGGAAAACAAAAAATACAGACTTACACTGAGTGACGCACATCAAAAATACGTTGACACCTATACAAAGTTGGGAGTCAAAACCATCGTAGTATTGGTATCGGGAAGACCCTTGGTCACGAGCAAACAAATCGAGCAGTCGGATGCTTTTGTCGCTGCTTGGCTTCCTGGGTCGGAAGGAAAAGGAATTGCAGAAGTTTTGTTTGGTGCTTATAATTTCAAAGGAAAACTCCCCCATTCTTGGCCAATATCTGAAGCCAATTACAAGGGTAAATACGGACCTAACTTTTGGGATACTAATAACAAACCTTTATTTTCATATGGTTATGGATTGCGTTATTAATATCTAAAAACTAACAAAAAACCTAATGTATAAACAGTTGTTTGTGATGGCTACCGTTTGAAGAAAACAACTGAAAAACATACATACCCTTGGGTAGCGATGAGACATCTATTGTATTTTTTCCTTCGTGTAAATATCCATTTTTTATTTTATTTCCCAATAGATTCACAATGCTAAATTCAGTAGGATGAGCAATCTCAACGTGAACATATGAAACACATGGATTGGGATACAAGAACACTTGTTGCGTTTCTTTCAATTGAGAAGCAGCCAAATTATCAGAAGAACTATATGCTGCATAAAAAGCTCCTAAACTTGTGAGTTGATGCGTTTCAGTAATCAAATCCGAAACTGCTACTTTAGGGTAATTCGGGTGACTTGCATTCGGATCAAACCAAGCATAACGGTGTACATAAGACAAAGCCTCTAGACCTTCTAATACAGCAGTCATAAAACCCAAAGCCTCTTGCTCTGAATAGCGGTTGGGTTGATTTACAGTTGCCAAAGGATCCTTGAGCGCAAATTCGGTAATCCATATTGGTTTTTGAAAACGTCGGTATACTTCTGCCACTAAGTCCAAGAACTTTTGAGCTGTATTTTTATGGTAGATATGAATAGGGATAAAGTCGATACGCAGCCCTTGTGTTGTTGCCTTTTCCATAAATTCTAGCATCCAAGCATTCAAGGGAGCTGAAGTGGCAGGACTTGAGATAGGAACATTTAAATCCTCAAAAAGAGACCAATACGAAATGGCTTCATCGACCGTTAAGTTTGCTTGTCCTTCAAGATCCGGTTCGTTAAAGGTCAATACATGGCTTATCTTCGCATCCGCTGCAAGATTGTTTAGGTAACTAATACGATCTTGGGTAGCATTACTTTTCCCCCAAACCATTGGTACAAATTGTACCCCTTCAGGATACGAGCTAGAATACTCCCAATTCCAGGAATAATGCCAAGATGGTTTTAAGGCTTCAAAACGTTCAGACCATGAAGCTTTATAACTCGTATTGAAAGCCACTCCTTTTTTAGAAGCAGGCTCATGTTGCGCCCAAACAGTATGAACAACCAATAAAAAAAACAGTAAACGCATCGTTTTCAGTAGATTAACCTTATTGCAAAAATAACAATTATAAAATACCTCAAATAGAATGTCATTCGTTTAATTTAAGTAACCCTTTGCGTCGTCGACCATTCCTTGTGACAATTCCTTTTTATTTTTTATTCCTAGCTCTTTGAGTTTGTCCATCTGAAGTACCAAATTATCATTTCCTGTTTTGAGTTTTTTGAAAGCTTCTTGGTGTTTGTTTTGTGCTTTGTCCATATAATCTCCAACGGCATCCAAATCGTTTACAAACCCAGCGAACTTGTCATACATTTTAGAACCTCTATCGATAATAGCCTGTACGTTTTTGTTTTGGTATTCTCGTTTCCACAAATCCACAATTAACTTTAAAGAAGTGATTAGATTTGTAGGGTTTAAAAGTAATATCCTTTTTTCATAGGCATAATTCCATAAATTGGGATCTTTTTGAACCGCAGCAATGTAGGCGGGTTCACTTGGAATAAAGAGCATTACAAAATCTAAGGCTTTGTCGTAATCATCATAACCTTTGCTACTCAATGCATCGATATGATTTTTAATGGCTTTGACATGGCCTTCAATGGCAATTTTTCTCGTGGCATCTGTATCCCCGTCTACATATCGTAAAAATGAGTTTAGAGAAACTTTAGAATCAATAACTACATGTCTGTCACCTGGGTATTTGATGACAGCATCGGGTCTCATTTTTTTATTTTCGGAATCACTCCTCAGTGCATTTCCATGGTCATCAAACAACTGGTGTTCCATGAAATATTCCTCGTCTTTGCGCAAACCACTTTTTTCTAAGACGCTTTCTAAAATCATTTCTCCCCAACCTCCTTGTGTCTTAGATTCTGTTTTTAAGGCTTGTGTAAGATTGTGTGCTTCGTCTTTTAGATTTTGATTGAGCTCGTTTAATTTTTTCAACTCCTCACCCAAACTAAACCTTTCTTTTGATTCGTTGGCATACAATTCCTCCACTTTTTCTTTAAAACCTTTGAGGTCCTTTTCGAGAGGTTTGATCACATCTCCAAGTGACTTTTCGTGGTCTTTGATAAAGCGCTCGTTATTGTCTTCTAATATTTTTTGAGAGCTGATTTTAAATTCCTTTTCAAAAGTTTCCTGTAACTGTTGTAAGGCAACTTTTTGACTTTCTAACTTTTCTTGTAAACTGGTATTTTCTACTTTTAAAGCTGCATTTTCTGATAGATTTTTCAATCGATTTTCTTCGAGTTCCTTTTTAATATCTTGGGTACTATCCAACGCTTCTTGCACTCGTTTGAACTGAGATTCGCTGTTTTCCAAGTCGTTTTCTTTGACCGATAGCTGGTTTGTAAGTTGGTGTTTTTCTTCTTGTAGCCCTTCTATTTTCTCATTGGTCGTAGTGAGATTTTCTGACATTTTTTGCAATTGTTCTCTGAGAGCAGCCGCTTCATTTTTAAGAGTAGCATGTGCCACTTTTAAGTCTGTAAATTCTCGTTCTTTGGATGAAAAAGTAGCGCTCTGTTTCAACAATTCCTCTTTGAAATCTTGGACTGCTTTTTTTTGATGGGTTACTTCTGTTTCAAGAACAGATTTTTCTTGATTCACAGCAGTAATTACATCTTGGAGTTCTTGAATCTGTGTACGGAGCTTTAAATCCAAATCTTTGAATACTTTGGTTTCGTATATATTGAGGTCCCCTTTTTTAGAAAACAAAAAATACCCCATTATACCCCCCAATACAATCCCCAGTGCTACAAACACAAACATTCCTAAATATTCCATCTTTTTTTCTTTAGCGTTTCCAACGAAAATACTAAAATAAATTTTTGGGACGCTTGGAAAACAGGGATTTATTTTGAGTAGGAATAGTTGTTTTTAGGATCCGCAATAGGTTGTACACCTTTGATTTGCTTGCCCAAACCATTGGGTACTTTTTGAGCTTCTATTATACGTGATTGCAACACAGTGATCAAGGAGTCTTTTTGCTTTTTATAGCTCGAATCTTCTGCTAGGTTTTTATTTTCAGCAGGATCAAATTTGTGGTCGTAAAGTTCATAAGAGAATCCATCCTTGTCCTTCCATTGGTTCAAACGATAACGATCTGTTTTTAAGGCATAGCCATGTGCTTTGTAGTTTTTTTTGCGGACATTCAATTCGGTTAGTGCACTATGACGCACCCTTTTTTGATCGGTCAACAACAGGGGGGCAAAACTTCTACCGGACACGAATTCAGGCGTTTTCATTCCCACTAACTCCATCAAGGTTGGATAGACATCCACAAGTTCTACGGGTGCTTTCCATTTCTGGGTATTGCTGTGGATTCCTGGTCCCGCAACAATCATGGGAATGCGAGTTCCTTGTTCAAATAAGGTTTGTTTTTGCCAATGTCCTTTTTCTCCCAAATGATAACCGTGATCCGAAGTAAAAACTACAATCGTATTTTTGTCTAATCCTGTTTCTTTCAAGGCATCCAGTACCCTTCCTACTTGGGCGTCTACAAAACTTGTGGTGGCGTAGTAGGCTTCTTTGATCTCTTTTGCGAGTGGAAGTGGTATGTTCTTTTGTTCTTTTTTGGCTCGCAGTGTCAATGCAGCTCCTTTGGGTAAAGCTGCAAGAGTTGCATCAGTGTATTCAGGGATTTCAAAATCTGTCTGCTTGTATAGGTCAAAATAATGATGTGGTGCCACAAAAGGCACATGTGGTCTATAAAGACCATAAGCCATAAAAAAGGGCTCTTTGCTCTTGGCAAAACGCTTTAAAAAGGCAATAGTTTCAGAAGCTCCAATTCCATCTGTTTGCTCTGCATCTTCTCCGTCAGAAGACATCCAACTCAAGGTGCCTCCATCGAATTTAGGTTTGAGTTTATGAAGCTTGCTCTCTTCATGCTTGTCCCGTCCATAAGGATTTACGGTTTGATCCCAAGAAAAGGTATCATCATGACCTGCAGTACCTATATCGCGAGGATTGTGGTAGTGGTAAATTTTCCCAACACGTACACTGTGGTATTTTTCTTGTCTAAATTTTTGTCCCATCGTAATCACATCAGGAAGGGTTTGACGCACGTACAATCTATTGCGTTTGGAATTGGTTTGATCGGGATACAAGCCGGTCATCATTGAAACTCTTGAGGGTCCGCAAAGTGGGTATTGGTTATGAGCATTCCCAAACAAAACACCTTTTTGGGCCAATTTGTCAATATGAGGTGTTTGTGCTTGTTTGTCACCATAGGCTCCAATGCTGCAATTCAGATCATCCGCTATTATAAACAACACATTTAGTTTCTCTTTTTTCTCTTGTGAAAAAGAAGGGTTAAAACAAAATAAACTCACTAAAATAAAATAAAATTGGATCGGATTCATTTATAAAATAATTTTAATCTAAAACTATAAAAAAAACAAACAGAACACTTGTATTTATATCGAAAAATGTACAAACATTATCAAAAAGTCATTTGTCTATATAGTACCTACTTTCTAACGAAACAAAAAATATTTTGACCTAAAAAAAAAATATCATATCACTTATCTAATTATTTTATTGATAAATTAAGCCATATATACTGATATGAAAACAGGTACTACACCTTACATTTTTGTGGTTAGACCATTTATTCTAATGGTTTCATTCTTTTTCTTAGCGGCATGCTCTCAAGGTCAAAACTCAGAAATAAAACCCAACTTTTTGTTTGTATTAGTTGACGACCAACCCTATGATGCCATCGGTTTTATGGGAAGGTACCCCTTTCTAAAAACACCCAATATAGACCAATTGGCAGTAGACGGTGTACACTTTGAAAATTTTTTTGTCACCCAATCTATTTGTTCTCCTTCAAGGGCTAGTTTTTTGACGGGTACCTATCCTCACATACACGGTGTCAATCAAAACAACCGATACGTAGATCCCGATTGGAAAAGCTATCCTCCCTATCCACTGCTGTTACAGGAAGTCGGATATCAAACAGCTCATATTGGTAAAATCCATATGGCACATCGCAATGGAAAAGCACATATAAGACCTGGTTTTGACTATTGGTATAGTTTCAATGGGCAAGGCGAATACATAGACCCTAAAGTAAACGAAAACGGAAGAGAATACACCGAAAAAGGATATATCACTGATATTTTAACAGAAAAAACACTGACTTGGTTACAGCAGTATCGAAATCCAAAAAAGCCTTTTTGTCTGCACCTTTGGCACAAAGCTGTACACGAAAAACACCTCCCTGCTCCTAGGCATAAAAACTTATACCAAAACAAAGTATTGCCCACCCCTCCTCATGACACACACTTGGAAACTTTCTCAGGAAAACCAGCATGGCAACGCAAGAAAATGTTTGGCTTTAAGTGGCGTAAGCAAAAAAAAGTCCCCAAAGAACTCGCTATAAAAAAATGGCCTATCAACTATCATAAAAACATGCAATTACTTCGAAGTCTAATTGCGATTGATGAATCGCTGGGAGCAATCATAAATACCTTAAACGTTATGGGAGAACTTGAGAATACAGTTATTATATTCAGCAGTGACAATGGCTATTTCATGGGAGATCACACTTTTAAAGACAAACGTTTGGCTTATGAAAACTCCATGCGTGTTCCCATGTTGGTTCGTTACCCAAAACTATTCAAACCTAGAAGTAAGATCAAAAAACAATGTCTGAATATCGATGTAGCACCTACTATTTTAGAATTAGCAGGTGTTAAAAAACCAGCATATATGCAGGGATCTTCTCTCGTTCCTTTGGCAAAAAACCCAAAAGACTACAATTGGAGAAAAGCCATTCTATTTGAATATTTCAGAGACGAAGCTTGGCCTTTTGCAGGTCCCAACTTGGTCGCTATTAGGACTGAAAATCACAAATTAGTTGACAATTTTATCATTGAAGATATAGACGAACTCTACGATTTGCAGAACGATCCTGGAGAGATGAATAATCTGATAGGAAAACCTACTTACAAAAACCTAGAAAAAAAACTAAGAGACGAATTGGCATTTCTTTTAAAAAAATACAAATACAACCCCAAAAGAGATTGGTGGTTACAAGAAGTAAAAGCCTCAAAAACCAACACAACACATTGAGTTTTAAAAAATATATTAGATGAAAAAAATAATTTACTTTTTAGTGTACCTTCTTCCTTTGGGAATCGTAGGTCAATCTATCACCCTTACAGGAAGTGTAGTCGACCTCAAAGACGGTAGCCCTATTCCAGGTGCTTCTATTATTGAAAAAGGGACTAATAGAGGGGTCCTTAGTGATTTTGAGGGAGCGTTTGAATTTAATACAAACAAGGGAGCTATACTGTCCATTTCATTTTTGGGTATGCAAACGCAAGAGATTAAAGTTGAAAACACAACTTTGTTAGTCAAACTTCAATCTGAAATCAACGAACTAGATGAAGTCACCATCAGTGTTGGTTATTTTGACATCAGTAAAAAAGACCTTTCAGGTGCGATTACTCAAGTAACCTCTGCCCAATTAGAAAAAAACAGAACGAACACTGTAGAAGGCTTGCTGCAGGGGCAAATCGCTGGTGTAGTACTCTCAGAAAGCTCGGAACCCGGTGGCGGTATCGGTATCTCGATTCGAGGAACCAACTCTATGCTAGGGGGCACACAACCGCTGTATGTTGTAGATGGCATCCCTATGAGTACACTTTCAGACGCAAAGGGAAATGGAAATTCGGGACAAGCACAAAGTACTTTGGGATTTTTAAACCCCAATGACATCGACAAAATAGAAGTTTTAAAAGATGCAGCAGCTACAGCAGTGTATGGAGCCCGTGGTGCTAATGGTGTGGTATTGATCACGACAAAATCTGCTGACAAAGCCAATGGAACAGACAAAATCAACCTTCATTACGACTACGGTATCACACAAGTCCGAAAAAACATAGCTGTTTTAGACGGCCCCAGTTTTGAGGACTATCTCAACCAAAGAGTATTGAATCAAGTCTATCAAGAAATAACCAATCCCGAACGCTCAGGAGGTGCCTTTGACGGTACTCAAGCACTGACTACTGAAAATTACCCAGAACTTTTAGACTATCAAGTTCCCTACACAACCTCAACCGGTATCAATACCAATTGGCAAGACGAAACCTATCAATTGGCGCATCGCAATGCTTTTAACCTTTCCTACAGAGGAGGGACCTACAAGAGAAACCTATCTATCAGTTTGGGACTGATCGATCAAGAAGGAGTAGTCATTGCGTCTGACAACCAACGTATCACTTACAATATGAATGCAAAGAGAAAAGCTTTTAAAGACCGTATTGACCTCTTTTCAAAAACAAATGCATCTTTCAAGAAAGGAAATGCCTCCTCTGTAGGAAATGGGCAGATCTTCTCTCAAAGGGGTGTCGTTTCTCAAGCCTTACAATTTCAACCTATATTTGAATTACTGAGTGATACGCAAGACGATTCTATCTATGCAGCTCTCAACGAAGGAACAAGTGTTTCGAATCCATATACACTTGCTAATTTTGTAACCGATAAAAAAGAGTCTGTTACCTTTAGACAGGTACTTTCCATAGTTGCAAAAATAACTCCCAAATTGACAGCAACTTTTAGAGGATCCTTTGACTATCAAAAAAGTACACGTGACAATTATTACCCGATCAACACCACCAGAGGAAGAGATACTGACGGGGATGCTTCTCAAGCTTTTATAACGAACAAAAAAATATACTCAGAAGCCAATTTACGCTACCGAACACGTATCAAAAAACATCGCTTTGATGCTATCTTGGTGGGAACTTATGAAAAAAATGAAATGCGTTCCCTTTTTAATAGAGCTATTGGTTATGGTAGTGATGCTACTTCCTACTACAATTTTAGTGCAGCGACAGAAATCTATGTCCCTGAAACACAATTTAGAGAAAATGGATTACTCTCAGGGCTTTTTCGTGTAGGTTACAATTACAACAGAAAATATTATGTAGACGTCAATGCGCGTATCGATGCCTCATCTAAATTTGCGAGCAATAAGAAAAGTGCCTTTTTCCCCTCCATCGCCTTGGCATGGGTTGCTTCAAAAGAGCCTTTTTTACGGAATAGCGAAGGAATTGACAATTTAAAAATAAGGGCTTCTTATGGAAAGACAGGGAGCAACCCTATCACTCCCTACCAATCCTTAGCACTGATGACACCAATTCGGTACAATTTCAACGAAAATTTAACAACGGGATTTTTCGAATCTAATTTAGCAAATGAAAATCTTACTTGGGAGACTACAGACCAATTTAATGTAGGAGTGGATCTATCCTTATTCGATTCTAAATATACCTTTAGCATAGATGCCTATCACAAATTGACCTATGATTTGTTACAAAATGTAAAATTGCCAGTCTCTAACGGTTATACTTCTCGGGTGGATAATTTTGGAGAGGTAGAAAACAAAGGAATTGAAATTGCTGGAAACTTCGTTCTTACAAAAACCAAAGATTTTGGTTGGGATATTGGAGGTACTTGGGCGCTCAATCGCAATAAATTAATCGCATTGAACTCCAATTTAGACCTTCAATTGGGACCCACGGTTGGGTTTAGTGAAAGTAATCCTATCATATTCAAAGTCGGACAACCTTTGGGAATTTTTTGGGGTGCTGAAACCGATGGTATATATAAAGACTGGGAAGAAGCCAATGCGAGTGGTATAGCCGCTGCTGCTCCAGGTGAAATTATATACCGCAACAATGCAACGACATTCGATGCAGCAGGAGAACCCATCGCGCTGCAACAAATCGATTTTGACGATTTTGTAAAAATAGGAGACCCCAATCCTGATTTTAACTATAGTCTGTATACAAACTTACGCTATAAGAAATGGGACCTCAACCTATTGTTTACTGGACAAAAGGGGGGAGATTTATTTTGGGTAGACTCTTGGCAACTGAGCGGTCTTCAAAAGACAACGAACATACTCAGCAGCTCTTTTGACAACTCCTGGAAGGCCCCACTCAGCTATACGGAAGATGGCTATGCGTACAATACTTCTGTGGGAAATATAGAAAATGTAAAACATCCTGCCGCTATTATTGACAATGGAAAACGCGCTATCGCTTCCGACAGACAAATTTTTGACGGTTCTTTTTTACGTCTAAAAAACATCAACCTTGGCTATACCATTCCTTTAAAAAAAGGGAGCAACCTAAGACTGTATGCATCGGGACAAAACCTATGGACTTTGACAGACTATCCTGGCTACGATCCTGAAGTGAGAACCTACACCAAAAACCCACAAAAAAGAGGGGTCGATTTTGGAAGTTACCCAGGCACAAAAACACTATTGATGGGATTGAAAATAAACTACTGATAAAATATACTAGCATGCAATTATACGTTAAAAATACCTTAGAAAAACTAGGAAAGCGGATTTTACTTTTACTGTTAGTCCTGACAGGTTGTGATGCCTTAGATGAAACACCATTCATACAAGCGAGTACAGAATCTTACTACCAAGACGAAGCTGCAGCGTTGGGTGCATTATCCAGTGCCTATGCACGCTTAAAAAGTGGTAATGGCTATTACAAACAAAGGTATTTGTCTACCTTATTTGCTGCTTCTGACCAGGGCTTGTCTACTTATTTGTACAACGACTTTAAAAGAGGAACGGTTACGAATACAGACGAAAACCTTACGGCATTGTGGAAAGATGTGTACACCGCCATCCGAGAAGCCAACAATGTCATTGCGAATGTTCCCACTATCACTATGAACGAGTCACTTCAAAAACGCATCGTAGGAGAAGCACGCTTCTTAAGAGCCTTGCATTATTTCAATCTCGTTAGAGGTTTTGGTCCTGTTCCATTGAGACTTAGCCCTGTAACACCAGGTGATGACAAAGGCTTACCTAAGAGCTCTATAACTCTTATTTACACCGAAATCATTAAAGATTTAGAATATGCTGCCTTGCATTGTTGGGGACGAGAAGAAACTAGAAACGATTACAACAATGATCTTGGTAGGGCAACAAACACCGCTGCTTATGGTTTATTAGCCAAAGTCTACCTTCGTATTGCTTCTTGCAAAAGAACCGCTATAGAGGGGGTTGCAGGCAATGACCTTTATTTAGATTTTCCAGAAACAAGTATTTATTACTACCAATTGGCCAAAGAGAATGCCGATTTGGCATTGGACAATACAGGGTTTGCGCTATCTAATTCTTTAGAAGACTATAAAACTATTTTTGATCCAGGAAACGGTAACAATGCTGAAATGATATTCGATGTACAAGGCTCCTCAATCGTGGGACAAGGAACTGCAGTTTCCAATCTATTCTGTCCTCAAAACTCGGGCTTAGCAGGGAGTGGTTTTGGAAGCAATAATAAATTAAAACCGTTATTTATCAACAACCGTATCGATAAAACAGATCCTAGGTTTCAAGAGACTATTCTGAAATCCTACGAAAACACAACCCGTTCATTTGAGATCAACCCATTTAGTACAGGCTATATCCCTACCGTATTGGCAACGGGAAATACGGCAGGAACACTTTGGCAAACATGGACTGCAAAATATATAGACAAAGAGGCGACTACTGCTTATACGAGTCAACAAAACTGGCACATTCTTCGACTAGCAGATGTGTATTTGATACAGGCAGAGGCAGCGGTTGAATTGGGTCAAGATGCTAGTTTGGCAAATGAATCAATCAATCGCTTGCGCAACAGGGTCGGAATTACTGACTTTGAGGGTGCGGGTATGAGCATGGAAGACTTTAGAACAGCGCTACTTCGTGAAAGAGCAGTGGAGCTCTATATGGAGGGGCAACGCTTTTTTGACCTAACACGTATGGGTGTATACGATGCGTACTGTCAGACTATTTACGGTAGTACGGATGGAGTGAGGCAAGCCGATGATTACCTATGGCCTATTCCTATTAGTGAAATTGCAGCAAACGATGCGATAGACTAAAACAAAAACTACGATAGTAATGCATAAAGCAGTTGCAATTATATTTGGACTTTTCTTGTTGACTTTGATGTCTTGTCAAAGTATGCAAAACTTTAAAACTTCAAAAAAACCTCCAAACTTTATCGTCATATTGACAGATGATCAAGGGTGGAATGGAACATCCGTTCAAATGATGGACAATGAGCCTCTTTCCAAGAGTGATTTTCACGAGACACCGGCCTTGGAAAAACTCGCTAAAGAAGGCATGCGTTTTTCGAATGCTTATGCGAGCGCACCAGTTTGTTCCCCATCTCGTTACAGCTTTCAATTTGGTCAAACCCCTGCCCGACTTCAAATGATTCGAGTAGGTATGGACACCTCACATATTGACCACAACAATCCCAATACCATCGCAAAAACCCTTAAATTTATTGATGTAAACTACCAAACAGCTCACTTTGGAAAATGGGGAATTGATGTATCTCCAAGCATTCTTGGCTATGATGAAAGCGACGGAATCACAGGTAATAAAGACGGTAGTTTTGATTACAAGTCACAAACAAAACAATGGGGAAACAACCTTTCAAAAGACCCTAAAAAAATATTCAGCATCACTGAAAGAGCAGTACGTTTTTTAGAGAAAAATGCCACAACTAAAAATCCTTTCTATCTACAAATATCGCATTACGCCTTGCACTCCAATATCATGATGCGCAAAGAAACCCTAGAAAAGTACCAACAAAAAAAACCTGGGATTAGACATTCGCATATAGGTTTTGCTGCCATGACTGAAGATTTAGACAGCAGCATCGGTCTGATATTAGAGGCTCTAAAGGAACTAGGGCTTGAAAAAAATACCTATGTTATTTTTACGTCAGACAATGGAGCCGTTCCTATAATGCCTCCAAAACGTTTTTATAAAAGAGGCGTCAACTATCCATTGCAACGAGGAAAATGGGATGCTTTGGAGGGGGGAATTCGGGTCCCCTTTATCGTAAGGGGCCCGAATGTAAAAGCTAGCACTGAAAATAAGGCAGCTATTTCTTTTTCAGACCTATTGCCTACACTAGCGGACTTGGCTGGCAATCCTATCAAACCGAATAAAAAACTAGATGGTGGAAGCTTTAAGGATAATTTGTACACCGGAAAAAGCACTCCAATAAAACGCAATACAGAAGGCTTATTTTTCCATGTCCCTTATGCAAATGGTATCGCTTTAAAAAGAGCACATTCAGCAGTGAGACGACTACAGTACAAATTGATCAAGTACCATGATACAGGAGCCATCGAATTGTACAACTTAGAAAAAGACCTCAAAGAAGCAACGAACCTCAGCAAAGAAAAACCAAATCTAGCCAGAGAACTAGAAATGTTACTAGACAACTACTTACACGAAGTAAAAGCTCCCAAATGGCAAGCAGGGATTCACTGGAAACACAAAACTTTCAAGACTATCAACTCATTCCACTGAAATTTTCAGACATTCTTTAACCTAGTAATAGAGTAATTCATTTACCGACACATATATTCATTTCGACTTTATATACTATTTGATAAACGATGGTGCCGTGAAAAAAAAGGACTTATTTATTAACTTCTTGAAAAATAAAACGAATAATAGCAGCCATTTACACAAATAATAACCTTATAAAATTACATACCATGAAACACAAAATACTTTTATTTCTGCTGGGTATTACAGCTTTAGCATACGCTCAGACAGCGACGGTAAACGGTACAGAGTATACTACAATTTCAGATGCACATGCAGCTGCTTCAGGTGGAGATATCATATATATCTCCGGATTTTTTGACGAAATTGTAACGATGAACAAAGCTGTTAGTTTGGTTGGAAACGACCCTCTGACAGATGGAATCATATCAACAGGTTCAGGTAGGGTAATTATTTACAATACTGCTATCTCTGGGGACTTTGAAATTTCGAACCTTACTATATCTGGAGGAAATGCGACAGGTAATGGAGCTGGTATCAATATCAACAAATGTAGTAGCTCTTCTATTCTTTTAAAAAATCTAATTGTAGAAAACAATACAACTACTGCTCAGGGAGGTGGGTTAACTCTCAATTCTGCCAATATAACCATGACAGATTGCATCATAAGAAATAACAGCGCGAAAAATGGTGGTGGATTGCATTTGGTATCCAACAATGTAACATCCGGAGATAAAACAATTAATATACACCGTACTTTGGTTACTGGCAATAATTCAAGTCTGAATGGTGCTGGTGTATATGTATTCGCTGGTTCTACAACTATTGGGTTGACAGTAAATATAGAAAATAGTACTATTGCACTCAATACTGCAGGTCAATTTGGAGGTATTGGATGGGTCAACGGAAATACGATTGCAAGTACGAATGTTTCCAACACAACTGTTAATATGACACATGTTACAGCCGCAAGAAATACGGCTGCTCAAACAACAGAAACTGATAAAAATAAATTTGGGCTATACTTTTCTAAGAATGGCGCTAACGGACCAAAATTCAACGCCTACAATTCTATATTTGTCGCAGCAGGCGTACCAGGGAATAGAGGAATTAATTTCTCTAGTGGAGATCCTGATAATTTTATAAATAATGTGGTTGGAGGTCAAGTCAACAAAGCATTATTGGATGTAGATTTAAACAATTTATGGGGACGAACAGCAGGTCAAATTGGTTTGGCAAACGCACTGTCTGATGAAGGAGGTTTTTCAAAAGTAATGGCTATCAGCACTGGAACAGATGCAGAAAATCACTGTTCTGAAAGCACAGGAACTACCTTACCTACTGTCGATCAGCGCGGTTACAATAGGAGTTCGGTAGTTGATGCAGGTGCCTATGAAATAGATGGTACTTTGAGTAACAATATTAAAAGTGAGTCATTGTTAGAGCTGTATCCAAACCCTGCAAGTAATACGTTACACATCAACTCAACAGAGAAAGTAAACAGTTATACAATTCACAACCTACTTGGAAAAACAGTAGAAAGTCAGTCTCTAGAAAATTCCGAAATTGACATTAGTAATTTGGTACCTGGCACATACTTTATAAGTATTAAGTCCGCAGAAAAGCAAACGACACTAAAGTTTATAAAACTATAAACACAACTGTATTGCATAAGAAAGAGGTATTGAAAAACACCTCTTTTTTTTATGTATACTACCAACATCTTGATTTAAAAACAAACTATACAATAGCTTATTTCATGTATCAATTCTCACTTGGAACGATAGCTGTAATTCACTCATTAACAACCTAATAAACCTTAAGCCTAAGAAACAACAACTTAAATTATAGCGCAATGAACAAATTCGTATCCCTCTTGCTTTTTACTTGTATTGCTGCAATAGATCTAAACGCTCAGCAATATACTACTGAAGATTTTCTCAAAGAAATTGGCTATGATAATCGCGATGACCAAGATAGAAACAAGATTCTAGAAGCTATCTACACTTATAAAAAAGACAATGATTCTGAAACTTTAATGAGTGAATTGGGCTATGATGTAGAGGACAGCGCCGAAAAAATAAACAAGATCTTAAAGCCTAGTCTAAAGTATGCTGCTTTATCTTCTGAGGCTTTTATTTTAGGTAGCAACGTAAACATTCGAAAGCAAGCATCAAGCAAGGGAAATAACGTTGCATTTCAGGTAAAACAGCGAAGTTCTGGTAAAGCAGATCAACTTTACAGAGTAAAAGTGCTCAAAACTATTTCTAATGAAAAGGAAATTTGGCATCAAATTACAGGGTATGATCTCGCAAATGAAACTGGATATATACAAAACTCAACTTACTGGGTATATCATACACTTTTAAAGAGAAAACCAAAAAAAAGATTGTCTTCAGGAATCTATAAAGCTATAAAAATCCTCAAAAAATACGATTTTGGAAAGGGCCTTGTACCAATTCTCAGTCTGATTGTTGATCTAGAAATACAGGGAACTCAAGTTACTGGAAAAATCAACCTAATGAGTGAAATGACCGATTCAGTTCGATGTAGTGTGCAAGGATATGTAGATATAGCCAATAGAATTGTACTGCAAAGTACCTGCACAAGTGAAGGTGAAACCTACAAAGGGATAGATTATATTATTGAACTAAGAAAAAACAATACGCTCGTTTTATTAATTGATAAATATCAAAATCAAAAAACAATGAAATATATATTTGAAAAATAAAAAAATGCAACGTTGATTACAATCCTTTGATACATTTGATTTATTTTTTGCTATCTAGAACTAAAAATAGGAACTAAAAAAACCCACGCTATTAGAAGCGTGGGTTTTGATTTATAAAAATATGATTGTGAGCTAATTTATTAGTTTTTGATCACTTTAGAGGTTGTTCCTTCACTTCTAACGAAGTAGATTCCTGATGGCAATACAGAAAGATTGTTTGTGTTTTCCAATAACTTCTGCCCCGTCACACTGTATACATCTCCAATAACGTTGATTGGTCCGTTGGTTGGGTTTGGATAAATTCCTGTTGTAGCCGCACTAGTATTGTCAACTCCTAAAGTCTCTGATTTATAGAAATAGAAGTTATCGAAGTAAACATCCATAGCTGAAGCTGGATCGATCAAAAATTGTGTAATTCCAGACAAACCTGCACCAGCGAAACTAGACATTGGAACCTCTACACTTTTCCACTCTCCAACAACAGTCGTTCCCAAAGAAACTAATTTATTAGCACCTGTATTGGTGTTTACTAGTTTTATAGAAATTTCTTTATCATAACCTGTAAAGTAATCCATATGCATAAATTCCATTGCACTCAAATCAGTACCAGTACCATAATTAGAAACTATCCCTATAAATTCACTTGGATTTCCGTAAATGGTATTATTGCCAGCAATTTGCGTAAACGTATGCGTTCCTTGTGACCATTCCGCTGGAAATTCAGACAAAGCGATGTTATCATATGCGTCACTATAAACCGAAACTACTGAGGATGTATTTCTTTCAGGAGGAGTTGGTGCACTAGACGAAGGAATACTAATAACAAAACTCACTATGATTGTTGAAGAATCATTGTTAGGGTCTGTCAGTACTATTGTAGCATCTCCAGGCAAAGATGTTGCTTGTGTGATAACCATAGTCACGTCGTCATCAACTTTAGTTGCAGCAATCGTTGGAACGATTGTAGTATCATCAGTCAAATCCACAGTAAAACTTGTTACTCCAGCAGCAAAATCGTTAATAGTTGTACCATCAATGGTAAGATCACTTAAATTGGTGTCATAATTGGATGGCGCTTTGTAAAAATAGAAGTTGTCATAATACACATCCATACTTGTAATAGGATCAATCAAAAATTGAGTGATTCCAGATAAACCAGCACCAACGAAACTAGACATTGGAATATCAACACTTTTCCATTCGCCAACAACGGTTGTTCCCAATGAAACCAATTTATTAGCACCTGTATTGGTGTTTACCAATTTTACTCCAATTTCAGTTGAACTTGCAGTGTAGTAATCAATATGCATATATTCCATCGCAGCTAAATTGGTACCACTTCCATAATTTGAAACTATTCCAATAAATTCACTACTAGTTGCTTTGATGGTATTGTTACCAGCAACTTGTACGAACGTGTGTGTTCCTTGTGACCAACCTGTAGGGAATTCGGAGAGACTAATATTTTGGTAGGCATCACTGTAGATAGAAACCACATCAGCAGTAGCTCTCGCTGGTGCTGTTGGTGCTGCAACAGTCGGAGTCGCAGAAGTAGCAACAATAACACTTCCAAGTGGTGCTGAAACATCGTCGAAATAACTCACTTTGGTATCGTTTTTTGGCATATTTACACCGTCATAAACAAGTGCTGAACCATAGTGAGGAAAGTAAATAAGTTTTTCATACTCCCCGTCAGCAGATGTAAAATCTAATGAGATAGGCACCCATTGATCTGGAGTGGAGTAACTAAAATAAAGTTCTTGATTAGTAACACCATTTCCTTCAAGTTTGATCATCCCTCCACCAGCTTCATTACTGTAATAATTAAAAGTGAGGATTTTATTTGTACCGCTAAGGTCCATTTTATAGTCCCCAGGCTGAAGCACAATTTGGGCATTTTGCCAATCTTGACCTGTGAGGCTAGATGTAACGACGCCAATAGCACCGTTGACAGCTGGAGAAGCAGTTGAAGTTGTTACGCTTCCAATACCCTCGTCAGCTTTCCAATTGTCATTGGTCGTTGCACTAAAATCAAATGAGAATTGAGAGAATCCCATCGAACTCATCAATAACAGCGAAATAAAAATAATTTTTTTCATAATGTAAGAATGGTTTTAAGTTTGAAATAGTTTGGTTTAAATTTGTTCGGTTTTTGTCTAAAATTTGTCACAAAGACATTCCATATCATTGCTGTAAAACAAGAATAAGGACACATAAAAGCAAATTATAGATTTCTTAAAAAGAAAAATTTGCATTGTTGATTGTTAAAAGGAAAGGAACGCTACATATTGGATTCAAAAAATGCTGACATATGTTGTTAGCACTGAAAACATATATTTAGGATATCAATTTATAACGTAAAAAATAGCTTGCCTCAAGCAGATGTCAATCTCTAAGTTTTGAGATTATTGGAGACATGAAAAGATAGAAAGAAATACAGTTTATTCAATGTGGGTACAGGTCTAGTTTGACCAAGCCCACGAATAGATGTAGCTTTAAACATAATTAAGTTGGTTTTAGTTTGGTCTAACAAAAATAGACCAAGACCATTGTTTATTCGAAAATTTACGATGAATTACATATAGAAGATGTTAGGATGACATTTTTAAATGACGAAATATCTTTTTATCAACTATAGCAGACAAGAATAAAACCACACAAAACACTAAAAAACAGCTATTTAACACTAAAAACCAATTGGGTTTAGAAATATGTAACGCACAATCCTCGCTTTAGGCTAAAATTATAGTTAGGCAATCAATAAAAATTTCTGCAAAAGAAAAGTGAGAGTACTTATTAGTTCTCAAAGACATATCCTATATTTTGATGGCTATATAAGTTTCAATGAAAAGATAGTTATCTAAGGTCTAGATCGGAATCACTTGGTGAATGTTGCTTTCTAATAATTTAAAATTTGTCCTTTAGAATAAATTTGAAATAATAAATATCAAGGTCCACAAGACTCAGAAAACAAAGAACCACCACCTTTAGTATTGGGTTGAATGATTTCTAAATTTTCTCCATCGTATATCAAAAACCTATGATTGTTGTATTCATTATACATTAAAGTCAGGTACAGTTTGCCATCGTATACAACGGCTGATTGATATCCCGTTGCAGTGATATATTCACTTGTAGAACAATAGCCTTGTAAGGAGTAATCTTCATCAAATAAACTTTCAAAGGTATTATTTGTGGTATCAAACAAATACAATCTATTCCTTGTATTAGAATTTCCCCATGACTGATCATATCCATAACAAATTAATTTACCATTAAACTCTACCACTTTACCTTTCGATTTTAAAATAGTAATTCGGCTCAGTGATGTTGGAAAAGTGATAGATTCAAGTACGCCATCATTAGTATTGTAACTATTGAATTTCAAGGGACCTTGAGAACTAGGACGGTAACTTTCTGAAAAGTATATCTTATCATTAGATGCATATGAAATATTATTCATTCTACTAGTTGTACTAGCTAATAAAGTAGTAGAATAGCCATTCTCAGAAATCAAAGAATTTGGATCCAATCTGTAGAGCCTTTTGTTGTAATCTGAGTTTGCTATTGAGTTGTCTCTGTAACTAAAATAAAACATACCATTTCCAAATGTAACATCTACACCATAAGAATTATTATCCTGTACTGGAAAAGATATTTTTATTGGACTAGGACTTTCTGCATTTAAATTGACGATATACTTTGTTGAATTTGTAGTATCCTCGGAGAATATAAAATATCCATTGAGCATGACACCATTTAAATAGTTTGAATACTCTCTCATTGGCACACTGTTCATAACATGTATTTGATCGGCTTCATCAATATAAGCAGGATAATGCAAACTACTGTCAGAAGTAGATTCAAGTAAAATCACTGGGTGCCCACCATCATCAGAAGAATACTGTTGCGACCCTGAATAAGTCAAACTCGCTGTATACCCAGATGGTATAACAATATTGATTATTGTATTATCACCCGTAATTTTAGAAATTGAGGTTGCGGAGTTCACGTAATAAGTAGATCCATTGCCTAAAAATGGTATTGAGTACTCATAGTTATTAGATTTGTAAACATTTATATTGGAAGCTGTAAACGATTTAGAATTTGTATCGAAATAATAAAACTGATCTAGTTCATAAGATGAATTCCCCATGGAATAAATTATCTGACCCGCACCTGTTACACTTCCACTATTTGAGTTTTGTGCTACCGAAGTAGCAGCAGTCGTACCGAGCATATTTACCCAATCGACTCCATTGAAATATTGAATTTCACCGTTGACTTTGCAGTCAGAACACAACAGTAATTGACCAAAAACTGGATTGCTGATTTCATTTCTCCCCTCCTCTGTAAAAGTGGGCAATGTAAATAAACTAGAAACCGTAACTGACGATGCGCTCACATTACCATCTAAATTTCCTGTTACATCCCCTGTTACACTACCAACAACCTCTCCAATGTGCTTTCCTGTAGTGTCTCCTGTTAGATTTCCTGTGACATTACCGATTACTTCTCCTGTGTGTTTTCCTGTACTATCACCCGTAAGGTTTCCAATCACATCCCCTGTTACATTGCCAACAACTTCTCCTATGTGTTTTCCTGTACTATCACCCGTTAAGTTTCCAGTGACATTACCTGCTACATTCCCTGTATGATTTCCAGTACTATCTCCTGTAAGGTTTCCTATTACATCTCCTGTTAGATTTCCTATGACGTCTCCTGTTACATCTCCTGTATGATCTCCAGTGCTGTCTCCTATTAGGTTTCCTATTACATCTCCTGTTACGTCTCCTACTACATTCCCTTTATGATCTCCAGTGCTGTCTCCTATTAGGTTTCCTATTACATCTCCTGTTACGTCTCCTACTACATTCCCTTTATGATCTCCAGTGCTATCTCCTATTAGGTTTCCTATTACATCTCCTGTTACGTCTCCTACTACATTCCCTGTATGATCTCCAGTGCTGTCTCCTATTAGGTTTCCTATTACATCTCCTGTTA
>JBELHA010000028.1:0-29977 GCA_042091695.1 Flavicella sp.
ACCCTCTCCTTAAAAGGGAGATGCTCTACCAACTGAGCTACCAGGTCATTATTTCCTTTGTTTTAGCGGGTGCAAATATAGAATCTTATTCCTATATAACAAACTTTTTTATCAATTAATTTCGTTTAAATATGCTTTTCTAACCTTCTTAAATAAATTGGAACTATAGACAAAATCTACAATCGATTCATTATCAGTTTTAAAGATTTCTTTATTGCTTCCTTCCCACTCTTTTACACCATTTTTCAAAAAAATAATTTTTTGTCCAATTTCCATTACAGAATTCATATCATGGGTATTTATGACCGTTGTTATTTGATATTCCTCTGTTATTTCTTGGATTAAATTATCGATAACAATGGCTGTCTGAGGATCCAAACCTGAGTTGGGTTCGTCACAAAAAAGATATTTTGGATTCATAACAATTGCTCTAGCAATAGCAACACGTTTCTGCATCCCACCAGACAACTCTGCAGGAAATTTAGAATTGGCATTGACCAAATTGACTCTTTTGATCACTGCATTTACCCTATCTCTCATTTCTGATTGATTTTGCTGGGTAAACATCTTCAGAGGAAACATGATATTTTCCTCTACAGTCAAGGAGTCAAACAAGGCAGAACCCTGAAATACCATCCCTAATTCTTGACGTAATTGTCGCTTTTCCGAAGCAGCCATTTCATTACTTGCTTTGCCATCAAATAGTATACTCCCTGAATCAGGAGTATGCAATCCTAACAAGCTCTTTAAAAACACGGTCTTTCCAGACCCACTCTGTCCAATAATAAGACTCGTTTTTCCCCTTTCAAATTGGGCATCTATGCCTTTTAAAACAGTCGTATTTTCAAAACTCTTTACGATTTTCTTTACTTCAATCATCTATCCTAAAAGCATTTGGGTTAAAAAATAATTCAATAAAATAATGATAACACTTGTCCAAACTACCGCCTGTGTACTGGCACGTCCGACTTCCAAAGCTCCCCCTTTTACGAAATAACCGTGGTAAGAAGGAACGGTTGCAATAACAAAAGCAAATACTACCGATTTTATCAATGCATATTGAATTAAAAAAGCATCAAAATCCATTTGAATTCCTGTGATATAATCTATCGAATGAAAAAGTGATGTCAAAACACCTGCTGCCCATCCTCCGAAAATACCCAAGAACATAGCCAATATAACTAATAGAGGATAAAAAAAGATAGCCGCAATCACTTTGGGCAATACCAAATAGTTCAAAGAATTGATTCCCATAACCTCCAAGGCGTCTATTTGCTCGGTGACACGCATGGTTCCGATACTAGAAGTAATAAAAGAACCTACTTTACCTGCCAAAATAACTGATGCAAAAGTCGGTGCGAATTCTAATATCATGGAACGTTTGGTCGCAAATCCAATCAAGTACTTTGGTATCAAAGGGTTGTCTACATTCAATGCCGTTTGAATCGCTACTACACCTCCTACAAAAAAAGCAATAAAAGCGACAATCCCAACAGACTTAAGACCTAAATCCTCAATCTCACGAAACAAAGCTTCTCTAAAAACTTCCTTTCTTTGAGGTTTGGTAAACACTTGTTTGAGCATCATAAAATACTTCCCGACATGCTCTATATAATTCATACTATTTTATTTTCATTGTTTTTGCTAATGTATTAAAATATTGTCGAACTCAACTAGAGAAAAGTCCAGTAGTTACTTTCTATGTATATACAGTTATTTCTAGAGGTTAATTTAAACATTTCCTAATATGCATTATAGATATAGTGACTATATTTGTATAGACTATTCTAACATAAAATAGCAACTATAACTATGCATAAAAAACACCTTATTTATTCTTTACTCCTTTTTTGTTTCTGTAACATTTCAATGTTTTCGCAAAAGAAAAAACAACCAAAATTAGTAGTTGGTGTAGTAATAGACCAAATGCGCTATGACTATCTGATTCGTTTTTCTGATAAATTTGGAAAACGTGGATTTAAAAAATTGATCAAAAAAGGATTCCAGGCAGAAAACTTACACTACAACTATATCCCAACATTTACTGCTGTTGGTCATGCTTCTATCTATACAGGTACTACCCCATATAACCATGGGATTATCGGAAATAACTGGTACGATAAATACCTAAAAAAGAGTATTTACTGTGTAGATGACAACAATTACAAAACTGTTGGTAGTACCACTATAAATGGTCAAAAATCGCCTTACAGAATGCAAACAACAACCCTAGGAGATCAATTGCATTTAGCACAAAACATGAAAGGAAAAACTATAGGAATTGCCATCAAAGATCGATCTGCGATACTTCCTGTTGGACATACTGCGAATGGAGCCTATTGGTTTGAGGGAAAAGAGCACGGAAAATGGATTTCAAGTTCCTTCTACATGAAAAAATTACCGAAATGGGTAAATAAATTCAATCAAAATGGAAAAGTAGAGGCTTATGTTAGTCAACCGTGGGAAACCTATTACGACATTGCAACCTATACAGAAACCATAGACGATGACAATCTTTTTGAGGGGATTTTTAAAGGAGAAGGAAGACCAATATTCCCTCACAATATCCCTAAGTTGAGAGCAAAAAATGGAAATTACGACATTATCAAATCGATTCCAGCAGGAAATACAATCACCACTGATTTTGCACTAGCGGCTATTGAAGGAGAAAAATTGGGTCAGGGCACACATACTGACTTTTTGAGTATTAGCTATTCAAGTACGGACTATGTTGGCCATAAATACGGTGTTGACTCTAAAGAGATTGAAGACACCTATATCCGTATGGATTTTGAAATTGAACGATTGTTAGATTTCTTAGACAAAGAAGTTGGAAAAGGGGATTACACGCTTTTCTTAACTGCAGATCATGCGGTAGCACAAATACCAAACTACTTAAAAAATCTTAAAATCCCTGCTGATTACATTGACAATAAGGAGCTGGAAAATTTTGTTAAAAACATCACTTTAGAAAAATTTGGTGTTGAAAATCTTATTGAAAACATGTCTAACTTTCAGATTTTCATAAACAAAGAAACGCTTAGAAATAATAATTTAGAGCTACGTACTGTCTCTGATTTTATAGCTGATAATATTATTCAATTTAAAAACATCTACAAAGCTTGTACTGCTTTTACACTTCGTGAAAGTGAATTTACAGAGGGGTTAATGCAGGCTGTTCAAAAGGGATACAATCAAAAGTTTTCAGGAGATGTAATCTTCATTCCAAATCCTGCTACTTTGAGTTCATATTACCAAAAATCGGGAACAAGTCACGGATCTGGATACAGTTACGACACACATGTTCCGATGTTGTATTATGGCTTTGGTATCAAAAAAGGAAACACCAAAAAACATCTAGACATCACCTCTATAGCTCCTACAATTTCTAGCTTGTTGCAGATTGAATTTCCAAATGGATATTCTGGTGAAATTTTAGTTGAAGCATTGAAAAAATAAAGGTTTCTATAAAAAAGTAAAAAACCAGTAAGGATAATTTCTTTACTGGTTTTTTTATGAATGAATTCGCTTATTCAGAGTGATCAGAGGTGATACACCAACGTCCATCTTTCTTTTCAAATACCAAAGAAAAAATACCATCAGCATTGGAGGGCTTTCGTTCTAAATGATAAGTACCCACAAGAGTATACACTTTTTTGGATCGGTATTGTAGGTCGCGAACCTCGAATGTCAAGACCCCCATAACCTCTTGATTAGGATAGCTTTTAAGGTAGTTATTTAAGGTCTGCTCCCATCCGTAGGTTATCCCATTTCTGCCTATAAACTGGAGTTTATCTGAATTCCAATAGGCATTCATATAAGCAGTCATGTCTCCTTTGTTCCAATCTTTGGCAGATTGAAACAAAACTTTTTTAATAGCGGCTTTGTCTGAAGTTATTTGTTTGGTACTAGAGCAGCTCATCGCTACAAAAACTAGTAATAGTAAAGATTTTCTATACATTTAAAGTTTTTTAAACATGACAAAATGAGGACCTATTTCAGGAACTATAAACTCCTCTCCAATAATAGAAAATTCCATTTTCTTATAAAATGATAGCGCTACAGTTCGTGCATTACACCAACAAAAATCAGCTCCTAATTCAGATGCTTTTTTCAATCCAAACTCCAACAATGTATTGCCTAATCCAAGACTTTGATGGGATTCAGAAACAGCCATACCTCTTAGTTGATATTGCGCTCCTTGTAAATCTTTATGTTTATTTTGCATAAAGGTAGCGATCCCAAGAAGTGTATCTCCTTTGAAAATGCCTGTATGAAAAGTAGTGGAAGCTGAATCTCCTTCAAACACTACGGAAACATCCTTGTTGTCACGAAGAACAATTCTACGAATAGCATGAGTTGCACTCGCTTCAATAAGTCGCGTTGTGTACATAAAAACGGTTTATAATTATATATTATTTTTATAGTTATATACCATAGAAAATAACATATAACTCAATATTACCAATGGGATAGCTGCGTATTGAAAGGCGAACAATAAAATGATTGAAAAACCTAAAAAAACATATTTATAGCTGTTGTCTTTCCAAGTAAAGCTTTTGAATTTCAGCGCAAATAAAGGGATATTTGCATTCAAAAAATAAGAGCTTGCAAAAACCAAAACAACCAATACAAATTGATTTTGCAAAAGATCTACCAACCATAGGGCGTCACTATATTCAATAATCAAAGGCAAAGAAACAATCAATAAGGTATTCGCGGGTGTTGGCAATCCTATAAAAGAAGTTGCCTGTCGTGTGTCGATATTAAAATTAGCCAAACGATATGCAGAAGCCAAAGTAACTAGAAGCCCTAAAAAAGGTAAAAATTCAAAACTAACTATTTTAAAAAGAGAAGGTACTTCATGATTTGAAGAAGCTCGCAGGAGCAATTGGAACAATACAATCCCTGGTACCAAACCAGATGTGATCATATCTGCCAAAGAATCTAGTTGTTTCCCTAATTCTCCTTGCACTTTTAAGATACGTGCTGCAAAACCATCGAAAAAGTCAAATACAATCCCTACAACAACAAACAAAGCAGCATAGTCCAAACGTCCTATTACAGCATAAAAAACAGCAATACAACCAGAAAAAAGGTTGCACATAGTAATAGCGTTGGGAAGGTGTTTTTTGAAATTCATCTATTTTTTATCTATTTATATATTAGTTTCAGCTGAGGCGAAGATATAAAAATATAAGCCTATTGCTAAAGATAACTTTCGCTATTTACTTCCATTCTTTAATTACACAACAATCCTTTAAATGGTTGTTTTAAATTACTCCCCCTAGCTAAACAAAAGTTTTTAGTTTGTTTTGAGAATTTAAAAACGCACTCAAAAAAGACAATTTATTTCTCATGTTTTTACGTGTTCTTTTGTATACTATAGGAGCTATCAAAATATATGGAAATCGCAATTTAAATTGGTATAATAGCTTTAATTTAGTTTCTGTATTGGATATTTCACTGAATTGCCAAGTACCTTTAAATGACTTAAATACACTAGATTTATTTCGCATCTGAATTGACAATTTATGGGGGAAATCAAATTCCAAATACTCAGTATCCATTTTTACTCCTTCAACAGATTCAGTATATACTTTCGCTCCTTTTTTTAAAACACTATGTCCTTCTATAAAGCCAATTGCTTTAGTTTGGTGGTCCCATTGCAATCGCTTCTTAAAATCTGTACTTAAAAAAAATAAAGTTGATATCTCTAAGTTGAAAACATCAGATTCGGATACGATCATAGCTAATTATTGTTTCTGAATATTCTTCGGGTGAATACACAAACTAAAATATAAAATATTTTAGAATTATTAGTAAACACAACTGTAATTCAAACGCTATACACTAAAAAAAACCTTTAAAAAGTGGCTTGTTTTTAGTAGTATTGTACAACAAAAATAGATTGTTATGCCCATATTAGAATCCACTTTTAAAACTTTTTTTCCATTTACCAATCCACATGTAAGCACCGTCTATAGAACCCTTTTTACAAATCCTAAAGTAACATATACAAGAGAGCGTATCGACACTCCTGATGGTGATTTTTTAGATTTAGATTGGTCTCGCAGCAATTCAGAAAATTTAGTAATATTATTACATGGATTGGAGGGGAGTTCTGACTCAAAATACATTCGCTCTTCTGTTACTGTAATGAACGAAAATGGATTGGACTGTGTCGCACTCAACTTTAGAGGCTGCAGTGGGGAAACCAATCTTTTTTTCAAAGCCTATCACAGTGGGGAAACAGGAGATTTAGATTTTATTTTGAACTACCTTCTCAAAAATTACAACTACACCTCTATTTCAATTGTCGGCTTTAGCATGGGAGGGAATGTCGTTTTAAAATATGCTGGAGAACAAAAAGAAACCCTTAAATCAAAAGTAAATGGTATTGTCGCAGTCTGTCCACCTTGTGATTTAAAGGGGTCTTCTGCTGTATTATCAAAAAAAAGCAACCGTGTATATATGAAACGCTTTTTAAGAACGTTATTGAAAAAGACACTCGAAAAAAGTGCTTTATTTCCAGATAAAAAATTAGATACAGACACCTTGTTACAAGCCAAAGATTTTCAAGATTTCGACAACCTATTCACCGCTCCCTCTTATGGGTTTGAAGATGCGGAAGACTATTGGAAACAAGCGAGTTCAAAATCTTTTTTAAAAAGTATCAAAACTCCCTGCTATGTATTGTCTGCTCTGAATGATCCTTTTTTATCAGATTCCTGCTATCCAACTGAAATAGCAGCGAAACACAAGTACATACACTTAGAAACACCTGAATTTGGAGGACATATTGGGTATATCAATTCATGGAAATCTTCAAAAAACACATGGTGTGAAGAAAAAATTGTTTTTTTCCTAAAGGAACTCAACAAAACCAAAACAAAAGAGAAGAAATAACAATATATTTGTAAGGATATTTACAAGTAATAAAAAATTATATATTGAGAAAACACATTCTACTTTTAACCCTGCTAACTTATTGTTTGGGTACTGCTCAAGAGTTTCGAAAATATTCCAATGAATTTTTAAGTATTGGTGTAGATGCCGCAGCGATGGGAATGAGTAAATCTGTGACCGCTTCTTCAAATGATGTAAATGCTATTTATTGGAACCCTGCTGGTTTGGCCGGTATCAAAGTGCACCAAGGAGCCTTGATGCACAGTTCGTATTTTGCAGGAATTGCTAATTACGATTATGCCGCAGCTGCGATTGCCCCCAAGCTTGAGGGAGGACCTGTGTTGGCTTTTTCTTTGATTCGTTTCGGAGTAGACAATATCCTAAACACGACCAATATTATCGACAATGAGGGTGGCATTGATTTCAGTCGTATTGAACGCTTTTCAACTGCAGACTACGCACTAAATATTGCTGTTGCAAAAAACATAACTTCAATTCCAGGGTTAGCCCTAGGAATCAATGCTAAAATTGTAAGAAGAATCATTGGCGATTTTGCATCCTCTTGGGGTATAGGTTTGGATGCAGGAGTACAGTATAAATTAAAAAAGTGGCAGTTGGGGATCATGGCACGCGATATTACAACCACTTTTAACGCTTGGGATTTTGACGCTGAAAACCTCAAAGACATCCAGGATGCTATACCAGGACAAAACCAGGTAATCCCTGAAAAAATAGAACTTACCATACCCAAAATACACGTTGGGATTGCGCGTGATTTTGAGTTAAAAAACAATAAATTTCACCTACTGACTGAATTGAATTTTCACGCTAGATTGATTCCAACAAATGATATTGTTAGTACTCGCTATGGTAGTATGACACCTTCACTAGGTTTTCAACTCGACTACCTTCGTTTTGTATATTTAAGGTTGGGAGTTGGGGAATTTCAGAATGAACGTCAAATTGACGGTACAGATTCATTGAGTATACAACCTAACATCGGACTTGGATTCAAATACCACGGCGTACAAATAGACTACGCATTGACCAATATAGCCAGTGCTGGAAATGCCTTATATTCTAACACATTTTCCTTAAAAATAGACTTCGATTTCTTACAATCACGAGCTAAAAAATAGCATCGTTTACTTCTAGTTATTTTCCAATATGAAAAATCTTTACTTTGCACTTCTTTCAGGGTTTTTATTTGCTATTTCATGGCCAACCTATGGATTCCCTTTGTTTTTGTTTGTAGCTTTTGTTCCTTTGTTGTGGAATGAGTTCCAACTTAGAAATACCCACAATAGCCACTGGAAAGTTTTAGGATATTCCTATATTACTTTTTTTATTTTCAACCTCACTACAACATGGTGGTTGTTTTATGCCACACCTTTTGGAATGAGTTTTGCCGTGTTGGCCAATTCATTATTGATGTCTCTGGTCGTGCTCATCTACCATAAAATCGCTAAAAAAATAGACCAAAAGTCTAGTTGGATTGTATTGGTCTGTTTGTGGTTAGGTTTTGAAAAATTTCATCTTCATTGGGAACTTTCATGGCCTTGGTTAAATCTAGGAAACGGCTTTGCTTCCTACTATAAATGGGTTCAGTGGTACGAATATACAGGTACCTTTGGAGGAACACTTTGGATTTGGATTGTCAATATCATTGTGGTAAAAGCAATTATAAACTATCAAATAGGTAAAGACATCAAAGTCTTGACATCTAAAATAATCGGTGCAGCTAGTATCATTTGTGTTGGGATTTTTAGTTCTTTATACATGTACTACTCGATTCCTGCATTAGAGGCTAATTTAGATGTTGCAGTGCTACAACCCAATGTAGACCCTTACACGGAAAAATATCAAACAGCCAATCTTAAGATGGCAGAGGACTTGATTGCATTGACGGCGACTGAAATTGACAGTACATTATCAATCGTTATTGCACCTGAGACTACACTGCCACAAGCACGTTATATAAATAACTTCAAAAGTACGCCAGAGTTTGGATTGTTGAAAGACTATTTTGACCAGTACCCATCGACTTCATTTTTATCTGGAATTACCTTTATCAAGGCATTTCCTGAAAATCAAACTCCCAATGCTACGGCCAACTATTTTAGGAATAGTAATAGGTGGTACAACAGCTATAACTCATCTTTTTTTATAAACAAAGAGGAAAATTTCAGATACTATCACAAATCAAAACTCGTTGTAGGTGTTGAACACATACCTTACAGAAGTGTCTTGAATCCGTTGTTAAAAAACTCGATGATTGATTTGGGAGGATCTGTCTCAACACTTTCTACTCAAAAAGAACGCTATATCTTTCCATGCTCAAAAAACACCGTAGCACCTATTATCTGTTACGAATCCGTATATGGAGCTTATGTCACGGAATATGTACAAAAAGGAGCGGATTTCTTGGCCATCATCACCAATGATGCCTGGTGGAATGTGAGTCAAGGACACAAACAACACTTGAGCATAGCACGATTGAGAGCTATTGAGAATAGACGTGGAATTGCGCGTTCAGCAAATACAGGAATTTCTGCTCTTATCGATGAAAAAGGAAATATTCTCAAATCAATTCCCTACGGAGAAAAAGGAATATTAAGAGGTAAAATTCCCCAAAATACTGCGCAAACATATTACACAACCAATGGAGACTATATCTTTAGAGTAGCCATGTTCACATTGATTTTGATACTTTTTACATCATTTACGAGGAGAAAACAAAGCTAAAAAAAAGGCACTATTTTAAAAATAGTGCCTTTTTTTAGATCTATATTATTTATGTCTTGCTTTGAGCTCTTTCTCAATATCCTTGAGTGTAAAACCTTTGGCTTGTAACAACATCAAGTAGTGAAATAGAAGATCTGCTGATTCGTATAGAAACAGCTCGTCATTATTGTCCATTGCCTCGATAACCGTTTCAACAGCCTCCTCACCTACTTTTTGTGCTACTTTATTGATCCCTTTGGCGAATAAACTTGCAACATAGGATTTTTTGGTATCCTTATTTGCTACACGTTCCGTAATGACATTTTCTAAATGTGAAAAGAAACCATATTCTTGCGTATTTTCTCCATTCCAGCAAGTATCTGTACCCGTATGACAGGTAGGACCAACAGGATTGACCTTGACGAGTAAGGTATCCTTATCACAATCATTATCAATACTAACTAATTGTAAAAAATTACCACTTTCCTCTCCTTTTGTCCACAAACGATTTTTGGAACGACTAAAGAAAGTAACCTTTTGTGTTTCCATGGTTTTGTCAAAGGCCTCTTGGTTCATATAGCCCAACATCAATACATTTTTAGTAGTTGCATCTTGAATGATTGCCGGTACCAATCCATTGTCTTTTGAGAAATCTATTTTCATTTTTTTTCTGTTTTAAAAGGAAATGAGCCCTAGCCCATCCACATCCTACTATTTTATATTCTGACAGGAATGCCCTGTGCTTGTAATTCTTTCTTTAAACTCGGAATGTCAATCTCCTTAAAATGGAAAACACTTGCTGCCAAAGCAGCATCTGCCTGCCCTTTGGTAAAGGTATCGGCAAAGTGTTGCATGTTTCCAGCACCCCCCGAGGCAATGATCGGAATGGTCAACATTTCCGACAAAATCTGTAGCGCTTCATTGGCAAAGCCGTCTTTGGTTCCGTCGTGATCCATGGAGGTAAATAAGATTTCTCCCGCACCACGTTCTTCCACCTCTTGTGCCCACTCAAACAAATTGAGTTCTGTCGGCACCTTTCCTCCAACCAAATGTACAATCCAATCTTCGTCAATTTGCTTTGCATCTATAGCCACAGTGATACACTGAGAACCAAATTTAGCTGCAGCATCATTGATTAATTGTGGATTTTTAACGGCAGATGAATTTATAGAAACCTTGTCAGCTCCTGCGTGCAATAAATTATCAATATCTTCAACTGAAGAAATTCCACCACCCACTGTGAAGGGAATATCTATTGTCGCAGCAACACGCAATACTAAGTCCAAAAGAGTTCTACGTTTTTCTTCCGTAGCTGATATGTCTAAAAACACCAATTCATCAGCCCCTGTATCGGCATATATTTTTGCCAATTCAACAGGATCACCTGCATCACGAAGGTCCACAAAATTGACTCCTTTTACAGTTCTTCCATTTTTGATATCGAGACATGGAACAATTCTTTTTGTCAACATATATATATACTATTTAAATACCCCTAAGGTGTAATGTCTGTTTGTAAATCCTTAAATTACTATTGAGAAATGATATAGTTCTCTAATTGTTTTAAGCTTATTTTATGTTCGTAAATGGCTTTTCCAATGATGGTTCCTTCGCAACCTAAATCTGCCAATTTTGGCAATTCTTCAAAGGTAGAAATTCCACCACTAGCAATTAATTTGACGTTTGGTAATGCAGCAAGCATTTTTTTGTACAAGTCAAAAGAAGGACCTTCTAGCATGCCATCCTTTGCTATATCAGTACAAATTACATAAGAAACACCAGATTTCATATATTCTTTTACAAAAGGAATCAACTCTTTATCTGACTCTTCTAACCAACCACTGATAGCAATTTTTTCATCTTTAGCATCTGCACCTAAAATAATTTTATCTCCTCCAAATTGTTGCAACCAATTTTCAAAAACATTTGGGTTTTTGACAGCTATAGACCCACCTGTAATTTGACGAGCTCCAGATTCAAAAGCAATTTTCAAATCTTCATCCGTTTTCAATCCTCCTCCAAAATCAATTTTCAAAGATGTTTTACTAGCGATTTCTTCCAAAACCTTGTGGTTTACAATATGACTAGCCTTGGCACCGTCTAAGTCAACCAAATGCAAATACTCAATCCCATGTGCCTCAAATTCTTTGGCCATTTCTAAGGGATTTTCGTTGTATATTTTTTTTGTGCTGTAATCTCCTTTAGAAAGACGTACACATTTTCCTTCAATAATATCAATTGCTGGGATAATTCTCATAACTATCGGTATTGTATACATAGCTTTTCAAAAAGCTATATGTATAGATTTAAAAAATTTTCGAGGATCTTCCCTCCTACTTTGCTGCTTTTTTCGGGATGAAATTGGGTCCCATAAAAATTGTCCTTCTGCAGAGCGGTTGCATATTCAATTCCGTAATTTGTCGTTGCTATAGCTTCATTACAAAGAGGAACATAATAGCTGTGTACCAAATAGACATATTCATTTTCGGCAATTCCCTTGAATAAATCCGATTGGAGTTTTGCGATATGATTCCAACCAATTTGTGGTACTTTTTGACCCGTATCAAAACGAATGACAGGTACCTCAAATATACCCAATCCGTTTGTAGTCCCTTCTTCACTTGAGGTACACATCAATTGCATGCCTAAACAAATACCTAAAACAGGTTGTTTTAGTGTAGGAATCAAAGTATCCAAACCTGAAGCACGCAGCATTTTCATCGCACTACTAGCCTCTCCAACTCCTGGGAATATAACCTTATCTGCAGCAATAATTTCAGCAGGATTGTCCGTTAATACGGCTTCATACCCCAGACGTTTGATGGCAAATTTTAACGACTGAATATTACCAGCTCCGTAATTTATGATTGCTATTTTCATTGTAATTGTATCCTATTTTATAACATTCCCTTTGTAGAAGGCAAAATCATTTTTTCTGCATCTCTTTTTACTGCCATTTTTATAGCTTTAGCAAAAGCCTTGAAGATTCCTTCAATTTTATGATGTTCATTGTCTCCTTCCGCTTTGATGTTTAGATTACAACGTGCACCATCTGTAAAAGATTTGAAAAGGTGATAAAACATTTCAGTCGGCATTTTACCAATCATTTCTCTGTTGAATTCAGCATCCCATACCAGCCAGTTTCTTCCTCCAAAGTCGATAGAAGCTTGCGCCAAACAATCGTCCATTGGCAAACAGAAACCATATCGTTCTATCCCTAATTTAGATCCTAGAGCAGTTGCAAAAACCTCCCCTAAAGCAATCATTGTATCTTCAATTGTATGGTGTTCGTCTACTTCCAAATCACCTTGTACCTGAATGGTCAAATCCATATTTCCATGACGAGAAATCTGATCCAACATATGATCAAAAAAGGCAATTCCTGTAGCGATATCACTTTTCCCAGTACCGTCTAAATTGACACGGATAAAGATTTTAGTTTCATTGGTATTTCTCGTGATTTCAGCTGTACGGTCACTCAATTTCAAAAACTCATAAATAGTTTTCCAATCTTTAGTTTCCAATGCGATTACAGTATCCAATTCAGTTCGCTTTACTGTCAACTCATCAGTAGCTAAATCAGCTACATTATTGATGTAAATTCCTTTGGCACCCAAATTTTTAGCCAATTCGATATCCGTCAAACGATCTCCTATAACAAAAGAATTTTCTAAGTCATAAGTCTCTTTATCAAGGTATTTTCCTAAAAGTCCGATTCCTGGTTTGCGAGTAGGTGCATTTTCATGAGGAAATGTTCTGTCGATTAAAACATCAGAAAAAACAACCCCTTCATTCTCGAAAGCTTGAATGACCTTGTTTTGAGCAGGCCAAAAGGTATCTTCAGGAAATGAATCCGTTCCCAAACCATCTTGATTGGTTACCATGACCAATTCATAGTCCAATTCAGCGGCTATTTTGGCCATATATTGAAATGCTTTTGGGTAAAACTCTAATTTTTCCAAGCTATCTAACTGGTAATCTACAGGCGGCTCAATAGCCAAGGTTCCATCTCTGTCTATAAAAAGTACTTTCTTCATTGTTTCTTTATTTAGATATATCAAATGATTGACACTCTTTTTTTTAACTATTTTCTATACTTTTCAGTGCTTGTAAAAGACACTGATTTTCTTCTTTACTACCGACAGTCAAGCGCAATGTATTCTCACAAAGTGGCTGAGTCGTTCGGTTTCTAATAACGATTCCTCTGTCAATAAGCTCCTGATAACGCTTGGAAGCATTGTCTACTTTTACCAAAATAAAATTGGCATCTGTAGGGTAAATTTCTTTAACAAATACAATATTTTCCAATGCATTCAACAAAACATCTCTTTCCGCTAATACCAAAGCTATTTCTTTTTGCACTTTAGGAATATCCGACAAACGTTCAATAGCTCTTTGCTGGGTCAGTTCATTGACATTGTATGGGGGTTTAATTCTGTTCAATACTTCAATAATTTCTGTAGAAGCATAACATACCCCCAAACGAATTCCTGCCATTCCATAGGCCTTAGATAGGGTTTGCGTAATAATAAGGTTAGGATATTGATGAAGTTTCTCAATCCAACTCGCTTGGTTCGAAAAATCAATATAGGCCTCATCTACCACGACAATACCCTCAAAAGAGGCAATCAAAAGTTCCATCTTTTCTGAAGACAACACATTTCCTGAAGGATTGTTGGGCGAGCACAAAAATAAAATTTTAGTGTATTGATCTATTGCTTCCAAAGTCTCCTCTAAACGAATATCAAAGGTATCTGAAAGCAATACTTCTTTGATTGCTACATTATTTAGGTTTGCCAATACCCCATACATACCATAAGTCGGAGGAAGCAAAAGGACATTGTCTTCTTTGGGCTCACAAAAAGCTCTAAAAATTAAATCTAAAACTTCATCACTTCCATTACCCAATAAAATTTGATTTGTTGGAATGTTTTTTAGTGAAGACAACAGTTTTTTGACATTTTGCTGTTGCGGATCTGGATAGCGGTTTACACCATTTGAAAAAGGGTTTTCATTGGCGTCTAAAAATACCATGTCAGAAGTAGCTTCTTCAAATTCGTCTCTAGCAGAAGAATAGGCTTTGAGCTTGGCGATATTTTCTCGGATTGTATTTTTTAATTCAAAGCCCATATTAACTGAGTTCTTTTAAACGGAGCGTGACCGCATTTTTGTGTGCTTGCAACCCTTCCGCTTCCGCCATAAGCTCTATTGCTTTTCCAATGTTCTGGATTCCTGTTTTGGTAATCTTTTGAAAGGTGATTTTTTTTGTAAAAGCATCCATATTCACACCTGAATACATACGTGCATACGCATTTGTCGGTAAAGTATGGTTGGTTCCTGAGGCATAGTCTCCAGCACTTTCAGGTGTATAAGGCCCTATAAAAACAGATCCCGAATTCACAATTTTATCTAGGAATAAGGCTTCGTTTTTAACATTTAAGATCAAATGTTCTGGTGCATAGCTGTTGATAAAATCAATCTGGTCTTGTACTGCATTTAAAACAATAAACTGCGAATTATCAATCGCACTTTGCGCCATGTCCTTTCGGGGCAGTACATCGAGTTGTGCCTGCACTTCTTTTTGTATTTCTTTGAGATCTGCAACTGTTTCAGCCACGCAAATCACTTGGCTATCGTGACCGTGTTCTGCTTGAGAAAGTAAATCAGAAGCAACAAAAGCGGGATTTGCATTCCTATCAGCCACGACCATCAATTCAGAAGGACCAGCAGGCATATCGATAGCAACTCCTTGCGTCAATGCGTATTGTTTGGCTGCTGTCACAAACTGATTGCCAGGCCCAAATATTTTATACACCTTTGGAACAGATGCTGTACCGTAGGTCATCGCAGCAACCGCCTGTACACCCCCTAATTTATAAATAGTAGTAACACCTACTAACTGGGCTGTATATAAGATGGCTGGATGTATGTTTCCTTTGGCGTCTGGAGGAGAACAGAGTACTATCTCACTACTCCCTGCCAATTTAGCGGGGATTCCCAACATTAAAATGGTAGAAAATAAGGGAGCCGTTCCTCCTGGGATATACAAACCTACTTTTTCAATAGGGCGCATTTCTTGCCAGCAAGCAACACCTTCTGTTGTGGTTACCACTTGCTTTTCGGTTTTTTGAGAAGCATGAAATAGTTCAACATTTGATTTTGCGAGTTGTATCGCTTCTTTCAAATCTGATGCTACTAGTTTAGATGCAGCATCTATTTCTGCTTGGCTGACTTTAAAATCACTTAAAGAAACCTTATCGAAAGTAAGCGTATATGCTTGTAAAGCTTTGTCTCCCTCCGTTTTGACCTTGTCAAAAACTTCAGCTACGAGTTTACCTAAATCAGAAGCTTTTTTAAGAGGTCTTTCTGTCAAAGTATTCCAAATTGCTCTTTCAGGGTTGTTTGTAATCTGCATATTTTTCTAATTGCTATTGAACTGTAATTTACAAAACCATTTTTTCGATAGGCACAACAAGTATACCTTCTGCACCACGTTTTTTCAAATCGTCTATCATGTCCCAAAACTTTCCTTTCCCAAAAACAACAGCGTGTATTGAACTCCATCCCTCTTTGGCAAGTGGTAAAACGGTAGGACTTCTCATACCCGATAAAATTTGTGAAATTTCAGCTACTTTTTCGTTGGGAGCATTCAATAATATATACTTAGAATTTTGTCCTCTCAAAACCGCTTGAATTCGGAACTGTATGGTGTCTAAAATTTCTTGTTTTTCTTTCGACAAGGTTGGTGCTGCTGTTAAAACAGCTTCACTTGTAGTCATTTTCACAACCTCTTTAAGTCCATTTTTAAACAAGGTACTTCCGCTGGATACGATGTCACAAACAGCATCTGCCAAACCAATATTAGGAGCAATCTCAACAGAACCATTGATAATGTGGATGTCAGCATTGATTCCATTTTCACCTAGAAATTTATTGACTGTATTTGGATAAGAAGTAGCAATTCGCTTTCCTTCAAAATCACCTATACCTTGGAAATCAACCTCTTTAGGAACCGCAAGGGAAACACGGCATTTTGAAAAACCTAAACGTTCAATGATTTCTAGATCTTGTCCTTTTTCTACCAACGTATTTTCACCTAATATGGCAACGTCTACAACTCCGTCTCTCAAATACTGAGGGATGTCTCCATTTCTCAAATACAATACTTCCACAGGAAAATTTCGCGCAGAAGCTTTCAGTTGGTCTTTTCCATTATCAATGGAAATACCACAATCTTTTAATAAGGCTAGCGAATCTTTGTTGAGCCTTCCAGATTTTTGAATGGCAATTTTTAATTTAGTCATTTTTTTAAAATTGTGTTTGATTCATAAAGCAGCATAAAAATAAAAAACCCGCTTGAATGAATCAAACGGGTTCTTGAAATATGTTCAGTTACAGCACAACATATCTAGCTCGTTTGATAACAAGGTAAGAAATGGCGATGATGTAAAATAGTTGTAATCATTTGTTATTAAAATTAACGTTGCAAATATACTAATTATATTAAACTATGCGCATACTCAATTGTTTTTTTTTGAAAAAATAACAACAATAATTAGTATGTATTAAAAAGTTCTTTTGAAAAAGGATGGATGCCTACATATTACATAATAAAACTATTGACAAATCCTGTAAAAACACATAAAAAAACAAAATATATTACTTAATCCTAAAAATAAATTAATTTATTTTTACATATCTTTAAAATAATACCTAAAAACATCGATCACTTAGGGCTTATTTAAGTACAATTTTTTTAATTTATATATTTTAATTTATGATTGTTGGAATTCCAAAAGAAATAAAAACAGACGAAAACAGAGTTTCGTTGACACCTGCAGGAACTTTAGAATTGACAAAAAGAGGTCATCAGGTTTTTATTGAAACAAATGCAGGAGCTGGTTCAGGTTTTACAAACGATGAATATACAGCTGCTGGCGCTGCCATTTTAGGAACCGCTAAAGAAATATTTGACATTGCAGAAATGATTGTCAAAGTAAAAGAGCCAATAGCGCAAGAATACGAATTGATAAAAGATGGACAATTGGTATTCACTTATTTTCATTTTGCTAGCTACCGTCCACTAGTAGATGCTATGCAAACAAAAAAAGCCACTTGTTTGGCCTATGAGACTGTTGAATTGACAGATCGTAGTTTGCCTTTATTGATTCCTATGTCAGAAGTTGCAGGTAGAATGGCTACACAACAAGGTGCCAAATACCTTGAAAAACCTCAAAATGGAAGGGGTATTTTATTAGGAGGTGTACCCGGAGTTCGCCCAGCGAAAGTCGTAGTATTAGGAGGTGGTATTGTCGGAACGCAAGCTGCTAAAATGGCTGCCGGACTTGGTGCAAGTGTAACCATTATGGATATTAGCCTCAACAGATTACGTGAGTTAGCTGATTTTATGCCTGCAAATGTTACGACAGTATATTCAAACGAAATGAACATTCGTCAAGCCATCACCAAGGCTGACCTCGTAGTAGGAGCCGTTTTGATTCCAGGAGCAAAAGCACCTAACCTGATCACCCGTGACATGTTAAAAACGATGAAAAAAGGAGCAGTCCTTGTAGATGTAGCTGTAGATCAAGGTGGTTGTATAGAAACATGTGAACCAACGACACATAAGAACCCAACATTTATCATCGATGGAATTGTACACTACTGTGTTGCGAATATGCCAGGAGCGGTACCATACACATCAACACTGGCATTGACCAATGCAACGTTGCCTTATGTAATAGATATTGCTAACAAAGGGTGGAAAACCGCCTGTAATGAAAATGAAGCACTTAAAAAAGGACTCAATATGATAGACGGAACCATAGTCTACAAAGCAGTTGCAGAAACATTTGACTTAGAATATCAAAATGTAGAACAATATCTTTCCTAAGAAAGAACATCTAAAAATGATGCTATTTCATAAAATATAAAAACAATAGTGATACTGTAATAAAACAAAAAAACCGCTTATAGCGGTTTTTTTTGATTTAAAATTTATGTCCAAAATTACAATTTCAAAGTAACTTCTAGTTCAAACATATTGTCAATAGCTTTGTTTTTAAGATTGTCGAAAAAAGAAGCTGAACCGTAGCGAATTCCAAACAAAGTTCTGTCTATTTTCAATGAAGATTTTGCTACATTATCAGCTATTGTCATATCAAAATCAATAGATTTAGTGATACCTTTGATTGTAAAACTACCTACTACTTTATAAGTATCGTTGTCCAATGTTACCTTATCCAAAACCAAAGTAGCAGTTTCATGTGAAGAAACACCAAAAAAATCATCAGAATTTAGATGCCCTTCTAAGTTTGCTTTTGCTTTCCCTTCTAAATCAGTAACAACCAATGATGTCATATCTACAACGATATTACCACCAGATAATTTATCATTATCAAATTCCAAGACACCTTCTTTTATGGATATATTTCCTGAATGTTGGCCTGTAATTTTCTTTCCAATCCAAAAGATTGAACTTTCAGCAGTATTTACTTTCTTTGATTCTTTAGCATCCTTTATAAATGAAAAGCTAAGCAGGGTCATTGCTACCAATGCAATAGACTTAAACGATTTTAATTGTATCATAATATTAATTTAAATTAGATTTTTACATGTACCTACATATAATGTACTCACAAATATAAGTATAAAGAACATATAAACAGATGAAAAAATATTTTTTTTTGGGTTCACAAACAATATTTGTATGTACAAAGTTAAAAACCATATTGCGTTAACAAATGTTATTTTATTAAATTACATTTGCTATATTATGGTAAAGTATTGTCCGTGTTGTAAATCAAAATATAGAAAAAAAAAAGAAAAAAAATAATACATCGAATTTTATTCATAACAGAGTATAGATGTATGAGATGCTTACAACTGTATCAGTATTCAAATTTATTGGGAATTTCATTCAAAATATTTAGTTCTAAAAAAAATGCAAAAATTATGGAAGTAAAAAATGAGTTAAAACGAAGAACCGCCCTAAACATTCATTCCAAAACTATATCAAATATTCTAATTGCTAGTAATTGGGTCAGTGAAAAAAACACTGTTTTTTTTAAAAATTACAATTTATCCCCCCAACAGTACACCATACTCAAAACATTGAGGAGCCGAAGAGGTGTACCTGCTTCACTTACGGAAGTTCACGAGAGAATGATCTCAAGAATGAGTAATACCACCCGTCTGATTGACAAATTAATCTTAAAAAAACTGGTCAGTAAAAGTATTTGTGAAAAAAATAAAAGGAAGATTGAAATAATACTCACACAAACAGGTCAAAAAGTATTGGCAGAAATTGATTTAGAAATAGACAATATAGCAATACAAATAACCAAAAACATTAACTCGAAAGAGCATTTAATACTCAATGAACTTTTGGATAAATTAACGGGAGCCAATAGGGTGTTTTCTCGTTAAAAAAATATTCATAGTTAACTGAACACTAATAAGCTTACAATCATAAAAATGATTTGAATACTATATTCGTATTGAAACACTGGTAAATTTATCTGTTATATAGCTAAATGTAAAAGCTCTTTGAACTTTAAAAGACAATTGAAATTTATGTCTCAAAAGCTTTACTAAAAATGGGGTCAAAGTTTACGAACGCAATACCAATGCCTCTAATAAGAAACCTATATAATAAGCTACTAAAGCGGCAGAAATACCCATTAACATGGTAGAAACAGTACTATTCAATTTATTTTTATGGTTTATAAGTCCTTTAAAGAAACCTACCAATCCAAATGAAAAAAGTGTCATAACTGTAGACCAAAACATCAAGTCAATAGTCAAGTCAAACAAAAAATCAAATACATATACAAACAAAGGAATAAAACCCAACAAAACAAAAGAGATCAGCGTGACAACGCCAACCATAAATGGTGACTTCTTCTCTTCAATCATACCTAATTCTTCTTGCATCATAACATCTACCCATACCTCTTTGTCCGCAGTAATCGTAGCGACTACTTGCTCTAAAAGATCACCAGAAAACCCTTTAGAGGCATAGATATCTCTCACCTCTTGTCTTTCCGTTTCAGGAACATTTTCAATCTCCCAATATTCTATTTTTTTATGTTTCCTATAATTTTCAACTTCTGATTTTGTCGCTAAATAAGCGCCTATCGACATTGCAAAACCATCCGCAAACAGATTGGCAAAACCTAAAATTATTATAATCGAAGAATCTAATCCCGCTCCAACAGCCCCAGCTACAACAGCGAAAGTAGTAATACTGCCATCAATTCCTCCATATACAAATTCACCTATATATTCCTGAATACTAGCTCCTAAAAAACCACTATCCCCGTGTACGTTATTTTCTGAATTTGTATTCATGATTTAAATTGTTAAAATTATGATTCTTTATTTAGTATGGAAACACCATTCAAATCTGTAGTCAAAACATCTGACATATAGTCTAAAAATGGTCGAAGCGCTTCAAAAGACTCTTTGATAGTTGGTCCAAAATTCTCAGCCAACACTTCTGCATCTGTAAAAGAACGGCTGAATAAAAATGATTTTTTTCGAATCAAGTCTATATCTGCATGCGCCTTATCAAACCCTCTTGGCGCTGTTTTAACCTCACTCCCCTGTAAGCCCCCAAACAGCTCTTTTACTTTTTTCTGAGCTAATATTTCACGCATCTCAAAAGCATCCATCTCAAATTCTTTTCTGATTCTTAGCAAATCTGCAGGATTCGGTTGAAAAAATCCAACGGCCAACATGGAGTTACCAGGTTCTATTCGCAAATAATAGCTCCCTCTCAAAGAATCGGTAGCTCTTGAAAATCCCACGCTTCTATGAATATTGTAGGGTGTCTTATTTTTAGAAAAACGAACGTCTTTATAGATTCGGAAAATCTTCATTTTCTCAATACTATCCGTAGTATTCAAATCCTCTTTTACCTGTAAAAAAAAGGATTTCAGTTTTAACTCTTCTGCTTTGTAAAGTTCCTTATGAGCATCAAACCAGACGCGATTATTATTTTCCTGTAATTTCTTTAAAAAGTCAAAAGTTGATTGAAATACCTGTTCCATTGTAAATGCTATTGGAATTTTAATATACGAATTATTTGAAAAGAAACGATATGTTTTTTTGAGTTCAAAACAAAAAAAAATGCGAAGTTAAAACTTCGCATTTTTGAATCAATCTTCAACCAATACCCAATCTCCTTTGTCGAGCATAGGAATGGCTTGTTTGTATTTGACTTCTTTATTTTCGCCGTTCATTACATTTTTAATAGTAACACGTTCATTTCTTCCAATTTTTCTTTCTTCACGAACCACCGTTTCTTGTGCTTGTTGCTCCTGATTTGGTTGTTGTGCTCTGGAAGCTTGACTAGAATTTTGAACTTCTTCTTTACTCAAATTAAGCTTTTCGCGTTTTTGCGCTCTAGCCTCAGAAATTTGAGTTGTATTTTGAGAAGGCAATTCACCTTTGAACAAGAAAGACAACACATCTCTATTTACTTTGTCTAACATTGATTTAAACAATTCAAACGCCTCAAACTTATAAATCAACAATGGATCTTTCTGCTCGTATGATGCGTTTTGAACCGATTGTTTTAATTCGTCCATTTTTCTCAAGTGATCCTTCCAAGTCTCATCAATAATAGCAAGTGTGATATTCTTCTCAAAATCATTGATCAACCCTTTACCTTCAGTTTCGTATGCATTTTTAAGATTCGTAACAACTTGCATGTTTTTGTTTCCATCTGTAAATGGCACAACAATTCGCTCGTATTTATCACCTTCGTTTTCAAATACATTTTTGATAACTGGAAAAGCTGCAGCTGCGTTTCTAATAATCTTTTCTTTGTAATGTGCATATACCGCCTCGTACAAAGTATCTATCAACTCACTTTCAGCTGTGTCTTTAAAAGCCTCTTTACTGATTGGAGAAGGCATTGCAGAGAATTGAATCAATTCAAACTCAAAACGCGTATAATTGTCTGATGCTTTATTGTCGGAAACAATCGTAGCACAGGTATCGTAAATCATGTTTACAATATCCAACTGCAATCTTTTTCCATCCAAAGCATGACGACGGCGTTTGTAAACCACCTCTCTTTGTGCATTCATAATATCATCGTACTCAAGCAATCGCTTACGTACACCAAAGTTGTTTTCCTCCACTTTTTTCTGTGCGCGTTCTATGGATTTAGAAATCATAGAGTGTTGAATTACTTCGCCCTCTTCTAAGCCCATTCGATCCATCATCTTTGCAATACGATCAGATCCGAAAATACGCATCAAATGATCTTCTAAAGAAACATAAAACTGAGATGAACCAATATCTCCCTGACGTCCTGCACGACCTCTTAACTGTCTGTCTACTCTTCGTGAATCGTGTCTCTCCGTACCGATAATTGCCAAACCTCCTGCAGCTTTCACTTCAGCAGACAATTTGATATCCGTTCCACGTCCTGCCATGTTTGTCGCAATGGTTACCATTCCTGAATTACCTGCATCCGCAACAATATCTGCTTCTTTCTTATGCAACTTTGCATTCAATACATTGTGTTGTATCTTACGTAAGGACAACATACGAGATAACAATTCTGAAATCTCCACAGAAGTAGTCCCCACCAAAACAGGTCTTCCTGCTTTGACTAATAATACAATCTCATCGATAACGGCATTGTATTTTTCTCTTGTTGTTTTGTAGACCAAATCTTCTTTGTCATCTCGTAACAAATCTCTGTTAGTTGGAATTTCAACAACATCCAATTTATAGATTTCCCAAAACTCTCCTTCTTCTGTAATTGCAGTACCAGTCATCCCACCAAGCTTGCGGTACATTCTGAAATAGTTCTGTAAGGTTACCGTGGCAAATGTTTGGGTAGCTGCTTCAATTTTAACGTTTTCTTTGGCTTCTATGGCTTGGTGTAAACCATCTGAATACCTACGACCGTCCATGATACGTCCTGTTTGCTCATCGACAATTTTCACCTTGTTGTCCATAACAACATATTCCTTGTCTTTTTCAAACAAAGTATAAGACTTTAGCAATTGGTTCAAGGTGTGAATACGCTCACTCTTGATGCTAAAATCCTTGTAAAGTATTTCCTTTTGGCTCACTTTTTCTTCAGGTGAGGCATCACTGTCATCAATTTGACCAATTTTTACTCCGATATCTGGTAACAAAAAGAAATCCTTGTCTTGGTCCCCAGATATATAAGCGATTCCTTTATCAGTCAATTCTATAGAATTATTTTTCTCATCGATTACGAAATACAATTCGTTATCGATTTTTGGCATTTCTCTATTATTATCAGCCATATAGGTGTTTTCAGTCTTTTGAAGTAATTGTCTCACTCCTTCTTGACTTAAAAACTTAATCAATGCCTTATTTTTAGGCAATCCTCTATACACTCTCAAAAGTAAGATACTCCCTTCCTCTGTGTTTCCGTCTTTGATCATTTTTTTAGCTTCTGCTAAAACTCCAACCAAATATTGACGTTGGATTTTTTCAATGTCTTGAACTTTTGGTTTGAGCTCATTGAATTCATGACGGTCACCTTCAGGAACTGGTCCTGAGATAATCAAAGGTGTTCGTGCATCATCGATCAATACAGAATCCACCTCGTCGACAATGGCATAATTAGGTGCACGTTGCACCAAATCATCTTGAGAATGCGCCATATTGTCTCTCAAGTAGTCAAAACCAAATTCATTGTTGGTTCCGTAAGTAATATCAGAATTGTAGGCTTTTCGTCTCGCTTCTGAGTTCGGTTGGTGGTGATCGATACAATCTACGCTCAATCCGTGGAATTCCCAGATAGGTGCCATCCATGCAGCATCACGTTTGGCTAGATAATCGTTTACCGTAACCACATGAACTCCATTTCCAGTAAGTGCATTCAAATAAATTGGCAAAGTAGCAACCAAAGTTTTACCCTCACCTGTCATCATTTCAGCAATTTTACCTTTGTGTAAAACAGAACCACCCATCAATTGCACATCGTAATGAATCATCTCCCAAACAACATCTGTTCCAGACGCGTTCCACGAGTTGTGCCAAATAGCGGCATCTCCTTCCAATTGAATATAGCTACGATCTGCAGAGATTTCACGGTCAAAAGAAGTGGCAGTGACTTCGATTGTTTTGTTTTCTGTAAATCGTTTCGCGGTCTCTTTTACCACAGCAAATGCTTCAGGCATAATTTCCTCAAGCACTGTTTCAGAGGCTTGATACGATTGGTCCTTAAGGGTGTCAATCTCCGTAAATATTTGTTCTTTACGGTCGATATGTGCAGTCAATGCTTCAGTTTCTAGCGATGCTATTTTAGTAGTAAATGGTTCGGTTGCTATTTCTATAGCCTTTTTAAATCCTTCAGACTTCAAACGCAAGGCGTCATTAGAAAGGGAATTCATCTCCGCCTCAAAGCTTTTTACTGCATCAACAACAGGTTGTAATAATTTTAAGTCCTTTTTTTGTTTGTCTCCAACAAAAATCTTTAGGACTGAATTCAATAAACTCATATGTATGTTTTAAATCGTTTTTTCTATTTTGTATTTAGTTTTGTAGTAAAACAAAACGGATATTTACTCGAATACACTCATGAGCAGCAAGTTAGTTAAGCTCCAACTATTTGTTCTATGAGTACCTCCAAAAATACACAAAAAAAAAGCCTCAATAGAGACTTTTTAATGTTTTAATTTTTAATATTCCTCCTCGTTCCAGAAGTAATCTTCTTCCGTAGGATAATCAGGCCATATTTCAACAATAGATTCATATGCATCCCCTTCGTCTTCAAGACTTTGTAAGTTCTCTACAACTTCTAGAGGCGCTCCAGTACGAATTGCGTAATCTATCAATTCATCTTTAGTTGCTGGCCAAGGTGCGTCGGCCAAATACGATGCTAATTCTAATGTCCAATACATTTCTATCTATTTTTAGTATTTGCAAAAATAATTTTTTTTCTTAAAATGTCAAGTTTTTTTTAAGCTTTTTCATAAAGTATAAAGAACGTAATATTTCGTGGCTACGGAAGCCACTTTTCTTCCTTTGCTCCTAAATCTAATGTCAATTTTCGTGCCAGTACAAATAAATAGTCTGACAAACGGTTCAGATATTCCAAAAGTATGGGTTGGACATAGGTGTTTTCAGCTAATAATACCACCAAACGCTCGGCTCTCCTACAAACTGACCTTGACAAATGACAATATGACACAGTTGTATGTCCTCCTGGTAAAATAAAATGTGTCATCGGAGCTAAAGTGGCATCCATACGATCAATTTCTTTTTCAAGAAATAGTACATGTGAAGTATCTATACTACACGCATCTATTTTTTCTTTCGTTTTGTCTTTTTTCATATTTTCCTCTGGAGTTGCTAAAACAGCCCCAACTGAAAACAACTCTTTTTGAATCTTCACCAAGGCATCGTAGCTAAGTGCATCAATTTGTTGATCTCTCAACAGGCCAATATAGGAATTCAATTCATCGATCGTACCAAATGTTTCGATTCTAAGGTGTCCCTTTGATACTCTAGAACCACCAAACAAACTCGTTTTACCTTGATCTCCTGTTTTTGTATAAATTTTCATACTGCTAAATTCTTATAGTAAAATGTTCTTTTCGCTGTTCTTTCCTGAAGAATACAATCCCCCATTGGAATGTTGTAATACTGACTGTCACTTGTACTTCATTTTTTATTTCCTCCCAAGCTTCAGTCATTTCCTTAGACCAATGTATGTCATCAAAAACAAAAACAGAATCATTGTGTTTGTGTTGCAATGCTTTTCTAAAATACAAAAGTGTAGCGTTTTTTGAATGATTTCCATCAAAATAAATAAAATCAAATTTTTGACCTGACAGTACTTTGTCTAAAGTAACACCAAATTCACCGACTACAAATTCAGTGGAATTCAATCCAAAACGAGCAAACCTATCTTTTGCAACAGATGCTGTGTTCTTGCACCCTTCTAAAGAAATTGTTTTGCCTGAACTTGTTTTGTGAGCAATACAAGCAGTTGAAATCCCCAGCGATGTTCCAATTTCAAGATTGTTCTTTGCATCAAAATAAGAAATCAAACGCATTAACAACAGACCGTATTTTTTAGACACACTAGCAACCTTTGCTATTTTTGAAACAGCACGATCGTTGCTTTTAAAAACACGAGAACCAGCTCCAAAGTCTTCAACCCTAATACGTTCAGTAGTATGTAATAATGAGTTTTTATAGGTTTTAAAAAAGGTATTATCAGCTTTACTACTTTTAGCATAAAAACATTTAGTGACTAAATTATAGACAAATGGAGAGTGAACTCCGTGTTGATTTGTTGCCCTAAAAAGGTATGAAAAATATGATTTAATTCTAAAAAACATCTTTGTATATTGCGTGTTGTAAAAGTACGGTAAATTTTATTTTTTGTGAACAAATAAATATATATTTGCTGATTAAAACGCTATTTAAATGAATAAATTTTTTGCATCTCTTGGGTTGCTACTAATACTTTCTTCTTGTGTGCCTTATAAAAAAGTGGTGTATTTTCAAGAAAAGGATAATTACAAAACAAACTACCCACAAACTAGCATCCCTCCTTACAAACTGCAGATCAACGACATACTAATGATTACGATTCGTTCTAAGAATGAAGAATTGGTAAAGTTATTTAGCAACGAAACAGGAAATCAAAATCAAGCAAATCAAATGTCAGATGCACAGGCTTACATGTCTGGGTACAGTGTTGATGCACATGGAAACATACGACTTCCTTATATTGGAGAATTAAATGTTCTTGACTACACAACAGACCAAGTACGAGTTAAGATAAAAGATGAATTGAAAAAATATATAAATATAGGTAATAGTCTTTTTGTAACTGTAAAACTGGCAGGAATACGTTATACTATATTGGGTGACATAAGTGGTTCAGGAACCAAAGTACTATACCAAAACAAAGTAAATATCATAGAGGCAATTTCCAATTCAGGAGATATACTACCTACAGGAGATAGAACTCAAGTAGAAGTTTTTAGAAAAGAAATGGGGGAATTAAAAAAATACACTATTGACATTACGCAATTAAGTTTGTTTGATTCTGAGGCGTTCAATGTATTGCCAAATGACATCATTTATATCAGGCCAATCAAGACCAAAACATGGGGAGTAGGTACGACAGGATTGCAAACCTTCACTACTTTTACTTCAATTTTTTCCTTTATCATAACTACCTTTTTATTGGTACAATCTTTATAGTAGACGTTCTATGCAAACAAATAACTCCCCAAAACAAAATAGTACTAGCGAGGACAATTCAATTGAGCTAAAGTTGTTTTTAAATCGTGTACTAGGGCATTGGAAACTATTTATTGTAATGAGTATCATCGCCCTTAGCATTGCTAATTTCAAAAATGGATATGATGAAAAATCATACCAGATAGACGCTACTATTACAACTAAAGAAGAAAAAAACACACTGTTTGATTCTAATGGTATGGGGTTTAGTGTGGGAGGACCTAGTAATGAGGTAGAATCCATAACCACTAATCTAAAATCGAGAACCCACAACGAGAATGTAGTCTCTAAATTAAAGTTTTATATAGACTATTTAGAAGAAGGGAAATACAGAAAAGAAGATGTTTATGGAAAAACTCCTTTTGAGGTAACTACCAATACCACAGATTATCAAATCCTTGGAGAATACATACAAATTCAATTTTTAGAAGGCAACCAAGTAAAGGTTAGTGTCGAATTTCAATCTATAGAAAAAAATAAAACACTTTACGAATACAACACACATACCTTTTCCACTTACAATCCTAAGAAAAAAAAATACGAAAAAACATTTAGTGTATATGAGGAAATTAAAACACCTTTTGCTACATTTAGATTGGAGAAAAAACATGAATTCTCTACTTCGAAACCCTATTTTATAAGATTTAATAGTTTTAATGGTACGGTAAAAAGATACCAAGCTATTCGAGTTACAAGTACCCAACGAGGAGGATCCATACTTAAGATATCCTTGATAGGTGCCAACAAAAACAGACTCGTAAAATACATCAATACAACTATAAAAGTATTGGGGCAAGTACAAAAAGATTCCAAGATAGCCTATGCAGTAAAAACCAAATCGTACATTGATAATTTATTTAAAAACGAAGCAAAGAAACTTGAGAATATAGAATTTTTATTATCAAAATTTAAAGATTCTACCAATCTCTACAATATCGAAGCTGAAGGTCAAAGAATATTTACAAGAATCGCCTCTATAGATGAACAACTATTGGAAAACCAGAGAGATTTAGACAATGTTTTGGGATTGCGTAAGTACTTAAAGGACCACGATCAGACAACCAAAGCAATACCGGCTCCCTCAGTAATTGATATCAAAGACCCCACTGTACAATCAAACTCTTTGGAGCTCATTACACTGGTAACTTTGAAAAATGAATTGGAAGATGCTGGAGTAACAGGTATTCACCCAGAAATGATCGATATTAGAAATAGAATTGACACACGCAAAGAAATTGTTTATGAAAACCTGCGGTCTCTAGAGCAAAAGAATAGAGCGGATCAAAAGCTACTTGAATTGCAACTTAAAAACCTTAACAGAGATCTTAAAAAAATACCAAAACTAGAACAAGAGTTAGTGCAGTATTCACGAAACTATGCGCAAACAGAAGCTAATTTTAACTATTTGAAACAAAAAAGTTACGAAGCAGGGAGTGCGATTGCTGCAAATGTGTCTGATATTAGAGTTTTGGACGACGCTAAAGACACAGGTCAAGGTTCCTCAAAACCTAACAAACAATTCAACTATATGGTTTCAGTAATGTTGGCTGTTATTCTATGTTTGTTTTATATTATAGCATTACAACTTTTTGACAACACAATTAATTCTGTTGAAGAAATAGAAAATATGTATCAGATACCAGTAATAGGAGTTGTTGGTAAAAACAAATACGATTCCAATTTGATAGTTTTGGACAAACCAAAATCAAGCGTTTCTGAATCATTCAGGGCATTGCGTTCTAACATGCAGTTTTTCTACAAAAAGAAAACAAATAAAAACTCTAAAACAGTTCTTTTTACTTCTTCTGTATCAGGAGAAGGGAAAACTTTAATTTCTGCTAACATAGCTACTGCATTTGCTTTGAGTGGTAAGAAAACAATTGTTATTGGCTTTGATATGAGAAAGCCAAAAATTCACAAAATCTTAAACGTATCAAATGAGGTTGGTGCTGCAAACTATCTTTCAGATGATATCGAAATAGATGCTATCATTAAAAAGTCTACAGTTCCAATGTTAGATGTTATCACTTCTGGTCCGGTTCCTCCTAACCCTTCAGAATTATTGATGAGTGACAAAACACAA
>JBELHA010000028.1:30077-38840 GCA_042091695.1 Flavicella sp.
GATCTTCTAACAAAAGATTTTTAGCCTCATTTCTAGCGATTTGTAATATCTCTTTGTCCTTGACTAAATCTGCAATTTTCATTGCGTGAATCCCACTTTGTTGCGTTCCCATTAGGTTTCCTGGACCACGTAATTTCAAGTCTACTTCTGCAATTTCAAAACCATCAGACGTGGATACCATAGTTTCTAAGCGTGTTTTGGAATCTTGAGATAACTTAAAACTAGTCATCAATATACAATAACTCTGATCAGCTCCCCTACCTACGCGACCTCTTAACTGATGTAATTGAGAGAGTCCAAAACGCTCTGCACTTTCTACAATCATAATACTTGCATTGGGAACGTTTACCCCCACTTCAATCACAGTAGTAGCCACCATGATCTGTGTTTCTCCTTTGACGAAACGTTGCATTTCATAATCTTTATCCACAGCCTTCATCTGTCCATGAACGATGCTTAGTTGGTATTGAGGACTTGGAAAAGACCTAGCAATACTTTCATAACCATCCATCAAATCTTTATAGTCCATCGCTTCTGATTCTTGAATCAATGGATATACAATATACACCTGTCTTCCTTTGGCTATCTCATCTTTCATGAATTTAAAAACAGCCAAACGGTTTTTGTCATAACGATGAACCGTCTGTACGGGTTTTCTTCCAGGAGGCAGTTCATCTATCACAGAAACGTCCAAATCACCATATACACTCATGGCTAGGGTTCTTGGAATAGGCGTTGCAGTCATAACGAGTACGTGTGGAGGCAGACTATTTTTCATCCACATCTTTGAACGTTGGGCGACTCCAAAACGATGTTGCTCATCGATTACAGCCATGCCCAAGTTTTTAAAAACTACCTTGTCTTCCAAAATAGCGTGAGTACCTATCAAAATTTGTAAAGACCCATCTTCTAAACCTTCGTGAATCACCCTTCGAGCTTTCGTTTTTACAGAACCTGTCAATAGACCCACTGATATATTCATTGAAGCCAAGGCTTCTTTTATTGCGGTATAGTGCTGTACCGCCAATATTTCAGTTGGTGCCAACATAGCTGTCTGGAACCCGTTATCCAAAGCGATCAACATTGACAACAAGGCAACAATCGTTTTCCCAGATCCAACATCACCTTGAAGTAATCGATTCATATGCACTCCTGTCTTTAAGTCATAACGAATTTCTTTCAGTACCCTTTTTTGAGCATTTGTTAGCTCGAATTCCAAATGATTGTTATAAAAACCATGGAAAGAATCTCCGACTGTTTCAAAGGGATACCCTTTTATTTTTTCTTTACGTTGTTGCTTTTTGGATAAAAGTTCTAACTGAATAAAAAATAATTCTTCAAACTTCAAGCGAAACTGTGCTTTTGCCAAGAGTTCCTGGTTTTTGGGAAAATGCGCCTGTAAAAGTGCTTCGTTTCGTGGTAATAAATCATAGGTAGAACAAATACGCTCTGAAAGTGTTTCAGGAATGATCTTATAAAAATCTCGAAAGAGATGTTCTAGTATATTGGCAATAACTTTATTGCTCACCCCTTTATTAGAAAGTTTTTCTGTCGATGGGTATACCGGGAACATTGTTTTTTTTATGCCCTTATTGTGGAGACTTAACAATTCCAATTCAGGATGTGGCATGCTAAAGTTACCATTGTAAAAATTGGTTTTCCCATAGATTACGTAGGGGACATTTAACTTTAAAGAATCTTTAATCCACTTGGCACCTTTGAACCATACGAGCTCCATAGTCCCCGTATCATCAGAAAAAGTAGCCGTCAAACGACTCCCTCGTTTTTGTTTAACAGATCTAACTTGTGTTATTTTTCCAATAATTTGAAGTTCTGCCGAAGTCGGTTGCAATTCATTGATTCTGTAAAAACGACTCTTGTCTATATACCGAAAAGGAAAAAGCGAAAAAAAGTCAGACACATTCCGAATTCTCAATTCAGAAAACAACAATTCAGCACGTGCAGGACCTACACCTTTAAGGTATGAAACAGGAGTTGAAAAATCGGGTGCTGACATATAAAATAGCTGCTTTTTTCAAAATTACAAAAAATCAAAAAAGAATACTATTCTTACTGAGAAATAGGTTAAAATAAACGATTAAACACAAAAAGTTGAGACTCCTACACGTCTAATTAAAAAACAAATGTTCAAACAAAACCATCGCGAATTTAAAAAACAAAAGAGGTTCTCGTTTTCCCATTTGATTTGAGTACATTTGCATTCTCAAATAGAACACAATGCGATTACATAGAAACTTAGTATTTACGGTGATTGATTCACTAAATGCCATATTCAACGAAGGAGTTTACGCTGACAAAGCTGTAGAAGCAGCTCTAAAAAAAGACCCTAGATGGGGCGCTAGAGATCGAAAGTTTGTTGCAGAAACCATTTACGAGATCGTACGATGGAAACGTCTGTACAATGAAATTGCTGAAACTAAAGAGCATTATACGAGAGAAAATATTTGGAAAGTATTTACTGTTTGGGCGGTGTTGAGAGGCATCAAGTTACCCGATTGGAAATACTTTGAGAACGCTCCTGAAAGACGTATCAAAGGAAAATTTGACCAAGTGCAGAGCATCCGAAAAATCAAAGAGTCTATTCCAGATTGGATGGACAATTTAGGAGTCAAAGAATTGGGAGCAAAATGGGACAAAGAGATTACTGCTTTGAACATTCAAGCGCCAGTAGTTTTGAGAGCCAATACCTTGAGAACTACTCGACAACAACTAGAGAGGTCTTTAAATGAAAATGAGATCGAAACAAGAGTTGATGCCAACTATAAAGATGCATTGATTTTAAAAGAACGTAAAAACGTTTTTAGAACAGATGCATTTAAAAGTGGGTTTTTTGAAGTACAAGATGCTTCTTCTCAATTGGTTGCAGAATTTCTAGAAGTAAAACCTGGAATGCGCGTTGTTGATACCTGCGCAGGTGCTGGTGGAAAAACACTTCACTTAGCTGCATTGATGGAAAACAAAGGGCAAATCATTGCGATGGATATCTATGCTGGAAAGCTCAAAGAATTAAAACGTAGAGCAAAGAGAGCAGGTGCACACAATATAACTCCTAGAGTGATCGAATCTTCAAAAACGATTAAAAAGCTTAAGGAAAGTGCTGACAGAGTTTTGATTGATGCTCCATGTTCCGGCTTGGGAGTACTGAAAAGAAACCCTGATGCCAAATGGAAATTACAACCTGAATTTATTGAAAATATCAAGAAAACACAGGCTGAAATTTTAGAAAGCTATTCTAGAATTGTCAAAAAAGGAGGGAAAATGGTCTATGCTACCTGTTCAATACTACCTTCTGAAAATGAAGAACAAGTCGCTAAATTTCTTAAAAACAATAGTGATTTCACAAAGGTAAAAGAAAATAAAGTCTTGCCTTCAAAAAGTGGTTATGATGGATTTTATATGGCTTTGTTAGAGAAGAAGGCTTAATATAAGAGTTCAAATTTTATTTAAAAAACCTCCAAGTGTCTACTTGGAGGTTTTTTCTATTGGATGCTTTGGTGTTTTCTAGGTTATTCTAATTTATTTCAACTCTTGTTTAGATACGTGATGCCTTGCTAAATTTTTAAGTTAGCTCTCAAAAGAAGTACTTTTATCATTAGGCTTCGACCCAATGCATATCTTTGTAAGCACTTATGATATTTTGTATGCCTTGCTCTTTATCTTTCAATAAAACCTCCATACGCGCATCGTAGGCAACCGTATGTCCATCTCCACAGGCACCACTTGAAGCCCATAAGGCCAACTCAACAACAATAGGAGCTAATGAAAGTCCTTTTTCTGTCAAAATATATAACTTGGTTTTTTTGTTGTGTGGTAGGTTTTCTTTACGTACAAAACCCTGAGATTCCAATGTCTTCAAACGCGTAGACAATATATTAGTCGCAATGGCCTCATCACACTCGGAAAAACCCTTAAACGTTTTTTTTCCTTCCAACAACATTTGTTTTACTATGACCAACGTCCACTTATCACCTACTATATCAAGGGCAGAAGTTATGGGACAGGAAGATCTAAAATCATTCTTCATCAGTTCTTATCTTTAATTCACTTGCAAATTAAAAGTTATTTAGTTACTTTTGCTTGCGAAACAAAAGTAATAAATAAAATCCATATAAAATGAAAAAAGTATTAGTAACAGGAGTATCTGGTTTTGTAGGACAACATTGCGCCGTTGAATTATTAAAAAACGGGTATGCTGTAAAAGGTTCTGTAAGGAGTCTTTCGCGTACTGAGGAAGTAATCAATGGTATTAAAAAAGAAGTAGATCCTAAAGAAAATTTGGAGTTTTGTGAATTGAACTTATTAGACGATGCTGGATGGAAAGAAGCAATGGAAGGTTGTGAATATGTATTACACATTGCATCTCCATTTGTGATTGCTGAACCAAAAGACGAAAATGAATTGATCAAACCTGCAGTAGATGGTGCTTTAAGAGCCTTAAAATTTGCCAAAAAAGCAGGTATTAAAAAAGTGGTATTGACTTCCTCTACGGTTTCTATGGCAGGTGATAAAAAAATAAATCACTTGACACAAGACAGTTGGACGGATGCGCAAAACGACAAGGTTTCTGCTTATATAAAAAGTAAAGCGATGGCTGAAAAGGCAGCGTGGGACTTTTACAACAAACAAGAGGGAGACAAAATGGAATTGACTGTTGTAAACCCGGGACCAATCTATGGACCTACATTGACAGGAAATAAGTCAGGAGCTTCCATGGAGATGATTTCTAAAATTATTTCTGGTGAAATGGGTGCTTTTCCGAAGTGTGAATACGTGATGTCTGATGTAAGAGACATTGCTAAAATCCATGTCAAAGCATTGGAAAATGAGGCTTCAAATGGAAAGCGTTTTATCGTAACTTCAGAGGAATCTCACTCCTTTGTAGGTATTGCAAAAATATTAAAAGCCAATGGTTATGAAAAAGTAGGAACCAAAGAAGCTCCTTCTTTCTTGTTGAAGATCTTAAGTAATTTTAATAGTGAATTGAAGGGAATGAAACCGTTTATCGACGCTAAGATTACAGCAGATATTTCAGAAACAAAGAAAACGTTTGATTGGAGCCCAATGGGCTTTGAAAAGACTATCTTGGATACAGCCAAGTCACTTTCATAAGTAAAAAATAAATATTCTAAAGAAAAAACCGAAAAGTAAATCACTTTTCGGTTTTTTTAATCATTGCATTTTTTACAAACACCTTCTATGCTGATGGCTACTTTATCTATTTTATAATCAGGTAACTCTAATTCAACAGGAATATCTTCAGCTGAAACTGTATCACATTCGGTACACTTGAAGTGTATGTGTTCGTGTTTGTGTTCCGAATCGTCACATTTGTGATCACATATAGCATAATAAGTATCGTTATTCTCCTGATAGGCCTTGTGAATAATTCCTTTGTCTAAAAGTGCTTCTAAAGTTCTGTACAGAGTTACTCTATCTATGGGTTGAAGTTCTTTTTGTAGCAATGAGTATGGCATCGCACCCTTATAATTGTTCAATATATCCACCAAGGAAACACGTGTTTGAGTGGCTTTTAAGCCTTTCTCGTGTAATATTTTTTTTACGGTATCCATTGACATATCAATTGGTTTTAAAATTTAAAACTACATCCAAATATAATACTTCTTCCCATTTCATCTGCAAAATAACGCAATCTATTCAAATAATCTCTATAAGATGTATTTAGCATATTTTCTGCTTTTACATAGCACCTAATTTTGTAATTTGTAAAAATAACATCGGTTGATAATTTACAGCTCAATAAATGATACTGAGAAGGTGCAGGTGCAAAATCAGGTTTGTAAAAATCTGTGTTTTTTTGTTCAAATACAAATCTATTGGTCACTTCTAATTCTGGAGCTTCCATTTTTATACTTTTTTTCATAGCATACGTTTTTGGAAATTGATACGTAAAACTTGAAAAGATACGATTGGGAGGCATAAAAAGCAAATCTTTATGATTGCGTGTATCATCTCCTTTTAGATAGCTATACCTCAGTATACCATACAGTGAAGGATGTATATTGAATTGACTTGAAAAATCTACACCAAACAATTGAGCGTCTGTTTGCTCATAATCCCAAACTGAAAAATATCCTCTAATGATTCTTTGATAACCGTTGGGTTGTAAGTATATATAATTTTTAAAATTTTGAAGGTATAATAAAGCGCTAAAACTAAAATTAGAATTTGAAAAATACTTGTACTCCAAAGTATGTTTGATCGACTTTTCAGTTTTAAGGTTTTGGTTTCCTCTTTCAATACCACTAACACCTTGGTGCAGTCCATAACTATACAATTCGTTTATAGCTGGATTTCTCGAAGCAAACCCCGAATTCAGAGTCAACGTTTGAGAGTCTTGTAGGTTGTAAGTAAAAGCGAATATTCCGCTTGCATTGCTAAAACTATTGTCAATCCGTTGTACTTCACGTAAAGTATTTCTTTTGATATAAGCAACATTTTGTTCTTCTATATCGTATCTAAAACCTGCTTTAAGGTAATAATTTTCAGATGTTTTTGATAAGGTTGAAAAGAAACCTGCTTTCAAGGAAAAATAATCAGGAATTAAAGGCAAAATACCTGTCTCAACATCATTGGTATTGTAGGCATATGAATTTTGATTTCCTAGCTTAAACTTCCAGTCCCCTTCAAAACTGTGTGTGTATTTTATATCAGAATTAAAGGTATACTGCAGTATACTCAAAGCTGGTATCACACTTCTACCATCTCTACGTATGTCATATTCTTTGCGATCATCAATTTGAGCTGCAACAAAAGCAGTTAGCATTCGATCATCGTCAATGTAATGTTTTGCTTTTAATTTTAATAAATGATGAGATACTTCTTGTTTAGGTGCTTCGATCACATAACTAAAATCAGATTCTGTCTTAAAAGGAACCTCCCTTTGGATCGCTAACTGTAAATTCACTTCATTACCTGAAGTAGCTCCTCTAAGAAGGCCTAATGTCGAATTGAAAGAACTGGCATAAAGATCAAAATAAGTGCGGTTTTTCCAAGATTTTTCGAGTTGTAAAGAAATATTTGCTTCCTCAGTACCTGTATTATTTAGATAATAATCAGATGTCGATCGATCACCGTATTTTTTTAGAGTACCATTGATTCTAAATGCTAAATTTTTGTTGGATTTTTCAAAACGCGTGTTTACTATATTTCCTTTTCCATTGGTTTCATGTGTATAATTTACCAAACCGTGAAAATGGGGTTCTTTTACTATTTTTTTTGGTTCTATGGATACGACACTTCCTAAATTTCCTCCCCCATACTCTATGGCACTTACTCCTTTGATAACAGTAATTTTATCCGCTGAAAAAGGGTCTATTTCTGGCGCGTGATCATTTCCCCATTGTTGCCCACTTTGAGGCACGCCATTGTTCAATAATAGCAAGCGGTTTCCATACAAACCGTGTACGACGGGTTTTGAAATACCTGAACCATTTTTTAGGAGAGCTACACCAGATTCAAATTCTAGTAAACCTCCTAAAGTTTGGTTGCTATTGTCTACAATTTTTTTTCTTGTTACTACTACATTTGGAACATAACTCCGGTTGCGTTCATTTCCAGAAACAACCACTGTACCCAATGAATTTACTGTATGAGACAATTCCATTTGCAGGATAGTATCTCTTTTAGACTGCAAATGTACTTGTCTAGCTTCACAACCGATATGTGAAAAATGCAGGTGGTAATCCCCTACTTTTAAACTGTCTAGGGCAAATTTTCCATTTTCATCTGTTATCGTACCTGTATAAGTTTCTTGAACTACGACGCTAACATAAGGGATAGGGCGCTTTGTAACTTCATCACACACACATCCTTTGATGGAAATATAAGATTGACCTTGGCATACCGAAAGTGAAGCTAAAAAAGCAACACAAAATACGAATATTTTGTTCATGTACAGTTAGAATAAATCTAGTCTAATTATTTAGATCCTAAAACTACTGTTGTAGTAAACGGAGTTTCAATATCTGTTGCACCACCTGCATTTGTCAAATCCATATCCGCAACGCCTTCTCCATCTTTGTTTGGTTCATGAATCAATGTGATTGTAAATTTAGCAGCACCTTCATCTCCTGTTACAAAAGTCGTATTCAATCCAAATTCCTTATTATTATCATCTTTATCAGCATAAGCAATTGTAGCTCCTTCTACATCTGTGTAGAAAAATTGGTGCTCATTTTTTTCTCTGATAATTTCTAAAGTTACATTGTATTCATCGTCAGTCATGTCTCCTTCGTGATCATCACCTTCATGATCATCACCTTCATGATCGTCTCCTTCATGATCGTCTCCCTCATGATCGTCTCCCTCATGTTCCTCATGTTCAGCTTCATTCAAAATTATGACAGAACCCGTATATGATTTATTTGCATACAAAGTACCTGTTTGCGTTTTCACTGGATCCATAGGTCCTTCACCATCCATATCGGTGAAAGTAAATACAACATCCTCGTGATTCTCGTGTGAAAGCGTGTAAATCAATGTCGTCATCAATTCGTGTTCGTGGGGTGCATCAACATCTCCTAAAACTTCATCTTTATCACATGATGTGAATAAAAAAGCAGTTAACATTGGTACTACTAGTAATTTTAATAAATTTATCATTTTTATGATTTTATGAGTTAAATATGCTGCAAATATAGTCAAATGCAACAATGTTGCAATAAAAAACATTAAAGATTCTTTAGAATTGTCAAACAATAAATAGTTACAAGTTTTAAAAAT
>JBELHA010000029.1:0-38412 GCA_042091695.1 Flavicella sp.
GTCAGCCTTCCAAGCTGAATGTCGCCGGTTCGAACCCGGTCTTTCGCTCAAAAAACCTCCCTCAACTGATGGAGGTTTTTTTATGCCACATATTTTCTAACCCTTTTTTAAAAATTTCGGTTTCTAATACTTTCATTAAACTTCTCTTTCTTAAGGTTTGTATATAATTTAAAAAAAGTATTCAATACATCCCATTAATCAATGTGATATTGGTTAAAAAATAGAGAACTGAAATACTTCATTTATACTAATCATTTAGTATTTTTGAATATATTGAAAATATAAACTTGAATAAAACACAATAGCGACAATTAAACACAATTGAAATAAAGCAGCTAGTGATTTGAATAGTCAATATATCCTTACCAATTCTTATATCTATAAAATTGCCAAGTATAGAATAACAGCACACGAATAAACCCCTAAAAAACTATGAAAGCCATTACAGAAAACCTCTATGCAGATGTTTTATTTTTAACCAGCGTAACACCCGCTAGAAATTATCAAAATCTTGATACACTTGAAAAGGTGCTATCCTATATTCAATCTGAATTCAAAAAAATAGGACTTCAAACTAGCGAACAAAAATGGATTGCAAAAGGCAATGAATACAGCAATTGTATCGCTTCGTATCATCCAGAAAAAAAGAAAAGACTCATCGTAGGAGCTCACTATGATGTATGTGGTGATCAACCTGGAGCAGATGATAATGCAAGTGCAGTAGCAGGACTATTAGAAACAGCACGTATGATTAGCGCCAACAAGCCAGAGATGGATTACGGAATCGATTTTGTAGCGTATTGTTTGGAGGAACCTCCATTTTTTGATACTGAATTGATGGGTAGCTATATACATGCTAAATCTTTGCATGAAAACAACACAGAGGTAGTAGGTATGATTTGTTATGAAATGATTGGGTATTTCTCAGACGCTCCTAATTCTCAAAAATACCCAGACCCAAGAATGGCTGCTATATACCCTAGTACAGCAGATTTTATTGTTGTTGTCGGAATAGATGCTTATGAAGCATTCAGAACTAAAGTATACAAATCGATGGTATCAGAGGGTAGTATAAACGTACAAACTATCAGCTTTCCAGATACTGAAGGACTCGCTAGCCTGTCTGACCATAGCAATTATTGGAAATTTGGATACAATGCAATTATGATCAATGATACTTCATTCATTAGAAACCCTAATTACCATCAGGAATCAGATACCATAGACACCTTGGACTTTAAGAAGATGACCGAGGTTGTCAATGCAAGTTATAAGGCAATTACTCATTTGTAAAAACAAAGAAACCTTCTGATATAATGCAAAAAAGCCTCTAAAACATGATGTTTTAGAGGCTTTTTAATAATATATTTTGTGCTATTACTTGGCTACATTCACGGCACGTGTTTCGCGAATCACAGTAACTTTAACCTGTCCAGGATACGTCATATCATTTTGTATTTTCTGAGAAATACCGAAAGAAAGCTCAGCTGCCTTTTCGTCGGACACTTTGGTACTTTCTACCAAAACACGTAACTCTCTACCTGCTTGAATTGCATACGCTTTTTGTACACCGTTGAATCCAAAGGCAAGATCTTCTAAATCTTTCAAACGCTGGATATAAGAATCCAATACTTGACGTCTCGCACCTGGTCTTGCACCAGAGATAGCATCACAAACTTGAACGATAGGTGCATACAATGATTTCATTTCTATCTCATCGTGATGGGCACCAATAGCATTACAAACATCTGGTTTTTCTCCATATTTTTCAGCCCATTGCATTCCTAAAAGTGCATGTGGCAACTCTGTTTCAGTATCTGGCACTTTTCCTATATCGTGCAATAACCCAGCTCTTTTGGCGATTTTAGCATTCAAACCAAGTTCAGTAGCCATCAAGGCACACAAGTTAGCAACTTCTCTAGAGTGTTGTAATAAGTTCTGTCCATACGAAGAACGGAATTTCATACGACCTACTGTTTTGATCAATTCAGGATGTAATCCGTGAATTCCCAAGTCGATAACCGTACGCTTCCCTACTTCAACAATTTCTTGTTGTATTTGTTTTTCAGTCTTCTTAACGATTTCTTCAATTCGTGCTGGGTGAATTCTTCCATCCGTTACCAAATTGTGCATAGAAAGTCTTGCAACCTCTCTACGAACAGGATCAAAACAAGATAAAATAATTGCTTCTGGTGTATCGTCTACTATAATTTCCACACCAGTAGCAGCTTCGATTGCACGAATATTTCTACCCTCTCGACCAATGATTCTTCCTTTAACATCGTCTGACTCCAAATTAAACACAGAAACACAGTTCTCAATAGACTGCTCTACTCCTACCCTTTGTATAGTGTTTAAGATAATTTTTCGAGCATCTTGTTCAGCAGTTAACTTTGCTTCTTCCATAATGTCCTGTACGTAGGTCATTGCATCCGTTTTGGCCTCATCTTTCAATGATTTTACCAATTGTTCTTTTGCTTCTTCAGCAGAAATTCCAGAAATTACTTCTAACTGTTCTATTTGTCTTTTGTGTACTTTATCTACTTCTTGCTGTTTTTTGTCCAAAAAATCTAGTTTGTAACTGTAGTCCTTTTCTTTGGCTGTTAATTCTTTACCCAACCTTTTTGTTTTATCCAATTCAGAACTTAATTGAGATTCTTTGTCTCTAATTCTTTTTTCAACATCTAAAACTTTCTTTTCACGAGCTAAAATCACTTTTTCATGTTCAGACTTCAGTTCGATAAATCGTTCTTTGGCTTGAAGTATTTTATCTTTCTTTATAGAATCTGACTCTTTATGAGCTGCCTTTATACGAGCTGATGCTTTTCTACTCGCATCCTTAATTATCTTTACGCTTTTATTCTTCTGCGCTATTTTATTTATTACGAAAGCAATAAAAAAACCTACTACAAGGCCTATTACTGCTCCAATTATTGTTATTGTCTCCATTTTTCTTAATTATAATGTATAAAAAAACCTACATTAGTTTGGTTTATATAAACTCCCAAATAACAAGTTTAGGACTAACTAGAAGCTCAAGGATCCGCTCAAGACGGCGTGCTTTTACAACTATGACTCATCCTTTTTAATGGAATCGCGTTGAGTTTATCAAACAGTAACCAATGTAGGTAGTATTCTCAATGTAAAAATTACTCCAAACAAACGTCTATTGCTTCGTTCATTTGCTGTAGTTTATTAGATGCTTTATCTTCGTTTTGTTTTTCTAGTAGTTTTTGAATTTCTAGCTTTGCAGCGAACTGCAATGCACTCATTGCAAGTACATCTTGCTTATCACTTACTGCATAATTCTTTTCAAAATTAACAATCAATTGGTTTATTTTCTCAGCTGCCTTCCGTGTACCTTGTTCTTCTAATGTACTAGAAACATGCAAAGGGTAACTTCTACCCCCAATGACTACATTAATTTTAAACTTATCTACCATAAAAAAAAATTACTGGTTCAGTTTAACAATACACTTGTCAATTTCACGAACCAAAGCATTTATTTTATTCTTTGTTTCTTTACTATAATCTGTACTACCCTCAATAGTTTTTGCAATTTTGAGCAACCTACATTTTTCTTGTTCTTTTTCTAACTTCGATATGTAAGTTTTGTTCTCAATCTGTAAATCATTAATATTTTTAAGTAACAAATCATTTTCTTCTTTTAGAAATACATACCTCTCAATCAGGAGTTGTAATTTTTTTTCTAATAAATCAATTGATTTATAAAATGTACTCATTTTAGTTAACAATTTATAAAAACTATATCTTACAAAGTTAACAATCCTAACTTAAAACACAACTATTTAATTGATTATATAGCAGTTTATTATTAAAAATGAATAAAAAGAGTTAAAATAATAGCATCCTATTAAAAACACAACATTCTACTAGTGTGAGGCTTATCATAAAATCTACTAATATTCTTTGTTCTATTCTAGCTTTCAATTTGTGCTATCTTTTTAAATTTACAAACATGCTATCTTTTGAACACTAAAATTGATTGTTATTTTAATGTGACGATTTTTTTAATTATTCACAAAGAATATTATTTTAGCACTAAAACTATATGGTGCCACAACTTCGTTTTATATTTTTATATAGCTGCTTTTTTTTTACTGCAAATCTAGCATTTGCTCAGCATATTTATCCTAAAGATTATTTTAGAAACCCATTGGACATTCCAATGGAGCTAGCGGGTACTTTTGGTGAACTAAGAACGGCACATTTTCATTCTGGAATTGACCTAAAAACGAAACAAAGAGAAGGACTTGAGGTGCATACTGCTGCAAAAGGCTATGTGTCCCGAATCAAAATTTCAAACTGGGGTTACGGAAAGGCTATTTATATAGATCATCCCAATGGATATACTACGGTATATGCACATTTGAAAAAATTCAGCCCAAAAATTGAAGCTTACATTAAAAAAAGACAGTACGCCGAAGAAAAAAATCAAATTCAAGTATTCCCTAAAAAAAGAGCATTGAAAATCGCCAAAGACGAAGTCATTGCATATTCTGGCAGTACGGGTGGGTTTATAGCGCCTCACTTACACTTTGAAATTCGTAATACTCGAACTGAAAAAATAATCAACCCCATGCATTTTGGAATGCTTGTGCCTGATTCTAAATGCCCTATTATAAATCACTTGAGAGCCTACACACTTTCTGATAGTAGCCACGTGAATCGAAGCAATATTGACATGCCTTTGAAAATAAGAAAAAAAGCTGATGGGAAATATATTGCAGACCTTGTGCTAGCCCATGGTGATATTGGCTTTGGAATCAACACCTTTGACAGACAAGACGGTGGGAGCAACAAAAATGGAATTTACCAATTGGAAATGTGGGTCAATGGCAAAAAATACTACGGTCATAAGGTTGAAACGTTTGCCTTCAACGAATCTAAGTACATAAATTTGTTGATTGATTATCCTTATTATGCTACCCGAAAAAGAAAATATCAAAAACTATTCAAGCATTCTGAAAGTTTCTTGAGTCTCTATGACAAAAATCTCAATAATGGAGCTATTTCAATCCTTGATCATAAAAATTATGAGGTGAAAATTGTGGTAAGTGACTTCACTGGAAATAAAACGGAACTACTCATTCCAATCAAAGGGTATAAAACCACTATCAAAACTCCATCAAAACTTCAGAAAACACCATATTATATCGACTATCAAAAAGCAAATACGTTCAAAAAGGGTCCTATTACATTGAATTTCGCCGCAAATACATTCTACGATAATATTTATTTAAATTTCGACTACAAAGACAGCATCGCAAGTATTCACAAACCATCTGTTCCACTTCACAAAAGCTACACACTTAGTTTTGACACAAAAAACATACCCGAAACAATAAAAGATAAGATGTACATTGGGAAAGGTAAATACAATGACTATTGTAATACCCAAAAAAATGACAGTGTTTTTAAAACCTATACACGCAATCTAGGCACATTTAAATTGTGTACTGACACAATAAAACCAATAATTAAAAGTTGTAGTTTTTATGAAAACCAAAACATCACAGCTGCAAAATATATTCGTATAAAAACAATAGACAAAGGTTCTGGAATTAAAACCTACAGAGGAGAGATTGACGGCAAATGGGTGTTGCTAGAATTCAATGTAAAAAACAACATACTACAACACAATTTAGACATAAAAAAATTACGCCGTGGAAAACACCTTTTTAGCTTGCAATCGGAAGATAATGTTGGAAATACTTGTACATTTACACGGTCGTTTTATTTGAAATAATTTTAAATTCTTTTTTTTGAGAAAAAAAATAACAGCTATTCTTGTATTACTTGTCGCCTCAGCAAACCTGTTCGCGCAGAATTCTGTGGTGAGAGGTGTCATAAGAAACTCACAAAAACAACCTATTGAAGGAGTCAATATTCAGATAGATGGCACTAGTGTAGGAACTACTTCCGATGCAAAAGGAGAATATCTTATTGAGGTTCCTTCGAAAACCATCGTTTATCTAAAATACACTCATATTGCCTACAATGACCTTTTCAAAAAAGTAAAAGTTCCAAAAAAAAGGACGTTTAGATACTCTCCTTTAATGACACTCAAAACAGAGGAAATAAATGAGGTTACTATTCAAGACCGGAGAAAAGAAGTCGCTGGTTTCACAAGTATTGAAAAGTCACTGGTAAAAAAACTCCCAAGTCCCAATGCCAGTGTAGAAAACTTATTGATGACTTTTGCAGGTGTCAACAATAATAATGAATTGAGTACACAATACAATGTAAGGGGTGGAAATTTTGATGAAAACCTCGTTTATGTAAATGGTATTGAAGTATACAGACCTTTTTTGGTGCGCTCTGGGCAACAAGAAGGATTGAGTTTTGTAAATACTGATATGATTCAAAACATCAACTTCTCTGCAGGTGGATTTCAAGCTAAATATGGAGATAGACTCTCCTCTGTGCTTGATATTACCTATAGAAAACCAAAAAAACAAGCCACTACGGTTGACCTGAATCTTATGGGGGCTAGTGTAACAACTGAAGGTCGTTATTTTAAAGAAAAACTAGCTGCAATCTCAAGCGTTCGTTACAGAAACAACCAATTACTTGTAAACACAAAAGATACAGAAACAAATTACAAACCTCTTTTTACTGATTTTCAAACTTTTTTAACCTATGAAGTTTCAAAAAAATGGACTGTGGACTTTTTAGGGAATTTTTCTTTAAACAGATACAATTATACCCCTATTTCAAGGAAGACTAATTTTGGAACCTTGACCAACCCTCAAGAACTTGTTGTTTTTTACCAAGGAAATGAAAACGATACATTTATGACATTGTTTGGTGCTGTGAGCGCTAATTACCGAGTATCAGACTACTTAAAACTTCGAATTACTGCTTCTGCTTACAATACCCAAGAAGAAGAATTCTTTGACATCATTGGTGCTTATTCGTTGAACCAAACCAATCAAGACGAGAACTCTCCTAATTACGGAGAAACAGAATACAGTGAAGGAATCGGTGGTCAAATAAACCACTCTAGAAACGAATTGGATGCCTTGATCAAAAATATCCAATTCCGAATCAGCTCAAAAGAAGATGAAAACCACTATGAATTGGGAATGAAAATTCAAAGAGAAAACATCATTGAAAGCATCAATGAATGGGAAATTATTGACTCTACTGGTTTTTCAATACGCCCCTTGAATACTACCTATTCAAACAACCAACCTGAAAGAGGGTATTCAGGTCCTATCGAACCTTTTCAATCTATTCGTGGAAATAACAATGTAACAATAAATCGTTTTACTGGTTTTTTACAGTGGAGTAAAAGAACAGAATGGCGAGACAATGATATTTGGTACAATTTTGGAATTCGTACACACTATTGGAATGTAATAAGTGACAATGCTACTTCTGACTCTCAAAGCACCTTTAGTCCAAGAGGACAAATAGCAATCAAACCCGATTCGGACAAAGACTTGTTATACCGCATCTCCGGAGGATGGTACCACCAACCTCCCTCCTATAAAGAACTGAAAAATTTTCGAGGAGAGATTATTCCTGATGTGGGCGCACAAGAATCATTTCACCTAGTGATTGCCAATGATTATAGCTTTCAAATGTGGGAACGTCCTTTTAAGCTGACTACAGAACTCTATTCAAAAAACCTTAAAAACATAAACGCCTACAGTGTTGACAACGTAAGAATACGTTACAGAGCAGACAATGTAACTACGGCTTACGCTAGAGGAATAGACCTACGACTCAACGGTGAATTTGTACCAGGAAATGAGAGTTGGGTAAGTGTAGGACTCTTAGATACCAAAGAAAATATTGCGGGAAAAGGCGAAATCTCTAGACCTAGTGACCAACGTTTCAAATTAGGTATTTTATTTCAGGATTATATCCCTAGTATTCCAGATTTCAAGGTATATCTAAATATGGTGTACAACTCTGGACTACCCGGAGGTTCTCCATCATACAATGACCCCTATGCGTTTCAGACAAGACTCCCTGCCTACAAGAGAGCCGATGTTGGTTTTTCATACATCATAGTAGATGAGAAAAAAACCAGCAAACAGAAATGGCTAAAAGCATTTAAGGAACTCAACATTGGAATGGAGATTTTTAACATATTTGACATACAAAATAGCAATACCAATACCTGGGTAAGAGATGCCTATAGCAAAAGAACCTATGGAATTCCTAATTTTATGACGAGTAGGGTCGTAAACGCTAAAGTCTCTATGAAATTTTAGCGTTTTTATAGAACCTCTACTTTATTTAACTCCTTTAATTATAGTATTTGCTCACTGTGAGCCTTTGTTTTTACTTTAGAAATAACGTCTTCAATAGTACCATCTTCAGCAATTACAAAAGTAGTACGATGAATACCATCGTATTCTTTTCCCATAAATTTTTTGGGCCCCCAAACACCAAATGCCTCAATAACGGCTTTGTCTTCATCTGCTAATAATGGAAATGGTAATTCGTGTTTGTTAATCCAGTTTTGTTGTCTTTTTGCAGAATCAGCACTCACACCAAGAACATCGTATCCCTTTGCTAAGAAAGTTTGGTAATGATCTCTAAGATTACAAGCCTCTGCAGTACATCCAGGAGTACTCGCTTTTGGGTAAAAGAACAAAACGAGTTTTTTTCCTTTATAATCTTCCAACTTGATTGTATTTCCTTGCTGGTCTAATGCTTCAAAATTAGGTGCAGCATCTCCTATTTGTAACGTTGTCATAGTATAAATTTAGAATTAAAAAAGTGAAGTTAGAAAGTATTCATAAGATTCACAACAAAATTGACACGAATGTTAGAACTGGTTATAAATCACTGAAAATACGTAGCTGAAAGTCGCTATAATGTCGAATATTATGTATTTTTAAATTTTAAAAGCAATCTGTATGAAGAAACAAGAAAAAGTTCAATTTGTTATTGATACTCTAGAAGAATTGTATCCGGTGGTACCCATTCCGTTGGACCATAAAGACCCATACACTTTGCTGGTTGCTGTATTGTTATCTGCTCAATCTACAGATGTTCGTGTCAATACCATTACCCCCATCTTATTTGAAAAAGCAGACAATCCTTACGACATGATTAAGATGTCTGTCGAGGAAATTAGAGCCATCATTAAGCCCTTAGGTTTGTCTCCTATGAAATCAAAAGGAATTTATGGATTGTCTCATATACTTATAGATAAACACGATGGAAAAGTTCCTGCCAATTTCGAAGATCTTGAGGCACTTCCTGCTGTGGGACATAAAACAGCGAGTGTCGTAATGAGTCAAGCATTTGATATACCTGCTTTTGCGGTGGACACACATATACACCGATTGATGTACCGTTGGAATTTGACAAATGGTAAAAATGTAGTACAAACAGAAAAAGATGCAAAACGCTTGTTTCCCGAACATACCTGGAATAAACTTCACCTACAAATTATCTTTTACGGAAGGGAATATTCACCAGCTAGAGGATGGAATCTTGACAAAGACATCATTACTAAAACTATCGGCCGAAAACCAGTAATTGATGCTTATTATAAGTCAAAAAAATAAAAAATCACCCTTTGTTCTTGTACATAGCAATATGTGGAATACCATCTTCTAAATACCCCTCTCCATGGGCTATAAAGCCGTGAGTGCTATAAAATTTTTCGAGATAGGCTTGTGCAGAAATCTTAATTGTTTCGGTCTTAAAGTGTTTGATTACACTCTTTATAGAAAAACCAAACAAAGCATGTCCGTAATCATTTTTTCGCTCATTTTTGGCTACAACTACCCTACCAATACTTGCCTGATCAAAATAAATACCTGCATCGAAAATACGAGAATAAGCAACTAATTTTCCGTTTTTTATCCCTAAAATATGAAGAGCTTGTTGGTCTTTTCCGTCTACGTCCAAATAAACTGAATTTTGTTCTACTACAAATACTTCTGAGCGCAATTGCATCAATTCATACAATTCGTCACGGGTCAAAGCATCGTATTTTTTTATTGTAAACTCAATAGAAGACATAAATAGTAGTTTAGTGTACTTGTGTTAAAAAAAGTAAGCAAATATAAGAGAATTATTGGGAAACAATTAAACGTTTTAAAACTATAGCCCCTTAATTTTATGTTTTTCTTTTCTAGAAAGATAGGAATCCAATCGATACCCTATAGATAACTTCCAGGTTGTATAGGTCAACTTCAAATGGTTACCCCTTTCAAAATCAGTATCATAATGCCCGTACACCAAAGAAACGTTGCCATAAAAATCTTTAAAGTTTCTACCGATAAGTCCGCTAATTGCAAGTTGTCTTATCCAAGGATCTTTAGGTGTGTAATTCTGATCACGTAATGCTACTTTTTTATGCATCAAACCTATTCCAGGTTCAATATTCACAGATGCAAAACTTTTAAATGGCAAACTAAACAAACCTGAAATACCCATTTGTACTCCTAGGGCTGAACCTCTAAGTGTTCTAAAACCTGTAGTAGGTACTAAAGTGCTTTGTTCACTTAGCAAAAAATTTTGATATGGAGTATGCTGATTGTTCAAAAACACAAATCCTCCCATTCCAAAACGAAATGAAGTCTTTTTAGGACGAAACATCCCTGCTTTCATAACTCCAAAGGAGAAATCCTTGTGGTTGAACAAATACAAATAACGTAAACCCGCAGTAAAAGACCGTAAATCACCATCAAAACCACTGCTATTTATGTTTCGATCTACAACTGAAAATCCTTTATAATGTTGAAAAAAACCCTCCACTAAGTTCTTTCGTTTTACATAAACAAAAGCAACGTCTAGGCGTTTGGTAGGATGCTTTTCTCCAGCTGTAGAGTTGATTGTCGCGTCGATAGCCAAATACTTATTAGCCATCCCCGCACCAAATACTTCAGGGTTGTTGGCCGTATATTGATAGCGCTCATTCAAAGAAAAATTGTAGTTTTTGACACCCGCAATAAGCCTCACGGACCAATGGTGGATGTCTGGATCAAACAAAATAGTATCCAAATGCTTGGATGCCATATCAATCAAATCTTTTGGACTATGTGTTGAGTGCGAAATGGTTTTTCCTGATTGCCCATAACTAGAAATAAGACTCAGAAAAAAAACACAAATAACTAAATGCTTCAAAATAAAAATATAAACTCTATTTACTAAACTATATTAAAATAAAGAAGGTTGTATGTCTTCATCTGGAGTATGCTCCTCCTCTTCTTCATTAGAAACTACCTCAACAGGTGGTGTATAGGGTTTAGGTTCCAATACTTTTACCTGTTTTATTTTATCCGAAGTCAGCTGATTTCCGATAGCTTTGATACCTTTTACAGCAATAAACTCCTCAAAATCTAGGACAATTGTATCCAAACTCCTTTTAGAAAATACAATTTCAGCATTCGGTCTGTAATCCGTAGCAATAGATACGAGTGAAGACTTTGGGTGTTCAGTGATAAATTTGTCTTCTCTTTCCACATGCTCTATTACAAATCGCTTGACATAATATTTTGCCTTTTCACCCTCAAAATAAATGGCTGAAATTGGTTTAGAAGGATCCCACTTCTCCAAAACGATCATGTCTGCTTCAAAATGGTAATTCAAGGTAGGTGCAATTGTTTTTGCAATACCTGACTTAGTAATAATCAATAACTTATCGTCTGCTGTGAATTCTCCAAGTAACTTTCCTCTTTCGTCAACATTCAATCTTGTGACAGTATCGTCAAACCATATTTTACGTGGTTTTAGGGTTGAAGCACCTGCGGATTTGAATTCTATTTTCCGAACCGGAAATTTGGTGATTAGATTTCCTTTAGAGCCACGACCTTTGATCAATAAATCTGAAAAATCTATGTCCCACTTCAATTTCTTAACGCTACCAATAGCTCTAAGGTTTACGGTAACCACTTCTGCTTCCCCATTTGGATTGGCAGAGAAATAATGCAATAATGCTCCTTTGTTATTTCCTATCAATGGATACTCTTTGTCTCGAGTTACAGAAGTTATTGTAAAGCGCTTCATATAACTTGGACCTGACTTTCCATCTCGGTACATCAAGTTGTAGACCGTCCTCTTGTCTCCTTTTTTGAAAATAGCAATATGTATGATATCTTTACCTATAAACGTCTTAGAAGCCACTTTCGTAACTGTACAAGTTCCATTTTTCCTAAAAATAATCACATCATCAATATCGGCACAATCCGTAACGTACTCATCTTTTTTCAGAGAAGTTCCTATAAAACCTTCTGCTCTATTTACATAGAGTTTGGTATTTCGCATCACCACTTTGGTCGCTACGATATCGTCAAATATCTTGATTTCAGTTTTACGCTCTCTCCCTTTTCCGTAAGTTGATTTTAGCTTTTTAAAATAGGCGATTGCAAAATCAATCAAATGTTCTAAATGATGTTTTACTTCCGCTATTTTTTCTTCTAAAGTTTCGATAAACAAAGAGGCTTTGTCTGTATCAAACTTAGATATCTTTTTAATTCTAATTTCAGTAAGTCGTAAAATATCGTCTTTGGTAACCGCGCGTTTTAAATGTTTGGTATGCGGCTTTAAACCAAGATCAATCGCTTCAATCACTCCTTCCCAAGTAGCCACTTCTTCAATATCTCGGTAAATTCTATTTTCTATAAAAATTCGTTCCAAAGAAGCGAAATGCCATTGTTCTTCCAACTCGGACAATTGAATTTCCAGCTCTTTTTTTAGCAATGCTACGGTATGGTCTGTTGATATTTTAAGCAAATCAGAAACCCCTATAAAAATAGGTTTGTGATTTTCGATAATACAACTTAAAGGGGATATTGAGCTTTCACAATTGGTAAATGCGTACAACGCATCAATCGTAGTATCTGGTGAAATATTTGGTGGAAGATGTATTAAAATTTCTACAGTCGCCGCAGTATTATCTTCAATGCGTTTTATTTTAATTTTTCCTTTGTCATTAGCTTTTAGAATGGAATCTATCAGTGAAGAGGTTGTCGTTCCAAAAGGGATTTCATTGATCACCAAGGTTTTCTTGTCTAACTGACTGATACGTGCTCTAACACGAACTTTTCCACCTCTTTTCCCATCGTTATAATTGGTAAAATCGGCAACACCTCCAGTGAGGAAGTCAGGTACTAAAGTAAAACTTCTTCCTTTGAGGTATTTGATAGATGCGTCGATCAGCTCGTTGAAATTGTGAGGCAATACTTTGGTGGAAAGTCCTACAGCAATACCTTCAGCACCTTGTGCCAAGAGCAAAGGGAATTTTACAGGCAAATGTATCGGCTCTTTTCGTCTTCCATCATAAGACGCTTGCCAATCTGTTGTCTTGGGATTGAAAATAACCTCTAAAGCAAACTTAGAGAGTCTTGCTTCGATATATCTTGAAGCTGCAGCACGGTCACCTGTGAGAATATTTCCCCAGTTTCCTTGCATATCAATCAACAATTCTTTCTGTCCCAACTGCACCATGGCATCTCCAATAGAGGCGTCTCCGTGAGGGTGGTACTGCATGGTATGCCCCACCAAGTTGGCAACTTTGTTGTAACGACCATCATCGAGATCTTTCATTGACTGCATGATACGTCGTTGCACTGGCTTGAAACCGTCGTCTAACGCAGGTACAGCTCTTTCTAAAATAACATAAGAGGCATAGTCCAAAAACCATTCCTTGTACATACCTGTTACCTTTGTGATGGTCTCTTCGGGTGCATTGGCATTCGTGTTTTCTCCTTGTGACTGCACCTCGTTTGATATCTTATCTTGTGACTTTTTGTCTTCTTCCATGCTGTGTATTCTCTGATTCAAAATACAAAAACTTAATTGTTGTATTTTATGAATGTCGCTGTGCTATTGCTAGCATAAACTATATTTGAATTAGTCTTCTATCAAGTCTAATTCTACTTTTAGATTTTCTATGATAAACTTTTGACGGTCTGGGGTGTTTTTTCCCATATAAAATTCCAACAACTTCTCCGTAGACATTTCTTTGTCCAACATCACTGGATCCAATCGTATATTATCGCCAATAAAATGAACAAATTCATTGGGTGAAATTTCCCCCAATCCTTTAAATCGCGTTATTTCTGGTTTCCCTGTTAATTTGTTTATGGCTGCTTTTCTTTCTTCTTCTGAATAGCAATAAATCGTTTCTTTTTTATTTCTTACTCTAAACAAGGGGGTTTCTAGAATAAACAAATGTCCTTCTTTAATTACCTCTGGAAAAAACTGTAAGAAAAAAGTAATCAATAGCAAACGGATGTGCATTCCGTCTACATCGGCATCGGTTGCGATTACAATATTGTTGTAGCGTAAGTCTTCCAAGCTTTCTTCGATGTTTAAGGCCGCTTGCAACAAATTAAATTCTTCGTTTTCGTACACTACCTTTTTACTCATGCCATAAGAGTTTAAAGGTTTACCCTTCAAACTAAAAACGGCTTGTGTATTTACATTTCTGGATTTCGTAATCGATCCACTTGCAGAATCTCCCTCCGTAATAAAGAGCGTCGTATCTAAACGGTTGTCTTTTTTTAAATCCCCAAGATGTACACGGCAATCTCTTAACTTCTTGTTGTGTAAGTTCGCTTTTTTAGCGCGTTCTCTTGCCAATTTACGAACTCCAGACAATTCTTTACGCTCTTTTTCTGCCTGAATAATCTTACGATTAATTTGCTCGGCTGTTTCAGTGTTCTTATGCAAGTAATTGTCAAGTTCACGCTTTATAAAATCGTTTATAAAAGTACGAACAGTTGGCAAATCACCCCCCATTTCTGTAGACCCCAATTTGGTTTTTGTCTGACTTTCAAAAACAGGTTCCATTACCTTGATACTAATGGCAGATACGATAGATTTTCGAATGTCAGAGGCTTCGAAATTTTTCCCAAAAAACTCACGTATTGTTTTTACGATTGCTTCTCTAAAAGCCACCTGATGGGTTCCTCCTTGTGTGGTATGTTGCCCGTTAACAAACGAATGGTATTCTTCGCTGTACTGTGTTTTACTATGTGTCATTGCCAATTCAATATCATCCGATTTCAAATGAATGATTGGGTAGGCAAGATCTTCTTGGTGTATGTTTTCTTCTAGAAGATCCTTCAATCCATTTTCAGAGAAATATTTTTCACCGTTAAAAACTATCGTCAATCCTGTATTCAGGTAGACATAGTTTTTGATCATTTTTATGATGTATTCATTTCGGAATTTATAATTGACAAAAATAGATTCATCCGGTGTAAATGAAACCCGTGTACCCTTGCGTTGGCTTGAAGATTCCGCTTGGCTATTTTCAGTAAGTACCCCTTTTTCGAATTCTGCAAATACAGTTTGACCGTCTCGATAAGACTGTACTCTAAAATGAGAAGAAAGTGCATTGACCGCTTTGGTACCTACCCCATTCAATCCGACAGATTTTTTAAATGCTTTGGAATCGTACTTCCCTCCTGTATTCATCTTAGAAACCACATCGACTACTTTTCCTAAGGGAATTCCTCGTCCGTAATCGCGAATCGTAACCGTTGTATTTTTTACAGAAATATCAATAGTCTTTCCCGCATTCATCACAAACTCATCGATAGAGTTATCCAGGACTTCTTTGATCAGTATATAGATTCCATCGTCTTGAGAAGTACCATCCCCTAATTTTCCGATGTACATCCCTGGGCGCATACGTATATGCTCTTTCCAATCTAGGGATCGTATGTTATCTTCTGTGTATTTAGTTTCCTGTGCCATATTCCTTTCTGAGATTGAAGTAGGGCTAAAATACTACATTAGGAATAATTTAAAAAGAGAGAATGTAAATATTTATTAAAAAGATGTGAACGCTTAAAAACCTTTGCAAAAACAAGCCAAATAGCATTAAAAAAAAGAATTTTCCTTTATAAATATAAGGTTTTTAAGCAGGTTCCGTAAAATACGTTACAGAATGGATTTTTTAACTTGATGGTATTCTTTTACCATATCATCAACAATAGCACCTGCCGATTCAATGGCGTTCAGCAAACCTGCTACTTGACCAATCTCCAACATTCCGTCTACCAAATCACCTTCAAACATACCTCTTTTAAGTCTTCTTTTGCCAACCAGTGCTTTCAGGTCATCCACTGTTTTGTTATTTTCTTTTAATGCGGCTACCTTTGCATAAAATTCATTTTTAATCATTCGTACAGGGGCAATTTCCTTTAAGGTAAGAATCGTATCCCCTTCCGAAGTATCAAGTACTCTCTTTTTAAAATCTATATGTGCCGATGACTCTTTGCTAATTGCAAAACGACTGCCTACCTGAACACCATCTGCACCGAGTGCCATGGCAGCCAACATTCCTCTACCTGTTGCGATACCTCCCGCGGCTATCAGTGGAATTTTCAGCTGTTCTTTTACCATAGGTATTAAGGTAAAGGTTGTACTCTCCTCTCTTCCATTATGTCCTCCAGCTTCAAAACCTTCTGCCACAACAGCATCTACACCTGCCGCTTGCGCTTTCAATGCAAATTTGACACTACTCACGACATGAACTACTGTAATACCATGTTTCTTAAGATGAGTAGTCCATAGCTTTGGATTTCCAGCCGATGTAAATACAATTGGCACTTTCTCTTCTATGATGATTGCTATGATCTCCTCCATATTGGGATACAGCATAGGTATATTGACCCCAAAAGGCTTGTCTGTAGCTTTTTTACACTTTTGAATGTGCACCCTTAACACGTCAGGATACATAGATCCAGAACCTATCAAACCCAAACCTCCTGCATTGCTCACTGCAGCTGCCAACTTATAACCACTGACCCAAACCATACCGCCTTGAACAATTGGGTATTGTATGTCAAATAATTCTGTTATACGAGATGATATCATAAGAAGTAAATAAAATATGAATTGTTATTGTTTTAGAAACCTATAGGTGTCTTGACCTTTATTTGTTGTGAAAATAACTAAATACACTCCAGGTGTACAACCTGTTACATCTATCACAGGGTCTTCTTTAGTTACTGATGTACGCATCTCCAAAACCCCCATACTATCGTAAATCGACACCTTACAAGCCTTAACTTTTGATGAGAATTTTATCGGCAATTCACTATCCACGATATTAGAAGTTAAATGGACAGTATTTGTTGACAAATTACTCATTAAACCATGGGCGATTTCGAAGTTTGGTAATCCATATCCTCTTTGAACAGTTGGTGTATCAAAAGAATCTGAAGAATTCACAATTGCTGATCTTAGTTCTTGCATAGAAGCATATGGGAAAGCCTCCCACAAACATGCTACAAGCCCTGCCATTATTGGTGATGCAAATGAAGTTCCATTAGAAGTTCCAACATTTCCATTACTCCCATTGATCAAAACAGTGCCTTGTCCTTGTGCCAATACTTCTGGTTTGATGCGATTGTCAGCACTAGGACCAAAAGAACTAAAGTTTGCTGTGTTCTCAGTTGCATTAACGGCACCGACCGACAGTACCCAAACAGCATCTGCTGGTGCACCAATATACCTCCAACTATCAGTACCTGAATTCCCCGCTGCATTGACCAAAAACATCCCTGTTTGAGAAGCAAGTTCAGCTCCTCTAGAAATAAATGTGGTCTCACCGTTCATATCAAAATAGTTATAATCGTAGGTGCTGTCGTCGAAAGTTGTATATCCCAAAGAGGTATTGATTACATCAACCCCTAAACTATCGGCTCTTTCGGCAGCTTCTACCCACAAACTTTCTTCTAATGGTGATTCGTTGGGAGCATCTTCGGTTACGAACAAATAAAATTTAGCCTTAGGTGCGGTCCCTCTAAAAGTATTTCCAACTGTTGCAGCAATTGTAGATAAAACTGCCAAACCATGCGTACTACCAACATTGGCATAAAAATTAGAATTTCTGCCTACAAAATTATACCCACCTAAAACCTCTCCATTGCTTAGGTCATCGTCATGCAACAGACTAAAAGCATCAAAAGTCTCAACGCCATTAAATCCAGCATCTAAAATAGCCATATGTATAGCTTCTCCTTCAAATTGATTGTTGTGTAAAAAATCACCACGCAACATTTCTATTTGATTGTCAGAAGAAAGTGTTACCGCATTTTGCCTGATAGTTGAAACTTGTTCTTCCTTGAACTTATCACTTCTTTTGATCGTTTTTTTATTAGATTGTGTCTCTAAGTTTTTGTTGGCATATTCAATATGGTTTACACCCGTAAGAGACATCAAACCATTAATGACTGATTGTGTTCCTCGAACGTGCAACGCGTTCATCCATTTGGATCGTGCTAAAACAATTATCCCATTAACGTTTGCAATACTAGCTACATAGGCTGAATGCAAGGGCACATCTTTTTCATTCAATTGAATCCCCTGTCTTTCACGCCTATCTAAAGATCGCTGCGTCAACATTTCAAGAGGATTGTTTAAATAATAAGTAGCATCAGGCTTGTCATTAAAAAAAACCCAAGCGTCTTCGATTTGGGCGTTTATAGTATTTGCTGTTAGCACAAATAACACCAATAAAAAAGAGGTATGTTTCATTTCTTAAAAATACAACATTATGCAAACATAAAAAGGTGAATATCTTTATATATTCACCTTTTTTATCGTTTTACGTAGCTTGTTACACCAATTTTTTTGCATTTGAAACTTTCTGTTTCGTCAATGCAATGGCTACTACTTCTTTCATTTCTGAAACATAATGAAATTTCAAGCCCTTTAGGTAAGAAGCTTTGATTTCATCTATATCACGTTTGTTGTCCGTACATAAAATGATTTCCTTGATATTGGCGCGTTTGGCAGCGAGAATCTTCTCTTTAATCCCACCAACCGGCAATACTTTTCCTCTCAAAGTAATTTCACCTGTCATGGCAATATTTGATTTCACTTTGCGCTGTGTCAATACTGAAAGTAGCGATGTCAACATCGTAATACCCGCACTTGGTCCATCTTTAGGAGTAGCTCCTTCTGGAACATGAATGTGAATTTTATAGTCGTCAAGTACTTTTTGATCCACAGCAAACTCCTCTATATTTGCCTTGATATATTCCAATGCTATCGTAGCAGATTCCTTCATTACCTTCCCTAAATTTCCAGTAATAGAAAGTTCTCCCTTCCCTTTTGAAAGAATAGACTCTATAAACAAGATGTCTCCACCAACACTGGTCCAAGCAAGTCCCGTAACGACTCCCGCAACACTGTTGTTTTCGTACTTATCCCTCTCTAATCTTGGAGCTCCTAAAATAGTGACTATATCTTCAGCAGTCAATGATGTATTATAGGATTCTTCCATGGCAATTGACTTGGCAGCATATCGTACTACTTTGGCGATTTGCTTTTCCAAACCACGCACTCCAGATTCTCGAGTATACCCAGTAACAACCGCATCAATTTGGGCCTTTTTCAACTTCAGATGCTCTGAAGTCAAACCGTGCTCTTTCAATTGTTTTGGTAACAAAAACTTTTTAGCAATTTCACTTTTCTCTTCAATCGTGTAACCAGATACGTTGATCAACTCCATACGATCTCTCAAAGCCCATGGCACTTCATTTATATTATTGGCAGTTGCAATAAAGAGTACCTTTGACAAATCATAACCTACTTCTAAGTAATTGTCATAAAACTCCGTGTTTTGTTCAGGATCTAACACTTCCAACATAGCAGCAGAAGGATCCCCACCATGACTCGAAGCCAACTTATCTATCTCATCCAACACGAATACCGGATTTGATGTTTTGGCTTTTTTCATGCTTTGAATCAAGCGTCCTGGCATCGCTCCTATATAGGTTTTACGGTGTCCACGAATCTCAGATTCGTCTCTCAAACCACCCAAGGACATACGGATGTATTTTCTACCCAATGCTTCCGCAACAGATTTCCCTAAAGATGTCTTTCCAACTCCCGGAGGGCCATACAAACATATAATAGGAGACTTCATATTTCCTTTTAGTTTCAAAACTGCTAAATGTTCCAAAATTCTTTCTTTGACTTTTTCCAAACCAAAGTGGTCTCTGTTTAGAATTTTATCGGCACGTTTTAAATCAAAAATATCTTCTGAATATTCATTCCAAGGCAATTCCAATAACAACTCCAAATAATTGCGTTGCACTGAATAGTCTGGAGACTGAGGATTCATTCGTTGCAAACGACCAATTTCTTTATCGAATCGCTCCCCAACTTCTTTATTCCATTTTTTGGATTGAGCTTTTACCTTTAGCTCTTGTAATTCTTCGTCATTAGAAACACCTCCCAATTCTTCTTGAATGGTTTTCAACTGTTGTTGCAAGTAGTATTCACGTTGTTGTTGGTCCATATCAACACGTGTTTTTGACTGAATGTCATTGCGCAATGCCAAGCGTTGTAGTTCCTTGTTCAATTCCTTTAAGGTCAAAATAGCACGCTCTTTCAAACTACTTTTCTCTAAAAGCACTTGTTTTTTAGAAACACTCAAATTCATATTTGAGGAAATGAAATTCACCAAAAACGATTTACTTTGGATGTTTTTAATCGCAAAACCAGCTTCAGAAGGAAGGTTTGGATTCTCTTTGATGACTTCTAATGCAGATTCTTTTACCGAAGACATGATTTCCTTGAATTCGTCTGTATCTTCGACAAAGGAATCCTCTAAAAATTCTTTTGTAGTTGCTTTTAGGTAAGGTTCCTCCTGAATCACTTCATCAATCTGAAACCTCTTTTTCCCTTGGATAATTACCGTAGTATTACCATCAGGCATTTTAAGTACACGTAAGATTTGTGCCACAACCCCCGTTTTGTGAATGTCTTCAGACTTTGGAGTTTCAATTTCTGGATCTAGTTGAGAAACTACTCCGAGAATTTTATCACCTTTATTGACATCCTTAATCAATTGAATTGACTGGTCTCTACCTGCTGTAATAGGAATTACAACTCCAGGAAATAAAACAGTATTCCTCAGCGGCAATATTGGCAACACCTCGGGGATAGGTTCTTTATTTATTTCTTCTTCATCTTCAGCTGTCATCAAAGGTATCAATTCTGAATCCTCATCTAAAATGTTTTGAAGCGACAAACTGTCCATATTTAATATTTTTGAATTACTCATATATACTTTTTACTGTCAAAATGACATTTTTTATTAGTGAACGTATCTGCCGAAAAATGTGCTATGCTTATTATTATCAGTAACTAACGCTTGAAACACTGGTATAGCAACTTTCGACACAACACGTATTTCAATACTCGTGCCAAGAAAGGTTCTTTGAAGTTACAATTGGCAAAGTAGCACTACAACCAAGTGATTTCATGACTTCTATCACAAACATAACTGTCAATAATACATATTTAAAACACTTACATTGATAGACATGAAAATAGTATGCATTCTATTAACAAATAGTCAAAAATTAGTGATAGTTGTCTGTTTTTAATAAAAACTGAAGCTCATTCCATTGAATATCTGTAAATTTGTGACTTGAAATTTTTTAAAATCTGACCTAGAAGTTCCTAGGAGTAAGAAACAATAATATTTGGTATGCCTACTATATCTCTCAAAGGACATTTAACTCCAGAGTCTCCCATTCGAAAACTAGTCCCTTATGCAAAAGAGGCTGTTCGAAAGGGAAACTATATTTACCATTTAAATATTGGGCAACCGGACATCAAAACACCTAAGGTAGCATTGGATGCTGTCAAAAATAACGATATAGAGATTTTGAGCTATTCGACCTCTGATGGTTCTGAAACCTACCGTCAGAAACTCGTGAATTATTACAAAAAAAATGATATTTCAGTTCAAAAAGAAAATATAATTGTAACAACAGGAGCTTCTGAAGCGTTGTTGTTTACCATTGCTTGTATTACAGACCCACATGATGAAATTATCATACCGGAACCATTTTATGCCAATTACAATAGTTTTGCCATTGCTGAAGGGGTCAATGTAATCCCTATCACCTCTTCTATTGAAGAAGGTTTTTCACTGCCAAAAATTAGTGATTTTGAAGCGGTTATTACTGAATTCACCAAAGCAATATTAATTTGCAACCCTGGAAATCCAACCGGTGTTGTGTATAGTAAAGAGGAAATACAACAACTTAAAGAACTCGCAATCAAACACGACCTGTTTTTAATTGCCGATGAGGTATATCGTGAATTTGTATATGACGGTGAAAAACACCATTCTATACTCTGTGAAACAGGGATGGACGAACATGCAATTATGATTGATTCAATTTCAAAGCGATATAGTATGTGTGGTGCTAGAATTGGATGTATCGTATCGAAAAACAAAGAATTCCTTTTCACAATTATGAAAATGGCCCAATCTAGATTGAGTCCTCCTACCTATGCACAAATAGCGGCAGAAGCTGCTTTGGATACACCACAAAGTTATTTTACAGAAGTCGTTCAGGAATACACGGAGCGTAGAGACATACTTATTGAGAAACTTCAAGAAATTTCTGGAATTCAAGTTTTCAAACCCAAAGGAGCATTTTATTGCATCGCAGCACTTCCTGTAGCAGATGCAGATCATTTTGCCCAATGGTTACTCGAAGAATTTACAGACAATAAAGAAACCTTGATGGTAGCGCCTGCAAGTGGGTTTTACACCTCTAAAGACTTAGGTAAAACACAAATTCGAATTGCTTATGTACTGGAAAAAAAACACCTAGTACGTGCGGTTGAGATTTTAAAAATAGCTTTGGATACTTATACAAATACTGTATTTTAGCTTTTGATACATAAAGGCTTCTTAGCAGATTGATTTGCAGGAATAGATTATTGTAAAAATCACAAAAGGAACCCCTTTTATCAACATGCTTATTTTTAATCTCAGAACACTTCTATGCAGATACAAAATGATATTTCTTTAAAAGATTTCAACACTTTTGGCATCGATATTTTAGCAAAAGAATACATTTCAATTAGCACTAACGAGCAACTAAAAAATCTTTTAAAAACACGTAAAGATGTATTTGTTTTAAGCGGTGGTAGTAATATGTTACTCACCAAATCACCAGATAAATTGGTAGTACACTTGAATAGCAAAGGCAAAGAAATCCAACAATTAGAAAACGGCAATGTGGTGGTAACAGTACAAGCTGGTGAAAACTGGCACGAATTTGTGCTGTGGTGTATCGAAAAAGGATTTGGTGGGCTTGAAAACCTCTCCCTAATACCTGGAAATGTGGGAACCTGTCCAATTCAAAATATTGGTGCTTATGGTACTGAGGTCAAAGACACAATTACCGAAGTAATAGCGGTAGAAATAGCTACTGAAAAAACTGTAGTATTTTCTAATACAGCATGTGAATTCGGCTATCGCAACTCTATTTTCAAGGAAGCAGCTAAAGGAAAATTTATCATTACAGCTGTAAGCTTTGAATTGACACAAAAAGACCACAATTTAAACTATTCCTATGGGGCTATTCAAACACAATTGGATGCGCGTGCAATAGAAACTCCAACCATCAAAGATATTAGCGATGTGGTAATCGCCATAAGAAATAGTAAGTTACCCAACCCTAAAGAGATTGGAAACTGTGGTAGCTTTTTCAAAAATCCCGTAGTTCCAAAAAAGTTATTTGACGAAATTCAAAAAACAAATCCTGACATGCCCTTCTATACAGTTTCAGAAAATGAAATCAAAATACCAGCAGGATGGCTAATTGAAAAAGCAGGTTTTAAAGGCAAGCGGTTCGGAAACACGGGCGCTCATAAAAACCAAGCCTTGGTATTGGTCAATTATGGTGGTGCAACGGGAGAAGAGGTAGTTCGTTTGGCCACTAAAATTCGTAAAGAAATTACAAATATGTTTGGAATTTCATTAGAAGTAGAAGTCAATATTTTATAGTATCGTTTCACTAAAGACGAAGGTATGCCACACAAAAAGTTGAAAATAGTGATTGTGGGTGGGGGCCCCGCAGGAATGCTTGCCGCCATTGAATTGAGCAAACACCATGAAGTACACCTTTATGAAAAAGGCAAGACTTTGGGTCGTAAATTTTTAGTTGCTGGAAAAGGTGGTTTCAACCTTACAAACAAAGCTACAGATAAAAAATTAAGAGACCACTACCGTGCAAACTCTCACCTAGAAACTGTACTGCAAAACTTTGACACAATAGCAACTAGGGACTGGTTGTCGGCTATAGGAGTTCCTACTTATATAGGTTCAAGTGGACGTGTATTTCCAGAAAAAGGAACCAAACCCATCACTGTTTTAAAGGCACTAAAAAATAGCATGCTCAACAATGGGGTTCAAATCTTCGAAACACACGAATGTGTCTCTTTTGACAAAGATACAGTGACTTTAAAACACAAAACCTCTAAAATCACTGTCACTTTTGACTGTTGTATATTTGCTTTGGGGGGTGCCTCTTGGTCCGTGACTGGCTCCAAAGGGGATTGGAGAGCAATGTTTGAAAAAAACAATATCAACACACTTGATTTTAAAGCCGCAAATTGTGGGTTGGAAAGTAGCGATATTCAAAAAAAACTCAGCACTCATTTCGGAAGTCCACTGAAAAACATTAAAATTTCCGTAGCTGATATGACAGTAAAAGGAGAAGCCCTCATCAGTTCTTATGGACTTGAAGGCAATGCCATATACCCATTGAGCAGCACCGTAGGTAAATTACTTGAAGACAAACCAAAAATCACGCTGTATATTGATCTAAAACCCTTTCAGACAGAACAAGAGTTGTTGGATAAAATTGGTCCTAATACAGCTACGAAAAACTATGCTTACTTGTTCAAACTCAACAAAAGTCATATCGCTTTGATCAAGGCATTTACGGACAAAGAAAACTATACCGATCCGAGGTTATTTGTAAAAAACCTTAAGAATTTGGCTGTGCCTATTCATAAATTAAGACCTATGGAAGAGGCTATCTCAACCACTGGCGGTATTGATACTAGGGAACTAGATGATAACTTAGCACTAAAAAAAATCCCCAACATATATATTGCTGGGGAAATGTTTGATTGGGATGCTCCTACAGGTGGCTTTTTATTACAAGGTTGTTTTGCTAGTGCACACACTATTGTAATGAGTATCCTCGAAAAATAGACTTTAAAAGTCGAAATCCTCTATTTAGTTGTTTCCTAAAATTAAAGGCAATCCGTCTTTACCAGAACCTACTACAATGATCTTTGAATTTGGAGATTTTGCCAATTGCAAAGTGGCTTCAATTCCTTTTTCCTTTAAGATGTTTTCAGAAAGGGAGGCGTTCAAAATCCTGTTGGCTGCCGCTTTACCTTCAGCATCAATCTTTTGACGTTCAGCTTCTTTTTGCGCTTTTTGAATGGTAAACTCATATTCCAAAAATTCTTGCTCTTGTTTCAATTTGTTTTCAATGGCAGTCTTAATGGTTGGAGGCAATGTAACATCACGCACCAACACGTCGTTTAGTTGCACGAATTGATTGTCTAGTATGGTCTTCGTCTCTTCAAAAATTTCATTTTGAATCGCATCTCTTTTACTTGAATATATTTGTTCAGGAGTGTACCTACCTACAACACTTCTCGCAGCAGATCTGATAGAAGGCTTGATCACTCTTTCTAAATAATTTTGACCTTTCTTTTGGTGCAACAAACCTAGTTTGTCAGATTGTGGTTGGTACCAAGCGGTTACCTCCAATAAAATATCCAAACCATTAGAAGACAAAACTTTCATTTTTTCTAACAATTCTTGTTGTCTCACTTCGTACACGATTACCTTGTTCCAAGGAGCTACTAAATGGAAACCTTCTCCCAAAGCAGGCTCATCAGTAACGACACCACCGCCAAATGTTTTGTACAATACACCTGCTTCTCCTGAACCTACAGTGATTGTAGATTTAGAGAAAAATATCAGTGCAAATACGGTTACGATAATTATCAAAGCCCCCCCTTTAGGAAACTTGATATCTAGTTGATTGTTACTCATAGTCGATAGTTTTTTAAATTCTATCAAATTTACAAAACCTAAATCGTATTAGGAAAGTACTTCAAAAGTATTTTCGGATACTTTTATCTTTTTTCTCAAACGAGTATGTGTATTTGCAGCAGGTATAAAGCAACCTCCAGGTTTCGTACACTCGTAAACAAGTTCGACATCATAGAAAAAAAAATCTCCTTGTATTTGTTTGTCAAATACAAGGAGATCTAAATTTTTAAATTCTGGCCAACCGCCATCCGTACAAAATTCAGCGATGGAAAAAGCATCTATATTTGCAAGAATTTTAGTTTTTAAGTCCATTCAATTATTCATTAAAGTGGTACAAAAACACAATATCAGCTTGTAAAGCAGGTTTTCGTTGCCCTTTAATTTCAATAGAAATACTCAAGACAGCTTTTGAAGTACCGCGTAAGTTCACAATTGATTTTAACTTAGCATTGAGCCTAAGCTCACTATCTACCAGTACGGGTGTTATAAACTTTAGATTGTCTATCCCGTAATTCACCATCATTTTATTGTTGCGAACTTCAACGATTTTACCCCATAAATAAGGCAATACAGAAAGGGTCAAATAACCATGTGCAATGGTGTTTTTAAAAGGACTTTCTTTTTGTGCTTTTTCTTGATCAATGTGTATCCACTGGTGGTCTAAAGTAGCATCAGCGAATTTATTGATTTGATCTTGAGTAATCTTTAAGTAATCAGAGGTACCTAACTCCTTACCTTCGTAAGATTTGTACTCTTCAAAACTGTTGATAATTAATGGATTCATAACTTTCTTTGTGTATATATGTTGTAAAACGAAAAATGTATCGCCTACCTTAAGCAGTAATCATTCCTCCGTCTACATTCAATGTTTGTCCTGTGATATAAGCAGACATATCAGAAGCTAAGAAAACACATGCGTTTGCGATGTCTTCTGGAGAACCTCCACGTTTTAATGGGATCGCTTTTCTCCAACCATCCACAACAGCTTCGTCTAGTTTATCTGTCATTTCTGTTTCGATAAATCCTGGAGCAATTGAGTTACAACGAATATTACGGGAACCTAATTCAAGAGCTACTGATTTTGTAAAACCTAACATACCTGCTTTAGAAGCAGCATAATTAGTTTGCCCAGCATTTCCTTGGACCCCTACTACAGAACTCATATTGATAATAGAACCGGCACGTTGTTTCATCATAGGACGAATTACAGCTTTGGTCAAGTTAAATACTGATTTAAGGTTCACCTCGATTACCGCATCAAAATCCTCTTCGCTAGTTCGCATCAACAAGTTATCTTTCGTAATTCCAGCATTGTTGATCAATACATCGATAGCACCGAATTCTTTGAGTACATCAGCCGCTAATTCTTGTGCAGCATCAAACTTTGCAGCATTCGATTGATATCCTTTGGCTTTTACTCCAAAAGTTGCCAATTCTTTTTCAAGAGCAACAGCTGCATCTACTGAAGAACTGTAAGTAAAAGCTACGTTGGCACCTTGTTTTGCAAAAGTAATTGCTATTCCTTTTCCAATTCCTCTAGTTGCACCTGTAATCAATGCTGTTTTATTTTCAAGAAGTTTCATTCGTTGTTAATTTATTAATTTGTGAGCAAATATACTTAATACAATACAATCTAAAAAAGGTTTCCTTGAAAATCAATTAAATTCAAAAAAAACAATAAAAACAAGTGTTTTCAGTATATTTTCGTATCTAATAATCGTTATTTAATAGTTGAATAATTTGTCAATTTCTATTTCTTTCACAGTACCCATTCGATTTAATTCATCCATGTCTAAATCCTTTTTATTCCCGATCAAAACAATATTGTATTTACCTCCTTTGATATTGTTATCGAAAAAGACTTTTAGGTCCTCCAAAGTCATTTCTTGAATCTCTTTGTACATTTTCTCACTAAAGTCAACAGATAGTCCTTTTTGTTTTAGGTTCTCATAAGCCCAAAACAAACTTGTTTTATTTACTCTTTGAGAAGCAATCTTTTTTAGCACAGACTTTTTAGCTGATTCAAATTGTTTGGATGCCAAAGGCATATCGTCCATCAATGCTAGCATCGCCTTAACTGCTGCTGGCAATTTGTTTGCTTGGGTACCAACATAAGCGTATACATAATCATTTTCTCCCTTTTTTACTCCTTCTTTATAAGTTGAAAAAGCAGAATATGCCAAGGATTTAGACTCTCGAATTTCTTGAAAAACAATGGAAGACAAACCACTTCCAAAATAACTATTGAACACTGTTGAAAGTGCTGTGTTTTTGGGATTAAAAACAGCTTGCTTTGCAACAAACACTAATTCTGCCTGCACCATATCAAAATCGACAAACAAAATCTCTCCTCCTGTTTCAAGTGCTACATATTTAGTCGGAGCAGGTGTTTCTTTAAAATCGCCTAAAGCCTCATATTGAGATTCTATAGCTGAAATTTTATCCTTTATATCTTTTCCATAAAAGAACATTCTGTGTTTGTAGTCTTTCAATCCTCTTAAAATAACCACTAAATCTTCGGGGTTCTTCTTTTTAAAATCTTCAAAAGAATAAATGTCACGCAGACGAGATGATGCACCGTATTTTGCATAATTGAATAAGCCATCCCATAAAATACTTCTCTTTTGAGATTTATTATTATAGCGTCCTTTCATAATTTTTTGCACCAACTTTCTATAGGCCATCTGATCGACAACAACGGTATCCAAGACCTTGTACAATAAAGACAATCCCGCTTCGAAGTTTTCATTCAATCCCGATAGTGTCAAAAAGGATTTGTCATCTTTTGTGGTTACACTATAACGAATTCCAAGTTTGTAGAATTCCTTCTGTAACTCTTGAGCAGAAAGCGTATCTGTTCCTAAGTATTGTAAATATTGAACCGCCAATCCTAAATCTTTGCTATGGTCTTTCCCCATATCAAACACAATGTTCAAAGAAAACAAGTCATTGTCTTTGTTAGCCACGAAAGTCAAAGGCAAGCCATTAGACAATTCAAATTCCTGCATTGCTGATTTATAGTCCACAAAGACAGGGATCAATTCTTCTGAAGGCATTTGCATAAAATCAGTAACAAATTTTGACTGCTTGCCCCTATTTAGGTTTACAGGAGTAATTCTTGGGTTTTGGACTTTTACAATCTTATCATCCACTCCTTGTCTTTTATATACGAGTACATAATTATCTTTGTAAAACTCATTCGCAAAAGTTACTATTTCTTCTTTGCTAATCTTTTGTAGGTCTTCTATAAAAGAGACTTTGGTCTTCCAGTCTTGATGGTGGATAAACGCATTGTAATATTCGGCAGCTAAATCTGTAGCACTCTCTTGCGTTTTTATCTGATTCAATTTCATTTCATTGATGACTGCAGTCAACATCCAATCCTCAAAAGCACCCGTTTTTATCAAGTCTATTTGAGAAAGCAACAAATCTCTCACTTCCTCTAATGATTGTCCTGCTTTAGGGTTCCCAGAAAACTCATGGTATCCGTAATCATTTAAAAATAGTGCATCCGAATAAGCTGATTGGACGGCTTGACTTTGATTTAAATTCAAATCAATAAGACCCGCAGAACTGTTTGAAAGCAATTTATTTATCAAAGTAATAATTTTTGATTCATGTGTTCCAATTGCTTTAGTTCTATAAGAAATAGAGACAGATGCTGCAGTAGGCCCGAAAACCTCTTTAACCACAATAGTATCTAATGGTTTTTCAACAGGTAGTGTAGGATGCACTAAAGCTTTATTTTTTAAAGTACCAAAGCTTGCGTCAATAGCTTGAATGGTAGTATCAAAATCAAAATCTCCGACCAGCACTACTGCCATGTTATTTGGCACATAGTACGTATCAAAATAATTTTGAATCGCTAGCATAGAAGGGTTCTTCAAATGAGCTGCTGTTCCAATGGTCGATTGCTGTCCGTAAGGGTGGTTCGGAAACAATCCACTTAGCATAGCAGCGTATACCTTTCTATAATCATTATCTTGCCCCATATTGAATTCTTCGAATACGGCTTCTAATTCAGTGTGAAACAATCGCAATACCAATTCACCAAATCGTTCACTTTCTACATGCAACCATTTTTTAAGTTCAGTAGAAGGTATTTTATTCTTATAAATTGTCTCCTCAAACCAAGTGTGTGCATTAGTACCAGTAGCACCAATTGAAGACAACAATTTATCGTATTCATTCGCTATTGAATATTGAGAGGCTTCTAAAGAAATACTATCTATCTTTCTGTAGATTTTATTTTTAGCTACAGGGTCAGTTGTATTTCTATGGGCTTCGTATAGGTCTGAAATTTGAGTAATTTTTTCTTTTTCAGCAGCCCAATCCGAAGTTCCAATTTTAGAAGTTCCTTTGAAAACCATGTGTTCCAAGTAGTGAGCCAAACCAGTAGATTCAACGGGGTCATAATTAGAACCAGCTCTTACAGCAATATAAGTTTGAATTTTGGGTTCGTCAGTGTTTTTACTCAAATATACTTTTAGTCCATTTTCTAACGTATACAAACGCAATCCGCTTGCGTCATTGTCAACAGTTTCATAGGTGTAGCCATTGGAATCTGATTGTGTGTCTACATTTTTTTCGTTCCTCACTGAACATGAAATTAAAGAAATTGATATAATAGATGTTACAACAATAAGAGTTGTGAATAGATTTTTCATAATAAATTAAAATAAAAAACCCTATTCTATGAAGGAACAGGGTTGGTTAAATAATGTTTTTGTTATTATTTTAGTACAGAGGCTACCATTTCTCCAATTTTAGCTGGAGAATCGACAACGTGGATTCCATTTTCTCTAAGAATAGCCATTTTTGCTTGGGCGGTGTCATCGGCACCACCAACGATAGCACCGGCATGTCCCATAGTTCTTCCTGCAGGAGCAGTTTGTCCAGCAATAAACCCAATAACTGGTTTTCTATTTCCATCAGCTTTGATCCATTTAGCAGCATCTGCTTCTAATTGACCACCGATTTCACCAATCATTACAATCGCCTCAGTCTCGTCGTCATTCATCAACAACTCCACCGCTTCTTTAGTAGAAGTTCCGATGATAGGATCTCCACCAATACCGATTGCAGTAGTTACTCCAAAACCTTGCTTTACCACTTGGTCAGCAGCTTCATAAGTCAACGTACCTGATTTAGATACGATACCTACTTTTCCTTTTTTAAAGATAAATCCTGGCATGATTCCTACTTTAGCTTCATCAGGAGTAATAACACCTGGACAGTTAGGACCAATCAAACGAGATTCTTTTCCTTCTAAATATGCTTTTACCTTTACCATATCCGCTGTAGGGATACCTTCTGTAATACAAATGATTACTTTGATTCCAGCGTCAGCAGCTTCCATGATAGCGTCAGCAGCAAATGCAGGTGGTACGAAAATTAAAGTAGTATCCGCAGCTACTTTTTCTACTGCTTCTACAACAGTGTTAAAAACAGGTTTCCCCAAATGCTCTTGACCTCCTTTTCCTGGAGTTACACCACCAACTACATTGGTACCGTAATCAATCATTTGTCCGGCGTGAAAAGTTCCTTCACCTCCTGTAAAACCTTGTACTATAATTTTTGAATCTTTATTTACTAAAACGCTCATAGTGGAAATATTGTTAGTTCGTTTGTTTATAATTTGAAAAACAAAAGTATTGATATTTTATAGAAATATAAGGAAGATTTTAAAAATTAAACAATTCCTAAATTTAAAAGGAAAACTATATGAAATAACTCAGTAAAACCTATTGGAATTTAGATTACAACAAAAAAAGACTAGAAACTACGAGATTTCAGGTATTTGAACCGTAAAAAAAGGTGTGTGACTTGCAAAAAAAACCAGAAAAAAAGCCGCAATTCAATGTAGAAATACCCCATAAAAAAAACCTCTAAGAAGAGGTTTAATTATTTAGTTTGAATAAAATTCAATAGCCTTTTTCGATGATTTTCCTTTTAGAACCTTAAAACTTTTTGAAAAGTTTAAAATAAAATCAACTGTATCCTTTGAAGGCGTTATCTCGTGCTTGTTTTTTTGTTTTTCAGGAGTGTAGTTTTGTGTCATATAAATACGTTTAAATTTGTATAGTTATTTATATAACGACTTATATATAGATTTCGTATATCAATCCAAAATAACTATTTCATGTTTCTTGATTAGTTTTCTTAAATTGATGACTGCATACCGCATTCTACCTAGTACAGTATTGATACTAACATCGGTTTGAATTGCAATTTCCTTAAAACTCAATTCGTTGTAAATGCGCATTTTTAATACATCCATTTGTTCTTTTGGCAAATATTGTATCAAGTTAACAACATCTTTGTGGGACTGTTCAATAACCATTTTTGTTTCTATGTCATCACTCTCATCACAGATTATAGAGAAAATATCAAAATCATCTGTCCGTTTGAATTTTGGAATACGATTGGACTTTCTAAAAAAATCAATAATCAAATTATGCGCTATACGCATTACCCAGGGTAAGAACTTACCTTCTTCGTTGTACTTTCCTAATTTTAATGTTTTGATCACTTTGATAAAAGTATCTTGAAAAATATCTTCAGCCAAGGCTTTGTCTAAGACTTTTGAATAGATATAACCAAATACATTTTGTTTGTGACGTAAAACTAATACTTCCAGAGAATATTCATTTCCTTGAATATAATTAGACACGAGGATACTGTCAGATGGATGGTTTTTTTGCATAAAAACAACAATTTTAAAAGATGAAACCCAACAGGGGGATTTTTAGTAAATAATCTTAAAAAGTAGTTTTGCTGTATATGCGTGTTTTTTTTGAATTAAAATTCAAATATGGCAAAATAATACTACATACACAAATTGATTTTGTGTAAAATACCTATATTTTTCAATTGCTTTTTTTGAATCTACTTTATTTACACCTCAAAAATGGTTAATTTTACAACTTCTATTTCTCAGAAGAATGACAAAAAACCTACAGTCTTTAGACCCCAAAAAAAATATACTTATCAAAGGTGCCAAACTGCACAATTTGAAAAACATCGATGTTGCGATCCCAAGAAACAAACTGGTGGTCATCACAGGACTTTCAGGTTCTGGTAAATCGAGTTTGGCTTTTGACACTCTATATGCTGAAGGACAGAGACGTTATGTAGAGAGTCTTTCATCTTATGCACGTCAGTTTTTAGGGAAACTACACAAACCTAAAGTAGATTATATCAAAGGAATTGCTCCAGCAATTGCTATCGAACAAAAAGTAAATTCTACCAACCCAAGGTCTACAGTTGGAACTACTACAGAGATATTTGATTATCTCAAATTGCTTTTCGCTCGTATCGGTAAGACCTACTCCCCTATTTCTGGTAAAGAAGTTAAAAAACACAGCGTTACAGACGTACTCAATCATATCAAAAAAAGTAAGGTGCGTCAAAAATTTCTATTGCTAGCTCCTATTGTTTTTGACAAGGATAAAAAACCCTCTATTGTAGTAAATTTACTGGCGCAACAAGGCTATGCTAGAATAAAAGTAAAGGATACTGTCGCGAGAATAGACGCTACTTTTTTAGAGACTTACGACGACAAAAGCCTCCACAATGCAGCTCATGAAAACAAATTATTTTTAGTCGTCGATAGAATCGTAGTTCAAGACGAAGAGGCTTTTTATAACCGTTTGGCAGACTCCATACAAACTGCCTTTTTTGAAGGAAAAGGAATTTGTGTACTCGAAGATTTGCAAAGCAATAGCCAAATTCACTACAGTAATAAGTTCGAACTTGACGGAAAAACATTTTTAGAACCCAACACCCATTTTTTCAGTTTCAACAATCCCTATGGTGCTTGTCCTGAATGTGAAGGGTATGGAAATACCATGGGTATAGACCCAGAATTGGTCATCCCCAATACTTCCTTATCCATTTATGAAGATGCCATAGCCCCTTGGAAGACTGATTCTTTCTTAAAATACAAAGACAGGCTGATAGAAAGTGCTTACAAACACGATATTCCCATCCACAAACCTTGGTTTGAACTCACAGATACTCAAAAAGAACTCGTATGGAAAGGAACATCTAGCTTTACTGGTTTGGATGAGTTTTTTGAGTTCGTAGAGAAAAAAGCATATAAAATTCAATTTCGTGTACTATTGTCCCGATACCGCGGACGCAACACCTGTAAATCCTGTAATGGAAAACGTTTGCGCAAAGAAACCAATTATGTAAAAATTGCAGACCGAAATATATCAGATTTGGTAGGCTTGCCTATCGACGAACTGGCGGGATTCTTTGAGCAATTGACCTTGACCGATCACGAAATGGGGATTGCCAAAAGATTGCTCGTAGAAATCAACAACCGTCTAGGTTTCTTAAATAATGTCGGCTTGCGTTATTTGACATTGAACAGAACTTCCAACACCTTATCAGGGGGAGAAAGTCAACGAATCAATTTGGCCACATCTCTAGGGAGTAGTTTGGTAGGGTCCATGTATATCTTGGATGAACCGAGTATTGGTTTGCACCCCAAAGACACAGAAAGACTGATTCAGGTATTACAAAAGCTTAAAAACCTAGGAAATACTGTTATCGTAGTAGAACACGACGAAGACATTATGAAAGAAGCAGATGCCATTATTGATATTGGTCCAGAAGCAGGAACACATGGTGGTAATATTGTCGCAGAAGGAAGCTTTGAAGACTTGATGCAGTCCAACTCTTTGACCGCTCAATACCTCAACGAAACACTTAAGATTGAAGTTCCCAAAATGAGACGCACTGTCAAAAAATCAATTCTAATCGAGGGTGCAAGAGAAAACAACCTCAAAAATATTGATGTGACTATTCCTTTGAATGCACTTACGGTAATCACAGGAGTTTCGGGTTCTGGAAAAAGTACTTTGGTCAAAAAAATACTCTATCCTGCTTTGCAAAAAGAACTAAATGGACAAGGAGAAAAAATGGGTGAATTCACAGAGATATCTGGAGATTTTAGCAGCTTGAAATCTGTAGAATTTATCGATCAAAATCCGATAGGACGCTCTTCTCGTTCTAATCCGGTAACCTATATAAAAGCCTATGACGATATACGTAGTTTGTTTGCCAACGAGAGCCTTGCCAAAGTAAGAAACTATAAACCCAAACATTTTTCATTCAATGTCGAAGGAGGACGCTGTGAAAAGTGCAAGGGAGAGGGGGAAGTAACTATAGAAATGCAGTTTATGGCAGACGTTCACCTAGAATGTGACGAGTGCAAAGGAAAACGCTTTCAAAGAGAGGTGTTAGAAATCAAATTTCAAGAAAAGACCATCGATGATGTATTACACATGACCATAGACGATGCTATTGCCTTTTTTGACAACCACCACAAATCAAAAATCGTCAATAAACTAAAACCACTGCAAGATGTTGGATTGGGCTACGTACAATTGGGACAGTCTTCGTCTACCCTATCAGGAGGAGAAGCCCAACGTATCAAACTCGCTTCCTTTTTGGTCAAAGGAATCACCAAAGACAAAACCCTGTTTATTTTTGATGAACCAACGACTGGCTTGCATTTTCACGACATCAATAAACTGGTAACTTCACTTGAAGCCTTATTGCAAAAAGGACACTCCATCGTATTGATTGAACATAACTTAGACCTTATCAAATGTGCCGATTATGTAATTGACCTAGGACCTGAAGGGGGAAAAAATGGTGGGAATCTTCTATTCCAAGGAACTCCAGAAGAAATGGTAAAAAGTGCAGACTCCATAACAGCGCGTTTCCTAAAAGAAAAACTCTAGCCTGCAATGTCAAACACTTAGTTCATAAAAACAAAAAGCCCTTTCAAAATGAAAGGGCTTTTGCTAGATATAATTAGGATAGGCAACTTATCTTGAATAGTTAGGTGCTTCCTTTGTAATTGTTACATCGTGTGGGTGACTTTCTGCAATCCCTGAAGAGGTAATTTTCACGAAAGTAGAATTCGTTTTCTGCGCTTCGATATCCGCAGCACCACAGTAGCCCATACCAGCTCTCAATCCACCAATAAACTGGTGCATGGTTGCATACAACTCTCCTTTGTAAGGCACACGTCCTTCAATACCTTCCGGTACCAATTTGAGGTTGTTGTCTTCTTTCCCTTGGAAATAACGGTCTTTCGATCCGTCTTTCATCGCAGATACAGAACCCATACCACGGTAAGTTTTAAAACGTCTTCCATTGAAGATAATCACTTCACCAGGTGCTTCCTTAGTTCCCGCCAATAGTGACCCTAACATAATAGAATCTGCTCCTGCAGCAATGGCTTTAGGAATATCTCCAGTATAACGAATACCACCATCTGCAATTACAGGAACTCCAGAGCCTTTTAAGGCATCAGCGACATTCATCACTGCTGACAATTGAGGGTATCCTACACCAGCTACCACACGTGTCGTACAGATAGAACCCGGTCCAATTCCTACTTTAACCCCATCAGCTCCAGCTGCCACCAAGTCTTTGGCTGCTTCTGCAGTTACTATATTTCCAGCCACCACATCCAATTTTGGATAGGTTGCCTTTACTTCTTTTAATTTGTTCAATATATTTACAGAATGTCCGTGTGCAGAATCCAATACTACAGCATCGACTCCTTCTGCAACCAATGCAGCAACACGATCTAGACAGTCAGCAGTCACTCCAATCGCAGCAGCCACACGCAAACGACCATAAGAGTCTTTATTTGCTTCAGGGTTTTCACGTACTTTTATAATATCTCTAAAAGTAATCAAACCTACTAATTTATTATCTGCATCAACAACAGGTAATTTTTCAACTTTGTTGTCCTGTAAGATAATTTCTGCTTCTTTCAATGAAGTACCTTGAGAAACCGTTACCAAGTTTTCAGAAGTCATGACATCTGCTACTTTCCTTTGGTTGTTGGTTTCAAAACGCAAATCTCTATTGGTCACAATTCCCACCAATTCATTGGCGTCATTGGTAACCGGAATTCCACCGATCTTGTGTTCCGCCATGATGTTATTTGCATCCAATACAGTTGCGTCTGCACCGATGGTTACAGGCTCTAAAATCATTCCGGCTTCAGAACGTTTTACCTTCTTTACTTCCAATGCTTGTTCCAAAATAGACATGTTTTTGTGCAAAACACCAATCCCTCCTTCACGAGCCATCGCAATTGCCATAGCAGCTTCGGTTACAGTATCCATAGCGGCGGACACGATAGGTGTATTTAAACTGATGTTTTTAGTGAATTTTGTTCGGATTGTTACGTCTGCGGGTAAGACCTCTGAGTAAGCAGGAACCAAAAGGACATCGTCGTAAGTCAATCCTTCCATTAATATTTTTGAAGTAGCCATGTGCAAGTAAATTTTACATTTAATTGCGTGCAAATATACGTTTTTTTCTAATAAAATATGGGCTTTTTTAAGATATTAAAGATTTGATAACTATTGTAAACAGAATACCTATCAAAGCAATCTAATATTTGATGCTTGGTTTAGCAACTAATGTAAGCTGTAACTACAATATTTCTACTGTGTTTTTATAACATATTGTATTTAGCGTAGACTTTATAAATGAAAATAGCTTATGGATATTAGCTTTATTCACGGATTGCAAATTCGCGCTGTCAGTATGTCCATATTGGTAAAGCAATGTACATTTGTATAGAACCAGATTGCAAATCTGCGCTATCCGGGGGTATTCCAATGTAAATAAGACATTAGTATTAGAACTATTAAAACTCTAAAGGTTCTTTTCTGGCATAACGAACCCTAATGATATAGATTGCTTTTTTTGTTATTAAATATGAAATTCTGTGCGTATGCTTTTCATACGCTCTAATGTTTCCAGGATTATTATCCTTGAGATTATCTAATTTGTAAACATATGGGGTATTGGACAATATTCCAGTAGATTGGTGAATTTCTGCTATTACTCTTTTAGCGATTTCTACAGATTTACAAATCTCATACAGGTTATCAAATGCTTGACTCAGTTCTTTAACTGCTTGCCGCGTCCATATTATTTGTTTCCCCATTGCTTTATACGTTCTCCCACTTCTTTGTGCGTGACTGTTTCGTCTTTTTCAATTTGTATGAGGGAGGCGTCTATTTCTTTATTGTATTTGGCAACAGTTATTCTATCTGAAGTTTCATTACTTCTCATTTGTAACATATTCTTCATTGCAGCTAGCAAGGAAGGATCTTTTACTTCTTTGAGTGTATCAATAATCCATTTTAAATCTGACTGTAAATCCATATCAATTGTTTAAAAATATTTGGAAACTAAAAATTCAATTAATGAAGACTTTCCGTTTTTAGAATCTTCTTATGTATCTATTCGATTGTTTGACTCCTATTAGGATATAGAAGCTGCTTTTATTTTTGAGTGAACCTCAAAAAGTACTTGTACTGTAAATATACTAAAATCACAACAATTAACATCTTCGCATGGTTGTCATTACATCCATAGATGTCTTCACTCGAAATAATATTATTTGAAATTTATGCTGTAGTTAATGTTTTAATGTTTTGTTGTTTGTAGCAGTGCCTTGTTTATGGATTTCGGTGTAGAACACGGATTGCAAGTCTGCGTTA